>JAHEFR010000067.1 GCA_024640085.1 Gammaproteobacteria bacterium
GGGATCGGTTTTACCTTCGCCTAACTGCTGTCGTCGAGGTTGACCGATCCCCGCACGCGCGAGGCCGAACGAATCTTGAACCCCGCGGTGCGCTGGCCGACCTTCGAAGGGTGTGACGGAGCATGCTGACCGGAATCGCGCTGGTCGTCCTGCTCGCCCTCCTTGGGAATTTCGTCTTCGAGAGGTTGGGTCTGCCCGGCATCCTGGGGATGATCGCAGCGGGCGTCCTCCTCGGACCCCACGGTATCGACCAGATCCAGCCCGAGGTGTTGGGGCTCCTCAGGGAGACCAGGACGGCCGCCCTGATCGTCATCCTCATCCGGGCCGGTCTCGGCATCAACCGCGACACCCTTCACCGCATCGGCCGACCCGCAATTCGAATGGGCTTCATTCCGTGCTTGCTCGAGGGGACAGCCGTCACCGCCGCATCGTTCTTCCTGCTCGGTTTCTCCTTCGTAGAATCCGGGATGCTGGGGTTCATCCTCGCGGCGGTCTCGCCGGCCGTCGTGATCCCGGCAATGCTGGACCTCAAGGACGAGGGCCTCGGGAAGAAGCACGAGGTGCCCACACTGGTTCTTTCGGGCACCTCGATGGACGTTGTCGTCGCCATTACCGTTTTCGGGGTGTTCGCGGGACTCGCCGCCGGCGGGTCCACGGACTGGACCTACCTGCTCCTGGGCGTGCCTTCCGGCATCCTGCTGGGCGGAGCGATCGGTGTGGGAATCGGCCTGGCATTCATGTGGCTCTTCGGGCGGTTCGAACTGCCCGATACGACGAAGGTCATTCTGTTCATGATCGTAGCGGTGGTGTTCTACGACTTCGCTGCACAACCGGCGGTCCGGCAAATTCTCCCTATCGCGGCGCTCCTTGGCATCATGGCGTCCGGCTTCGTGATACTCGAGAAGAACAGCGACCTGGCGCACCGGCTGGCGTCGAAGTTCGCGCAGATCTGGGTGCTCGCCGAAATCCTGCTGTTCGTCTACATCGGGACCGAGGTGCGGATCGACGCACTGGACCCAAAGCTCATCGGTCTCGGCCTCGGGATCCTGGCGATCGGCCTTGCGGCCCGAAGCCTCGGCGTTTGGATTTCACTGCGTAGCTCGGACCTCTCACCGGAAGAACGCAGGTTCTGCGCGATCGCCTACCTGCCCAAGGCCACGGTCCAGGCGGCCATGGGGGCGGTGCCCCTCGCGATGGTCCTGGACGGAAGGGCGACTTCGCTGACTCTGGAGAGCGGCGAGGCGATCCTTTCCATAGCCGTTCTGGCCATCGTGGTGGCGGCGCCGGTGGGAGCCATTGCGATCCAGTACTTCGGGCCGCGCCTGCTGACGCGGGAATGACCTGAGGAGCGGGTCGACATTCCGACCTCGAGGTACTTCATCGGCAGCGTTACCGGTGGGGCAAACAATCCCCGTCCCATCGCGTCCGAACGACGACGGACCACCGGTCCGATCAGAGATTGGAGCGTGCATTGCTCCGAGCAGGGAAGAACCTGGGAAGTGCACGTGCCGGAACATCCCCCTGGAGTGGACCTACTCCCGGACCCTCACGCTCGGGGGCGGAGAATGAGGTCCGGGGTGCTTTGTCCGCTACGCGGCCAGAGGGTCTCGGCTTCGCCTCCACGGCAAATCCCGGCGCCCCGACTGGCAGAAAGCCCTCAGAAATGGCTGGCTTTCGTGCATCTGGGGGGCAGGTCATGACGCGTGGCTGTTGATAAACGAGGACCGGCACGTGCTGCGCAATAGCCTTCAGGTCTGCCTCAGGCCGGCGGCGCGAGGAGTCTCACCGCGTGAGAAGCGTAGTGGGCGGAACTCGCAGCCAAGCGCATTGGTTGCGACCCCACGCACTCATGCATACCATCTCGGCCGCGCTTTTTGGATCAAATCGAGTTTCAATCTGGAGGAAGTGAATGCGCCGGTCGCTCTTGCTGGCATCTGTTCTCCCAGCCGTACTCACAATATCTGCATGCAACGATGAACCCCTTTCCCCGGACAATCCTGCTGACCTCGGATCGTACGTATGGGATCTGACTCAACCCGAAGCCGAGTGGGAGAGGCGCGCTGGGCTGCAGGTCGTAGAACTCGATAACAGTCTCTATCTCATGGGCGGCCGCACACCTCGAGAACCCGTCGGAGGCACGGTCATCCTGGGTGACAGCGATATCTGGTCGGACGTGTGGAAGAGCGATGACCTGGGGGCAACCTGGACCCGGATTCTCGAGTCGACACCGGGCACACACTGGCCGGCGCGTGCATACTTCCAGGCTCTGACCAACAGTGACGACATGTACGTCATCGGCGGACAGAACTTCATTACGATTCCGAACCCGGGTTGTCCGGTGCCGGCTCCGGATTGTCCGGGCTTCATCTCCGTGTCGGAGTTCTTCAATGATGTGTGGCGAAGCGGGGACGGCGTATCCTGGCAGCTCATGACCGACGACGCCGGCTGGGAGCCCCGCGCCGGGCTGACCAGCGTAGTCTTCCAGAACGAGATCTACGTGTTCGGTGGTTCTCAGAACGACGACTCGGCGATCATCGGCGGCCCGCCGGTACGGATCTACTTCAACGACGTCTGGAAATCGGGCGATGGCATGACGTGGGAGCAGGTCACCGCGAGCGCAGCCTGGTCCCCCCGAGCCGGAGCCGCGGCCGTCGTGAAGGACGGGTACATCTACCTGTTCGGCGGCGAAGTCGGATTCATCTGCCAGCCCGTGCCCGGGTGCGATCCTCCTTACTTCAACGACGTCTGGCGCACCCAGGATGGAGCCAACTGGGAGCTCGTGACCGCGGCTGCGGAGTGGTCTCCGCGGCCCGG
>JAHEFR010000054.1 GCA_024640085.1 Gammaproteobacteria bacterium
ACCGATGGCCTGTCCATGGAATTCGCGGACTGGCGATTCAACCTTCGTAGTTCCAACACCGAGCCGCTGGTGAGGCTGAACGTAGAAAGCCGTCGCGATCGCAACCTGATGCAGTTGAGGACCCGCGAACTGCTGTCATTGCTGGACAGCTGATTCCAACCGACATCCATCTGATGGCGGGATGCTCGTGGTGCTGGTGCCGCGGACGCGCCGTTTGCAAGCGGCCATCTTTTCAGAGAAACGGTGCGCCATTACTATCCCAATGCGCTCGGCGGCATGCGCATCTTACAGTAGCCGTTCGTTGGCGGCATGCGCATCAGGCATAGCCTCCAGGTGGGTTACGCAGGGTTGCGCCCAGGGTCCGGGTTGCTAAAAAGAAAACGGGACGAAGTTGTTACTTCGTCCCGTCAATCCCCCTTCAGGCGAGCGATCGGCTTGACCCGATCAAGGCAATGGCTGCTCTCTGCGATGCTCTTTGCCTGCCTCACGTCTGGAACGGCCTTTACGGTCGTTCCTGGCTCTTTCGGCAGGCTGACAGCCTTCAGGAGGATCTGGCCTTTCCGACCCTGCCTCTCGGCAGGTGTGGCTTTTCAGGAGCGTGGGGGAACAGTAGGCTTGGGCCGGCAGGCCGACAACTTTTATTTGACATAACCCTAGGACAGGCGTCACAGATCCCGAAGATTGTCAGGCGCCGTGCCCCACGAAGCGGACCCTGAGGGCCTCCTCCTGGTCAAGGGCCTCGAGCTGCTCCTCCATGAAACGGATACCTTCGTCGATCTCCGGCAGCAGCACGTTCTCCAGGGCCCGCGCCCGGCGCTCGGTGCGGGTGTACTCGGTGATCAGTCGCCGCATGTTGG
Organism: Gammaproteobacteria bacterium; assembly: GCA_024640085.1. Classification (GTDB taxonomy): domain Bacteria; phylum Pseudomonadota; class Gammaproteobacteria; order Steroidobacterales; family XN24; genus JAHEFR01. Next base: position 858 of record JAHEFR010000054.1, read on the forward strand.
TGGTCCGGGCGGCCAGGTCAGCGGCCAGGCTGACCAGCGCCACGAAGCGCTGGCCGCACAGTTCCGCCTCTGGCGACGGATAGGCCGGTGTGAGCCCCCGACACGACTCGCCGGAGGTGCCCTCGGGCAGGATCAGCTCGACACCGAGGAAACGGTGGATGGAACGGCGCAGCTCCCAGTCCTCCAGGTCCGCGGGCGGATAGACCGTGACGCCCTCGAGACCGTGGCGTGCTGCGGCCCCGGCCAGGCCTGCCACCGCCTCGGCGTGGGCCGTCTGGTACTCGGCCAGGCTGTCGCGGTAGGCGGCCAGCTGGCGCAGCATCTCCTGGGCTACGATCATGCGCTTCTCGTCCAGGAATTCGTATCCTTCCTGGATCAGCTGGCGCTCGTCCTTCAGCTCGAGATATGCGCTGCGGGTGGGCGTGACCTGGCGACCGTCAGGCAAGTTCGGCCTCCTGGCGTATATACCGCTCGATCTGGGCGTCGGACAGTCGCGAAAGCTCCGCTTCCGGCAGCACGCGCAACAGTCGCCAGCCGATCTCCATGCTCTCTTCCAGCGTCCGCGGTCCCGCCTGCTTGACCAGTTCGTCCTCGAACACGTCGCCGAACTTCAGATAGCGCTTGTCGGTGTCGGACAGGCCTTCCATGCCCATGACGCTGGCGAGCACGCGCACCCGGGTCGCGCGGGCATAGGCGGCGAACAACTGGTGGGCCAGGTTGGGGTGGTCCTTGTGCGTATAGCCCTCGCCGGTGCCATTGTCCATCAGCCTGGACAGGCTCGGCAGCACTGCCACCGGGGGATAGACGCCCTTGCGATCAAGGTCCCGGGCGAGAACGATCTGGCCCTCGGTGATGTATCCGGTCAGGTCGGGGATGGGGTGGCCGATGTCATCCCCGGGCATGGTGAGGATGGGCAGCTGGGTGACCGTGCCCGCCAGCCCCTTGATGCATCCGGCCCGTTCGTAGAGCGTGGCCAGGTCGGAGTACATGTAGCCCGGATAGCCCTTGCGGCTGGGGATCTCGCCGTGGCTCGCCGACACCTCCCGCAGTGCCTCGCAGTAGTTGGTCATGTCGGTGAGGATGACCAGCACATGGCGGCCCTCGGTGAAGGCCAGGTACTCGGCCGCGGTCAGGGCGAAGCGGGGAGTCAGCAGCCGCTGGGTGCTCGGTTCGTCGGCCCGGTTGAGGAACATCACCGTGTGTTCCAGGGCGCCGCTGGATTCCATGGCGGTGCGGAAGGCCTCCGCCGTATCGTGGGGCACGCCGATGCCGACAAAGACGATGGCGAACTCGCCGGCCTCGCCGCCACGCAGGCGGGCGCGCTGGGCGATCTCGGTGGCCATGCGGTCGTGGGGCAGGCCGCCACAAGAGAAGAGCGGCAGCTTCTGGCCGCGCACCAGACTGTTCATCAGGTCGATGGTGGAGACCGAGGTTTCGATAAAGTCCCGGGGCAGGGCGCGGGCGGTAGGGTTGATGGCCAGGCCGTCGATGCGCATGCGGCGCTCGGCTGGGACCGGCGGACCGCCGTCGACGGGGCGCCCCACGCTGTCGAACACGCGCCCGAGCAGACCGGGCCCCACGGGGAACACCAGGGGCTCGGCGCGCAACCGGATGAGGGTGTCACCCAGGCCGAGTCCGGTGGTGGACTCCAGCACCTCGATGATCATCTTGTCCTCGTCCAGGGCGGCGATGCGGCCGACCCGCTGGCGCTGCTCGCTGTCGATAATCTGCACCGCCTCGTTCAGCCCTACGCTTGCGCTCCTTTTCACGTAGAGCAGGGGTCCCTCGATCCGGCGTACGGCGCCGGTCAGCGTCAGGTCACCGCGCATGCTGGTCGCCTCCGGTATTGATCTCTCCGAGTTCACGATCCACGGCCGTCCACAGCCGGTTGGCCTCCTCGGGGTCGTCCTCGGGCAATTCTTCGCCGAGCCGGCGCAGGCGTCGCAGCACTGGTACCTCGCCGATGGCCTCGGGCCCGGCGCCGGCAGCCAGCGTCTCCGCCGAACGATCGACGAAGTGCATCAGTAGCCGCAGCATGGCCGACTGTCTCTCCGGCGAGCAGTAGCGGTCGATCGGCGAGAACGAGGACTGGTAGAGGAAACCTTCGTTGAGCAACTCGGCGCACAACAGTGTCAGTTGTTGCTCGGCCGGCAGGGCATCCTTGCCGACGATGCGGGCCATGCGCTCTAGTTTCTCCTGCTGCTCCAGCAGGGTGAGGATGCGCTGACGGTGAATGCGCCAGTCGGGGTTGCCCTGGATCTGCCACCAGCGGGCCAGCACGTCGACGTCTTCGGCATAGGAGACCAGGGGATTGATGGCCGGATAGAAGCGGGCCTGGGCGCGTGCCCGGTCCAGGGCCCAGAAGCTGCGCACATAGCGCTTAGTGTGGCTGGTCACCGGCTCCGAGAAATCGCCGGCCGGGGGGCTGACAGCGCCGATGATGGTCACTGATGCCTCCTCGCCTGCCAGGGTGCGCACCCGCGCGGCCCGCTCGTAGAACTCCGCCAGACGCGAGGCCAGGTAGGCGGGGTATCCGGACTCGCCCGGCAATTCGCCGAGCCGGCCGGAGACTTCCCGAAGCGCTTCGGCCCAGCGGCTGGTGGAATCCGCCATCAGCGCCACGTGCAGCCCCATGTCGCGAAAATACTCGGCCACCGTGATGGCCGTGTAGATACTGGCCTCCCGCGCCGCCACGGGCATGTTGGAGGTGTTGGCGATGATGACGGTGCGTTCCATCAGCGGCCGGCCGGTGCGCGGGTCGTCCAGCCCCGGAAACTCGTCCAGGACCTCGGCCATCTCGTTGCCCCGTTCGCCGCAGCCCACGTAGACGATGACGTCGGCGTCACACCACTTGGCCAGGCTCTCTTGCAGCACGGTCTTGCCGGTGCCGAACCCGCCCGGCAGGGCGGCGCGCCCGCCCCGGGCCACCGGGAACAGGGTGTCGAGTATCCGCTGCCCGGTCACCATGGGCGCTTCCGGACTGAGGCGCTTCTGGACCGGCCGCGGTCGGCGGACGGGCCACATGTGCCCCATGGGAAGCTCGTGCCGGCGCCCGTCGTCGGCGATGAGTACGCAGACCGTGTCGGTCTCGGCGTACTCGCCCTCGTCGACGATGCTCTCCACCGTGCCCGATACATTCGGTGGCACCATGCAGCGCATGGTCGGCCCTTCGCGGACGATGCGGCCGAAGAAGGCCCCGGGTGCCAGGGTTTCGCCGGTGTCGGCCAGGGGCACGAAGTGGAACCGGCCGCCCCGCTGGCCCACCGTACCGGGGGCATAGAAGTGCACCGATTCTTCAGCCAGGGGCCGCAGCAGCCCGTCCAGAATCCGGCCCAGGAGGCCCGGTCCCAGGGGCACGGACAGCGGCAGCCCGCTGCCGGTGACGGGATCACCGGGCTTGAGCCCGGTGGTGTCCTCGTAGACCTGGGCCACGAGTTGCTCGCCGTCGAGCTGGATCACCTCGCCGAGGAGTTCGTTGACGCCCACGCTCACCGCCTCGTGGACGTGGAACGGTCCCTTCACGTCGGCACGCAGGACTGGTCCGCCGACCCAGTGGATCGCCGCCTTGCTCATGATTGCGCTCCCAGTTCTTCCTGCTGGCGGTGAATCTCCGCCAGCAGCTCGCCCGCCATCTCATCCACCTGGGCGAGCAGGCCCGCCACGCTCATATCCAGCTGCGCGTCGTCGTGTCGCAGGCGGAAACCGGCCTGGATGTCCGCCGCCGGGGCGAGTTCCACACGGGCGCCGGAGGCCCCGGACTCCAGCAGCCGGGCTGCCTCACCGGCGTCCATGTCCGCCGGGTACTCGATCTGCCAGGTACTGTTTGACAACAACGCCCGGGCCTCGCCCAGCAGCGCGGCCGCCCAGTCGGCCCGCGCCGCGGGGTCCGCCCAGCGCCGGGTCAGCGCCTCCCGCAGGCGCTCGTGGCCCAGGACAAGCTGGTCCTTGTCCAGGGCCTGCTGCTTGCGGCGGATGCGGGAGGCCAGGGATGCGCCGGCCCGCTGCAGGCTGCGGTCCCGCTGGTCACGCTCCTCAGCCACCGCCTGGGAGACCCGCGCACGAGCCTGGCGCCGCGCATTGACGAGGAGCGCCCTGGCCTGTTTCCCGGCCTCGGCGAGCATCTCCCCGCGGCGGCTGTCCAGGTCCTGCCGGATGCCTTCCAGCATGGCCCGGACCTGGGCGTCCACGATGCTTTCGAACTCGATCACGATTCCACTCCCAGGGCCGCGCGGACCTCCCGCTCGACGTCCGGTAGCGGCGGGCCCCCGACGGCCTCGGGGACGATGGCCACCGGCGGCCGAGCCCGCCGCACCGAGGACTCCACCAGCTGCCGCGGCAGCTCAGCCGCCACGCGGGTGGTGATGATCACCAACGGCGCCTCGTCCAGCGCCCGGCGGAAGTCCGTCTCCTGCTCCTCGGCGGTGGCCTCGAATACTTTCAGTCCCGCCAGGCGGAATCCCGCGCCCGTCAGTTCATCGCCGATGAAGGCCGGTACGCTCATGTCATCCGAGCCGATTGAGGATGAGGATGGACACGATCAGGCCATAGATGGCGATGCCTTCCGCCAGGCCGACGATGACGAGTACCCGTCCCATCAGCTCCGGTTTCTCGGCCAGGGCGCCCACCGCCGCGCTGCCCACGTGGGCTACCGCGTAACCCGCGGCGGCAGCGGACAGGCCAGCGGCGGCGGCGGCGGCGGCGAAGCCCCACTGGAGGACCCCGGTGTCACCGCCGAGGGCGCTGACGGCCTCTTCGGCCACGGCGGTCTCCGGAAAGGCCAGCAGCAGCGTCCCGAAGGCGGCGGCGATGGCGATCAGGGTCGCGGCGCCGATCATGATGATTGCGGAAAGTCTCATGATTCTCTCCTCTCTTTACCGGGTGCCTCGTCGTCCGGGCTGGGCAGGGGCTTGAAGCACCTTGCGCTGGACCGGAGGAAACGAATGAAGAATTCGAACAGGACCAGTCGGGTGGTCTGGATGCTGACGACCAGTCCCTCCAGGCCGATGATCAGGGCGTTGCCGAGGGTCAGCACCGCCGCCTTGCCGGGCATGGACTGGACGGAGTCGGCCATGCCGACGACAGCCGCCGACAGGCCCCCGTGGGCCAGGGCGAAAGCGCCGACGCGGACGAACGAGATGGTGTTGACCAGAAGCTGCAGAACCGTCTCGATGTACTCGCCCGCGGCATCGCCCGCCGCCGGCAAGGCCTCAGGGCGTCCGCGCCAGGCGTAGCCGGCGATAAACCAGACCGTGCCCAGCATGGCGTACCAGATTCCCCAGGCCGGCTCGATCGGGAACCGGCCCTCCGGGATGGTGGTGAATACGATGGCGACCAGGATGCCGAAATAGGTCATCGGCAGCCCCAGCCGTGCGCCCCAGAATTCCATGTCGTCCCCGCGCCAGTGACACTGCTGCGCGTCCAGGATCAGGCCGAGGGTCACCACCAGGAAGCCGAAGAACAGGCTGGCCGCCAGCACCGGGATCGGCTCCTCGATGGGGTGGACCCACAGTGCCGGGACCAGGTCCTCGATGCCGAACACGCTGCCGAAGACGAAGCCGAAGATGATGGCGGCGATACCACCGGGCACCAGCAGCGCCATCACCGGGAGTTTTTTCCTTAGCAGGAGGCCCGCCGCCAGCAGCACGGCGCCCTGACCCACGTCGCCGAACATGTAGCCGAACATCAGCGGCCCCAGGAAGGCGACGATACGGCTGGGGTCCACATCCTGGGCCCCCGGTGTCCCCAGGAGCGCAGCGAACAGTTCGAACGGCCGTGCCCAGGGCGGATTCCTCAACACCATCGGCTTGGACACGTCAGCCGGCGGTTCGCCCAACCGGAGCAGATAGTTGACGCCGGTGTCGTGCAGCCGGGCGTCCACGTTGGCCGCGTCCGGGTCGCTGGTCCAACCGGTAATCCACGCGAATCGTTCCGTCACAGGCAATTCCGGCACATGGGTCACGTACCAGTCGAGAAGACGAAGCCGGCCCAGCGCGGCGGCCAGTCCGTGGCGCTCGTGGATCTCGCCGAGATCCGCTTCCAGACGTGTCGCCGTTTCCTCTGCCGCAGCGATGCGCTTGTCGATGGCCGCGGTCGCTTCTCCGGGAGTCCCCGGCAGCCATCTGGGCAGCTCCAGCGGACGAGCCTTGAGGGTGGTCAGGTACTCGTCCAGCATCTCGATCTGCGCCTTTTCGCCCACGGCAAAAAGGAAACGATCGGTTTCCGTCCGTACCGGCTGCAGTAGCACCGACGGCGGCACCTGCTGGATGTCCGCTTCCGGTGGTACGACGTAGAGCCGACCCGCCAGGTAGGGCCCGCTGCCGGCAAGCTGGTGCAGATCCGGGAGCTGATCGCCCGGGGTCGAGATCGCCGAGCCCAGGGTATCCAGGTCGTGGCGCATGCGTCGGGTGTTCTGGAGTTCCGTGATCAGCGGAGCGGCGTCCGCGACCCAACGCTCCAGGACGTCGAGGGCGACCGACAGCTGCTGGGCCGGTTCCGCCGCCGTCTCCACGGGCTGGGGCGCGGGGTCCGGCCACCAGTCGCCGTAGCGGCGCGCCAGTTCACCGAATGCCTCCAGACCGCGGTGGAGATCAGGCAACTGGGCGCGGCTGGTCGCCTGGCTGTGGGTCTGCAGCTCAACGGCCCCGGTGGCCGCGAGGCATCGCAGCGCCCGGGTCAGATCCTCCCGGGGCGTCAGGATCTCGAACCACTGGGCGGCGACCGGTCTCATGCCCATTGCGGTCGCTCCGCCGGGTCCGGGAACAGGGCTCTGAGCACCAGCCCGCCGCGCAGCCTCTCCACATCCAGGGCCATCAGCCCAAGGTGAGCGAAGACCGCGGTGATGCGGCCGGATTCCCGCCGGAATGCCATGGTGAAACGCTCCGCAATAGAGCGGCGCAGGGCGGGGCCGGGTGGGTGATCGAGGGGTTCGGCGAGGATCGTGGCGATGTGGGTATGGAATGCCCGCCGCACCCGCTCCAGGGCGACGCCGCCCGCCGGGTCCTCCGTCGGCCACCTCTCGGCCCAGGCACGCAGCCAGACATCCACCGGGATCGCCCCTTCTCGTATCGGTTCGGCGATGCCTGCCAGGACGGTCGCGGCCAGTGCCTCTGCCCGTCGCTCGATATCCGTCTGGGCCAGGGGGGCGAGCGCCGGGTCCTCGAGCATCCAGCGTGGCGCCGGTTCACTCCTCGCCAGGTGGACGAAGAAAGGCAGGTCGGGGAGGGTGCCCAGCCACAGCGCCGCGGGACGCCAGGGTCGGGGTATCCATGCGGCAATCTCGGCCACGTAGGTTCGCCAGTCTCGGCGCAGGGAGCGTTCGATCCGGTGGGTGCCTGCCTCGGCGGCCAGGTGGACCACCCACGGGCGCAGCGAGGTGCTCCTTGCAGCCTGCAGATAGCCGGCCAGGTCCGACGTCGCTTCGAGCAGCCGCCAGCGGTCATCCGTCGGCCTGCGGCCGTGGCGGGCCTGCAGGCGGGCCTGGGCGTACGCCAAGCGGTTACTGGTCGTCATGGTCCGGACTCGTGAGCCGCAGGGCCAGCCTGGAGGCGGCTCTCGCAACCGCCTCCGACTGGGTAGGCTCGTAGTCGATGGCGGCACTCTTGCGGGAGGTCTCGCGCCGCATGTCACGGATGCGCGCCGCCGTCGCCCGGTTGGCGGCGGCGTGGATGCGGCTGATCCGACGCTGGGTGGTCTCCTGGATCCGGCGAACGGAATCCCGCGCCCGGGCCAGGATCTGGTCGGCTTCCGCCCTGCAGCTTTCAAGCTGCGCCTGGGCCTCTCGCTCGCTGGCGAGAACCCGGTCCATTGCCTCCCGCACTGACGTGGGTCGGCCGGCAGGCCGGTCGGCCATGATGATGTGCTCCCGACCGCTGTGTGGGCAGTCGAACACCCGGGAATCGGGCTATTCGAGCCGCCCCCGTGCACTAGAAAAGTAGCAGGTATTTGCCCGGAAGCACTTGATCCAGCGCAAGTCGGCGGCGTTTCTCCCGCACCGGGGCCCGCCAGTCTATTGGCCGGCCTTGCGCCAATCTTGCGGGGAGTCGCAAGCGCTGCCTTCCGGGCCTGGCGGGTGGATCCCGCAACCGATCACGTATAGACGCCCGAGGGCAGGATCAGCCCTGGCCGCGCTTGCCGTAGAGCATGGTCACGTTGATGCGCCGGTTGGCAAACCCGTCCCGGAAACCGATCTCGTCGGTGCGATGGAAGAGGTCGGAATTGAAGATGACCGCCCGGTTTTGCCGATGGGGGATCACCAGTTCCCGGGCGCCACGGGACGCCAGGTAGTCGTCGATGCGTCGCTTGGTGACGGGGTCCGCGCTATTGAAGTCTTCCGGCCCCCAGTCCGCCGGTGGCGCCACATCCCAGATCCGCATGCCTCCGGAGTCCGGGTCGAGTATCGCGTCATTCGGCGTCAGCCAGAAATTGACGTTGATCGCGGCGAAATCCGCGTGCATGTCGATGCCCGAGAGACTGCTGTCGTAGTGATAGGCCCATAACTGCAACAGCGGCCGGTCCCCGAATATCCGGGGCAGTACGCGCGGCAACTCGCTTGCAATCTGCAGAACCAGTGGGCAATCGAATCCGTCGTGGAGGTAAGCGCCCACGTAGCCGTTGG
>JAHEFR010000068.1:0-1532 GCA_024640085.1 Gammaproteobacteria bacterium
CCAGGACAACGGCAGGTAGTGCAGAAACAGCACCACTGCCAGGAATAGGATGAAGGTAAGGCTGTTGAACAGCATCAGTAAGTGGATTCAGGCCGTGAATGGATAGGAAGTATAAACCTCCTTTTTCGGAATTCAGGCACCTATCGGTGGCTGTAAACTGACCTGGGCTCGGATCCGGGCGGCGCCTGCGCCTCGATTCCGGCCGCCTCATCCGACGTCTGCACATCGCTGAGGATCTTAAAGATTCGACACGGTCGCGGGACCAACGCCGCCGTCCGGCCGAGACTTTCATGGGATTAAACCCCTCCATTTGCCTCAGGTCAGATGGGTTTCGACTGTCAGCGGCTAGTATCGGAACTTGCGCTATTAGCCAGAAGGAATCTCGAAACCAGCAGATCAGTGCAATCCACGCAGGGAGGGACCATGTTTATCCGGGCCATAGCAATCATCACAGTGGGAATGTCTCTGGTATTTTCGCCCGTCGCATTCGGCGACAGCCAGGCCGCAATTTCTTCCCTGGCTGCTCAAACCCAGGCGGCCGATCCGGCCGGCTCAGCTTTCGGTGGTCATCAGCCACAGGCGGGCTTCATACCGCGAAGGGGAGCAACGAAAAGGATTGCATTGATGTTCGTCGGGCACGGCGAGCCCGCGATGGTCGAGGACGGCGACGTTCCCGTCGTGTTCCCCGATGGCTCGCCCTTCGGGCCGCACGGCGCAGAAGCTGGCGTGCCAGAGGCCTACCAGCATACGGAGTGGGCGGCCGCCTACGAAGAGATCGCCACCGCCCTGACCTACATCTTCGGCGACATGAACGGCAACGGCATCGAGCACGAAGTGACGGTCATCCCGGAGGGCGACGTGCCTGACTTCTTCACCTGGGAGATCTTTCACGCCACCATCTACAGAAACTACGAACTGAGCGGAAACTACAGCCGGCACAACGATTCGCTGCGTGAACACGTCAATAGCCTGAACATACCGCTGCCGGGCGCGCGGGTCGACATATACCTGGCCCTGCTGGACGACGTGCCGCGCATCCCGGACGTGGTCCACGAGATTGCAAACGGCTCCTATGACGAGCTGGTGGTCGTGCCGATGCTGGTCTCCAACTCCACCCACACCGATGAAATTACGGGCCAGATGGAGGACGTCAGCCACCTGACCGGCGACATGGAAGTGATGGTGGCCGAGCCATTCTTCGAAGTCCCCTACATGCGCAAGAGCCTCGGCGAAGGCATCGTGGCGATGGCCCACCATCTCAGAAAATCCGTACCGGCCGACGTCGAGGACCACAATATCGGGGTCGTGCTGGCCTCTCACGGTACCCCTTACGTGCCGGCGTTCCCCGAATTCGGCTGGGTCGAAGGCGAAATCTACTCGGAGCTGATCCCGACAGAGGATGCTTTCCACAAGGACCTCGAGAGCAAACTGCCCTGGGTGTCCCGGACCGGCAGGATGAACTATTCCTCGCCGTCGATCGAGGACACGTTGAATGACTTCGATCGGGACGGCTTCACCCATGTCCTGGTCGT
>JAHEFR010000068.1:1542-2588 GCA_024640085.1 Gammaproteobacteria bacterium
ACATCCGAGGGAATCGCCGACCTGGAACCGGGCCGCAGCGAATTTCGCTCCGGTCTCGAGTTCCTGGGCAAGATCGCGTTGCTGGAAGCGATGGAAAAAACGCCTCCGGAGATTCACTCCATCGAATGCCCGGGCGGCGAGCTGTGCATTACGCTTGACGCCGCAGCGGCGCTTGAGAAACCGTTGAATTTCCTGTTCTACGAGACCACCGAGGACGGTTGGCCGGACAATTTCGGGGCTCTGTCCATGCCCGACTGGGTGCTGAATGTTCCGCCCGCGATGCCCAAGCGGTTCCCCGCCCGGATGCGGGTGCCGTTGGAAGGCAATCTGCTGGCACTGACGGGCAAGACGCTGGATGACACCCGGATCGGCCTGATGGTCACGTCGTCGGTCGGGGACATGATCGAGCCGGAAGACCCGCGCGGGTTCTCTAGCCTGACGGCAACTCATATGGCAGATAGCGGCCTGGACCTGGGGCGGGTCGATCTCGCCGTTCCCACCCAGAAGCCGCCCTGCGACCCGGGCGAGATTTGCGTTACTGTCACTGCCGATCAGGTGACGGGTGACGAATTGAGCCTGATGCTTTATGTGACTCCGGCGGCCTCCTGGCCGGGCGATTTCCTGACCCTTCCGACACCGACCGCGGTGGTTAAGCAAAACGTGCCCGTACCGGATGACTTCCCGGCGCGCATCCGCATTCCGCTCGCGGGCAACCTCTTCACCTTCTCGGACGCGAAACTCGACGGCGAGCGTCTGGGGCTCGTGGTCGTCACCGGCGTGTCGTCCAATTTCGTGATCGAGTCCACCGATGCACGCGGATTCTCCGAGGGAACGCTGATTTACGATCCCTCGCAGCCGATGGAATACGGCGACATCGCGCTTTACATTCCGGAAGGCAATCCAAGCGATCTGAACCCCTGGCACCCGGAACGCCTGACCGGACCGCTGCTCTGGAAAGAGCACATGCTCGGCGCGGATGACTTCGTTCAGGGGGCGATCTACCTGGATGTTTACGATCTCGATGCGGACGGGGTCAGGGACATCAT
>JAHEFR010000055.1 GCA_024640085.1 Gammaproteobacteria bacterium
ATCCGGATGTGCGAACAATCCTTTGATGTGGTTTCCCAAGATTGTGTCCACACGGTGCAGATCAACCTGAAGCTGTCGCAACAGTACGCCCAATCAATCTTCGAGGTGCAGCGGCCGAACTGCGCAGTGAACGAATTCTTTCTCGATGAAGATTTCATTGGGAGCTACCGCCGAGATGAAAGCGGGATTGGGGGCAGAACTAACGTGGAGTTCGCTATTGGCTCGCTGAAGCCTGGCAAGGCCCATTCCCTTGTTATCACTGCTCCGGAGAGCGATGACGGCAAGTGTGCCCCGGCGATCCAAGTGATCAACATCACGGGTCTGGTGATTAGAGGGATGCCAAAAAACGGCCTCTAGGATCACGGGCCCACACGGTCGCGAAAAGACCTCGTTGCCCAGGAACTGATCGGAGAGGGCCTCTTTTATCTGGTAGCGATGTGAGAGGCACCCTGACAACGACTATCAGGGGTCGAAATTTTGCCCCCCAGCCCCCTTGTGAATGGGACCCATGTCGATCAGGGGCGAATTGCTGGCCGCGCGGGGGGCGGGCCCATAGTCGAGTGGTCTGTCTAGACCGCCCTATCGGCGCCATCAATGGCGCATAGTGCGACGATATCGCCCAAAAAAAGAAAATGAGCTGTGGGTTATTTCGTGGGTCGAAATATCCATTTACTCACAACGTATTGTTTTTAAACGCATTTAATAGAGAAACTGGCGGAGAGGTAAATCTTCTGCGGACGATGCTCCATTACAAGACCAGCCCCCAGGCTCTGTCGATACCCCGCAGCATGCGATCGTACCGGGGATCTGATCGCAGCGGATCGAGGACATTGGGGAACAGGTATCGGGCGGAAAGCACCGGCCAGTCTGCGTCCGCTGTCCAATTGTCTATGGAGTCGAAATCGGCGAATGCCGCCTCGCTGTCACCAAGACTCGCGCGCACCAGTCCGGTAAGGAACGCATGTGCTTCGGCACTCTCGAGCTCCACGAGGATTCGTGATGCAGTCTCCACATCGCCGGATGCCGCATGCGCCAAGGCCAGGGTCGCCTTCGGCCCAAATCCGGCCCACGGAATGTTCAGGCCGTTCAAGATTTCAATCGCTTCTGTGTAGAGGCCCATGTGATAAAGCACAACGCCTTCGTAGAAACGGTTTGTTGGCCAATCCTGGATCAGATCGTTCTCGGGTCGCAATGAACTGAGAGCGAGCTTGTGTTCACCTCTCATAAGACGTGTCATTGCGAAATTGGCGCGAGGTTCCACTGCGAGCGGATCGAGTTCAATGGCTTTCTCGGCGGACTGCGCAGCCAGTTGCAGCCGTCCTAGTACCTGGGCGACCCAGCTGACCTTGCTAAAGGCATCAGCATAGCTGGGCCTCAATTCGATCGCGCGCTCGAGACGACGCATCGCCTCCAGGCCATTCAGCTTGAGATAATGGATGATCCCGACAGACACATATGCCTCCGGGTTCTCGGGATCTAGCCGGATCGCGTGTGTGGCTGCCCGCATTGCGCGTTCGACGGAATCATCGGGCATCTCGAACCCATAGTCGACAAGTTCGTAGACCGAGTCGGCGACACCGACCCACGCGAGCGAGAAATCCGGATCCAATGCCGTCGCCTGCTCGAACAGCATCAATGCTTGTCGCATCGGTGTCTCTTCGCGTTGGTCGAGGAGAGTCCTCGCTTCAACCACCAGTCTGTAAGCCTCCAGATCCTCTGTCGGCATGGCACTGACGATTCGTTCTTCCTGTGGAGACAGGCGAGTCTGCAGCGCCTCGGCGATCATGTGCGTGATCTCGGACTGTACGGCGAAGAGCTTTTCTGCGGACAGATCGTACACATAGGAGTCCGCCCAGGCCTGCACACCGGGATCCGGGTCGACCAGACTTACACTTACACGAACCTGATTACCGGTACGCTGTATGGCCCCCTCCAGCACCCAACGCACGCCCAACTCGGATGCAATCTCCGTCGACGACTTGTCGCTATTTCTGTAGCCTTCAACCGAACTTCGCGCGATGACGTTGAACCCGTGAATGCCTGACAACCGCGTCAAAAGGTCATCGTGAATCCCATCGGTGAAAGAGTCCGCTTGATCCGGGCTCATCGAGACGAACGGCAGCACCGCGATCGATCGGTCCACGATGCCAGTGGACTTGGAACTCGGACGGGCAAGATACCAGCTCGCGCCTATCGCACCACCGATCGCGAGCACCGCCACTACGAGTTCCAGGGCCGTTCTGATTCGAGGTGCATGCGCCGTTGCTGGCTCGCATTCTTCCGCGGCGGGCGTGACACGGACGCCGGCAGGCGTCCATTCGAAGATCCAAGCCAGCACGATAGCTACTGGAAAGCCGATGAGAGCCAGAACGACAACCATGCGATAGACCGAATCCGACATGTCGAATGCGGGCAGCACCAGGTCAGCGATTTGGACAATGATGAACGCGAAAGCCGCATACCCGGCACTCACGCGATAGACCTTGCGACGCCTAAGCTCGTCAAGCAGCAGATGTAACTTGCCAGCCAGTCTAGACATGCGAGCCCTCGTATGAGTGGCCCGATTCTACACTTACGCAGCGGGTGGGATTGGCTCGCCCGCTTAGCGGCTGCGTCACTCCAACAGGGTTCCTGAATCCTCATCCGAACATCACAACGGGTCCCGGATGGGACCCGTTGTGATGTCTGGCAGAGGGGTGGGATTGATTCGGTTGCTGCGCAACCTCACCCTGCGGGCGGCGCACGACGTGCGCCTCGGTTCAACCCCGGTGTGTTCGTCCACACACCCCCATCTGATGAAAAGAAAAAGGGCCCGATGGGCCCATTTCCTTTTCATTGGCGGAGGGGGTGGGATTCGAACCCACGGTAGGGAAGACCCTACACTTGATTTCGAGTCAAGCCCATTCGACCACTCTGGCACCCCTCCGGGAGGGGCGGGATTATCCCGGTCGGACCGGGGGCCGTCAACGCGGCCAGGGCGGCAGCGAGGCATGATAGACAGCGTTTCGTCCGGCGGCAGCTCGTGCCAGGACATGGGCATAAGTGACTGCTTTTGAATGGATCGGCATCAATCCGCACCATGTCGGTGCAGACGATGTCGAAGCAGAACGTGAACCTTTGCTCAGCCGGGGACGTCCATTTGGCTATTATCGGCCGCAGGTCCTCCGGGAGAATTGAACTTGCGCGTCATCAGTACCCTCTTGCTCTACCTGCTGCTGACGACATGCCACATGTCTCCGGACCTGCTCGGGCAAGTGCAGGAGGCAGGCGTGTTGCGGGTGGTATCCCGCAACAGCCCGACCACCTATTACCTCGGGCCCGAGGGCCCGACGGGGCCGGAGTACGAGCTGGTGAAGGGGTTCGCGGACCACCTGGGCGTGAAGCTGGAGATCTATTCCAAAGACAGCATCCGCGCCATACTGGGCGACGTGGTCTCCGGTCGTGCCCAGGTGGCGGCGGCAGGGCTCACGGCCAGCGAGGGCCGGGCCGAGGGGGTGGTCTTTGGCCCCGAATACCGCACGGTCACCGAGACGCTGGTCTACGGGTCAGGCGACAGGCGACCCACGGACGTCGAGGATCTTTACGGCGGACAGCTCGGCGTCGCTTCCGACAGCAGCCACGTGGACACGCTGACCAGACTCCGCGAGGACCATCCTGACCTGACCTGGCTGGAATTCCCCACGGCGGACCAGGAGGAACTGCTCGGGCGGGTGTCCACCGGCGATCTCGACTTTACCGTGGTGGACTCGTCGGCCTTCCGCGTCAGCCGGTACTTCTATCCGGAAGCCAGGGCGGCCTTCGAATTGTCAGAGCCCCAGCCCCTGGGATGGGCGCTCAGGCTGGACGATCTCGACGACAGCCTGAAACAGGCCGTCGACGAGTACTTTCATCTGGCATCCACACGGCAGCTGATCGCCCGGATCGACAAACGGTATTTCCGGCCACGGAAGGAATTCGATTACGTAGGCGTGAGGACTTTCCTTAAGCACGTGGACGATCGCCTGCCCCGATACAAACACCTGTTCCAGGAGGCGGCCGAGAACATCGGCATGGACTGGCGACTGATGGCGGCCATCGGTTACCAGGAGTCCCACTGGAACCCGACTGCGGTCTCTCCCACGGGCGTCAAGGGCATCATGATGCTGACCCAGGACACGGCCCGGATGATGGGGGTAGCGGACCGGGAGGACCCACGGGACAGCATCCTGGGAGGGGCCAGGTACCTGGCGCGGGTAAAGAAGAAGATCCCCGGGCGGATACCGGAACCGGACCGGACCTGGTTCACGCTGGCCGCCTATAACATCGGCTTCGGGCATCTCGAGGATGCGCGGATCATTACGGAGATACAGGACGGCGACCCGGACAAATGGTCGGATGTCCGGGCCAGTCTGCCGCTGCTCACCCAGAAGAAGTGGTACAGCAGAGTGAAGCGCGGTTATGCCCGTGGTTATGCGCCGGTCCACTATGTGGACAATGTCCGCAGCTATTACGAGGCCCTGATGTGGCTGACTTCCGGCGAGTTCTCCGACTCGGTGACTACACGGGCGGAACCGTCCGAAGACAGCAGGCCCGACGACGCCGGCTGATTCATCTGCGAGCGCGGAAGAAATCTCTCAGAAGTTCGCCGCACTCGTCGGCGAGGACGCCGCCTTCCACCTCTACCTGGTGATTGAGGAGCGGTGACCGGACGATATCGAACACGCCCCCCGCAGCACCAGACTTGGGATCGGCGGCCCCGTACACCAGCCGGGCGATACGTGCGTGGACCATGGCACCAGCGCACATGGCGCAGGGCTCGAGGGTGACGTAGACGGTGGCGCCGACGAGGCGGTAGTTGGCAAGGCTGGCGCCGGCCTCGCGCAGCGCCTGGATTTCCGCGTGAGCGGTCGGGTCATGGCTGCCCACCGGGTGGTTCCAGCCCTCGCCGACAATTTGCCCGTCCACCACCACGACCGCACCCACCGGGACCTCCCCCGCTCCACCGGCCTTTCCGGCCAGGCTCAGGGCCCGATGCATCATGGACCGGTCGAAGTCTGCGGCTGGATCGGGGCTCATTCGCTCAGGAACGGGTTCGGCGGCGGTATCCAGACAGCCAGCCCTGGCCCCGGGGTCAACGGATCAGCAGGCCGAATATCCCGAGAACGATGATGACCGCGACGATGAATCCGACGATCCGGCTCAAGACCTGGAGCACACGCGCCCGGTTGTCCTTCTTGCGAGTGCCTACGCTGCTGATCAGCAGCAGGGGCACCAGGACATACCACCACTCCGTCAGAAGCTGGGCGAAATAGTGGAGTTCGAACATCGGTTACTCCCATTCGATGGTGGCCGGCGGCTTGCCGGAAATATCGTAAGTCACCCGGGAAATCCCCGCCACCTCGTTGATGATGCGGCGCGAGACGAGCTCGAGAAAATCGTAGGGCAACCGCGCCCAATGAGCGGTCATGAAATCGACCGTCTCGACGGCCCTCAGCGCCACCACGTAGTCGTAGCGACGCCCGTCGCCCATCACGCCGACAGATCTCACCGGGAGAAAAACCGCGAATGCCTGGCTGACCTTTTCGTAGAGTCCGTGCCGGTGCAGTTCCTCGATGAAGATGTGGTCTGCCTCGCGCAGGAGATCGGCGTATTCCTCCCGGACCTCGCCGAGGATACGCACGCCGAGCCCGGGGCCGGGGAAGGGGTGGCGATAGACCATGTCATAGGGCAGCCCCAACTCCAGACCGATACGCCGCACCTCGTCCTTGAACAATTCCCGCAGGGGCTCCACCAGCGCCATCTGCATGCGCTCTGGCAAGCCACCCACATTGTGGTGCGACTTGATGACGTGGGCCTTGCCGGTCTTGCCTCCGGCGGATTCGATGACGTCCGGGTAGATGGTGCCCTGGGCCAGCCAGCGGATGCCCTCCAGCCGCCTGGCCTCTTCCTCGAAGACCTCGACAAACAGCCGACCGATAATCCTGCGCTTCTCCTCCGGGTCCTCGACGCCCGCCAGCGCCGACAGGAACCGTTCCTCGGCGTTGACGCGGAGCACCCGGATGCCGAGGTGGCGGCCGAAGGTGGCCATCACCTGGTCCCCTTCGTCCTTGCGCAACAATCCGTGATCCACGAATACGCAGGTGAGCTGGTCGCCGATAGCTCGATGCAGGAGGGCGGCCACCACCGACGAGTCCACGCCACCGGACAGTCCCAGGAGCACGCGGTCGCCGCCGACCTGGTCCCGGATCCTGGCGATGCTGTCGTCGATGATGCTGCCGGGCGTCCAGTCCGAACCGCAGTCGCAGATCTGGTGGACGAAACGCTCCAGGATCCGTTTGCCCTGCCGGGTATGGGTGACCTCCGGGTGGAACTGCAGCCCGTAGAAGCGCCGGCCATGGTCCTCCATGCCGGCCAGCGGGGCGCTTTCGGTCATGGCAATGGGCTCGAACCCCGGCGGCATCTCCTCGACCCGGTCGCCGTGGCTCATCCACACGTCGAGGACGCCGCGGCCGTCGTCGTCGGCATGGTCCTCGATATCCTCCAGCAGGCGGGTGTCATCGGCCACCGTGACCTGGGCATAACCGAACTCGCGCTTGTGGGAACTGGCGACCCGGCCGCCGAGCTGGGCGGCCATGGTCTGCATGCCGTAGCAGATGCCGAGGACCGGGACAGCGAGCTCGAACACCGCCTCCGGGGAGCGCGGCGGCCGGGATTCGGTGACCGATTCGGGGCCGCCGGAGAGGATGATGCCCCGCGGGGCGAAGTCCCGGATCTCATGATCCGGCATGTCCCAGGGGTGGATCTCGGAGTAGACCCCGGCTTCGCGGACCCGGCGGGCGATGAGCTGAGTGTACTGGGATCCGAAATCGATGATCAGGATCCGGTCTTCGTGGATGTCGCGTCGAGTCATTGGCGGCCCCCTCAATCCGAGCGGTAGTTGGGCGCCTCCTTGGTAATGGTGACGTCGTGCACGTGGCTCTCCCGGACGCCGGCGGAGGTGATCTTGACGAACAACGGCTTGGAGCGCATGTCGTCGATGCTCACGCAACCAGTGTAGCCCATGGCCGAGCGCAGCCCGCCGACCAGCTGATGGATGATGGCGACCACACCGCCCTTGTATGGCACACGCCCTTCGATCCCTTCCGGCACCAGCTTCTCGATCTCGTCGGTGGCGTCCTGGAAGTACCGGTCGCTGGACCCGTTCTTCTGGGCCATGGCGCCGAGGGAACCCATGCCCCGATAGGACTTGTAGGAGCGCCCCTGGAATAACTCCACCTCGCCCGGGGATTCCTCGGTACCGGCGAACAGGCCGCCGATCATCACCGAATGGGCGCCGGCGGCAATGGCCTTCGCCAGGTCGCCGGAGAAACGGATGCCGCCATCGGCGATCATCGGCAGGCCGCTCTTCTCCAGGGCCCTGGCGACGTTGACCACCGCCGTGATCTGGGGCACGCCGACGCCAGCTACAACGCGAGTGGTGCAGATGGAACCCGGCCCGATGCCGACCTTGACCCCGTCGGCCCCGGCTTCGGCCAGCGCCACGGCCGCGTCTGCCGTGACGATGTTGCCACCGATGACCTGCAGGTCGGGATAGGCCTGCTTGATGGCCCTGACCCGGTCCAGGACCCCGCGGGTGTGGCCGTGGGAGGTATCCACCACCACCACGTCCACGCCGGCCTCCACCAGGGCACCGACCCGCTCGTCGGTCTCGGGGCTGGTGCCCACGGCCGCGCCGACCCGCAGGGCGCCGCGGTCGTCCTTGCAAGCGTTGGGGAAATCGGTGGCTTTCTGGAAATCCTTGGCGGTGATCATGCCCTTCAGGCAGAACTCGTCGTCCACCACCAGTACCTTCTCGATACGATGCCGATGGAGGAGCAGCAGCACCTCGTCGGGATCGGCGCCCTCGCGCACCGTCACCAGCTTGTCTTTCGCGGTCATCACCTCCGAGACCGGGGCATCCAGGCGGGTCTCGAAGCGCAGATCCCTGTGGGTCACGATGCCGACGAGCTGGTCGCCGTCCACCACGGGCACGCCGGAGATGTTCTTTTCACGGGTGAGATTGAGGACTTCACGGATGGTCTTGTCCGGGCCGACCGTGATCGGATCAACGATGACGCCGCTCTCGAACTTCTTGACCCGCCGCACTTCCCGGGCCTGGGCGTCAGCGGTCATGTTCTTGTGAACGATACCGATACCGCCCTCCTGGGCCAGGGCGATCGCCAGGCGCGCCTCGGTCACCGTGTCCATGGCGGCAGAGACGATGGGGACGTTGAGCGTGATAGTCCGGGTCAGGCGGGTGGCCAGCCCGGCATCCCTGGGCAGGATCTCGGAGTAGGCCGGCTGGAGCAGCACGTCGTCAAAAGTCAGAGCGTGTTCGACTATGCGCATGGGGGACACTCCGTTCGGGGCCAAGAGTATAAACGGTCAATTTTACGGCCGCGGCGCCCGAGCGTAAACCGCGGCTCCCGCGTCGCGGGGCCGGCGGGTATCATGCCCCCATGAAGACGAGGCCCAGCGACCCGACGAACACGGACGAAGCGATCTTCACCGTCTCCCGCCTCAATCGCGAGGCGCGCACCTTGCTAGAGACCGGGTTCTCGTCCGTCCGCGTGGAGGGAGAACTGTCCAACCTGGCCCGGCCCGGATCGGGCCACATCTACTTCACCCTCAAGGATCAGGGCGCACAGTTGCGCTGCGCCATGTTCCGCCAGAACAAGCTGCGACTGGCCTTCCGGCCCGACGACGGCCAGGCGGTGATCTGCCGCGGCCGGTTGAGCATCTACGAGGCCCGCGGCGACTATCAGCTGATCGTCGAGAGCATGGAGCCGGCCGGCGAAGGCGACCTGCAGAGG
>JAHEFR010000069.1 GCA_024640085.1 Gammaproteobacteria bacterium
CGATCCCGCCACGGCGCAGCATATCCCCGGCAAATTCGTCTGGGCGGACCTTTTCACCAGCGATATGGACGCCGCCCGCACATTCTATTCGCAACTATTCGGATGGGAATGGCGCTGGGTGAGTGACCCGCCGCATCCCTACGGGATCTTCTACAAGGACGGTTTCGCCGTCGCGGGTCTCGCATTCAGGAAAGCAGCCGGCCAGGAACGAGAGTACGGTCGCTGGGCCCACTACATCTCGGTAGCGGATGTGGCGGCAATGGAGGCGGCGATCATTGAAGAAGGGGGGCGCGCGCTGCTACCCAAGCGGTCCCTGCCGAACAGAGGCGACTTCGCCATCCTCGCGGCACCGGACGAGGCCGTCATCGGCATCATTCACTCCAGCAGCGGCGATCCGGGGGACTATCGTCCGGAGGTCGGCGAGTTTCTGTGGCATGAGTTGTTTACGAGAGACGTGACCGCAGCCGCGGAATTTTATGAGTCTCTGTTTGGCTACGAGGTTCTCGAGAAGGCGGACACGGCGGAGATCGTCGACTATTTCCTCGCCAGTGGAGAACACTCCCGCGGCGGCATCGGTTCGCTGTCCCCCGAATCGGACACGGTGCCGACCTGGTTGGGATACATTCGGGTGGACAACGTCCAACAGGCGGTAGAGCGGGTCAAAGCGTTGGGAGGAGAAGTCCTGGTGGCGCCGGACCCGGCCAACATCAACGGTGATCTGGCCATTGTGGCGGACCCGGTCGGAACGCCGATCGGCCTGATTCGCTGGGAGTTTCCAGAGGAACAGGAGGCGCAGCAATGAAAGCGAGATTGCCCGCTCTCCTGGCGTCCGTCGCGGCCGTAATCGCCCTCGCGGCCATGTCGGGATGCGAGTCCAGCGGTAGTGGCTACACCAGCGTCAGTACAAGCTACTACTATGGTTCCGGCTGGAACGATCCCTATTACTACCGGCGCGGGTACTACGGCGGTACGGTCGTCGTTCCCCCAAGGCATCCGGGCCATCGGCCCGGACATCGCCCTCCCGGACATCGCCCTCCCGGTCACAGGCCTCCAACAGCACGTCCCCTGCCCTCCAGGCCACGGCCCCGCAGGCGATAACCGCGCGGGCCGTAGCGCCTAGCCAGTCGAGTCGACTGTGCGCAAGGTCAGCGGCGGCGCTTCTTGCGACGCGGGATCGGCGTCACATTGCCGCTGCCGCCCCAGTTCTCACGGTGCTTGTTCTGGGCGTCCTGACGAATACCGGAATGGCGGCTAGAAAGCAGCAGGGAGGACGGCGGGCAGACGCGGGCCCGGATGATGCCCAGGTCACGCGCCGCATCGAAGAGACTGGGATACCAACTCTCCCAACCAGGTAGCAGCTTTTCGACTTGTTCGCGCAGATTCACGGCCCCGGTCCGTCACTCGATACGTCAGGCTTCCGACGTTAACCGAGTCACCTGAGCAGAACAACGGCTGGCGTCACATCTCGCGATGGGATGGGCGGTAGAGACAAGTCGATGGAGGTTCCGGCCGGGTCTCAGCCCGCCGTTTTCGGGGCGGATGCCCGGGCTTGTCGCAGCACCACGCGGATCGTGTCCCGGATTCAGGCAGATCGCCGCCGGGCATGAGGTCCTGGCTTACAGCTTCCGGTATGCCGGCCTGCGATCCCTCGCCTCGAAATGCTCCTGGCAGGCGTGGCAGCGTGCCGCGCTGGGAAGCTTGTCCAGGCGCTCGAAGGAGATCAGCTTCTCACAGTCGATGCACAGCCCGAATCGGTCCTCGGCGAGACGCGTCAGCGCGGACTCCACGTCGCGGAGCTCCTCCACGTCTCTGTCGATCTCGCTCAGATCCAGATCGCCGACCAGATTGGCGACGGACTGGTCCTCGAGATCGCCCACACGATCGGCCAGGGCGGCGAAACGGTCTTCATCGTACTTCAACAGCCCGAGCCTGATTTCCTCTTTCAAGAGGCTGGCCCGACGCCGCAACCTGGTCTTGAATCGAGCGATCTCCTGCACCGCGAATCTCGCGGAACCGGCCGGATCGACCGGGGTCGTCATGGATTGACGGGCCAGCCGCTTGTCTTCGCCCAACATCGTAGGATCCTCCCGATGTCCATGGGGAAATGCACACCGCCTCTCCCCGGCGCTCGCCCGCCACGCCGTCGACCGGCCGTGGCGATGCGTCCTTATCGAATTCTTACAATACTTATAGCTGGCGCAATCGGAGTCCGCAGGGCATGCCGCCGGCCGAGCGATCAGTGTCGCTTCAGATGAAGCGGGACTAGCGCTGGGACCAGGGAACGAACGGGAACTGGACGGGAGTGTCGTCGACGTCCTCGGGCAGGACCAGTAGGCGATAACCGCCTTGCCACTGGAGGACATAAGTCTTCTTGGCGAGCTGGATGCCGGAGCTGTCGACGCGATAGTGGCCGAGCAGCGAACGGAACTTCATCTCGCGGAGTTGATCACGGACCGCGTCGTGATCAGGCGTATCGGCCAATCGTACGGCGGCCTCGAGTACTTGTCCGGCGGCATAGCCGTATGCAGCCTGCGCGGAA
>JAHEFR010000070.1 GCA_024640085.1 Gammaproteobacteria bacterium
CAATTGATTCTCCGCCTCCTTCCTCGGGCGGATCGTGGCCACCCCTGCGTTGTCGATAAAGCGGCCGGCATGTCCCATGCTCCGCTGAGCGCTGGACGGACACGCACGGCAACATGTCATTTTTTGGAGAACTCCAGCGGCGCAACGTCGCCAAGGTCGCGGTCCTCTATGCCGTTGCCTCCTGGCTGATATTGCAGATCGCGGATGTGTGTGTGTAGCTGCTCGAGTTGTTCGGTTGGGTCGGTAGGGCCGTCTCGCCCTGCGCTTGCCAGATCACCCCGGAGAGGCTCAAGAGTGAGAGGGATGTAGACCGGATCGGTCAGACGAACAGGTATCGACCATCGAGCTGAATTTGGCCCTGCCGGAGTAGGACAGAGCTGATGAATCCGGAAGGTTCCGGCTGGCGGACTCCGGACTGCATGCCTGCGACTCCCGGACCCACCTCCCAGGTCGGCCCGAGTGACGGGTCCGACGTGGAGCAATCCTGGACGCTTGCGAGATGGACTAGTTCAGGGGTACTGGACCGTTGTATTGTTCACGGAGAGGCGATGCTCGCCTGATGGTGCATGCGCCGACATTGGCTGCCGGATCGGCGTGGGATTGAATCCGCCTGGAGAAGGCAGCGAGAGCCAAGGATCCAGCCGGGACACCGGTCTTGTGACAAGTGGGGGCAGTTATGAAGATCCGGAGCATCAATGTGGCAGTAGCCATGGGGGCGGCAGCGCTTGTTGCCAACGCCGTGACCCAGGAGGCGAGGGCGAATGATGTGGGTGCCGCGGTCGTCACTGTGGAGACGGAGCCACCAGGGCTGCAAGGCAGCTTCATCTTCGACGGAACACCCGGGGGCACCGTCACCGCAGGCGGCAGGATTGCCCAGGCTGGCCTCGTGCCGGGAGTACACGAGACGATGGAGTCGGGCGCCCCACCCGACCTGGTTCTCGTCAGCATTACTTGCGACGATGGGGACAGTGCTACGCCCAGCAGCGGTGCGATCGAGGCACGCCAGGCCACCTTCAATATCGACCCGCGAGAAATGGTGACCTGCGTGTTTCTGTATCGGGCGCCCGATCTCGCCGAAAACAGGGGTGGCGCTGCTTCCTCCGGCAGCGGATCCGGAGGAGCCGCCGCTCCGGGTGGCCCGGGCGGGGCCGCCCCGCCTGGTGGATCGGGCGGAACCCCCGCACCCGATGAATCCGCCGACTGTGAAGCCCCCGAGCTGGTCCCGAGGGCAGGGCTCTGGGACGTCTCGAATTTTACCGGCAGCATGGTGTGCGGGGCGATGATCAACATGCCATTGAAAGCGTCTCAGGAAACTGGCGTCCTGGAGATCAGGGACTGCGGATGGACCGTATACGGCACCGGCCTTGCGGAGGACACGGCGCCCCTGACCATGCGCGCTGTCGATGCAACCAGTGGTCGGTACACAGGTTCCGTAGGCGGCATGCAGGACGGTATCTCGATGACGATCAATTTTACCTGGCAGGTCAACACCGAGGAGTCGATCGTCGGCGACCTCTTCTCTGAGGTCACTGAGCAGGGAATGACGTGCAGAATGTCGCGTTCTTTCGCGCTCAAATATGCCGGGCCGCAGTTGCCGTAGCCTCCAGATCTGGTGCCACGATAAGCATTGAATCCATAACCGGCACCGGTGGCCATTACCCAAGAGCTTCCGGTTTTTTCTCCGGAGTGGGCCTGCCTACCTGGAGGTCCCCGACCGGTCACCCAGTTCGCGGTCCAGCATTTTCATGACAATCCCGATTTCTTCGATCGTCTCCGCGTACGGCTCTATCTGGTTGACACGCAGCGTGCTCAGTCGATAGTCCACCAGGTTCCGATAGTAGGTATCCGAAATGATCTTGTTGTAGTCCCGAGGAGTTGCCGACTCCCTGAATCGGATGTCGCGAAAGTTCTCGAGATAGTAGGGCCGGAATACCTCAAGATTGATCTCCACTTCGACCCGGTTGATGGAATCGATCCTGTCGTAGTGGTAGTCATAGATCCGGGCGATACCGAGCCGGAGTTGATCATCGGAAACGAGGTAAAGGCCGAAGGATTTCAGGGTGTCGTACGATGCCGTGTTGAGCTGGATAGAACGCATCCCGTAGACTGCGCCGAACAATTCGTCCATGGCGGCATCATAGGGTGGTGTCGTCCCGAGCATGTTCTGTAAAGAGACAATCTGACTCTCCGCCGCCCTGGCAGTCTGCAGCCCGGACTCGAAAGCGCTCAGGTCTGTAAGCAGGCCAGAACGGATTTCGGCCAGCAACGCCACTTCCTGTTGCCGCAGCTGTCGGCCTTCATTCCAGTCAGAGGCGGCGAGGGCGATCATGACACCGGCCACGATCAGAATGAGTTCCCCAAAGGCATATCGCCACTTGAGGGAGCGATCGGCACGAAGTGGGCGCATGTGCATGCACTCCTGCGAATTGCGCTTTCCAGCAAGCCTATCGGTTTCGTCATCCCAGCGGTAGGGTGCGCGTGCAGACTTGGGGCCCAGATCTGGTGTTGGTCGTGGCTCTGTAGCTTTCCC
>JAHEFR010000002.1 GCA_024640085.1 Gammaproteobacteria bacterium
ACTCGCGGACCTCGCCCGCATCGCGGTCGAGCGTTCCCACTGATCGGGGTGTAGCTCAGCCTGGTAGAGCACTGCCTTCGGGAGGCAGGGGCCGGAGGTTCAAATCCTCTCACCCCGACCATTCATGAGAAAAAGGCCGTTCTCACCCGAGTCGGGACGGCCTTTCTTGGTGAATGGTCGGTAGATGGAACCTAATGACAGGTTCACCGATTCGCGCAGCGAATCAGGGCGCGTGAGCGAAGCGAGCGCGGTCCGCAGGACCGAGCGGCGCAGCCGCGAGTCAAATCCTCTCACCCCGACCAAATCCAGAAAGGAAAATTGGCTCCCTCACCGGAAACGGGGAGGCATTTTTCTTTCTGGATGCCGGGAGGGATTCGCGGACCGAATCAGAGGTTCACAAAATCGCGCTTCGCGATTTTGAACAGCGGAGCACAGCGACGCTGGCCCGAAGGGCGAGGGAACGGGGGTCCCGAGTAAATCCTCTCACCCCGACCATTCATAAGAAAATGACCGTCCTCACCCAATGCGGGACGGGCGTTTTTGTTGAATGGTCGAGTTCGCCAGCATCTCGCCTCGCCCACTCCCTGGCTCTTTAGGTCAATGTCCGGCCGGCACCACTCGGAAATCCGGCGCAGATGGATTTCGAATCCGTTGGTGCATAATCTGGCTTAACGGGAATACGCGCGGCCGAAGGTCCGAGATCCTCGCCGCAAGACTGCTCATGCAAGGACCTGCAGGTGAGCGAAGGGCTGCAGCAAAGAATCTGCAAGCAAGGATCAATCCTGAAATCCCGCTACAGCGAACGCGGTCCGAGGAGGATTGAAAGTGCCTGAAATCGATATCGCCTGGCCCGAGATCTGGTTCAACTTGCTGCACCTCTCGATTGCCTATCTTCTCTCACTGCCCATTGCCATGGACCGCGATCGCGGTAGCCGCGGCGCTGGCCTGAGGACGTTCCCGCTGGTCGCAGTCGCCGCCTGCGGTTACACCCTGGTTGGCATATCCGTGCTGGACTCAACGGACGCGGAGGCGCGCATTCTCCAGGGACTGATCACGGGTATTGGTTTCATTGGCGGCGGCGCCATCCTCAAGAGCAAGGGCAGCGTCCACGGGACTGCCACGGCGGCCAGCATTTGGAACACCGGCCTGATTGGAATGGCAGTGGCTTTCGGGCGTTACGAAATCGCAATACTGATGACGCTGATCAACTTTGTCACCCTGCGTTACGTGCGCCGGTTCAAGCAGGATCCGGAGGACTAGATCCGGGCATCGACAAGGGGCAAAGCGTTCGGGTTGACGATCTGTCCGCGTTTATAACGCTGTCGAGATCAGCCCGCCAAGCAGCAACAGGACGAAGACCGCTGTGACCACATCCTGGACTGACAAGGCCCTGGTGGCGCGAGCCGAACCTGGCTGGCTCCGGCGCCTGGCGAGCCAGATCATCGCCGCCACCACGACAAGCGCAAGGACATTCAGGTAAAACGTGTAATCCAGTTTGAACGCCACGATTTCGCCGATTTGGCGAGGCGCCTCGGGCGTGATCCCGCCGGCCACGAATCCGTAGTGAAGCGCAACCGCGGTGATGATAATGCTTACGTACATGACGCCCGCGATATACAGCGAAGCCTTCCATCCATAGTACTTGGCATTGATCTTGACCAGCGGCGGCACCATCAGGTCCGAATAGATAAATCCCATGATGCCGGCGAACATGACGCCGCCCGAGTTGAGCACGGTCGCCAGGGGGATGTTTCCCATGGAGCCGATGAACGTGGCGGCGGCGACGAACGGCGCTACCATCGCGTTCTCAATAACGATCAGGAAGCTGTCGGGGTGGATCTCCGCCAGTTCGGCGAGGAACAGAGCCCGCCAGAAACTGTCGGGGACGAATACCGCGATGAAGCCGGCCAGTGAAAACCCGATCAGGATCTCCTGCCAGACCATCTGCCACTCCATCACGAATCTCCGCCCGACCATCTCCCACCCGCGGAGACTCCGCACCCGGTCCCGCCAGTCGAACTCATCGTCCTCCGGCGCGGCGGCCTTATCTGCGCGCCTGCGCGCCTCCTCCAGCCACTTGTCCGGATAGGTCATTCTGATCAGCATGGAACTGATGGCAATCAGCAGCAGGCCGCCGACGATCTCGGCGACCAGGAATTGCCAACCGAGGAAGATCAGGATGAGGATGCCCAGCTCTATCACCAGGTTCGTCGAGGCGAACATGAACGCGACGGCGGCGACGAAGTGGGCGCCCTTCTGCACCAGGGCGCGTGCCGCGGCCAGAGCAGCGAACGAGCAGGAACTGGAGATCGCGCCGAAGACCGTGGCCAGACTGACGCTTGCTGGACCGCCGTCGCCCATGTGCAGCGCCAGCTTTCGCCGGGGCACAAACACCTGGATGCAGGCACTGACCACGTAGCCGAGCACGAATGCCCATCCCGCCTTCCAGAAGAAACCCAGGGCAGTGAGGGCGGCCTGGCCGTAGGTCTGTATAGCTTCCTGCATGGTCCTCCGTATGTCGGCTGGTACTCCTTTTCACCGTAACATGAGAAGTGGTTGATCCTCGTGGCGGAGCGCTTTGGTACCCTGCCGGAAGCGTTCATCGCTGCCCGGCATGTTAAGGTTTGCGGCTATCCGTCCGGACAGGATCCGCGTTGACGCGAGACCAGGTACTGCAAGCGCCCCGGCATTCGACAGTGAGGTAAAGGTTTGGATTTTGATAGCGCATTGAAGGATCCCGCGAGCTGTTTCGAGCGGCCGTCCGAGATTCTCGAACATGACGAATTCACCAGAGATCAGAAGCTGAAGATTCTGCAGCAGTGGGAATACGACGTGCTGCAACGCGAGGTCGCCACCGAGGAGAACATGCCATCTCCTTCCACCTCGCCTCCGCGGCTGGCGGAAATCAAGAAGGCGCTGGACGCACTGGGCGAAGACGGCGACCCCCGCACCGGCAGCACGAAATTCGGTTGACCGCCGGATGCCTGTCGCGCCGATATCGGAGCAGCGGTCCGGACCGCGATCCGGCGATTTCCATCCACGGGCAACCGCGCGCCGCCGCGGCCATCATTTGCCCCCTGCAGACCCGCGCTGCTGATCGCTCAGCTATCGCTGCCCCCCTCGCCGAAACCCACCTTGCGATGGCCGCTGAGCTTGTCGTCCCGGGTCTTCTCGCCCTGCAACAGCGCCTTGCCGGCACGCCAGAAGAACTCGAGCTTGTTGGCTCCCGTCCGGTCCCAGTATTCGGCTGCCGAAGGCTCGATCTGGATCAGAACGAGATCGGGATCCTCGCTACCGGCGGGGAACCAGATTCTCCATGACGGCGACCAGAGTTCATCGAGCTTGACCTGGTCCGTCTCGAGCCTGGCAGTACCGCTGATCGACAGATAACGCCCTACACCCTGCATCGTGACCGCGACACGAGACGTCTGGAGGACTTCCTGGAGTTTTTCATCTTCGGCGCGAGATACGAACAGCAGTGCGCCTCCGGGCTCGTGGCCAGCGATCATCATCGGGCGCGCCCGCAGGTCTCCGCTCAAAGACTCGGTTACCAGCATCGCAGTCTCGAACTCCTCGATGAAATGATCGATGCTGTCGATCTCTGTCCTTTCAGGGTCATCGAACATCATTTGCCTCCAGTTCCGCCTCTGCCAGGGGCCGGGCCGGATCCCTTCACCGCGGGGCGCCGGGTCCGGCGCCCAGAACGAGCCCTGGCTGACACTCGCACGGTAACCGCCAGAATGGCGGAATCCGTGGCGCCTGATCAAGCGATCGCCGTTGGCATTGCTGCCTGGAAATTGCCCCGCATTTATGTCCAAAGCATGCCAAAACACTCTACATGATGCGCGCCGCGTGCATGTCGTGACCGGTCCCCATTCGCCACGGCGTCACCTCGGCGTCTACCTGTTGCGGGCCTGCCGGGCAGCCTGGGCTACCGCGTCCTGCAAGACAGGAGTGGCAGCCCGGCACCCAACCGGCTAACTTAGGCTAGAAATGCGGACCGAGGCCCGGGCGTGATCCCTTGCCGACGGTCCGTCACTCATGCGGGGAGGAGTCAGGACATGACATTGGTCAGACAACTGCTGCAGAACAAGGGCGGGCAAATATGGTCCATCGCCCCCGACGCGACGGTGTTCGATGCCATCAAATTGATGGCCGAGAAAGGTATCGGCGCCCTGATCGTGACTGATGGGGATGCCGTGGTGGGCATCCTGTCGGAGCGCGACTACGCCAGGAAGGTGCTGCTGCAGGGCCGGTCATCGAAGACCACCCCGGTCCGCGACATCATGAGCGTGGATGTAATCTTTGCGCAACCGGACGATAACGTCGAACATTGCATGAGCGTGATGACCGACAAGAGGATTCGGCACCTGCCGGTGATGGAGGGCGGCAAACTGGCCGGCGTCGTATCTATCGGCGACCTGGTCAAGGCCATCATCACCGAACAGCAGGAGACCATCGAACACCTCGAGAACTACATCCGCGGCTAGTACGGCCCGACGCTCCGGCCACAGGATGGTGCATCGCCCACGCAAAAGGGGCGATCCTGCGACCGCCCCCGCGCTTTCCGACGCCGGCCGTTGATCAGGCGGCGTGGATCTTGTACCAGGTGGAATTTGCGACTTCGAAGTGTCGCACTTCCGGCTTGCCGTCGAAGGTGTCGGTCATCGACTTCATGAGATCGGGATAGACATCCTTCTCGTAGGTCCGAAGATCCGTCTCATTGTCCCAGAAGCTGATCGCGATCGACTCCTCGTGATCCTTGTCGAGGAACGACAGTTCATCGCGGAATCCTCTCTGCTTCCTCAACAGCGGGATGACCTTTTCCTCCATCCTTCGGGTCGCCAGATCGAACTTGCCTGGTTTCACGTGCGCTTTTACGAGCCTCGCGTACATGACGAGCCTCCTGCTTACGCTCATACCCAGTTTATCGAAACGCCGGGGTTATCCTCGACGTGCCCATGTGGTCGGGGGAGTCTTGACCACATTCAAATCTAAGCACCATCGGCTCCCGCCCGCCATTGGGACATGTACGGATTTACAGCGGCAGGAGCGACAGACCGCTCTCCAGACCGCGCGCTTGCCGACGTGCCAGCCGACCGCCCCGGGGCAGATGAAAAGCGGGCACCGACATCGGTGCCCGCGCTGTCCCTGTCGCCCACTCGGGCGTTCCCCCGAGCGGGCCCCGGTGAGCGGTATCAGGGCTTGATATATGCGTATCCCTGACCCTGGAGGATGGCCAGCTGGGCAACCCCGCTCGGCACGATGTCGGCGTCCTCCACGTTGTAGAGATCGGTCTCCAGATTCACGTTCCGGCCATTGATGGTGTTGGCGCAGACCTGGAACTGGACCCCCTGGATCCTGAGTCCGTCGATAGTCGCCGCCATCTCCTCGTTCGCGTTGGCGTACTTGAACTTAGGCAGGCGAGCGAGAGAATCCGGTTCCAGCAACAGTGCAAGGCCGTTGCCGTGGAGCACCACCTTCAGGTCGAGATTTTCCGCGCCCACGGCGTTGATGTGATTCTGAACATTCCGCAGCGCCGCTTTCTCGAGCTTCGGATCGTCGTAGTTGATGTGATAGACCACCTTCTGCTTGGTGGCCGCCTCCGCCTGCGCGTTGCCGGCGAGTCCAAATAACGTGCCCGCGGCCAGGGCCAGGGCAATCCAGGTCGTGACTTTTTTCATTCTCCCCTCCATTTTTGCTGCAACCGGGATTCTCGACGATCGTTCACAGGACGCAGGCGTTGCTGCGCCACACAGCGGGCCGGCGGGCCCCGACGGGGCTCCGCCTGCAGCGCCAGCTCGCCGACGATCCCGAGCGTCACGGGCACAGGGTTGAGCCGTGAGTCTCCGGTGCCGGGGAACGTTAGCACAGGGAATGAAGGAAACGGAAAATACGCTTCTTGCAGCGCGATATAACGAATCGATATAAGGCCGTCGGCGAACGGCCCGGGAATCATGACGGGTCAGGGTGGCAGCCCACCGTCGAAAGGTCGTGCTTAGCCGGGGAGATTGCCGGGACTAGAACCGGAGACGCACTCCCACCGAGGCATAATCGACATTGCTGCCGTCGACGTCGAATCGCGTGTAGCTGAGGTCCAGTCCGACGTTGTCGCCGACATTCATCTCCATGCCGCCGCCGAAGAAGGGATCGGTGCCGCTGTCGCTCTCCTCGAGGCCGAGGTCGCCGACCTTGAGTCTCGATTGCCAGTCCATATAGCCGGCGCGCGCAGCCAGCGACATCCACCGGCTCAACGGGAGGTAGGCGTCCACCCCCATCATCCAGCCTTCCAGGTCTATATCGATATCGGGGGCGTCTTCGATGTCGCCAACATCCAGTAGATCGTCGAAGGTCTGGAAGTCGACAAAGCCGAAGCGGGCGCCAAAGAATCGATTGAACTGATAGCCGCCTGACGCTCCCCAGGCCGGCGAGATATCGTCGACCTGCACGTCAACATCGAACTGGTCAAGATCGAGACCCTCGATGGTCTCCTTCACGTCGGCCTGGCCGCCGGAGATGCCTAAGAACACACCGGACCGGTCGTCGGAAACCGCGGGGGCAGCCGTCAGGATGGCGATGAGCGCCAGCGCTGCGAAGTTTCGCAAGGTCGTCTTCCTTCCGGCGGGGGGGACCGGATGGCCAGAGTCGGAATCAGTGTCGGCGACCCGGGCGCCACAAACTGTGAACTGCGTCACGCCCGGGACAATTGTCGTCGAGCGCGCAATCCCGACACTCGGCCCGGACAGAGCACGCCGAATACCGGGGCCCCGCGCGGCAAGATGCCCGCCGCCCCGCTTCGTGCTATAGATTCGATCTCGGCGAACGGGGGGGGAAATCATGACGGACAAGCGGAAATCGGCAGATCAGGCGGAATTACCCTTCGTTGCGCCGTGCCGCGACGTCGGACCGGGTGCGCCGTTCCGCTGGCTCGCCGCCGGCTTCCGCGACATGCGCGCCGCGCCGAAGCAGAGCATGACCTGGGGACTGATCGTCGTCGGCCTTTCGTGGCTCGTGAGCCTGCCGCCACTCCTGCTGGGCAACAAGTTTGCCCTGCTGGGGCTGCTGTCCGGGTTCGTTTTCGTCGGTCCCCTGCTGGCAGTGGCGATGTATGCGATCAGCTGGCGCCTGGGGCATGGTCGCAGGCCCACTTTCAGGCGCAGTCTGGCGGAAGCGCGCCGACAGATATCCAACTGCATGGTTTTCGCCCTGGTTCTGATGGTGATCTTCCTTGTGTGGGCAAGGGCGGCGTCGATGGTGCATGTATTCTTCCCGGCGGAAACCAACGCGGATTGGCAGGCTCTCGCCCGCTTCCTGGCCATCGGCTCCGTCGTCGGGTCGATCTTCGCCGCCATCACCTTCGCGGCCAGCGCTTTCTCCCTTCCCATGATCATGGACAGGCAGACCGACACCGTCACGGCGGTGGTCACCAGCGTCAACGCCGTGCTCAGGAACAAGGCCGCCATGGTGGTGTGGCTGGGTATCATCGTGATCAGCGTCGCCATCGGATTCGCTACCGCATTTATCGGCCTGGCGTTCCTGTTTCCCCTGCTCGGCCACGCCACCTGGCACAGTTACCGCGAAACCATTGACGCGTCGGCCTGGCCGCCACAAGAGCCCATGGGCCTGCCCTGAGGGATCACCGGATCCGGGCGGGTAAGCCACACGCCGCGCTTTCGGAGGACGAAGCATGAGTATTCCCGACCTGGTCCCGTTCGACCGCGACCTGCCGTCACCGGAGCCCGGTGCGCCGGATCGTGTGATCTCGGGTCAGCCGCAGACCCTGACCCGGAACCTGTTCACGGACCCCGGGGAGAAATTCTTCTCCGGGATCTGGGAATCGACGCCGGGCGTCTGGCGCGTGGAATATGCCGAACACGAGTTCTGCCAGATCCTGTCCGGCAAGGCAGTGCTGACGCCGGACCACGGCGAGCCGCAAACCTACTCGGCGGGCGATGCTTTCGTCATCCCCGCCGGATTCAGGGGCACCTGGGAGACGGTGGAACCACTACGCAAACACTACGCCATCTATCTGCCATGACCTGAGCAGTCGTTGCCGTCATAGGTATAAGCGATGACGTGCTCGTCCTCACCCAGGGTGAACGAGGTCTTGCACCAGTAGGTCTCGACCCGTGTCGGCTTGGATAAGGTCACCGGCTGTCCTGTGAGAGGATCGGTTGTCGTCATCGACTTGCCGCCTATGGTCTCGGTCCGGACGGTGGCGTAGACGAACACCGTCCGCCCGTCCTTATCTACCAGGACGTCGCCGGGCTCTCCCCAGACATCGACGAGTTCGGCATTGGATCGTCCTACCCACGACTGAAGTTTCCCTTCGTAACCCGGCGCGGCGCAGGCCGAGGCCAGGATGACGGCCGCAGCGGCCAGTGACGAAACTCTCATGGCGTCTCTCCAGTCACGACCCGGCTCTGATTGTAGGCCGGATCAATCTTCTAGACCGCCGTCGCGATAATTGATTCAACCTGTACTGCGGGTCGGAAGAGACAGGTCGCGCTCCGGTATCGAAGGAAGGATGGCCCGTTGGTCGCGGTGGTGCGGCCGGATGCGCCGCTGACGGCGGGTAATCTCAGACGGGCCAGAATATCGGCACCAGCCAGATCAGCATGGCGGCCGAAATCAGCGTCAGCGGCATCCCGACACGGACAAAGTCCCGGAAGCGGTAGCGTCCCGGACCGTATACCAGCAGGCAGGCCGGTTCCAGCGGCGTGAGGAAGGACAGGGAAGCCGCCAGGGTGACGAGTATGGACAGGGAACGCGGATCGAGCCCCAGGGACTGGCCCGTAGCAACGGCCACCGGCAGGACGACCAGGGCAGCGGCCGCGTTGGACATGGGTTGGGTCAGTATCAGGGTGATCAATACCAGGGTGCCGAGGACGGCAGTGGTGCCCATCGGCGCCGCCCAGGCGACCATATGCGCCGCCAGGAACGCCGCCGTGCCGGTGGTCTCCATGGCCAGCCCCAGGGCTGTCATGCCGCCGATCAGGACGATCAGCCGCCACTCGATGAACGAGTAAGCCTCCTCCATGGTGATGCACCGGAGAAGAACAGCGCCCAGGGCCGCCAGAAGGAGGGCTACCGACAAGGGCAGCAAGCCGGTCCCACCCACGCCGAGTGCGGCCGCCAGAAGCGCCAGCACGAAGGCGCCGTTGCGGGGCCCGGCGCCCGCGGCCGTGGTCGGGGACAGGCCCCACAAGTCGGGATTTCCCTCCAGTTGGGCCAGCTGTTCCTTGTCTCCCTGCAGCAGCAGCACGTCGCCAGGGTGGAGCACCATGTTGGCGATCCTGGCCGGATACGGGCGACCGCCCCGGTAGATCGCCAGCACCGATACCCCGAAGCGGCTGCGGAAGGACAGTTCCCTCAGGCTGCTTCCGGCCAGCCTCGACTGGGGAGTGATGACCGCCTCCGCCAACAGCAGATGGCGGCTGACCTCGCCCTGCTCCGCCGCGATGTGCAGGTCGCCTTTCTCCTTCACGCCCATGAGCCCCTTGCGGGTCGTCATCACGATCAACTCGTCGCCGATACGCAGCTTCCTCATCGGGTGCGGCGGCAGGCGCCGCCCCTCTCTGATCACGGCCAGTGGCTCGATCTCGCGCTGGTCGAGCCCGAGATCGGTAAGGCTGACCCCGATCAGGGGCGAGCGCTCGGGGACGACGAGTTCCGACAGATAGGTCTGGACCCGGTATTCCTCCGCCAGGGAGGACTCCTCCCATTTCGGCAGCATCCGGTAACCAAACAGGCTCATCCAGGCGATCCCTGCCAGCGCCACGGCGAACCCGACGGCGGTAAACTCGAATAGCCCGTAGCCCTCCATGCCCATGCGCTGCGCCAGACCGCTGGCGGCCATGTTGGTCGAGGTCCCGATCAGGGTGCAACTCCCCCCCAGGATGGACGCATAGGCCAGCGGCATCAGCAGACGGGCTGGCCCGGGGCGGGCGTCGCGGGTGTAGGCCATGGCCGCGGGCATCAGGATCGCCGTGGCGCTGGTGTTACTGAAAAACGCTGATACGGCAGCGGTAAACGACATCACCGAGCCGATCACCCCGGGCTGGCTGGACACAGGAAACCGTCGGAGGCGTTCGGCCAGTCTTCCCATCACACCCGTCTTGACCACGGCCCCGGAGATGATGAATACACTGCACAGGATGATGATGATCTCGCTGGCGAATCCCGCAAATGCCTGCACGGGCGTCAAGATGTCGCCTACGATCAGTGCCGTCAGCATGAGGAGCGTGACCACGTCCACCGGCAGCCACTCGGTAACGAACAACGTGAGCGCCACGGCCAGCAGCGTCAGGAGCAGGATCATGTCGGCGCTCATGGCAGAATTCTAGGGGATATCCCGCCCGGCGGGTTGCGCCGGATACGAAATTGCGACACGGGCGTGATAATGCCCTCGAGGACCCATCGACAGGAGAGGTCGGTTAATGACTAAGAAGACTCGTCGGGCGGCGGCACGGAGACTGGCCGCGACGTCTGCTCTGGTACTGTGGCTGGGCCAATCGCTGCCCGCGGCTGCCGAGCTCTCCGAACTGCTCCTCGGTTGCCGCCATGATCCCGACGACCGGATCCTGACCCTGGTGTGCGACCGGGTCGAAAGGGAGGCGGGAATGGTGGCCGCAGACGCGGGTTACCGGGTGACCCTCAGCGTGGGCAAGCCGGTCATGCCTCAACACCCCGCCGCGGACGCGCGGACGCTGGACATCCAGGTCACCGGGACACGGCCCGGAAGCCAGTTCGGCACCAAGCGTATCGAGGCGCTCCTGTCTGGCAGCTACGCTGCGGACCCGGCCGGGGGATGGGAGAGCGAGTTGACCGCCGAAGGCGCCCCGCGGGACCTGGTCCACCCGATCGCGGACGCTTTGCTGACAAGGATCGCGGTGTTCCTGGCCACCAACCCCGCAGATTGACATCGCCGGGCAAACGCCAGCACTAGCGGCCGCCGCTACTATAATGCGACCGGCATGGTGATCGAAGACTTCCAGACGCTGTTCTGGCGCGCCCTCAAGGCCCATAGGGAGGGGGACCTGGCCGCCGCTGCGGCCGGTTACCGTGACGTCCTGGCAGCCAACCCCGACCATATCGATGCGATCCATTACCTCGGTATGGTGGCGTATCAGCAAGGCGAGATCGCCCAGGCCCTGGATCAGGTCGGGAGCGCGGCCCGGATGCGGCCGGATGACAGCGCTATCCTGGCGAACCTGGGTATGGTGTTGCTGGCCGCAGGCCAGTCCCGGGAGGTAGTGCGGGTACTGGGCAAATCCCTGGAGATCCGCCCCGATCAGCCCAACGCACTCCTCAACCTGGCGCTAGCCTATTCTGCCCTGGGTCAACCGGACGAAGCGGCGGACTGTTATCGGCGGGTGCTGGACCTCGCCCCCGGGCTCGCGGCCGCGCGCCTGTCCCTGGCCCAGATCATGCTCAATGCGCGTCGGCCGGAAAGAGCCCGGGAGATACTGGATTCCGGACTGGCCCTCGATCCGGAGGATGCCGACCTCCGCCTCGCCCTGGGCCAATCCCTGGAGATGGCCGGGGACCTGGCCGGAGCGACGGCATGCTTCCGGCATACCGCCGACAGTCATCCGGGCCACCGGTCCCGTGCCCTCACCCGACTGAGCGGCGCATTGAGGAAACAACACCTGCCGGGCTCTGCACTGGTCGCCGCGCGGTCAGCAGCGTGGGCCGACGGCGGGGATCACGCTGCCTGGCGCGCCGTCGGGCAGGCCCTCAAGGAGTTGGGCTGGCTGCATCAGGCGGCGGATACGTTCCGGCGCGCCCACGATCTGCTGCGGGACTCCGGGGGCAGCGACAGCGAGCTGCCGACCTTCTCGCGCACCTCCCGCGCCAAGCTCCGCCACGACATCCAGCAGATTGAATACCTGTCGGACCAGGGGCTGGCGGACAAATCCCTTCATTCGATTGCGAAGCGCCTCAGGCTGGTCATGGAGGGCATGCCCGACTCGCTGCCCGATGGCCAGGTGGTGAGCCTGCCGTCACCGGTACGACGCCGGCTGCGCGGGATCTACAACCGCTGCCATCGTTACCGGGAGACGCCCGCGCTGGAGGGCCCGGCGATCGACCCAGGCCTCGTGGCGGAAGAGATCGCCGACGATTACCAGAGCCGTCCACCAGGCATCGCGTGGATCGACGGATTCCTCACCGCGGCGGCTCTTGAGTCCCTGCGCCGTTTCTGCCTCGAGTCCACCATCTGGTACGACTTCGAGCACCGCAATGGCTATGTAGGGGCTTATCTCCAGGACGGTTTCAATTGCCCGCTGCTGCTACAGATCGCCGACGAACTGCCCCGCTCGTTGCCGCAGATCTTCGGCGACCACGTCCTCATGCAATTGTGGGCGTACAAGTACGACAGCCGCCTGGACGGCATCGACATGCACGCGGACTTCGCCGCGGTGAACGTGAATTTCTGGATCACCCCTAACCAGGCCAATCTCGACCCCGACAGCGGCGGGATGGTCATCTGGGACCGGGAAGCACCCCCGGAGTGGGGCGTGGACGAATACAATACCTACGACCCCGCTCAGCAGCGGCGCATCCTCGACTACCTGGAACGTGAAGGCGCCTCGCGACTGGTAGTGCCCTACCGCGAGAATCGCTGCGTGATCTTCGATTCGGACCTTTTCCACAAGACCGACGACATCCACTTCGGCGACCGCTACGAGGATCGCCGCATCAACGTGACCATGCTGTACGGAACCCGCGGCGGCGAACGGGGCCGCCACGGAGTTCGGCAGTGAGCGTGAGAGCGGCAGCGACCTGGCGGCCGTCGGGCCGACCGATCAGCCCGAGACCTGGTGCAGGTACACGTCCTGCTGGGGGAACGGGATCGTGATTCCCTCGTCGTCGAACCGCTTCTTGATCTTCTCGTTGATATCGAAATACACCGGCCAGTAGTCGGCAGTCTTGACCCAGGGCCGCACGGCGAAATTCACGCTGCTGTCCGCCAGCTCCAGCACGCCGATGGTGGCTTCGGGCTCTTTCAGCACCCGCTCGTCCTCCGCCAGCACCTGGCCGATGACGCGTCGGACCTTGTCCAGGTCGTCCCCGTATCCGACGCCGAACACCAAGTCCACGCGGCGCGTGTCCTTGGCTGAATAGTTGACGATGGTGCCGGAGGTGATCTGGCCGTTGGGCACCACGATCGTTTTGTTGTCGCCGGTCCGCAGGGTGGTGGTGAAAATCTGTATCGCCTCCACGACGCCGGCGATCCCCGCTGCCTCGACGAAGTCACCGACCTTGAAGGGACGGAAGATAATGATCAGTACGCCGGCCGCGAAATTGGCCAGCGACCCCTGCAGAGCCAGACCGACGGCAAAACCGGCGGCGCCGAGGACCGCGATGAACGAGGTGGTCTGGACCCCGAGCTGAGCGACAGCGGCCAGGACGACAAAAGTTAGCAGGCCGATGTATACGATATTCCGCAGGAAACCGCCCAGGGTGGAGTCGGTTCCGGCCTTCGCCATGCCTTTCTGGACCAGTCCGGCAAGCCAGCGGGCCACCCACCGGCCGATCACGAAGATGATCAGGGCGGTGATCAGCTTGATCCCGAACTCCGTCCCGAGGGCGTAGGCCTTGGCCACCAAGTCTCCGTTCATGACCTGATCGATCTCTTCCATGTTCCATCCTCCCAGTGGGAAATCTGTGGCGCCGCACCCTACCAGAGGCGGTCCGGCCAAGCCAAGTGGGGATCACCGAAAAAAAAAGCGGGCCCAAAGGCCCGCTGCCGATGCGAAAAGGGGGAATTGAGACGTTAGTCTTCAAGGCTGGCCTGGTCGGCGGTCAACACCGCACCGTCCCAGGTGCCGTCGACCTCGACTAGCCGGCCCTCAGCCGCATCGAAAAATTGTTGCGCCGGGATCTGCACCTCGTCGGCACCCTCGAACTCCGTCCCGGCGTTAGTGGTGACCGGCACACCGAGGATGCTGAAACCCGGCGCATTGACGTTCTCCGCCGTCCCGCGGATCTCTACCTCGTCCTCCGGGTCGTCCCGTTCCACGCGCTGTGCCAGGAAAAGACCCTGGTCGTCCTCCAAACCGCGAATCTCGACCCAGTCGCCCACGCGCAGGTCGGCGATGCCGAAGATCTGCATGTCCTGGAGCTTGTCCTCGAAACTGGTGCTCGTATCGGTCTGCACCTGGATCCCGAGCACGGTGAACGTACCGGTCGCCACGCTCACGGCCTCCACGGGCGCGAATGCCTCCAGTCGACCCTCGGGATGGAACTGGATCTTGTCGGCGACAATGGATCCGTCGGCCTGCAATTCTCCCTCCGCTTCCAGGCGCACGTTGAGCCCGACGTCTGCCTGGGTGCCCCGCTCGAACTGGGTCGAAGCGGTGGTCCTCACCCGGATACCGAAGACGTCGAAGTCCGAGGCGGAACGGAACCCGGTTACGTAACCCTCGACCTCGGCGTCGTCACCGTCCTCGCCCAGGTCATCACCGGTCAGATCGTTCTCCCGCTGCACACGCGTCGCGATCAGCGCTCCCTCGATGGAGAAGGCAGACCCATTGGCCTCCACGAAGTCGCCGTTGGCGGGACCACCCGCCGGGAAGTCGTCCAGCTGAGCGCCGGAGTAATCCACGGTCTGCGCGCCAACATCGAACGTAAAGGCGCCGCTGTCCAGGTTGGCGATGAATCCTTTCAGTTCGAACAGGGCAGCCGCCGAGCGCTCGATCCGGGTGGCGCGCATGAAACCGTCGGCGTCGGGGAGCCCGCTGATCTCTATCACGTCCCCTTCCGCGAGCGCATCGA
Organism: Gammaproteobacteria bacterium; assembly: GCA_024640085.1. Taxonomy (GTDB): domain Bacteria; phylum Pseudomonadota; class Gammaproteobacteria; order Steroidobacterales; family XN24; genus JAHEFR01. The sequence continues at coordinate 14,782 of JAHEFR010000002.1, forward strand.
GGGAGCCCGGCTGGATGGAGTCGTCGAAGACTGTCGCGGTCGTCACCCGGACCGGCTGACCCAGTACGCGGAACGTCTGGCTGACCAGATCGATACTGCCAACCTCCACCGGACCCTTGACGGCGGCGGCGTATGACACAGTGTCCGCTGTCCCCGTGGCTCCATCGTCGTCGATCATTCCCTTGACCACCACGACCTGCCCGACGGCGAGATCGTCCTGACCACCGGGACTCCCTTCCACCGTGAACTGGGCGTCGCTGGTGTCGAACCTGACGCCATTGACGATGACGCTGCCGAAGCCGTCGATGGGGCCGACGGCGACGCCGCCCCTGTCGATCCCGCCGCTCGGGGGAGGCGGATTAACAACCGGATCCGAACCGCTACCGCCGCCACCGCAACCGGCGGCCATCAGCGCCGCGGCAAGGACCAGAACTATTCGACCACTTCTGTACTGCTCTTTCATACCAACCTCGTGCGCCCTAGGCGCTGTTATCTTCAGCGCCCGCCTTTTCGGCACTGTCCTCGTTCTCGATCATGTAGATACCTGCGCCCAGGCGTACCGTCTTCTTGGCAGCGCCCGAACCGGCACGGTTCTCGTGCAGCCAGCGATCGACCAGCTCAAGGAAAGCCTGGCCGTGCTCCTCCAGAAACTCACGAAATTCGGCCACCCGTCGAGTGGGCACTCGCGGCTCGGTGGCGCGCCCCTCGATGCGTGACGGCGCGCCCTCCGGGCGCACCAGATTCCACGCGACGGTGCTGCCCAGATCATTGACTACGCTGCCCGCCCGGAGGACCGACTCCGGGTCCAGGGGGTCCGGCATGTAATAGCGACTGATCGCCCGAAGCCAACCGTCCTCCTCTGCGACGGCACCGGCCTTGACGAGTTCCTTGAGCATGGCGCTGGCGGGAATGTCGCCCCCGTACCGCCGGTGCAACGCGTCGAAGGATGCGTCCCTTCCCTCTCGGCGCAAAGGCATGGGAGCCCCGTCTTCGCCCAAAAAATCCGGATCCTGGAACCAGCCGGACAGGAGTCGCGTGGCGTTACTGGTCTTGCTCAGCCCCGGGGCGGGCTCGCCCTCGAGCAGGTCTCTCCGGCGCTTGACCTCTCGTCGGGTCAGGCCCGTGAGTATGGAAACTCTCGATGCATTGGTCTGGCGTCCTCCAATGCCGTAGTCCCGACCTGCGACCTCCACGTAGACGGTCTTGGACAGCTCTGCGAACTCCTTCCACATGACGCCGTTTTTCAACAAGAGCCGCACGATCGGGCGTAACATGGCCTGACAGGACTTCAGCATGGTTGCCTTGGGATCGGCTTTCATATTTGTGCATATTAAGCACAAATATGAAAGATGCAACTATTTGGTGACGGAGCGATTCCACGTCCCCTGCAAGCACCGACTCCAACGGATCGCCCCGTTCCCGGACCAATGACTTTTCCTTGCCGTGGCAGGCAGCGTATTCTCACCCCTCCAATCGACACTCACTTCTGGGGATGAGAATGGAATTCTGGATCCTTATCGGTATCGTCGTCCTCCTCGCCGTCTACGGTATCTCCATCTATAACCGCCTGATCGATCTAAGAAACCGGGTCAAGAACGGGTTCTCCCAGATCGACGTCCAATTGACCCGCCGCTATGACCTCATCCCCAACCTGGTGGAAGCGGTCAAGGGCTATATGAAACACGAGCGCCAGACCCTGGAGGAGGTCATCACCGCCAGGAACGCCGCTTCGGCCGGGCTGAAGAGGGCGGCCGCCGACCCGACCGACCCGGCCGCCATCCGGGAACTCTCCGGCGCAGAAGCGACACTGGGGGGCGTGCTTGGCCGGTTGTTTGCCCTCGCCGAAGCGTATCCGGACCTCAAGGCCAACCAGAACATGTTGCAGTTCCAGGAGGAACTGGCCTCTACCGAGAATCGCGTGGCCTTTGCCCGGCAGGCGTTCAACGACGCCGTGATGACCTACAACACCGCCCGGGAGAATTTCCCCAACAACTTTGTCGCCAACATGTTTGCCTTCAAGGCCGCCGAGTTCCTGAAGATCGAGTCGGACGAGAAGCGGACCGCACCGCAGGTGTCCTTCTAGCGGTTTTCCCGGAGGGCGGACGCTCGCCGGCACATGGATTTCTTCGAACACCAGCAGCGCAGCCGCCTCCACTCGAGGCGGCTCGTTACCCTGTTCGCCGTCGCCGTCACGATGACTGCCGCGGGCGTCGCCGTCGTGGTCGCGTTGCTGGCGTTCGCGTTGGGGCCGGGCAACGGGTCCATGGACACGCCCGACGTCCGGTGGCTCGCGGCCAACAGCGACCTGTTGACCGTAAGCGCTGTCATCACCGTGGCCTTCATCGGCCTGGCGAGCTGGTTCCGGCTCTCCCAGCTCAGGTCCGGTGGGTCCCGGGTGGCGGAGTCCCTGGGCGGCACCGAGGTCAGATCGGACGACCCTGATCCCGCCCGCCGCCAGCTTTACAACGTGGTCGAGGAAATGGCGATCGCATCCGGCCTGCCGGTCCCGGCCGTGTTCGTGCTCGAGCGGGAGAGCGGGATCAATGCCTTCGCCGCCGGCCGTACGCCATCGGACGCCGCCGTGGCCGTTACCCGGGGCTGTCTCGTTCATCTATCCAGGGACGAACTGCAGGGCGTGATCGGGCACGAATTCAGTCACATCCTGCATGGCGACATGACGCTCAATCTTCGTCTCATGGGATATCTGTTCGGGATCATGGCCGTAAGCATGGTCGGCCGCGCCATGATCCGGACCGGCGGGCGGCGCGGCGTCACCCGCAGCCGTGGCCGGGGAGCGGCGGTGATCGCCTTGGCCGGGATCGCTCTCTACCTGCTGGGGTACATAGGGGTTCTGATAGGGCGCATGATCCAGGCTGCCGTCTGTCGTCAGCGGGAATTCCTGGCTGATGCCTCATCGGTGCAGTTCAACCGCCAGGCTGACGGCCTGGCGGAGGCCCTGAGGAAGATCGCCGGACTGGCCAGCCACTCGTTCCTGAGATCCGCCCGGGCCGAGGAGGTCAGCCACATGCTGTTCGCATCCGGGCGCAAGTCGATCGCGGGTCTGTTCGCCACGCACCCGCCGATCGAGGCGCGCCTCAAGGCGCTGCAGCCCCACCGGCCGGTGCGGGATACGGTTTCCCGGGACGTTCCTTCCCGGGCCATCCCCGCACGGTCCGTATCCACCGCTTCCCCGGGGCCGGCGGTGCCGGTGACCGGTTTCGTCGACTCCGTCGGGACGTCGGGAGGCGCACAGGTCGAGTTCGCTCAGGCCCTGGAAAACGCGATGCCTGTCGTGGTGTGGGATGCCGCCCATCGGGTGGACGGCGCAATTCCCACTGCGCTTGCCCTTATGCTTGACGAGAAGGAGGGGCTGCGGGCCCATCAGTTGAGCATCATCGAGGTCCGCTTCGGGGCGCCGGTAGCCAAGGAGGCGGCTGAGGTCTTCAGGGCACTGGGAGGGATGGATGACGATCGCAAGCTGGCGGTCCTGGACATGGCCTATCCCGCCATCCGCGCCATCGACCCGACGCGGCGGGATTACGTTCTCGAGACCATGGACCGCATCGCGGAACTCGACGATCACCGCTCCTCTTTCGAAACCGCCCTGCTCGGTGTGCTTCATAGCCGGCTCCGTGACCTGGCCCGGCAGCATCCGCGACGCTCGGGGCCGAGGAGCGTGTCGGCGGCCACAACTTCCGTGATCGCGAGGATGGCAAGGGTCGGCCACGACGACGACAGGCTGGCCGGCGCTGCTTTCCGGGACGGGCTGAGAGCCGCCGGGCCTCTCGCATCTGGCGTGGCCACCGACCTGCCACAGGCGCTCGCTGAATCCGGCGACCCCGTGGCAGCCGTGGAAGTGCTGGATGCACTGGCGCCACCTGCGAAAAGAAGGATCGTTGCTGCCCTTGCAGCAGCAGCGGCCAGCGACGGGACGATCGCCGGGGAGGAAATCGCCCTGCTCAGAGCCGTATGTAGCGCCCTGCACTGCCCTGTGCCGCCTTTGCCGGGGGTGGCCTTGTGAAGAGAGTTCGTGCCGGTGTTCGGTTTCTCTGGTTTTCCGAGACATCGTTGGGGATCTGCACGACATCGCCGCCGCATGGTTCAAATAAGCCCGGGATTGGCGCAGCAACGGAATAGCCGATGGGCCAAACTCGTCGATTACTCGAAGAAACCGAACACCGGCACCTGCCACACCTGCCACAGATCAAGAATCCCGCGCAACAAACGCATTGCCAATCGCAGTCAGCCGGGCAAGACCGCTTTTCTTGTTTCCGGTGGCTGAAGATATGCGAGCCGGGTTTCCTCCCTACTGTCAGCTAACTAACGGAGAAAGGTCGAAAACTTCTAGGAGATTCCGTGAGTTATGTTAAATGAGGGTTTGGCGAACGTCGAGTCAGGTCGGTAAGTTTGGATTGGTTCTCGAGATGTTCGAGCCGTGATTTGTTGAACTGCAGATCGTGACTGCTGCTGATTTCTCGCGGGACATGAATGGAATGGACCGTTCTGTGGGGTTGCAGCGGTAAAGCAGTAGACGTTGGGGTGAGCACGCATCTGCTGCGTGCTTATGGGGCGATTCCGGTCAATCGTTTTGATTCCCAGGAACGATGTGGACCAGGGAGACTCTGGTCATCCGGAACAAGCGCCACATCGGCGATCACTCTGGTCTGAATAGAGCCGGAAATCTGCTCGTCAGTAGGAGCAGGGGTCGCGGATGATGGCAATAGAGCGAAACATGCAACAAGAAATTCCCGTGGGTGGCGCCCACGTCGATGAATCTGGACCTCGTCGAATTTATCGAAACGGTTCTGCTTCACACCGAATCACGCAAGCTATCGTGGCCTTGTTTATATTCGGCGCAAGCCCTGCCGTTGAAGCCGGAAAAGGCAACAAGGGTGGCCCACCCAACAGGGCTCCGACAATTGAGGGAACGCCTGCTACCACGGCGACAGTGGGAGATATGTATGACTTTGTTCCGACGGTGAGCGATCCGGACGGAGATTCTCTGAGTTTTTCCATTGTCAATCAGCCGAACTGGGCAAACTTCGATCCCTCCGATGGCCGGGTTTATGGCGTGCCCCAGGCCACAGATGCCGGCCTTTTCCCTGGTATCGCCATTAGTGTCAGCGACGGACTGGAACAATCCTCCTTTGCGGCGTTCGACATAGAGGTAATCGAAGGACTCACTAACCGGCCTCCGGAGATCGGCGGCGATCCGCCGACCGAGGTGATGGTGGGGAAGAGTTATTCTTTTACGCCAACCGCGGACGATAGTGATGGCGACGATCTGACATTCTCGATAGAGAACAAGCCGGGCTGGGCGAGCTTCAACTCCCCCGACGGCACGCTTTCCGGAACGCCGATGGAAGTAGACGTCGGGATGACGAGTTCCGTGGCCATCTCTGTCAGCGATACCCAGGAGCAAGCCTCCTTGCCTCCCTTCGACATCGAGGTTCAAAGCGAGGGCTCCGCCGTAGGTTCCGCAACGCTCACGTGGACGCCGCCAACAGAACGGGTGGATGGGACGCCGCTGACGAATATCGCTGGCTATGGCATCGCCTATGGCAGGACAAGTGGCATCTATGACCAGGTTCTGGAGATCAACAATCCCGGAATCTCGACCTACATGGTGGAGAACCTCAATCAGGGCACATGGTTCTTCGCGGTTTACGTCTACGATGACCTCGGGCTAACCAGCGATTACTCCGATGAGGCCTCAAAGGAGATCGCGGATTCCACTGGATCTCCCCCAGGGAAGGGAAAGAAGTAGGGCGTCATTACCCGGACCCATCTTTCGAGCCCGTGACGAGAGGCTCGAACGACGATCTCCTTTCGACAAGTAGCTGCCGTTACCTCTACGTTCGCTACGCGGAGACTGGTTCTGCTGCTTGCTAATCCGCTCGTCAACAGATTGCTTCCGGCACCGCCATTCCCGCACACTCTGTCGGCCTGACTATCTCGCCAATCTCAAGTACCGTCAGTGATAAACGCCGACAGGAAACAACAGATAGGATTTTGTCGACAACATGCAATCGACAACAAAGCAGCTACTAGTCTGTTACATACCAAGCCTTGACATGCGGCTCCTGGATACCGGGTTGACGCCGAATATCTGTGCCGCCCTGGAACGCTACGGCACTGTCAATCTGACCACTATCCCCACCACTGAACTCGTACCGTCGATCATTACGGGGGTCTTGCCGCATGAGCATAAGATCTGGCAGGTCAGTCTTCGTCCAGAATTTCGCAATTCTGCGGGCCGTAGCTTTTCTGATCGAGTTCCCGATCTGATTTCGACCACGATCCAGTGCGTCAATCACTATTTTGATCGCTCTTATGACCTTGCCGCGATACCGCACAGGCGGCGGCGAAGATTCGAACTGCATCGCTTCAAGTACACCCGCCGCATGGCTGACCCCACGATCATGCGAGAATTCGGAGGGTATCCAACGATCTTTGGATTGCTCGGAGAGCAAGCAGAATATGCTTTCACCAAGAATTTCGGGGAGCTTGGTGACTTAGCTATGAGTCTGCCGAAATCGGATTGTCTCTTCTCACTGGTGGAGATGTACGCTCTGGACCTCGTTCAACATTGGCACCTCGACAATGCGGACGTGATGGCGGATGCGTTGCGACGAACTGACGAATTTGTCGGCAATCTGATCGAGGGTTGTGCCCGCACGGGCAAACGGCTGATTCTGTTAGTCGATCATGGACAGGAACGTGTCACCAGCACCATCCCGCTGAAACAGACGGTCGCAAACTCAGGCATTGACGAACGTGAATTTTCCTTTTTTGTGGAGCTGGCAAGCGCGAGATTCTGGTTCCATACAGACAGAGCGCGCGAGTCGATTCTTCCCCGACTCCGTGCCATTCCCGGTACAACCGTTCTTGACTGGAGAGAGATGCATCAGGTCGGTGTCTGCTTCGAGGACGATTCTTTTGGCGAGGTTTATGTCTTCGCGGATGCTGGAAGAATCTTCTTTCCCCATGATTTCTATCAGCCCATCGGCAATGTGATCCTGGGTCTGATGGACAGACATCAGCGGCAACGAGTCCTGAATCCCGTCCATCGCGGCAATCACGGTTACCTGCCGCAATTTGCTTCGGAACAGGGATGGATCACAGCCATCGATGATGGGCTATCACCTTGCGTCGATTCTGGCCATATCACGGACGTGGCCCCCTCGCTTCTCCGTTTGGCAGGGACGTCACCGCCCGAATACATGAAAGGGCGACAACTTTTTCAACCGGCCTGCGGAGAATAGGCGCCGGTGTTCGGTTTCTTCACGTCGTCGCTTTCCAGGGTGAGGCTGCTGCAGGGTGGCTGACATCTTCATCTCCTATGCTCGCTCCACGGCAGCCCAGGCACGGCAGGTCGGGGACGCGCTGCGCGCGCACGGGTACACCATCTGGCGAGACGACGAGCTGCCAGCCCATCGCGCCTACGCCGATGAGATCCGGGCCCAGTTGGATGCGGCGCAAGTGGTCGTGGTGATCTGGTCCGCGGAGGCCGCGAGATCGGAGTGGGTTCGCTCTGAAGCAGATCGCGCACGCTCGCATCGCAAACTCGTTCAGGTCACCGTCGATGGCGCCGACCTGCCGATGCCCTTTGATCAGATCCAGTGTGCGGACCTGGTTGCCTGGAGCGGTGATCACCAATCGCCCGGGTGGCACACAGTGCTCGCGAGCGTGGCCGCGCTCACGGGGTCTGCCCCCGAGGTCAGCGCCACGGCCAATGCTGCCAACCCTGGTTCACCGCCGGAGCTCGTGCTAGCCGTACTGCCATTCGACAATCTTTCCTCCGATGCCGAGATGCAGTTCTTTTCCGACGGTGTCAGCGAGGAAATCATTCAGCGCCTGTCGCGCGGAGCCAACCTGAAGTTGATCGGCCGCACCTCCAGCTTCCAGTTTCGCGGCGAACGCAAAGCCGAGGCCGCACGCACTCTCAAGTGCTCCCATGTCCTCGACGGCGCCATACGCCGTGCCGCCAGTCGCGTTCGTATCAGCGCGCACCTGGTGGAAGCGTCGACGGGGACCACGCTGTGGTCAGATCGCTACGATCGTGGCCTGGAAGACATATTCGCTGTGCAGGACGACATATCGGAGAATATCGCCGGGGCGCTCGACCGGACGTTCTCCTGCTTCCCGACGCAGTCGGCCGATCCGGCGGCATACGACCTCTTTCTCCGCGCCAGTCCGAAATCCTACGCTCCGGACGAGTTGCGCACCGGCATCGGACTCCTGGAGGTCGCGACGCAACGGGCACCGCAATTCACAGAGGCCTGGGCTCGCCTTGCGTACCTGCGAGCCTGGTTGCGTTTCTATCAACCCTTCGCGGATCGCGCCGCGAGCACGGCATTGGTGATTCGCGAGGCGGAGCGCGCGCTCGCCGTTGATCCGCAGAACGTCGACGCGCTGGTTGCGCGGCTCTTTGTCATCCCCCCCTTTGGGCAGTTTGTCGAGTTCGATGAGGCCCTGGAGCGAATACGCCAGGCGCCTGGCGTGGGTGATGGAAAGAAGTACGTCGGCTGGTCCTTGCGGACAATCGGGCAGGTTCGCGCGAGCGTCGCGGAGGACGAGCGTACCTATCGCTCGGATCCGCTGGATCCGATGTCCGCGAACGTGGTCGCCCTTGCGAGGATGGCGGCCGGGCGCATCGAGGACGCCGTGCCATTGTACGAGGACCTCATGGCGCGCGTCCCCGACATGAGCTTTCCCGTCTCGAGCTTGCTGAGGGCGAAAGCACTCCTGGAAGACTGGCACGCGGTCGACGAGCTGCTTAAGCTCGCAGCGAAACGACAGCTGCGTGAGTTCGAGGACGGGCTTGCATTCATTCGGGCCAAGCGAGATCCGACGCCGGAGAATATCGGCCGGTGGCGACGCAATTTCGAGATGCATGTCAGGGAGACCGGATGCGTTGACGTCTCGCGTCTCGTCTACGCGGCACACCTGGGCCTTGTCGAAGAGGCGTACCGGGCAGCCGAGAGCGCGTGCCTGGGTCCGGACGGATCCGGGTCGGACATCATGGGGCCGGATGCCTACAGGACATCGATGTTGTTCCTGGCAGGCATGCCCGAATTGCGTAACGATCCGCGTTTCGTGCGCCTATGCGCACGCCTTGGGCTCGTCGAGTTCTGGACGGCGACGGGCAAATGGCCTGATTGCGCCAGCGAGATCCCCTATGATTTCAAAGCCGAGTGCGAGAAGGCGCGCGATGTCTCCAGACAGGAATTTGGCTTCTGAGAATAGTGCCGGCACCCACCACGCCTATTCCGACTTGCCGAGAGACAAGGTGCCGCTGCCGCGGCAGGCGATATAGAGAAATACAAAGCAATACAGGATCGCGGCATCCCCACCGTTGATTGCAGGAAAAAACTCCGGGCCAAACCGGAACTTCCAGTGGAATTGGATATATGCGACGGCCATTGTGCCGCTCGCAAGAAAGGCCGCCCAACGCGTCTGAAACCCAACAGCAATCAGAAGCCCGCAGATCAATTCGATCATGCCGCCAAGCCATAGCTGCGAACCTATCGGGGGCTGATGGTCCGTGAGGACACCGAAGATCTTTTGTACGCCGTGAATGGTGAAGATGGCGCCCGAGACGATACGCAGTGTGGCGTAGGATACGTCGGTGTACCTGGTCAGGAAATTCATCTTGTCATCCTCGATTGATTGTTGCGCCGTGGCATGTCGCGCCCATGGCCCGGGAATGGAGGGGCGACGCCAACGAAAGTCCGCCCCGGCGTGGAAACATCTATCTCTGACAACCGATAATTTAGCTTCGCCCAGGTGCCAAAGTCCCCGGTTGACGTCAATTTATCTGTCGTCCCTTGGAAACCTGCTCGGCCTCTACCGCACTGGCTTCCGGCCCGCCCTACGCCGATACAGATCGAACAGCAGGGAACCGGCGGCGACTCCGGCGAGGACGATCAACGGTTCCCTGAATCCCAGGACGGCAGCCGTGAGCGCGGGGCCGGGGCAGTATCCCGCCAGACCCCAGCCGAGGCCGAATACGACGGCGCCCATCGCCAGTCGCCCATCGATCGCCGTTGCTGTCGGCAACTGGAACCGGTCCTCCACCACCGGGCGCGGCCGCTTTAGCACCAAGCGATAGCCGATCATGGTGGTTGAGACAGCGGAGACCATGACCAGCATCAACGTCGGATCCCAGTCCGCAAGATCCAGGAAGCCCTGCACCCGGCGAGGGTCGATCATGCGCGAGAGTACCAGGCCAAAACCGAACAGCCCGCCCGCCACCGCGGCCCAGAGCCAGCGGCCGATCATGACAAGACCTCTGCCATCCGCAGGGCCGCAACCGTGAGCATGCCGGCCGAGCAGAACACGAGAGTGGCGACCAGGGACCTCGGTGAAAGCCGGGCGCAGCCACAGACGCCGTGCCCACTGGTGCAGCCGCTGCCGAGGCGGGCCCCGAATCCCACCGCCAGGCCCGCAAAGAGAAGCAGGACCATCGGATAGCCGGTGCGTTCTGCTCCGGCCGCCAGGCCAAGGACCGACGCCAGGAATCCGCCTCCACCCAGCCCCAGCAGGAACGCCAGCCGCCAGCCCCGGTCGCCGCGCTCCCCCGTCAGGGCACCGCCGAGGATCCCGGAGATCCCGGCGATCCTGCCCTCGCCCAGCATCAGCAGTATGGCCCCCAGGCCAATCAGGACGCCGCCGCCGAGGGCCTGGAAGACGGGCATGCCCTCGATCATCGGTCGCTCACAACAGGTCCAGCGGGATCTTGAGGTAGGCCACGCCGTTGTCCTCCGGCTCGGGCAGCGCTCCGGCGCGGATGTTGACCTGTATCGACGGCAGGATCAGCTCCGGCATCTCCAGGTCCAGATCCCGGCGATTCCTCATGGCGACAAACTCCTCCTCTCCGATACCGTCGCGGACGTGGATGTTGCCCGAACGTTGCTCGGCCACGGGAACCATGGCCCGCGGCGCGCGAGTTTCGGGCGGATAGTCGTGGCAGAGATACAGCCTTACGTCGTCACCGAGATCGAGCAGGCGCCGGATAGAGTGGAACAACCGGCGGGCGTCACCGCCCGGAAAATCGCACCGGGCCGAACCGTAGTCCGGCGCAAACAGGGTATCGCCCACGAATGCGGCCTTCCCCACGAGGTAGGTGACGCTGTCCTCGGTGTGGCCGGGCGTGTGGAGGACCCGGACCTCTGCGTCTCCCAGAGGCAGGCGATCGCCGTCCTCCACTAGCCGATCAAACTGACGGCCGTCTGCGTGAAGAGCCCCACCGAGGTTGAAGACGTCCCGAAAATAGGCCTGCACCCCGCAGATGCCCTCCCCGATGACCACCGGGCAGTCGAGGCGGGACTTGAGCCAGGACGCGGCGGACAGGTGATCCGCATGAGCGTGGGTCTCGAGTATCCAGCGGACGTCGAGGGACTGCCGCTCGATCAAATCCACCAGGACGGCCGCGGATTCGGCCCCTGTACGGCCCGACGCCGCGTCGTAGTCCAGCACCGGGTCGATGACCGCCCCGCAGCGCGTGGCGGGGTCCCATGCCAGGTGGGTCCAGGTGTGGGTCGGGGGGTGGTATAGCGAATCGACCTCGGGGGTGTTGCTCATGATTCTCCGGCTCGGTCCCGGGATGCGCTCGTTAATTTTGCCTTCTCTAATTTAGCTTTTAACTGCAAAATCGGCTATATTGCAAATGATTCGTAACTACAGGTGCGTGGATGTCCCGACCAGACCCGGTAGCAGGCTGCAGCAGTCCGGCCGTCATTATGTCAGCGGAAGAGCTCAGGGCGCACGCGGGTGAGGCTACCCGTTTGCTCAAGGCGCTCGCCAACGAGTCCCGGCTGATGATCATGTGCAACCTGTCGGAAGGCGAGATGACTGTCGGCCAGCTCAACGAATTGATCCCACTCAGCCAGTCGGCGCTGTCCCAGCACCTTGCCCTGCTCCGTCGTGACGGTCTGGTCAAGACAAGACGCCAGGCCCAGACCATCTTCTACTCTCTCGTCGACGGCCCGGCTTCCCAGGTCATCGACGTGCTGCACGACATCTACTGCCCCAGGATCACGTGACTGTCCTGCCTGCAGGTTCCCCGGGAACCTGAACGCGGCGGCGAATCCACGCCTCCCCCGTCCTCGAATTCTTCTCCATGCGGCCTTGCCCTGCGGCCCGGGCTCTGCCTGGGTCATGCGGTCGCAACGGGCCGCCTGTCTGCCCTGCGTATAGCTTCCGCATCAGTGTCGGCTAGGGCGTCGTTGCTCGTTCATCGACGAAAAATTTTCTCCGGTCCTGAAACTGACGACCTTCCATGAGCGAATCGGTTCCTCGAAGACTTTCGGCTGCGAGGAGAGGCTTAAGCGGTGTTCAGGATTCAGTTACTCGGGATAATCGCCACGTCGGTGGGGCTTCTCGCCACCCCGGTGTCCGCGTCCCCATCATCTTCCCATGCCGTCGATCCGGGGCGGGGGGTCGCCGGAGGGACACAACATCCTGCGATGGACGGGCTCGCCCTGAACGGGACCGGGTCCTTGTCATGGTTTGGCCTGAGGATCTACGACGCCGCCCTCTGGAGCGAGGCCCAAGAGTTGGGCGGTGAGATCTTCGACCAGCGGGTGGCCCTGCGTATCCAGTACCACCGCTCCGTTGACGCCGAACGGCTTGTCCGAGTCACCAGGGAGGAGTGGCGGAACCTGGACGATCACATGGAGGTCCCCGACCAGACACGAACCGAGGCCTGGCTGGCCCAGGCCGGAAGCATCTGGCCCGACGTCGGGCCGGGAGACTTCATCCTCACTATCGTTGAACCTGACGGTGAAACGAGGTTCTATGGGCCTGACGGATTGCTGGGTGTCATCGACGACCCGGCTTTCGGGCCGGCTTTCCTGTCCATCTGGCTCCACCCCCGCACCAGCCGGCCGGAACTGCGCTCCGCTCTCCTGGGCGATCCGGTCAACGGAGCCTGAGACCCGTGCGCCAGAACCGCATCACCGGCGCCGGCCGGCGACTGGGTCTTGTCGCTGCGACGATGGCCCTCTGTGCCTGTGCGGCCACTGTGTCTGACTATGCGGGCGAGCTGCCCCGGCTGGACCTGACGGAATTCTTCAACGGCCCGATCCAGGCCTGGGGCATCGTCCAGAACAGGAGCGGCAAGGTCGTACGCCGCTTCGAGGTCGACATGATCGGCCGCTGGGACGGAAACGAGGGCGTCCTCGAGGAAGACTTCCGTTTCGCCGACGGTCAGACCCAGCGTCGGGTGTGGCGCTTCCGGAAGGTCGATGCCAACCGCTACACCGGCACCGCCGCCGACGTCACTGGCGAGGCCGAGGGCGAGGTCGCCGGCTACGCTCTGCGCTGGCGCTACGTCCTCCAGGTCGACGTGGGCGACAAGACCTGGAACGTGGACTTCGACGACTGGATGTACCTGCTCGACGACCACACCATGGTCAACCGGTCGGTGATGAAGAAATTCGGGCTGCGGGTGGGAGAGGTCACCCTGTTCTTCCGTAAGCCCGCCGCCACCGGCGACGGAAGAACGGATTCATGAACCCGTCCCGGGCCATCAGGGGCGCCGGCGCCGAGCGCCCGTTGTTCAATCTCGCCCTGCGGCTAAGTCGCCGGCTCGACCGGGATGGCGACCCGGACGGGGTCGAATGGTTCAGGGCGCTTCCGTTTATCGGCATGCACCTGGCGTGTCTCGGAGTGATCTGGACAGGCTGGAGTCCGTTCGCCCTGGGGGCCGCTGCCGGCCTCTACTTCCTGCGGATGTTTGCCATCACTGGTTTCTACCACCGTTATTTCTCACATCGTACCTTCCGTACGTCGAGGACCGTCCAGTTCATGTTTGCGCTGCTCGGCGCCACGGCAGTGCAGCGCGGCCCGATCTGGTGGGCCGCCCATCATCGCCACCATCACGCCCACTCGGACCAGGACAAAGACGTCCACTCGCCGGGCCAGCACGGCTTCCTGCGCAGTCACATCGGTTGGTTCCTCACCCGACGCCATTTCGAAGCCGACCTGGATCGGGTCCGTGACCTGTTGCGATTCCCCGAGTTGCGGTGGCTGGACCGGTACGACGCCCTCGCGCCGGCGGGTCTCGCGGTAGCGCTGTTCGTGCTGGGCGAGGCCCTCGCCAGGGGTGCCCCCTCACTGGGCACAGACGGTCCGCAGCTGCTGGTGTGGGGCTTTTTCATCTCTACCGTGTTCCTCTACCACGCCACCTACAGCATCAACTCCCTGGCCCACCGCTTCGGCAGCCGCCGCTTCGAAACCGGCGACGACAGCCGCAACAGCCTGGCGCTGGCCCTGATCACCCTCGGCGAGGGGTGGCACAACAACCACCATCACTATCCGGCCTCGGCCCGCCAGGGCTTCGCGTGGTGGGAGATCGACCTGACCTACTCTCTGCTTCGAATGCTCGAGGCCGCGGGCCTGGTCCATGACCTGAAGCCGGTGCCCGAGCGGGTCATGGCCCGGGTCAGGAATCCTGACGGAGATCCGGCATGAGCCACCCGGTCGTCGACCGATTCCAGGCGCTGTATCGCGACCTGGACATGGACCACCTGCACCTGCTGGGGGACGTATACGCACGGGACGTGGTGTTCATCGACCCGGTGCACCGGGTGGAGGGGCTCACGGCCCTTACCGATTATTTCCGCCGCATGTACGAGGGCGTGGCCGAAATCGACTTCGATTTCGAGGACGTGGTGGCCGACTCCGACAGGGCCTTCCTGTCCTGGACGATGCGCCTCCGGCACCGCCGGTTCAGGCCCGGGGAGACCCTGGTTCTGCCGGGCGCGTCCCTCGTCCGCTTCAGCGGGCACGTTTATTTCCACCGCGATTATTTCGACCTCGGCGCCATGATCTACGAGCGTGTGCCGCTCCTGGGCGGGGCCGTCAGGGCGATCAAGAACAGGCTTTGAGCCGGAGCATTGTCATGACCAGGCAGCGAATCGCTATCGTCGGCACGGGCATATCGGGACTGGTTGTCGCCCACCGCCTGAGGCACGATCACGACGTCACTCTTTTCGAGGCGAACGACTACGTTGGCGGACACACCAATACCCTGGACGTGGAACTCGAAGGCCGGCAGTGGGCGGTGGACACGGGATTCATCGTCTTCAATGACTGGACCTACCCGAACTTCATCGCGCTGATGGACGAACTGGGGGTCGCTTCCCAGCCGAGCGACATGAGCTTCAGCGTCCACTGTCACCGCACCGGCCTCGAGTACTGCGGCAGTTCCGTGGACCAGCTATTCGCCCAGCGCCGCAACCTGGTCAGCCCCGGGTTCTATCGGATGATCCGCGACATCCTCCGCTTCAACCGAGAGAGCCGCGCATTGCTTGACGGCGACGACGAGCAGGTCAGCCTGGGCGAGTACCTGGACCGGGGTGGATACTCGCGGCGATTCATCGAGCACTACATCGTGCCCATGGGGGCCGCCATCTGGTCCGCCGATCCGGCGATGATGTACCGCTTCCCCGCCAGGTACTTCGTCGAGTTCTTCGACAATCACGGGATGCTCAGCGTAAGGAACCGGCCCCAGTGGAGGGTTGTCCGCGGCGGCTCCAGGGAATATGTCCGCAGGCTGATCGCTCCCTTCGAGGATCGGATCCGGCTGGGCACCGGCGTCGCCGCCGTGATCCGCCATCCCGACCGGGTGGACATCGTCACACGTGGCGGCCAGAAGGAGCGCTTCGATGCGGTGTTCCTGGCCTGCCACAGCGACCAGGCCCTGGCGATGCTGGAGCGGCCCACCAGTTCGGAACGAGCGGTCCTGGGCAGCATTCCCTATCAGGAAAACGTGGCCGTTCTGCACACAGACGAAAACCTCCTCCCGGTGCGACGCAAGGCCTGGTCGGCCTGGAATTATCACATCCCGGCCGACTCCACCGATCGCGTCGCCCTGACCTACAACATGAACATCCTGCAGTCGCTGGGCGCCCGCGCCCAGTTCTGCGTGACCCTGAATCGCGAGGAAGCTATCCGGCCCGACCGGATCCTGCGCCGAATCGTCTACCACCACCCGGTCTTCACGCCGGAAGGGGTGCGGGCCCAACGGCGGCACAGTGAAATCAACGGTGGCAACAGGACCTTCTACTGCGGCGCCTACTGGGGCTTCGGGTTCCACGAGGACGGGGTGAAGAGCGGCCTGGCGGCCATCGATGCCTTCGCGCAATGGACACAGAATGAACAGCTGTATCTACGAAGGGCGAGTTAGGCACCGCCGGCGAGGCCGGGTCAGCCACGGATTCGGGTACCCGATCTTCATGATGTACCTGGACCTGGCCGAATTGCCGGAGGTATTCCGGGGACGCTGGCTATGGTCTGCCCGACGGGCCGCTCTCGCCTGGTTCAGTCGCCGGGACCATCTCGGCGACCCCGAGTGCCCCCTGGACCAATGCATCCGGTCTCTGGTCGAGTCCCGCACCGGCGCGCGCCCGGACGGCCCCATCCGCCTGCTGACCCAGCTCCGCTATTTCGGCTACTGTTTCAACCCGGTCAGCTTTTACTACTGTTTCGACAGGAACGGCACGCGGGTCGAATGCATCGTGGCCGAGGTCAATAACACCCCCTGGGGGGAACGCCACTGCTACGTGCTGCCGGCGAGCCGCGCCCGGCGCGTCGGGCCGGCGAGCAACCATCGCCTGGTCAAAGAATTTCACGTATCGCCCTTCCTCCCCATGGACATGGAATATCACTGGCGCTTCGTCGACCCCGGCCGCGACCTGCGTGTGCACATGGAGAATCACCGCGGCGGCGAGCAGGTGTTCGATGCCACCCTGACACTGCGGCGCCGGGAAATCGGTGGCGCCAGCCTTGCCCGGGTGCTCCTGCGATACCCCTTTGCCACCCTGGCCGTGATCACGAGGATCCACTGGCAGGCATTGAAACTGTGGCTGAAAGGTGCCGATTTCCACCCCCATCCGGACAAGCTCCCACAACCCACTGAAACCACTATGGAAAGCCGATGAGAGAGAGCATAATCCCCGCCGAATTCAACCCGCCCCGCCGCCGCACGACAACTGTCGCTCAGCGCCTGCTGCGCCGGGCGATGCTGGAGCGACTGTCACGACTCGAGCACGGCGTCCTGACTTTCGAGGAAGGAGGCCAACGCCATAGATTCGGCGGCGGAGCCGGTGGCGACAGCCTGGAAGCCACCATCAAGATCGTGGACCCGCGCTTCTGGTCGGAGGTGGCTCTCGGCGGCAATACCGGCGCCGGTGAGTCTTATATCAGCGGCCACTGGACCTGCGACGACCTCACCGCGGCCGTCCGAATCCTGGTGCGTAACCGGGAGGTGCTGACAAGCCTCGACGACGGCGCCGGCTGGGTCGCGCAGCCCGCATTCCGCCTCCTTCACTGGCTGCACCGGAACAGCCGCGCCGGGAGTCGCCGGAACATCGCCGCCCACTACGATCTGGGCAACGACTTCTTCGAGCTCTTCCTCGACCCCACCATGAACTACTCCTGCGGCATCTTCCCCGACGAAGCCGCAGATATGGAACAGGCGTCCCTGGCGAAAATGGATGCCATCTGCCGCAAGCTGGATCTCGGGCCGGACGACCACCTGCTGGAGATCGGGACGGGTTGGGGCGCTCTGGCCATCCACGCAGCCGACCGGTACGGGTGCCGGGTGACGACCACGACCATCTCCCGGCGACAGCACGAGCTGGCTACCGAGCGGGTGGCGGCAGCCGGGCTGCAGGACAGGATCACCCTCCTTCTAAGCGACTACCGCGACCTGGAGGGCCGTTTCGACAAGCTTGTCTCCGTAGAGATGATCGAAGCCGTGGGCCACCAGTTTCTGGACACCTACTTCGCCAGGTGCAGTGAACTGCTGAAACCAAAAGGCATGATGTTGCTCCAGGCCATTACCATCAGGGACCAGCTGTATGCCGAGGCCGTGAAGAGCGTGGACTTCATCAAGCGCTACATCTTCCCCGGGGCGTTCATCCCTTCGGTCAACGCCATCTGCGACAGCGTGGCCAGGGCAACGGATATGCGCCTGTTCCATCTCCAGGACATCGGCCCCCATTACGCCACGACCCTCAAGCAGTGGCGCCGGCGGTGCGTCGAAAATGCCCCCCGGATCCGGGCCCTCGGGTACCCGGAGAGGTTCATGCGCATGTGGGAGTTCTACCTCTGCTACTGCGAAGGCGGATTCCTGGAGCGCAACATCGGTGACGTACAGATGTTGCTGACCAAGCCCCTCAATCGGCGGGCGTCGCTCGGCTACGAGTGAGGCGCCCGCCGTCGGCGTTCGCGCTTCAGCAGCGAGCGGTAGACGAGCTTGTGGTACAGCCGGCTGGCATACAGCCGCCAGGGGATCGACGTGGCTGGGAAAAGCGGCAGCGGGGCCTTGTCCACCACGCCTGAGCGGGCCGCCAGGGCCGGCAGCAGTTCCCGGTCCACGTAGTCCCAGAGCTGCTGATCCAGCCGATTGGCGTCCCGGATCCGGTCCATCGCGGCAGGATCCGATAGCAGACGTTCGCCTGGGCGCGGGTCCGCGGCCACGTTCTCGGGTCGGCAGCGGATATCCAGGGGCCACGGGCAGAGACCGGCGAGCATACGGACGGACTCGGCGAACCGCTCCGCCAGCCCGACGAAGAAGAACCGGTCCCTGAGCAGGGCCTTGGCCTGCTCCAGGTCCTCCGAGCCCGCGATCTTGCGAACCTGGAAGTTACGATTGGACGGGTCGCTGATGAACTGCTCGAACGAGAGCTTCCGCCGTCCGCGGACGATCTTGTCCTGAAAGTGGGAGACGGACCGCTGGACCGGATCCCGCAGGAGCGTGAATGGCATCACGGCCTCGCCGAGGTGGAGGGACGGCTGGATGATCTCGTGGCTGCTGATGCTGCACAGCCAGGGGTTGGTGGATCTCGCGAACTCGAGATCGGTGGCGCCGAACGGACGGTCATGGGGCGGCTCTACCGGGTTGACGTCGCTGTGGCGGACGCCGAGGGAGTTCTTCAGGATGAACTTGAGCGTGGTCCCGGCCGCCTTCTGGATATGCACGAAAGCGATGACGGGGCGCGGCCCGGGATGCCCTGGATGGTGGCTGATGTCCGCCCTCGCTTGACTATGCCCTCTCCGGCGCGGCCTAGACGAACCCGGTGCGCTGCCGGCGCCTGTCCATCATCTCGAAACTGCCGCCCAGCTCCCGCAGACCATCCAGATCCAGCAGACGCACCTGCTTCCTGTGGACCTCCAGCAGGCCTTCCTGCTGGAAGCGTGCCAGCAGGCGGCTGACGGTTTCGGTGGCCAGCCTGAGATAACTGGCGATGTCCCGGCGCGGCATGGCCAGTTGCAGTTCGGTGCCTGCGCCGGTCCGCTGCGCCAGGCTCAGGAGGAACCCGGCGAGGCGTTCCTCTGCCGTGTGATCGGTGGCCAGATTGGCCGACATGGACAGGTCCTTGCTCATCAACCTGAGGATTGTCGCCTGCAGCCCTGCCACTTTCTGGGCCAGTTCGGCCAGCTGGGAGAAGGGCAGCACGCAGACCGAGCTGGAAGCCAACGCCACCGAGCTGCAACGGTTATATCGGGGATAGATGGCATCCAGGCCCAGCAACTCCCCGGGCAAATGGAAGCCCAGGACATGCTCACGGCCGTCGGCGTCGATGCTGTATGTCTTGAGGGCGCCGTGGCGGACAGCGTAGATGGCCTGAAACGCGTCGCCCTCCCGGTAGAGGTGGGCACCACGATCCAGGGGCCCCTTGACGTGGACGATGCTCTCCAGCGCCTGAATGTCGTCACTGGTCAGGCCCATGGGCAGGCACAGCTCCATGAGCGTACAGGTCCTGCAGGCCTGCCTCAGCCGAGTGATGTTGACGACCTTGCGGCTACCGTGCATTACCGACCTTCCTTCTGACCCTCGCGGCCTTTCCCCCGACGACGCCGGGCGCCCCTACCGCGTCCCCATATTGTACAGGGACTGTGAACTTGATCCATGTCAATACGGGTCCCGCGACGCGATCCTAGAATTCTCTCAGATTCCTCACAAGAACGGGAGTACTCGTCATGCGCAAATCCCTCGCGCTCATCTGCACCGCAGCCCTGCTCGGAGCGGGCCCCGTGGCACTGGCCTATGACGCCGGCGATATCTATCTCCGTGTCGGCGCCACTAACGTGGATCCTGACGACAATAACGGCAGCATCGACCTGTCTGCCGTGGATCCAGCACTCGGCAACCAGAACATCGAGGTCGACGACGCCTGGAGCATGACCTTCACGGTCTCCTACCAGTGGACCAGGAACTGGGCCGTGGAACTGCTGGCCGCCTATCCCTTCGAGCACGACATTAGCGTAGAGGGCGTGGGTAAGGTCGGCAGCACCAAGCAATTACCGCCGACCCTGAGCCTGCAGTACCACTTCCTGCCCGACGGCAAGTTCCAGCCCTACGTGGGCGCCGGCCTGAACTACACCATCTTCTTTGACGATGGCGCGGAAGGCGCGCTGAAGTCCCTCGGCGGCGACCTCGAGATCGAGGACAACTCCTTCGGCCTGGCCGGCCAGGTGGGCTTCGACTATATGATCAACGACAAGTGGTTCGTCAATCTGGACCTTCGCTACATCGGCATCGAGACCAAGGCGAAGGTGACCGTACCGGGCGTGGGCACGATCAAGGAAGACGTGAGCATCGACCCCTTTGTCTACGGCGTCAACATCGGTTACAAGTTCTGATTTAGTAAGTACGAATGGCCGGGGGCTGCTCCCCGGCCATTTTCTTGCCGACGCTAGGCCGGCCGCATCAGCGCATGCTAATGTAACGGCCGGCGCACCGGCCGGAGGGGAAGGCCGGTCAGTCGATCCTGCTGCCTGACCGGAATCGGGGGAGTCCAACAAATGGAACGTGCTTCGACGTACAACGATCACGTCGTGCGCCAGTTCACCATCATGACCATCGTCTGGGGCGTGGTGGGGATGCTGGTCGGCGTAATCATTGCCGCCCAGTTGCTGTGGCCGGCACTCAATTTCGACGTCTCCTGGCTGAGCTACGGCCGGTTGCGTCCGCTGCACACCAACGCGGTGATATTCGCCTTCGGCGGCAGCGCCCTGTTCGCGACATCGTACTACGTGGTCCAGAGGACCTGCCACGTCCGCCTGTTCTCGGACGGACTGGCGGCCTTCACGTTCTGGGGCTGGCAGCTGATCATCGTGCTGGCCGCCATCACCCTCCCCCTCGGGCTGACCCAGGGCAAGGAATACGCTGAACTGGTCTGGCCGATCGACGTGCTGATCGCCGCCGTCTGGGTGGCCTATGCGGTGGTGTTCTTCGGCACCGTGGTCCTGCGCAAGGTCAAGCACATCTACGTGGCCAACTGGTTCTACGGGGCGTTCATCATCACCATCGCCGTGCTGCATATCGTCAACAGCCTTGCGCTGCCCACCAGCCTGACCCATTCCTACCCGGTCTACTCCGGGGTCGTGGACGCCATGGTCCAGTGGTGGTACGGCCACAACGCCGTCGGCTTCTTCCTCACTGCCGGCTTCCTCGGGATGATGTACTACTTCATCCCCAAGCAGGCCGGCAGGCCAGTGTATTCCTACCGGTTGTCGGTGGTGCACTTCTGGGCGCTGATCTCCATCTACATGTGGGCCGGTCCCCATCACCTGCACTACACCACCCTGCCGGACTGGGCCCAGAGCCTCGGCATGGTGTTCTCCCTGATCCTGCTGGCGCCTTCCTGGGGCGGCATGATCAACGGCATCATGACCCTGTCCGGCGCCTGGCATAAGCTGCGCACCGACCCGATCCTGAAGTTCCTGATCGTGTCCCTGTCGTTCTACGGCATGTCCACGTTCGAAGGGCCGATGATGTCGATCAAGACTGTCAACGCCCTGTCCCACTACACCGACTGGACCATCGGGCACGTGCACTCCGGGGCCCTGGGCTGGGTGGCCATGGTCTCCATCGGCTGCGTGTACGCCCTGTTGCCCAAGCTGTTCAACCGGGAAGCCATGTACAGCGTGAAGCTCATCGACGTGCATTTCTGGATCTCCACTATCGGCGTGGTGCTGTATATCGCCGCCATGTGGATGGCCGGGGTGATGCAGGGCCTGATGTGGCGGGCGGTCAACGACGACGGCACGCTGACCTACACCTTTATCGAGAGCCTGAACGCGACCTATCCCTTCTACGCCGTGCGCCTGCTGGGCGGGACCTTGTTCCTGGTCGGCATGCTGGTCATGGTCTACAACACCTGGCTCACGATCCGCGGCAGCAAGCCGGCGGAGCAGGCCGTGGCACAGCCGGCCTGAGGAGGACGCCCGATGAAACATGAAATCGTCGAGAGAAAGATCGGCCTGATGGGCGTCCTGATCGTCGTGGTGATCAGTATCGGCGGCCTGGTGGAGATCACGCCCCTGCTGTTTTCGAGCCAGGTGCGGGATGCGGCGCCGGGGATCGAGCCCTACAGCGCGATGGAACTGGCCGGCCGGGACGTCTACATCCGCGAAGGCTGCTATAACTGCCACTCGCAGATGATCCGTCCCTTCCGCTCCGAGACGGAACGCTACGGCCACTATTCGCTGGCGGGAGAATCCGTGTACGACCGGCCTTTCCAGTTCGGTTCGAAGCGGACCGGTCCGGACCTGGCGAGGGTCGGAGGCCGTTATGCCGACGCCTGGCATCGCGTTCACCTGATGAATCCGCGCGACGTGGTGCCTGAGTCCAACATGCCAGGGTACCCGTGGCTCGCCGAATCCGACGTAGACGGTCGCGCCACCGTGGAGCGCATGCTGGCCCTTCGCGTCCTCGGGCATCCCTATACGGACGAGCAGATCGCCTCCGCCGAGAAGGACGTCGCCGGAGCGACGGAGATGGACGCCCTGATCGCCTATCTGCAGGGGCTGGGCACCAACCTTCAGGGCCGGAGGTAGGTCATGGATCTGCCCACCCTCAGAGGGCTGTTCACGCTGATCCTGATGATCGCCTTCGTGGCGATTGTGATATGGGCGTGGAGCGGCAAGAGACGCAAGGACTTCGCAGAGGCGGCGCGACTGCCGCTGGACGACGACACGCCGTCCCCGGGGCGGCGAGGAGATCCGGATTCCCCTCCAAAAGCGCGGGAGAACATGAATCATGAGTAGCTTCTGGAGCTGGTTCATCATCATCCTGACGGTGGCCAACGTGGCCGCCGCGATCTGGCTGATGCAGGCCAACACGAAACGCGCACCCGGCGAGACCGACACGACCGGCCACAAGTGGGACGGCGACCTGGAGGAGTTCAACAATCCCCTCCCCCGCTGGTGGCTGATCCTGTTTTACGTCACGGTCGTGTTCAGCGTTGGCTACCTGACGCTGTACCCGGGGCTGGGCAGCTTCGCGGGGACCACGGGGTGGAGCCAGGTCGGTCAATACGAAGAACAGATGGCCGCCGCGGAAGAGAAGTACGCAGCCTTTTACGAAAGATTCGCCGGAATGGAACTGGCGGCGATCGCGGCCGATCAGGACGCGATGCGTGCTGCTGGCAACATATTCGGCAACCGTTGCGCCCAGTGCCACGGATCTGACGGCAGGGGCGCGGTCGGCTTCCCCAATCTGACCGACGACGCCTGGCAATGGGGAAGCACGCCGGATGCGTTGCTGGCATCGATCGGCAACGGTCGTAACGGCGCGATGCCGCCCATGGGAGCGGCGGTGGGCGGCGACGAGGCGATCGACGAAGTGGTGGCCTACGTCCGCAGCCTCAGCGGACTCGAGGCGCAGGCGGACAAGGCAGCGGCAGGCCAGCAGCGCTTCGCGACCGTGTGTGCAGCCTGCCATGGCCCCGATGCCAAGGGGAATCCGATGCTCGGCGCGCCGAACCTCACCGACGACAGCTGGCGGTATGGCAGTTCGGTGGAGGACATCCGGTACTCCATCGTCAACGGCCGCAGCAACCAGATGCCGGCTCAGCTCGATGCGCTGGGCGAGGACCGGGTCCGGCTGATGGCGGCCTACGTCCTGCAGCTGTCGGGGAGCACGGGTGAGTGAGAGGCGGGACACGGTACCGGTAGCTGACGAGGAGGAGTCCCCGAGGGTCTGGCGCAGGAAGCAGCGCGATATCGCCAACGTCCTCTGGGTCTCCTTCCTGACCGCCTCCGCGGCCACCATGATCTTTTTCGCCTCCGTGGATCCGGAAATCCTGAGCGGAAACAACACCCTCGGCTGGGAGATCAGTCGGCAGGGCGGATATGCCCTGGGGTTCTTCGGATTCTGGGCACTGACCGCGGCCACGGGCTTCCTCTGCGTATTGCTAGTCAGGACCGAGCGCAGGGCCCGCGATTTCCCGGCGTTGCGGAGCGGTGCCGGACAATCCGGCAGGAAGGGGCCCGAAGACGGAGCGCACCAGGGAGACAGCTGAATATGAGCTCGTCCGGGGATACCGCCGCCAGGGCACCCGAGTCCTATTACGTCGCTCACCAGAAGATCTACGCGCGGGAAGTCCAGGGGCGATTCGCCCGGCTCCGCAATCTCGCGGTGATCGTTCTGCTCGGCATCTACTACGTCCTGCCCTGGATTCAGTGGCAGGACCGGCAGGCGATGCTCTTCGACCTGCCCGCGCGGAAGTTCTACATATTCGGGATCACGTTCTGGCCACAGGATTTCTTCTACATGGCGTGGCTGCTTATCATCGCGGCCATCTCCCTGTTCTTCTTCACCGCCATCGCCGGACGCCTGTGGTGCGGCTATGCCTGCCCGCAGACGGTGTGGACCGAGGCCTTCATGTGGCTGGAGCGGATCACGGAGGGCAATCACACCCGCCGCCGCAAGCTCGACCAGGCACCCTGGGGCAGCGAGAAGATCCTTCGCAAGAGCGCCAAGCAGGTGCTGTGGATCGGCTTCGCGCTCTGGACCGGCGTCACCTTCGTGGGCTACTTCTCTCCCATACGGGAATTGTTCGCCAGGATCGCCACGTTCAGCCTCGGACCGTGGGAATCCTTCTGGTGCCTGTTCTACGGCTTCGCCACCTACGGCAACGCCGGTTACCTCAGGGAGCAGGTGTGCAAGTACATGTGCCCCTACGCCCGATTCCAGAGCGCCATGTTCGACGGCGATACCCTGGTGATCTCCTACGACACCGACCGGGGAGAGCCCCGCGGCGGACGCAAACGCAGTGTCGACCACAGGGCAGCGGGACTCGGTGACTGCATCGACTGCAACATGTGCGTGCAAGTCTGTCCAACCGGGATAGACATCCGCCAGGGGCTGCAGATCGAGTGCATCGCCTGCGCCGCCTGCATCGACATCTGTGACTCGGTCATGGACCGCATGAGCTATCCGAGGGGCCTGATCCGGTACACCTCCGAGCGGGCGCTGGTCGAGAAGCGGCAATTGAAGGTGCTCCGACCGCGGGTGCTGATCTACGGGTCGCTGCTTGCCGCACTGGTGGTCAGTTTCCTGGTGGCTCTGGGCGGCCGCACCCCCCTGCGGCTGGACGCCATCCGGGACAGGAACTCCCTTTACCGGGAATTGGCCGGCGGCGAGATCGAGAACGTCTACAGCCTCAAACTCCTGAACCTGGACACTCAGCCCCACACCTACACCCTGTCGGTGGACGGCCCGGAAGGCATGCGCCTGGAACTAGAGTCTCGGGACCTGACCCTGGATTCCGGAGAGGTGCGGCGCATCCCCGTACGGGTGCTGATCCCCCGCAGTGGGCTCAGCGGCACCGGACTCGACATCGTGTTCCGGGCGCGTGCGGAGGACTCACCGGCACTGGAAGCCGACGCCGAGAGCCGATTCCTCGCTCCACCACCGCGCTAGAATGGCTGCCATGGCCCCCCGCGATCTATCGCCGCCGCCCTGGTATCGCCAGTTCTGGCCCTGGTTTCTGATCATGCTGCCGGCCACTTCCGTGATCGGCGGTGTCATCACGATCTTCCTGGCGACCAGTCATCCCGAGGCCATGGTGGTGGATGACTACGCCCGGATCGGCCTGTCCACGCAACGCAATTTCGAGCGGGATCGACGGGCCGCCGAGCTCGGCCTGTCAGCGAAAGTCTCCGTCACCGCCGAACCCGCCGAAATCCGCATACGGATCGAGGGCGACGGTCCCCGTCCGGACCACCTGGTACTGCTGTTGTCACACCCGACGCGGTCGGAGGCCGATCGACGGCTCCTCTTGCCGGGCTTCGCGGAGGCGTACGGCGCCCGGCTGGAATCGCCGCTGCCCGGACGCTGGTACGTGCAGATCGAACCGCCGGACGGCGACTGGCGACTGGCTGGTGAACTCCTCGTCGGGGAGACGGCGCTGACGCTGTTGCCACCGGCGAGCGCCCGGTAGCCCGGGACCGTGGACGACACTTGCTTCCACTGCGGGGAGCCGGTCACCACCGGGCGGCGTTATATGGTCAGGCTGGGTGACGACGACCGACCAGTGTGCTGCCCGGGCTGCAAGGCGGTGGCCGAATTCATCCGTGACGCCGGGTTGTCAGATTACTACCGGTTCAGGACCGCGGAGGCTGTCCGGCCGGAGTCTCCCGAGCCTGACAACATCCGCCCTGAGTGGCTAGCCTACGACCGTGAAGGCCTGCAGAAAAGCCTGGTCACCGAGCTTGAGGGGGGCAACCGTGAAATCCTGCTGCTGATCGAGGGCGTCAGGTGCGCCGCCTGCAGCTGGTTGCTCGAGCGGGTGCTGGGTCAGCGCGACGGCGTGACCGAGGTCCAGGTCAATCCTGCTACCGGGCGGGGCCGACTGGTCTGGGACCCGGCCCGCACTTCGCTGAGCCGCCTGATGGACGCGATCGCGCGACTCGGATACCGGCCGCACCCGGTGACTGCCGCAGGGGCGCGGTCCGCGGCGACACGGGAGCGCCGCCAGGCCATGAAGCGGCTGGCGGTGGCGGGGCTGGGGATGATGCAGGTCATGACCTATGCGGTCTCGCTCTACGCCGGGGCCTGGCAGGGGATGGACGAGCAGATACGGGAGTTCCTCCGTCTGGTCAGTCTGCTGGTGACCACGCCCGTGGTGCTGTATTCGGGTCTGCCGTTCTTTGCCGGTGCCTGGCGCGACCTCAGGGCCGGACGACCCGGCATGGATGTCCCCGTGGCACTGGCCATCGGCGGAGCCTATCTCGCGAGCATCTACAACAGCCTTCGCGGCAGCGGCGAGGTCTATTTCGATTCGGTCACCATGTTCGTTTTCTTCCTGTCCCTGGGCCGGTTCGCCGAAATGGTCACCCGACACCGGGCGGGCGAGACCGCCGATGCCCTGGCCCGATTGGCGCCGAGTACCGCGCTGCGCCTGGCGGCGGCGGACGCCACGCCGGTGCCGGTCGGCGTCGCGGAACTCGTTGTCGGCGATCGGCTCCTGGTACGGGCCGGCGATGCCTTTCCCGCGGATGGTCGGCTGGACCGAGGACGGACCCACGTCGACGAGTCCATGCTGTCGGGAGAATCGCGGCCGGTGGCACGCGGCCCGGGCGAACAGGTTGTAGGGGGCAGCGTGAATCGCGGCGGACCGGTGGAGATGATCGTGGAGCGCACCGGCGGTGACACGGTCCTTTCCCATGTGGCCAGGATGCTGGAACGCGCCCAGGCCGGGCGCCCGGCCCTGGCCCGCACCGCCGACGTGATCGCGCGCTGGTTCGTGGTCGGCGTCCTGACCGTCGCGGGGGTGGTGGCGGCGGTCTGGAGCACCGTGGATACGGCCACCGCCTTCGAGGTCACCCTGTCGGTCCTGGTTGTCACCTGCCCCTGCGCCCTGTCCCTGGCGACCCCGACCGCGCTGACTGCCGCCATCGGGCGGCTCGCCCGGTCGGGCCTCCTGGTCGCCAGGAGCGACGGTCTGGAAGCCCTGGCGCGCGCCGATGTCCTGGTAATGGACAAGACAGGCACCCTGACACGGGGCCGGGTGGCGCTCGCCGAAGTGCGGCCTTTCGGCGCCATGACCGGGCCCCGTTGCCTGGAGATTGCGGCCGCGCTGGAGAGCCGTTCCGAGCATCCGCTGGCATCGGCCCTAGGGCAAACGCGGGCGATCCCCGCGGAGGAGTTCGAGATCTTCCCCGGCGAGGGGATCGAAGGCGTGGTCGACGGTCGCAGGTATCGTATCGGGACGCCCGAGTTCGTCACCGCGATCGCACCGGCAGGCTGGAGCGGCGACGCCGTGACCTCGGTGCTGCTCGGCGACACCAGTGGCCCTCTGGCGTCGTTTTCCTTCGACGATCCGGTGAGACCGGACGCCCCCGCCACCCTGTCGCAGTTACGCGAGGCCGGGCTGGAACCCGAGATCGCCAGCGGCGATGCCCAGGGGCCGGTGACGGCTGTCGGTCAGGCCCTGGCGATCTCCCGGCTGCGCTGGCGACAATCGCCCCAGGACAAGCTCGACAGGATCCACGAACTGCAGGCGGCCGGCCACCGGGTGGTGATGGTGGGGGACGGCGTCAACGACGCCCCGGTCCTGGCCGGCGCCGACGTCTCCGTCGCCATGGGGGCCGGTGCGCCCCTGGCTCAGACGACCGCGGACATGATCCTGCTGGGCGAGTCACTGTCGCCGCTCGCCGCCGGCGTCGCCACGGCGCGGCGGGCCCTGAACGTCATCCGCCAGAACGTCATCTGGGCGGTGATCTACAACCTGGTCGCCCTGCCGCTGGCGGCCGCGGGTCTGGTAGCGCCGTGGATGGCCGCCATCGGCATGTCGGCCAGTTCCCTGCTGGTCGTGCTCAATTCGACCCGGCTCGCGAGACTCCCCGGGCGCACCGGCGCATCTCCGGAAATCGGCGCCGTGTCCGGTGGCGCTGTGCCAGCCGGAGGCTCACGACGATGAGCATCATCTTCGTGTTGATCCCCCTTGGCCTGGTGCTGCTGGCGCTGGCCGTCTGGGCCTTCTTCTGGGCTGCCGGCAGCGGCCAGTTCGACGACCTGGACTCGCCGGCGTGGCGGATCCTGCTGGATGACGACCGTCGGCCGCCGGGCGGTACTGATGACGGCGATGAGGGAGGCGATAAGGGGGGCGATCCCGGTGGGCGGTGACCTGACGCTGATCGCGGCGCTGACGGCGGGACTGCTGGGAAGTGGCCATTGTCTTGGCATGTGTGGCGGCATCGCCGGAGCGCTCGGCATCGGTGCCCGTTCGGCCACTGCCTCCACAGCGGGCGCGGCAGCGTATACATTGATATTCAACCTTGGTCGCGTAAGCAGCTACGCCGCGATCGGGGCCCTGGCGGGACTGCTGGGAAGCGGGTTGATCTCAATGGCCGATCTCCCCACCTGGTCCGCGGTCGCCAGAGGGCTGACCGGCCTGCTGATGGTGATGATCGGACTGCAGATCGCGTTCCGATGGGCGCTGCTCGGTTTCGTCGAGCAGGGCGGCGCCAGGTTCTGGGCGCGGCTGGCGCCCCTGGCACACCGCCTTCTACCCGCCCGGACGCCTGTCCATGCCCTGATGCTGGGCCTCGTCTGGGGCTGGCTCCCCTGCGGGCTGGTCTACAGCGTCCTGCTGATGGCGCTGTTGGCTGGTGACGCGGGCCACTCCGCATTGCTGATGGCGGCCTTCGGGCTGGGAACCCTGCCGTCGATGACACTGACCGGGCTTGCCGGTACACGCCTGAAACTGACCATGCAGCGGCCGGCGGTGAGGCTCATGGCCGGGCTCCTCCTGGTAGCTCTGGGACTCTGGACCGGCCTGGGCCCGGTGCGGCACCTTGTCGGCGGCCAGGAGCACCACCATCATGCTTCCCTGCGGCCGGAAGTCGCGGTGCTGCTATAGTATCGGGGCCGGTCCGACGCGGCCGGTCGAAATTCCCGGAGACGCCACGCCGGACCCTTCCCGGTGCCCGCGGCCTCCAGCCAGGACAAGCACAATCCGGACATTGAACGAGGAGCAGCCCATGACTCAAGAAGCCACGGTCGGCGCGGCCGCCGAATCCGTATCCTCCGTCGCGGACCCCGGGGTGGTCACCGGCAACGCGGTAGGGGAGATCTTCCGCATCGCCAAGGACCAGGGTTTCGCCTTGCCGGCGGTCAACTGCGTCGGCACCAACTCGGTCAATGCCACTCTCGAGGCGGCCCACGCGGTCAATTCACCGGTCATCGTCCAGTTCTCCAATAGCGGCGGCGCATTTTTTGCCGGCAAGACATTGCCCAATGACAACCTGGAGACCTCGATCCTCGGTTGCGTCCTGGCCGCCAAGTACATCCATGGCGTGGCCTCCGCCTACGGCGTTCCGGTGATCGTGCATACGGATCACTGCGCCAAGAAACATCTGCCCTGGATCGACGGCATGGTGACCGCGGGGGAACGTCACTTCGAAGAGACGGGCGAGCCGCTGTTCAGTTCGCACATGATCGACCTGTCCGCCGAGCCCCTCGAGGAGAACGTGGAGACCTGCGCCCGTTACCACGAGCGGATGAGCAGGATCGGAATGACCCTCGAGATCGAACTCGGTGTCACCGGCGGAGAGGAAGACGGCATCGACAACACGGACGTCGACAACTCCGCCCTGTACACGCAGCCCGAGGACGTCAATTACGCGTACGAGGTGCTGACGGCCATCAGCCCCAACTTCACGATCGCGGCCAGTTTCGGCAACGTGCACGGCGTCTACAAGCCGGGGAACGTCAAGCTGACACCGCTCATCCTGAAGAACTCCCAGGATTACATCGTGGAGAAGCACGGGACCGGGCCGAGACCGGTCAGTTTCGTCTTCCACGGCGGGTCCGGCTCCGAACCGGAGAAGATCGCGGAAGCGATCTCCTACGGCGTGGTGAAGATGAACATAGACACAGACACCCAGTGGGCCACGTGGAAGGGCGTGAAGGAATACGCGGAGGAGTTCCAGGCCTACCTGCAAGGTCAGATCGGCAATCCGGAGGGCGACGAGAAACCGAACAAGAAGTACTACGACCCGAGGGCATGGATGCGACGCGGCGAGCAGTCTATGGTCGATCGCCTCAAGGTCGCTTTCGGTGATCTGAACTGCATCGACCGTTGCTGAGAGACACGGCCACCGGCATCCCGTATCGCCGCCGGGCCAGCGCCCTGCGGGTCGCGGCGCTGGCCGCTGTCATCCTTCTCGTCGCCTCGCCGGTCATGGCGGACGAGTCAGCCGAGACGGCCCTGGCGGCCGTCGAGCAGCGCCTCCTGACCGCGACCCGGGTCAACTTCCGGTTCGACATCCGCGCCGTTGGCGCCGTCGATGCGGCACTGACCGGGACGGCTTCGATCGGACCCGGACAACAGGCACAGATCGCCGCGGAAGGCAGTTTTGCGGGCTCGGCGGCGACGATCGTTCTGGTAGCAGACGGACAGGCGATGCAAGGCGGCAATGGGGACCTCCTCTTCGAGGCCGACACCCCGCCGGCGCTGCGCGAAGGGATGGTCATCGGACTGGTCCGGATGGGGCTCCTGCATAATCTCGCGGTGCTATCCGGGGGCGCGCCCCCCGACAGGACCGACGGCACGATCCGCGACTGGGTGCGGTATACGGATGTGACTATCGAGCCGGAAGACGATATTGGTGGCGTCGCTACGAGGCGGTTCAGGTTCACGGTTGTAGTCGGAGGGCAGCCCTCCGCCATCGCGGAACTCTGGGTGAACGCCGAAACCGGTCTCCCCGTGCGCCGGGTACAGGTCGTGAATTTCGACCAGGGGGAGATGCGGGTACTGGAACAATATCCGGAGTTCTCCATCGACGAGGGTGGCTGAACCGTCGCGACGGACTCAGTTCTTCCGGAAACGATCCGTGGCGGCGACGAGTGCGGCGGCGTTACCCGGATCGAAGGCCGAATGTCCCGCATCGGGCACGATAACCAGTTCCGCCTCGGGCCAGGCCCGACTCAGGTCCCATGCGGACCTGACCGGGCAGACCACGTCGTACCTGCCCTGGACGATGACGGCAGGGATGTGTCGGATGGCGTCCACCTCCCTGAGCAGTTGGTCGTCGCCGCCCAGGAAACAGTCGTTCACGAAATAGTGACACTCGATGCGGGCCATGGCCACCGCTTGCTCCGGCTCGCCGCAATGGTCCACGAAGGCCTCGTCCCGCAGCAGGAAGCTGGTGGCAGCCTCCCATGTTGACCAGGCCTTTGCCGCCTCCAGTCGCACCTCTGGGTCCTCGCCCGTGAGGCGCCGGTGATAGGCAGACATGAGATCGTCACGCTCGCTCGGCGGGATCGGAGCGACAAACCGCTCCCAGACGTCAGGGAACAGTTCGCTTGCACCAAATTGATACAGCCAGCGGGCCTCGCTGGACCGTCCGAGGAAGATGCCACGCAGGACAAGCTGGCTGACCACGTCCGGGTGGTGCTGGGCGTAAGCGAGCGCCAGCGTGCTCCCCCATGACCCGCCGAACACCTGCCATGCGGTGATGTTCAGGTATTCCCTCAGTCGCTCCGTGTCAGCGCACAGATGCCAGGTCGTATTCTCCTCCAGGCAGGCATGGGGGCGGCTGCGGCCGCAACCCCGCTGGTCGAACAGGACGATGCGATAGTGGTCCGGGTCGAAGAACCTGCGGGCCCGAGCGTCACAGCCCGACCCCGGGCCGCCGTGCAAGAACACCACCGGTTGGCCGTCCGGATTTCCGCACTCCTGGAAATAGATCTCGTGACGATCGGACACCTTCAGGTATCCGTCGTTGAAAGGCTCTATCTCCGGATAGAGCCCGCGGCGTCCGGCCTCTTGCGACGTGATCGACATGTTACCGGGAGCGGGTAACCAGGAACCAGGCGAGAAAACCACCGATCCCCAGCATCACGACCATCACGATCAGTGATCCGAGTCCATATGGGCTGTTAAACAACAGATCCGTCCAGTTGTTCATCGAAGCTCCCGATCCTCACATCTATCAGACACGAGGCTAGCACAGCCACGCGGGGGCGTGGGGGCCACGCCTACACCGACTGCCGCCCTGTGCTAGTCTCGGCGCCGGAGCGGCAGGCCGGCCAGGGAGTAGTGCCGGCCCAGGGGGTGGTGTGCTGACGAACTGGCATGCGGTGGCGGCCGGGCTGGCGACCCTGACCGGATTCATTTCGGCGGGCCACGCGCTGCTCAACAAGCGTGACCCCAGGGCTGCCATCGGGTGGTGCGCCATATGTCTCATGGTCCCGGTCCTGGGCGCCATCCTGTATGTGCTGTTTGGCATCAACCGGGTCAGAAGCCGGGCCCGGCGGATGCGTCTGCAGGAACGGAACATCCCTTCCGGGCCGGAGGAAGTGGGCCGGGGCGAGCCGGGCGACGTCCCGGGCCACCTGGCCGAACTGTCCAGGCTCTCCGGCTCCCTGCAGCACTGGCCCCTGACCGAGCGCAACGCCGTCGGCATCCTCCACAACGGCGAGAACGCCTATCCCCGCATGCTGTCCGACATCGACGGCGCACGCAGCCGGATCAGCCTGAGCACATACATTTTCGACTCGGACGAGACCGGAAGGCGTTTCATCGATGCCCTGGCCGCTGCTTGCGCCCGCGGTGTCGATGTGAGGGTCCTGATCGACGGCGTCGGCGAATTCTATTCCTGGCCCAGGGCAAGACGGCTGCTGCGCAAACGCGGGGTACCGGCAAGGCGGTTCGCGCCGCCGACCCTCTTCCCACCCGCAATCCGCTTCAATCTCCGCAACCACCGCAAGATCCTCGTGGTGGACGGTGCCGTCGGGTTCGCCGGCGGGATGAACATCGGTGACCGTCATCTCGCGGGGCGGCCCCGCGGCCACCGCTCCCTGGACATCCATTTCAGATTCGCCGGCCCCGTAGCGGCACAGCTCGAGCGAGCCTTCTTCGAGGACTGGGACCGCGCCGGGGGGGTATGTCCCGACGCGCCCCTCCCCGTTCAGCCAGGATCCGGTCCGGCGGCCAGCCGCGTCCTGACAGACGGTCCGGGGGAGGACATGGACAAGCTGACCATCGTGCTCAGCGGCGCCGTATCCGTGGCGCGAAAGCGGGTGCTGGTGATGACCCCCTATTTCCTGCCCCCCAGGGAACTGATCGGAGCAATGGTGTCGGCGGCACTGCGCGGCGTGGACGTCTCGGTGATCCTGCCGGAGAAGAGCAACCTGCCCTATGTACACTGGGCGACGAGGAACATGCTCTGGGAGCTGTTGAGATGGGGCGTGAAGGTCTATTACCAGCCGGGGGATTTCAATCACACGAAGGTGTTCATCGTCGACGACAATTATGT
Organism: Gammaproteobacteria bacterium; assembly: GCA_024640085.1. GTDB lineage: Bacteria > Pseudomonadota > Gammaproteobacteria > Steroidobacterales > XN24 > JAHEFR01. Next base: position 48,853 of record JAHEFR010000002.1, read on the forward strand.
GCAGGTGGGCTCCGCCAACCTGGACCCTCGCAGCCTGCGTCTGAACTTCGAACTGGCGGTGGAGGTCTTCGATCCCGGATTCGCCGGCCAGCTGATCGACCATTGCCTCGAGACGCGGAACAGGTCCCGCGAGATCACCCTGGAGGAAGTGGACGGGCGTCCCCTGCCACAGCGATTCCGGGATGCTCTGGCATGGCTGTTCTCGCCGTATCTCTGAAAGCATGACCGCGCCGATCCCGACCTCCATCGAGAAGAAATCAGACCAGTTTCCGCTGCTGCTCCAGCGCCGGCTGGGGCCGCTGTGGATATGCCAGCTTGCAAACTCCCTCAACAACCAGTTCCTCAGAGCCGCCACCCTGTGGATTTTGAGCGGGAAGGCCTATGCCGTCCTCGGCGTGCCGTCGGTCCGCACCGCGACCGTCGCCCTGTTTGTGGTGCCGGCCATCCTCTTTGCGGCCATCGCCGGCCAGATCGTGGATCGCCTGGATCGCGCCCGGGCGGTCGTCATCGCCCAGAGCGTTGGGCTTCTGGCTTCCGTCGGCGCCATCTACGGGCTGGCGACGGGTCACGGCTCCCTGGTGCTGGCATGCGTGGCGGCCGCGGGGCTGCAGTCGACCCTGTTTGCGCCAGCTCAAGGTGCACTGCTACGCCAGCACCTGGGCGATACGGAACTGACCCCGGGCAACGGACTGATGACGGCGGGCCGGCAGATCGCAATGCTGCTCAGCATGCTCCTGTTGATGGCCACCATGGACGGCCCGTCCGCGAGCGGCATACTGATCCCGGCACTGGCGGCCTCGGCCGTCGTCGGCTGGGCGGCGGCCTTCGGCATCCCCACCTCGCCGGCGCCGTGCCCCGGCCTGAGGATATCGTGGAACCCGGTGGGCGCCCTGCGCGTGACGATCCTGGCGGCGCTGGCTGATCGCAACGTCTATCTCGCCATCCTCGGCGTGAGCTGGTTCTGGTTTACTCACCTGGTCTTCCTCGTCAATCTCCCCGCGTATGCCACAGAAGTGATCGGGGCGAGCGCGCTGGCCCTGACGGTGCTGGTGATGACCCCGTTGATGGGTCTCATGCTCGGAGCATTGCTTTGTCAGCCCGCGTCCGGTCGGCGGGTGGAACTCGGCCTGGTGCCACTGGGCGCCCTCGGCATGGCCCTGGCAGGCATGGGCTTCTATATCAACTCCCCCGAAGCAGCACCCACAAGCGCCAGGTCTCTGTCGGAACTGCTCGGTTCGGCTACCTACCTCCGCTGTCTTTTCGACCTCGCCCTCTTCGGCCTCGCCGCCGGTCTTTATGTCGTCCCTCTGTACGCCCTTATCCAGCAGATCGCGCCGCGCGAACGTCTGGGCCGGGTGCTCGGGGGCATGATGCTCTACAGTCTGCTCTTCGTGACCCTGGCTCTCGGCGGGGCCCAGTGGCTGAGATCCGAGGGGCTGTCGGTCCACGCCGTGGTCCTGATGGCAGTGCTGCTACAGTTCAGCGTCTCCATCTACATCTTCCTGCTGCTGCCCGAGTTCCTACTGCGACTGCTTATGTGGTTACTGGTGCACACCTTCTATCGCGTGAACGCCAGCGGTTTGGAGCGGGTCCCTCCCGAGGGACCGGTGATCCTCGTCTGCAACCACGTCAGCTACCTGGACGCCCTGGTCATCGGGGCCATGATTCGCCGTCCGGTCCGCTTCGTGATGCACCGCTACATTTTCAAGATTCCGATCATGCGGACCGTGTTCCGGCTGGCAAAGGCCATCCCCATCGTGTCGGGAAAGAAGGATCCCGAGGGACTCCGGTTCGCCCTCGACCAGGTGTCGCGCGAGTTGTCAGCCGGCCGCGTAGTGGCGGTATTCCCGGAGGGCATGCTCACCCGTGACGGCGATATCGGCGTCTTTCGGTCCGGCATCGAGCGCATGGTGGAAAGGAATCCGGTGCCGGTCATACCGATGGCCCTCCAGGGTCTCTGGGGCAGTTTCTACAGTTTCGCGGAGGGCGAGCCCATGGCCCACTGGCCCAGGTTCCGGCCCAGGTGGTCGAGGATCGGGCTGCACATCGGAGAGCCGATTCCGCCCGGGGACGTCACTGCGGATCTGTTGAGGGAGCGGGTCGCGGCGCTCCGGGGTCCCTTTCGCTGATCGCTCCGGGTACGGCCGGGGGCGCCCGACCGTCTTCGCCCGTCGTGTCGGGCGGCACGTCCCGGGCCGGCGGTCCGGACGCCACTTTCACCGGTACCAGCTCACCAGTGGCGTCATACCTGAGTTTCAGGACATCCAGCCATCGAGCCTCGGCGCCGGGATCCGGCTCGCCCGGTGGGTCCCCTCGCCTGTCGAGTTCGAGTTGGACAATCCGGTGGCCGCCCGAATCCACGGCCAGCATCCTCACCACGCCGTCAACGTCGGCCGGGACGCGCCAGGCGTCCGGCGGAACCGCTCCCGGCAACAGGAAGCTTCCGCTGATCTCGGGTCTTTCGTCTGTGGAAATCCGGTGGAGCCACTCCCCGGTCTGCACGAACAAGGCATCCTCTCCGCCGAAAGCCATGTCCAGCAGCCAGCCGTTGATCTGAACGACTTTCCTGCCTCCGATAGGCTTCAGCGTGTCCCACAGGTAAACCTGCCCGCCGGCCGTGCCGCCGGCGACCCGACGCCCGTCCCGACTCACCGCGACAGCGGCGACCGGTCCCGGCATGTTGCCGGACCAGACCTGCGCGCCGCCGGACGGCTCCCAGGCCTGAACTAGGCCTTCGCCGGAGGCCGTGTAAGCCAGCTCCCCGTCCCCGCTGAAAGCTACCCTGACCACACGCCGGCCCGGCCCAAGCAATGGCCCGGCCTCTCCGGTGATCCCATCCCACAGGCGCGCCCCGAGTTCCCCGCCCGTGAGGATCCGGCTGTTGTCCGGCGCCACCGCCACGGAGCGGACCCGGCCGCTACCATGATGGAATCGTTCACCGACCACGGTCGCTGACTCGGAATCCCACAGAAGTACGCTGCCGTCGGCGCCGACGCTGGCCAGGCGGCTGCCGTCGGGACTGTAGGCCAGGGCGGTGATGGCGCCGGCATGGCTGACCGGCGTCTCCCGGGATGCGCTCCAGGGAGTTCCCCGATCGAGGAAACGCACCGAACCATCCAGCCCCCCCACGGCGATCTGGTCACTGGCCGGATTGAGAGAGAAAACCTGGGCGACCGCGATTCCAGGATCGGCAAGCGTCTCCGGATACCGGGTCACCGCCATCTCCCAGATCCGAGCCATGGACCCACCGCGTCCGGTCACCAGCCGCGAGTTCAGAGCCCCGAAGGCTCGGGAAACAGGCTTGCCCCAGGCGGTCTCGGATTCCTCCGATCGCCAGTCACCGGAATGGCGCAGAGGCGGCGACGCCGGCATCCCCGATGGCAGGGACAGAACCTCGAAGCTGCGGCCCAGGCCCCGCATCAGCAACAGGCCGCCGTCACTGGAGAAAGTCAGGGAAAGAGGATCCCAGGTCTGCCGGGACACCAGCAGCCTGGCCTCGACGTCGCCCTCCCGGATCGACCAGACCCGGATGGTGTTGTCGTTCTCGACGGTCGCCAGCCAGCGTCCGGAGGGATCGAAGATCATGCGGCTCACCGGCTGGTCATGGACCAATTGGGCCGTCAACACGGCCTCGGGGGATGTCCAGACCTCCACCACGTTGTTGGCGCTCAGGGTGGCCACCATCCGCCCATCCGGCCCCAGTGCCATGGCGCGGATTTCACCAGTGACGCCGATCGATTTCCATTCCTGCCCCACCACCAGGTCTACCAGGCGGACGGTGCTGTTGCCGTCGCTCCGGCCCTCGGCGACCGCCAACACGCTGCCGGTGGCGGACAGTGTCGGCTGAGTGAGGAAACCGCTCTCGGAATCGAGGGACAGCAACTCCTGGCCCGCGGCCGCGCGCCAGACGCTCAGATGTCCGGGAGGACCCATTCGCCCGGTCACCAGGTACTGACCCTCGGCATCGAACGCCACGATCCTCGGCCCGGCCTCCACCGGAATTCGCGCCGTCACGGCACCTGTACCGGTATCCCAGACCTGCAGGAAGCCCCTGCTTTCGGTGTTGGAACTGACCGCGGCCGCCCGCCTCCCGTCGGGACTCAACACCACCTCGACCTGAGACGTTGGCTTTGGATCCGGCAACAGTATGGGGTTCCCGGGGGAGTCCTCTGCCACATGAGCCTGATTGCCGGAGAGGGACAGCATCCAGCCATCCAGGAAGCCTGCAGTACCGGTCACCTGGTCCTCCAGCTCGAGGGTCCAGGTCCCCTGAATCTTCTCCTTGCGAAGCGACCGCAGATCAGGATGGCTGGTCTCGTCCAGAACATACGGGGCGTCAGGCTCTCGCTCCTGCCGCCTGATCGGCAGCACGACGACCTTGCCCGAAGGCGCAGACAGGCGCATTTCCAGGTCCGTCGCCTGAGGATGGCGGAGCCTGACCTCCAGCTTTGCCGCCCGGGCAGTCCCGCTCGCCTCCATATTGACCTGGCGCCGGACCGTGGCGAACTCCTCCGCCAGGGCTGGGAACCCTCCGGCGACACCCATCGGCACGCCGCGTTCCGCGTCCCAGGACTGAACAACGTGGCCCTCGGTCAGCGTCACTACCTGGCGACCGGCGGCGTCGATTCCGAGACCGTCGATGCGGGCGCCGGCCCGGATACCGGTCACCAGCAGTGGATAATCCTCGCCGATCAGCGCGCGTATCGCGCCCCCGGCTCCCGGCGCACCCATGTCGGCGGCGCGCAGCTGATACACCAGGGCCTGATCACGCAGTTCCTCGGCCGCCGCGGCAGCCGATTCCCGGATCCAGAATTCGCCGAGCAATTCGTCGGCACGCTGCGCCTCGCCGTGCAGGGCGCGCAATTCCACGTCTGTCGCCAGGGCATCGTCCCAGCTGTCTGCCGCCAGGCTCCGCCCTTCCAGCACGCGGGCATACAGCCGGTCCGCCTGTTTGCCGAACCCTGGCAGACGACGGAGATCCAGGTACGCCTCCTGGACTTCGCTGAACTCCATCCCGGGTCGCGTCAGCGTCTTCACGTAACCCTTGGGCAGGACCTGGCTGTACCAGTAAGGCAGTCCGATGGAAACGGCGATGATTGCGGCCCATCGTCCGGCGCCCCGCCAGTTGAACGGGACCGCGTGACGGACCCAGCGCGAAGTGAAAACCTCGGTGTAGATGCGATTACGGGGCTGGAGCAGTCCACTGACGCCGATGGCCGCGAGACCCAGGATACGCAGCCATTCGTGCTCGGGCTGGTGTCGGTCGTATCGAATCTTGCGGCCTTTCCTTACCCTTCGGTACAACCTGAGCGCGCTGTGGGCAAGTGCGCCGCCGACCTCCGCCCATGCCCGGATGCGTCTCAGGTTGGGCTCGTTCTGGGGCGCATTGCCGAGGAAGAAGCGGCTGGAGACGAACTCGTCCACATCCTGGTCGGAACGGACCGAGCCCGGACTGCGCGCCATGGCGCGACAGAGCTTCTGGGTCAGGTAGGGTTGTCCTCCGGTCCAGTAAAATACACGGTACAGAGCCCGCTCCGCGTCGCCGGGTTCGAGACCGATCTCGCGGCAGAGGGGCCTCGCCTCCTCGAACGTGAAATCGGGCAGGTCAATTCGCCGCCCGATCTCCAGCGTAGCCGTGCCGGATTTGGCTCCAGGATCTCCGGGCATCACGGTGCCGAACAAGGCAAAACTCAGACGCTCGTATTCCGGCTCCGATGCCCGCGCATCATGGCTGGCGTGAACGGCGTGGAAGAGATCGGCGGCGTAATCCAGATCAGTCACGGCTTCGACTTCGTCCAGGAGGATGACCACGGCTGATCGGGTATGCCCCAGGACGACTTCCCAGAAGAACTCGCTGATACGTTGCACGGGCGACAGCGGTTTCTTCTCCTGCCACCAGTGCTGCAGGTCCACCGACAGGCGCAGGTCGCGAACGATCCGATACGCGATGCCGTAATACCACCGCCCTGCATCGGCATCGCGGTCCCTGCCGATGGTCTGGGAAAGGTCCACCACCGCAGTGAGGAAGCCCTGCCGCCTCAGCTCACGGGCGGTCCTTCCCACCAGGCTGGATTTCCCGGTCTGTGGCGGAGCGAAAACATGGCAATACTCGCCTTCCCGGAGCTTCTCCACCAGCTGAGTATCGGCGGTCCGCTCCACGTAGCATCCCCGCCGTGGCAGGACCGGGCCGCCGACCACATAGAAGCTCTCGCCACGTTCCTCTTGCGGCGGCCGCAACTCGGTCACTTTTTTTTCGGTGGGTCCTTCCAAGGGTTTCATCCAGCCGCCGTCAACCCGATTCTCCCCCAAACAGCCCTGCCGGCGCCAGACGGGCCGCGGGCGGTAGTACACTGGCCCGATCCACCAGCGGCCCGTCAGGATCCGAGCCCCGATGACCGATCGCCCCGAAGAGCTCCCCGTCGAACGGCTGCTGAAGCAGGATCTGTTCGGACGAATCGAGCTCGTGCAGGCGCCGGGGGACGACGGGGGACTTGCCGTCCGCAGAGATACACGCAGTGCCCGTTGGTGGACCCGCCCCGTCGCCCGTCGCCTGGCGGCTCGGGAAGCGCGGGCCCTGCATCGCCTGGCGGGATTCGACGGGGTGCCGCAACTGATCTCCTGGCGGGACGGCATATTGGTCAGGACTTGGATGGACGGTCTCCCGATGCAGATCGCCCGACCCCGGGACCCAGCCTATTTCGCCATGGCCTCTGCCCTGGTTCGGCGGCTCCACGCCGCCGGTGTCGTCCACAACGATCTTGCCAAGGAACCCAACTGGCTGGTCGGGGATGACGGCCGACCCGGGCTCATCGATTTCCAGCTGGCCTGGGCTCCACGCTGGCGTGGCAGGTTGTTCCGGGCCCTGGGGCGGGAAGACGTGCGACATACCCTCAAGCACAAGCGTTATTACTGCCCGGAGAACCTGACCCGAAGAGAACGAGCCATCCTCGCCCGGCCCGGGCCGCTGTCTGCGGCGTGGATGAACTTCGGCAAACCTGTGTATCTGTTCGTCACGCGCAGGCTGCTTCGCTGGAGCGACCGCGAGGGGGCCGGTGACCGAAATTTCCGCTGACCCTTGCCGCCGGGGCGCCACCGGAGCTATGGTCCGCCTCTTCCAGCGAACAGAATGATCGTCCATGGAGATCTGCCACCCACATAATCGCCGGGCGGGATCCGCACCCGCGCCACGACCGTTCGGACTGAGACTGAGCCTTCCGGACGGTGACCCGATGAGGAAACTGATCGGAGATGACTGGCATCAGTTCCAGTGGTTCGAAAGCGAGCAGGAGCGCGATGCAAAGGTCGCGGAACTTACAGGCCGATTTGCGTACTACAGGAAAGGGGATCGTCCGACCTTCCTCATCGAACGGGTGGAGGGCATGGAGGAAACCGAATGAAAGATAGCGAAGCGGGGCTCGGGAAGGCGGAGCCGAAATGCCCGGATTGCGGCGTCGTCGGCACCGATCACCTCGTGGCCACCGACAGCGGCGAGAGATCCCGTGACGGCAAGTCCTGGTTCAACATCGTGCACTGCGACAGTTGCGGCCATGTTTACGGCGTGTTCGCCAAACATGTGTTCGGCCCGAGGGGCGGCCCCCAGCTCGTAGTCCGGGAACGCGGCTGATCCATGTGTTCAGGCGGTGTCCTGGCTGAATTCCGGCGACAACACCCGGTCACCCGGGACATCCCGGTCGCCTGGGCCGACATGGACGCATTCGGTCACGTCAACAACGCCGTGTACCTCCGGTATTTCGAAACCGCAAGGATCGCGTTGTTCGAGCAGGTGGGCTTTGCGGATCGGACCGGGACCGGCGGCGTCGGACCCATCCTTGCGGCGACCGAATGCCGGTTCCGCATCCCGGTCAAATACCCGGACACGGTCACGGCCGCGACGTGGATCGAGGATGTCTCGAACGACCGGTTCCTCATGGGTTTCGCCGTATTCAGTCACGCCCACGACGGCATCGCCGCCGAGGGCACGGGCCGAATCGTGGCGTACGATTATGCCGCCTGGAAAAAGGCTGTCCTCGATAATGAAATCAGACAACAGCTTGCGGCGCTCGGCCTGCGAAAGTAAACGCCGAGCCGGCCCCGGGTACCGTGATTTCCGGGGTCGGCCACGGGCGCCGCGGCGCCTGTCCTGCCGATCCGGAAACGGTGACCAGGGATCCTTGAAAATATCGCACACCGTGGTAAAAGAGTGAGCCGCCAGAGGCGGGGACACCTCATCTCCCCCGCATATCCAGACATGGAGCATCAGGAATGATAGAGACGGAGCGACTCACGAAGCGCTACGGCAACCTGCTCGCCGTGGACCAACTGAGCTTCACCGTCGGCCAGGGTGAAGTGCTGGGTTTCCTCGGACCGAATGGTGCCGGCAAGTCGACCACGATGAAGATGCTGGCGGGCTTCCTGAGTCCCACCTCGGGGACCGCCCGGATTTGCGGTTTCGACGTCGAGAAGGACCCTGTCCAGGCGAAACGGCAGATCGGCTACCTGCCGGAAGGCGCCCCCGCCTACGGCGAGATGACGCCGCGGAAATTCCTCGAATTCATCGCCGACATCCGCGACCTCCGGGGTCAGGAGAAGCGGCGGCGACTGGATCAGGTCATCGACACGTTACATCTCGAACCGGTGATGGAGCAGCCGGTGGATAATCTCTCGAAAGGTTACAAGCGCCGCGTGGGACTCGCCCAGGCCATCATCCACGATCCCCGGGTACTGATCCTCGACGAGCCTACCGACGGCCTGGACCCCAACCAGAAACACGAAGTCCGTTCCCTGATCCGGGACATGGCCGCGGACAAGATCATCATCATCTCCACTCACATCCTCGAGGAAGTCCACGCCGTGTGCCACCGGGCGATCATCATCGCCCGCGGCCGCATCCTCGCGGACGACACGCCGGAGGCACTGGAGGCGAGATCGGAGAGGCATAACGCAGTGACCCTGCGGTTCGCCGAGGCCGCGCCAGACGACGCCGTCACCGCGCTCCGGGCTCTGGACGGCGTCGCCAGCGTGGGCAGTGGAGACGACCATTCCGTCACGATCCTGCCCGCAGGCGGCGGCAGCCTGCTGCCCGCGGTCGGCCGCCTGGCACTCGAGCGGGGCTGGCAGGTCGCCGAACTCCAGGTCGAGCAGGGACAACTGGACACAGTCTTCCGCCAGATCACTACGGCAGATGCAGGAGAGGAGGCCCGGACATGAGGGCAATCGCCATCATCTTCCGCCGCGAAATGGCCGCCTATTTCGCCACTCCGGTGGCCTATGTGTTCATCGTCATGTTCCTGGTGCTGTCCGGGGCCTTCACCTTCTACCTCGGCAGCTTCTACGAACGGGGCCAGGCGGACCTGCAGCCATTCTTTACCTTCCATCCCTGGTTGTATCTGTTCCTCGTGCCGGCCATCTCCATGCGCCTTTGGGCGGAGGAACGGAAATCGGGGAGCATCGAACTGCTGATGACCCTGCCGGTGACCATGTTGGAAGCCGTTCTCGGCAAGTTCCTGGCGGCGTGGTGTTTCTGCGGCATCGCCCTGGCCCTGACATTTCCGATCTGGCTGACGGTCAACTATCTCGGCGAGCCGGACAACGGCGTGATACTGGCCGCCTACCTGGGCAGCCTCCTGATGGCCGGGGCGTTTCTGGCCATCGGCGCGTGTATCTCAGCGACGACCCGCAACCAGGTAGTTGCCTTCATCCTTACGGTGGTGGTCTGTTTCGGATTCCTGCTGTCGGGCTTCCCGCTGGTGCTGGACCTGTTCCAGGGTTGGGCACCCCAGAGCCTGACCGACGCCATCGCTTCGTTGTCGTTCATGACCCACTTCACCACTCTGATGAAGGGGATCGTTGACCTCAGGGCAGTGGTCTATTTCACCCTGGTCATCATCTTCTGGCTGATCGCCAATGCGGTCGTCCTCGATCTGAAGAAAGCCAGCTAGGAGCGGAGCATGACCACCAAGCAGACACGATCCGTCGGCGGTACAGGCCTGCTGGTGCTCGCGGCGCTCTTCCTCGCGCTGACCGTGCTCAACAGCGTGCTGTTCCGAGGCGTTCAGCTGGACCTCACCGAAAACCATCTCTACACGATCTCGGAGGGGACCGAGCACATCCTGCAGAAGATCCGGGAGCCGGTGAACCTCTACTTCTTCTATTCGGACAAGGCCACCCGGAACATCCCGTATCTGAGGACCTACGCCCAGCGCGTCCGCGAACTGTTGCAGGAGCTGGTGCTGAGATCTGACGGCAATCTCCGGTTGGCGGAGATCGACCCGTTGCCGTTCTCCGAGGAAGAGGACCGGGCCTCCCAGTACGGGCTGCAGGCGGTATCTCTCGGATCGGGCGAGCCCATTTACTTCGGGCTCGCCGGCACCAATGCCGTTGACGACCTGGAGATCATCAGCTTCTTCCAGCCGGATCGGGAATCCTTCCTGGAATACGACTTGGCGAAGATGATCTACACCCTGGCCAATCCGGAGAAACCGGTGGTGGCCATCATCAGCACGCTCCCCATGACCGGCGGAATGGACCCGGTCACGGGTCGGAACCGCCAGCCCTGGGTGATCTCGACCCAGGTGGAGCAGCTGTTCGAGGTCCGCAACCTGGATAGCGCGGCCACGACGATCGATGAGGACGTCGACCTGCTGGTGCTGGTGCACCCGAGAATGCTGGGCGACCGGACGCTCTACGCCATCGACCAGTTCGTCATGGGAGGCGGCAAGCTGATCGTCTTCGTCGATCCGTTGTCCGACGCCCAGTTGCCCCAGGATTTCGCCAGCGCCAGCACTGCACTGTTCGAGGACCGGTCATCCACCCTCGAGCCCCTGTTCGAGGCCTGGGGCATCAGTTACGACCCGCAAGAAGTCGTCCTGGACCAGGCGAACGCCCTGACGGTGAATGCCGGAAACGGCCAGCCGCCGGTGCGCCACCTGGCGATCCTCGGTATCGGGCCAGACGGTCTGTCGGCCAGCGACGTGATCACCGCTGATCTCAGCAGCATCAATCTCGGGTCGGTTGGTCACCTGGCCGTGGCCGAAGAAAGCGACGGCCCCCAGATCGTCCCACTGGTCTCGAGCAGCGATCTGGCGGCACTGGTGTCCACCGAAACCCTGAAGTTCCTGCCGGATCCCGGGGCACTGCAGGACGATTTTGTCCCCACCGGCGAGACCTATGTGCTTGCGGCCCGCTTCACCGGCAAGCTTGCGTCGGCGTTCCCCGAAGGCCCGCCCTCGGCGGAGGACGAGTCCGCGGACGGCGCCGAGCACCTGTCCTCCACCGAGGATGTGGCAAACGTCATCGTCGTCGCAGACACAGACGTGCTCACCGACAGGATGTGGGTGAGAGCGGACAACGTGCTGGGGCAACGCCTCTTCACGGCGTTCGCCAGCAACGGCGCCATGGTCGTAAACGCCCTCGACAACCTGCTGGGCAGCACCGATCTCATTAGCGTCCGCAGCCGGGGGACGTTCGCCCGGCCGTTCGACCGGGTCGAGGAATTGCAGGCCGCGGCCGACGCCAGCTACCGGGAGCAGGAGCAGGCGCTGCAACGGGAGCTGGAAGAGACCGAGCGCCGCCTGACGGCACTGGAATCTGCCAAGGATCAGGAGAACCTGTTGATCATCTCGCCGGAGCAGCAGGCGGAACTCGAGCGTTTCCAGCAGCAGAAGCTGAGGATCCGCAAGGAGCTGCGCGACGTGCGACGCAATCTTGACAAGAGCATCGAAGACCTGGGTACCACCCTCAAGTTGATCAATATCGCTTTGGTGCCCCTGCTGCTGTCCGTCGCGGCGATCGTCATGGCGATCTTCAGACTGCGCCGCAGAGGCTGAGGAGGGACAAGTGCGAGCAAGAACGCTTATCGTGCTGGTCATCGTGGCGGCCGTTGCCGCAACTATCGCTCTGTTCCTCGACACAAGTTCCCAGCCGGGGACCTCGGTCGCCGACGGAAGCCTGCTGTACCCGGGACTGAAGAGCGCGCTGAACGACGTGGACCGGATCGAATTGACCCCGCCGGAAGCCGCGGATCCGATCGTCCTGGACCGGACGGAGTCAGGCTGGGTGGTGGCGCCCAAGGCGGGTTATGCCGCTGATCCTGGCAGGATGCGCCAGCTCCTGCTCCGGCTGGCCGAGGCCCACATCGTCGAGGTCAAGACATCGAATCCCGACCTCTACCCCCGATTGAGCGTCGCTGATCCCGGGTCCCCGGAGGGTGCCGGGACCCTGCTGGTAGTCGGGACCTCTCCCCGGGTCTCCCTGATCGTCGGAGCAGGTGGCGCGGCCGGCGGCGCCGGTACCTACATTCGCCGGCAGGGAGAAGAACAAAGCTATCTGATCGATACGGATCTCGACGTAACCGGGACCGCCAGCGACTGGCTCGATCGGGATCTGTTCGACGTCGACGGTAGCGCGCTCGCCAAGATCACGATTACCCATAGCGACGGGGATGCCGTCGAGCTGATTCGCATCGGCGACCGGCTGGTGGTGGCGGGCGTCCCGGAGGGACGTGAACTTTCCAATTCTGGTGTCGCGCAACCGATCGCCCGCGCGCTGGCCGGCCTGCGTTTCGACGACGTCGTACCCGCCGGGGACTTCGACGGCGGCGATCCCGAGGCCACGGCAGATTTTCATGTGGACGACGGCCGCAGGATCACCGTGCAGGCATGGCGCAGGGACGATTCCCGCTGGGTGGCCTTCGACGTTGCGCTGGACCCCGCCTGGAGTCCCGCAGACGAACCGGCGGACGCGACCGGATCGACGGATACAGACATGGCCGGCGGGCCCGACGCGGCCGCTGCGGGTCCATCGGAAGACATCGCACCGCCACGGGCCGATCAGGAGTCGGTGGCCAGAGAGGACGCCGACCTGGCGGGCTGGGTCTTCCGGATACCGGTCTACAAATACGACCAGATGGTCCGTCGTATGGACGATCTGCTCAAGCCCAAGACCGACTGAGCCCGGGGCGACTGAGCAGGATTCGGGTGGGCTGCCAGGCCGACCTGGCCTAGACTGGGCCCATGATCGAACACCGTGACTATCAGCGCATCGAGAGCGCCATCCAGTGGATCCGGGCCCACGCCGGCGAACAGCCGTCGGTATCGGAAATGGCCTCCGCAGTGGCCCTCAGTCCGTTCCACTTCAGCCGCCTGTTCCGGCGCTGGGCCGGGATCTCTCCCCACCAGTATCTGCGGACCCTGAGGCTGGATGAGGCCAAACGGGCCTTGCGCGAGACCCCCGATCTCCTCAGTGCCTCGATGGATGCTGGGCTCTCCGGTTCGGGACGGCTGCACGACCTGTTCGTTCAGTTGGAAGCCATGACCCCGGCGGAATACCGGGAATCCGGCCGCGGAGTGACCATCCGGTACGGCGAGACCGATTCCCCCTTCGGCCGTGTGGGCATCGCGACCACGACAAGAGGTGTCTGCGCCGTTGAGTTCAGGGACGACGAGGCTGGTGAGCTCAGGGATTCCCTGGCATCGCAATGGCCGTCGGCGCGGCTTGAACGCGATGATGCTGGGGCCCGGGGATGGTCGCGACGGATCTTCGACCGCAGCGACCACAGCGTCCCGATCCATGTCCGCGGGACAAATTTCCAGATACAGGTCTGGCGGGCATTACTCGGCGTCCCGGCCGGACGAACGATCAGTTACGGCACCCTGGCGCGGGACGCGGGCCACCCCGGGTCCGCCCGCGCCGTCGGCGGGGCCGTGGGCGCCAATCCTGTCGCCTTCCTGATCCCGTGTCACCGTGTCCTCAGGGGCGACGGGGGCGTTGGTGGCTACCGCTGGCGGCCCGAGCGCAAGGCGGCCATCCTCGCCTGGGAGAGCGCCGGTCTCGCAGGCTGAGGACCGTCGCCCGGTCCCCGTGCCCGGGCTTCGCCGTGGGCATATCTCCGACGTAGCAGGTATCATTGGCAGTTCCGATGCCGCTTCGCAGAAGCACATACAACAGGAGCGAAAGGGATATGGCTGACGTAAAACTCGTCGTCCCGGAAGGGGGGGACCGAATCAGTATCGAGAACGGTAAGCTGAACGTGCCCGACAACCCGATCATCCCGTTCATCGAGGGTGACGGAACGGGACCGGACATCTGGCGCGCCACCGTGCGGGTGCTGGATGCAGCCGTCGAGAAATCCTATGGCGGCAAGCGCAAGATCCACTGGATGGAGATCTTCGCGGGACAGAAGTCCAACGATCTGTTTCATACCTGGCTGCCGGACGAGACCGTCCAGGCCTGCCGGGACTTCCTGGTGTCCATAAAGGGCCCGCTGACCACACCAATCGGCGGCGGCATCCGATCCCTGAACGTGGCGCTGAGACAACTGCTGGATCTCTACGTCTGCCTGCGGCCGGTACGCTGGTTCGTGGGCGTGCCGTCGCCGGTGAAGAACCCGAAGGATGTCGATATGGTGATCTTCCGGGAGAACACCGAGGACATCTACGCCGGCATCGAGTTCGAGCGCGGCTCCGAGGACAATCGTCGGTTCCTGGACCTGTTCAAGGAGAATTTCCCGGCGGAGTACCACAAGATCCGTTTCCCGGATTCCTGCGGAATCGGCATCAAGGCGGTGTCCCAGGAAGGCACGGAGCGCCTCGTGCGGGCTGCTATCGAGTATGCCATCGCCAACGATCGCAAGAGCGTCACCTTCGTGCACAAGGGCAACATCATGAAGTACACGGAAGGCGCGTTCCGCAACTGGGGCTATGCCCTGGCCGAGCGCGATTTCGCAGAGTACACGTACACGTGGGGCCAGTGGGAAAGGACTCGCGCCGAGGACGGGGAGACGGCGGCCAACGAGGAGCAGCAGGCTGCCCTCGAGGGCGGCAAGATCCTGATCAAGGACGCCATCGCCGACATCACCCTGCAACAGGTGCTGACCCGGCCGAAGGAATTCGACGTCATCGCCACGCTGAATCTCAACGGCGACTATCTGTCCGATGCCCTGGCCGCCCAGGTCGGCGGCATCGGCATCGCGCCGGGAGGGAATGTCAATTACGCGACCGGCCACGCGGTGTTCGAGGCGACCCACGGCACGGCGCCCAAGTACGCGAACCTGGACAAGGTCAACCCGGGCTCGCTGATTCTCTCCGGCGAAATGATGTTGCGCTATCTGGGCTGGACAGAGGCGGCCGATGCCCTGATTTCGGCCATGGACGCCACCATCGGCGACAAGACGGTTACCTACGACTTCGCCCGCCAGATGGAAGGCGCCACACTGCTCAAGTGCAGTGAGTTCGGCGACGCCCTGATCGGCAATCTCTAGCGCATCGGGATATCGGGGCAAGGCCCTTGGCGGATGCGCAGGCAGTCGATGACCTGGCGGAGGAATGCGCCAGGGCCATTTGCGATGGATTCACGGGCTACAACGATGAGTTCCGGGCCATCACCCGGCGCGCAAGGAGACGGTTTGAGGCCCGCGACTGGGCCCGGAGCCATCTGGATCAGGTCGAGCGCATCGAACTCTACGACCGCTGGGTTACCCGGCTGGTGGACTGGGTCGCGGAGCGGTTGGGCCACCGCCGGCACGACCGGATTCTCTGGCGCAGCATCAAGCAGGATTTTTCCCGGCTGATCCGTGAAAAGGTCGACCGGGAGTTCACCAAGACCTATTTTAGTTCCATCACACGGCGCATCTTCATGACCGTCGGCGTGGACCCCGACGTCGAATTCGTGGACGTCGAAGACCGCCCCATCGACGCGATCACCAAGGAGGCGGCGCTGCGGAGCTATCCCGTGGGCGAAGACCCCGCGGACGGCGTGCGTGCCCTGCTGTCGGATTACGCCTTTGACATCGGCTGGGAGAACTTCGAATACAGCGTGCGCTTCGTGCTGGGCCAACTCCGTGTCCACTGGCGTCCCATCGGCGGCCTGGACACCATCGACCGGGTGGAGTTCCTCGAGGCGGTATTCTATCAGAACACGCGAGCCTATCTCGTCGGCAGGGCGGTCGGCAAGGACGGCCGCAACGAACCGCTGGTGATCGCCCTGCGCAGCACCAGCGAAGGGGTCGCCGTCGATGCGGTACTGACCAGACGGAGCGACGTCAGCATCCTGTTTGGATTCACCCGCTCCTACATCCATGCGGACCTGGAGACGGTCGCCGACGTGGTCGTCTTCCTGCGCAGCATCATCCCAGGGAAACCCGTGGCCGAGATTTTCACCGTGCTCGGCCGCGCCAAACAGGGCAAGACGGAAAGATATCGGAGTTTTGCCCGTCACCTGGACCACTCCACGGACAGGTTCATCAACGCCCCTGGCGACAAGGGCATGGTCATGGCGGTGTTTACGTTGCCGTCCTACGACATCGTGTTCAAGGTGATCCGGGATCACTTCGCGTTTCCCAAGACGGTGGTTCGCCGGGACGTGCTCGACAAATATCAGCTGGTGTTCAAACGCGACCGGGCCGGGCGCCTGGTGGACGCCCAGGAGTTCCGCCTGCTCCGCTTTCCCTCGGACCGGTTCGAATCGTCCCTTAGAGCGGAACTGCTTGAGGAGGCTGCTGAGACGGTCAGGCTCGAGGAAGGCACCCTGGTGATAGAGCACCTGTACATCGAACGCCGGCTGACGCCGCTGAACCTTTTCCTCAGGGAAGCCCCGGCGGAGGACGCACGCATGGCGGTGATCGATTACGGGCAGGCGATCCGGGACCTCGCCTCCTCGAATATCTTCCCCGGCGATCTGCTGCTCAAGAATTTCGGCGTGACCCGCAACGGCAGGGTGATCTTCTACGATTACGACGAGTTATGCCTGGTGACGGACTGCAATTTCCGCGACATGCCGCGCGCCTCGACACTCGAGGAGGAGATGGAGGCCGACGCCTGGTTCTTCGTCGGCGACAACGACGTCTTCCCGGAGCAGTTCGTGTCATTCCTGGGACTGGAGCCCCAGCACCTGGAGGTCTTCCTCGAAGCCCACGGCGACCTTTTGACCGCAGCCTTCTGGCGCAAGATGAAGAAACGGCACAAAGCCGGAGAGGTGCTGGAAGTTCTTCCCTACCGGCGCAGCCTGATGGCACCCCCGCCGCCGAAAAGCCAACGGCGACTCACCGGGCGGGACTGAGCCTGGCCAGATGGGCCGGGGCCGTGCTCAGAGGTCCTCCTCCTTCCACACGACCGGCTCCCAGTTGCCCTTGTTGTCGGTGGTCATGGCAGCGATCTTGTAGCGCTTGCCGGCAACGACCTCGATCGTGGTCTTGCCCGGATCGTCACCGGCCGCTCGGCGCGGCGTAGATCCCACTTTCATAGGATTATTGATGGCGGCAGCGACGACGATCTCGTGAACTCCGGGCTCGACCCAGAAACTGGTCTTGGTAATCGGCGCGTTGACATTCTTGCCGTCCAGAGAAACAAGTCTCGCCGAGTACAGCTGATTTGGCGGCTTGCTGAAATCCAGCACGGCCTGATCCGACGCACCCTCTTGCGCTGAGCCCGACGCTGCGACGAGCATCAGCGTCAGCCCCGCAATCAATCCTTTACTGAACACGTTTACAACCTCCTGTGGGGTCCCTCCGGCGACATGCCTTGTCAGCGCACCGGCGGGACATCGCCATCTCACATTCCAAGGATAGCTTCCGCTCCGACGCCCGTGCTGACAGCGTGGCGATGCCGTCCCGCGGCCAGGCCACGGCAGGGCAACGGCCTCTCCTCGATCGGACCCGCTTCGGCGTGCCGGGTTCCTTGGCGCGTCGCCGTCTTCCCCGCGGGCCCCGGTCGCCGGCGCCGCGGCCGACCGATCCTCGCGAGCCCGTCCGCCACGTCGTCCATGCCCTTCCAGCCTCATGGTAATCTGCCCCGGTGGAACGTCCAACCGACCGCTCGGGACGAGCCGGACCGGGGCATGTCGCCCTGCTGGTCGTCGCAGGCCTACTGGCTTCGCTCTACCTGTCCTGGCGGACTCTGGCTGCCGTGGACTTCCTCTATCCCTGGCTGTACGAGGCGGCCGGGATCGGTGCCCATATCGATCTCTATGGCCCGCAGAATCGGTACAAGTCAGGCTTCGCCTCCACCACACGCGAGGAGCGGCAGGCTCTCTTCGGCGCGATCGCCGCTGCGGTCAGGGACCATGGTCGCGGACTGGAGTCTCTCGTCTACCACGACGCCGGCGGCGAGCAACTCGGCGTGCTGCTCAGGCCGGCGGAGATCGTCCACCTGCGGGACGTGGCGAAGCTGGTCCACTGGCTGGAGATCGCCGGCCTGCTGGGTCTGGCCATCGTCGTATTCCACCTGGTCGCAATGCGCAGGATGAGGATCGCGACTCCCGCTGCAGGCGGGCTGCTGCTGCGGAGCCTGGGTCTGGTCCTTGCGTTGGCAGCGGTGGTCATGACGATCGGACCCGTCGACGCGTTCTACGGCCTTCACCGGTGGATCTTCCCCGAAGAGCACCAGTGGTTCTTCTTCTACCAGGACTCGTTGATGTCCACGATGATGAAGGCCCCGGATCTGTTTGGGTACATCGCCGTGGCCCTGGTCGGGCTGGCGCTGAGCTACCTCTGGGCCCTGTTCTGGCTGGTCGCCCGGGCTACCCGGGCGGTTCAGCCTGCGCCGTAACGCATTTGCAGATACCTAAACAGACCTCTGACCGACTGGCACTCCGCTCCCTCGGGCCGTCCCGGCCGGGCCTTGGGATTCCACGCGTACAGGTCCAGGTGCACGAAGGCCGCGGCCTTCTCGACGAAGCGCTTGAGATAGAGCGCGGCGTAGATCGATCCGGCCATGGGCGGTCCACTGTTGATGTGGTTCATGTCCGCGATCGGGCTGGACAGCCCATCCGCGTACGGCTGCCAGAGCGGCATGTGCCAGACGGGGTCTTCCTCCGCGGCACAGACCTCCACCAGCCGCCGCGCCGTCTCGTCATCGTCGCAGTACAGGGCCGGTAGCTCGGGACCCAGGGCCACCCTGGCCGCGCCGGTCAGGGTGGCCATATTGATGATCAGCTCGGGCGATTCCTCGTCCGCCAGCGCCAGCGCGTCGCAAAGGACCATCCTGCCCTCAGCGTCCGTGTTGCCGATCTCGACGGTGAGCCCCTTGCGGGTGGACAGGATATCGCCCGGCCGATAGGCGTTGCCGGCGATGCTGTTCTCCACCGCCGGCGCCAGTACCCGCAACCGCACCGGCAGGCCGGACGCCATGATCATGCGGGCCAGGCCGAGCACGTGGGCCGCGCCGCCCATGTCCTTCTTCATGTGTCTCATGGCGCTGGCGGGCTTGATGTCGAGGCCGCCGGTATCGAAGCACACGCCCTTCCCCACCAGCGTGACCGCTGGCCGACCCCGATCTCCCCAGGCGAGGTCGATCAACCGGGGCGCCGTCGTGCTGGCGCGGCCGACGGCGTGGATCGCGGGGAATCCCCTGGACAGCAGGTCGTCCCCCAGCACAACGTCGACGCTGGCGCCGAATTCCTCGGCCAGACCGCGTGCCGCCGCCTCCAGTTCCGCCGGCCCCATGTCGGCAGCCGGCGTGTTGACCAGATCGCGGACGAAGCGATCGGCCTCTCCGGCCTGGAGCACCTCGGTCCTGTCCGCCGCCTCGGGCCAGAGCAGCACGCTCTCGCCGTTCGGGGATTCGGACAGGTAGCGGCTGAACCGGTACTGCCCCAGGGCCCACCCGAGGGCACAGAGATCCGCGGAACTGAGCCCCTCGGCAGCCAGGCGATAGACGCCGGGAGGGAGCCGGTCCGCTGCCGACGCTGTGTCCCTCAGGCCTCCACCGGTAGCGCCGACTCCCAGCAGGGCCCCGTCCAGGTTACCTGCATCTCCCGGCAACAGGGCGAGGGTGCCCGGCCTGGCACGGAATCCTGTCTCGGTGACCCATCGGCGCAGGGATTCGGGCGCCGACGCGAGCCACGATTGCAGACCACCCTCGTCGAGCAGGCGGACGGTCCTGGCCTTGGGATGTCTGTCCCCGGTGAAGAAACTCTGCACGTCTTGCTCCATTTGCGGTACGGCGATCGAAGCTCTGGATTATGCCAGTGCGGCATGGCGGCTCACACCTGCCGCCGGACCCGATACGCGGCGTCGTAACCCGCCAGATGGTCGGGGTGCTGCACCACCAGCAGAGTCACAATGGCCCCGTTGATAAAAGCCTCCGGGAATGCCACCAGCAGGAAGAAGCCCCCCCAGGACGGCACCGCACCCTGGCCGAAGGCCGCCGGTGGTCCGAACAGCAACGTGGCCAGAGAGGCGGCCGATACGGCCAGGGCGGAACCGAAAAAGGCGCTGCCGAAAATGAACGCGAAGGGATCCGCAGGGAGGAGCTTCAATACCAGCCTGCGCCATGCCTCGGTGACGACGATGGGGATCACGGAGGACGCCAGCCAGTTGATTGGTATCCCGGCGATGTCACCGCCGAGGACACCGGTGACGGCCTGGGCGAGTAGCGTGACCATGACGGCGGGCCACAAACCCAGGACCAGGGTCACCGCGGTCACCCCCAGGATGTGGAGCCCCGGGGCTCCCGGAACGTCGGTGCGGATCGACCACAACACCATCAGGCTGATGGCGCAGACCGCCCAGCGATGGAATTCCGGCTGTTGACTCGCCAGCGTCCGCCACCGAACACGGCGGGCTGCCGCGACGGCCACGGCCAGGGCGGCTACGCAGGTGCCCGTCGTGGCGAAAAGAGAGAGGCTGTCGGAATCGAGCTGCATCCGGGGTCGTTGTCCTGGCTGCTCCAGGGCGGGGATGATCTCACAACGGCCCGGGTTAAAAAAACGGGCGCCGAAGCGCCCGAAAGCTCGCGGAGAGCAGGGAGTCAGGGGCCCCTGGCGACCTTGGCCTCGGGATCCTCGCCCTCGAGGCGCACCCGTACGCGCCGGTCGAGGGCGTAGGCGTCCAGGTCACCATTGGCGGCCGTGGTTTCTGTATCACCGTGGGCGTAGACCTGGATGCGATCCGGGTCGATGCCGCGGGCCGTCAGCGCGTCCCTGACCGCCATGGCCCTATCCCGCGACAGATCGATGTTGAATGCCTCGGCCCCCCGGGGATCGGCGTACCCGTCAAGCCGGATGCTCAGGTCCGGATTCTCGACCAGCACGGTCGCCAGGCTGTCCAGCCGCGGATCGGCAACAGGCTCAAGCCCGCTGCTCCCGGTCCGGAAGAGGACGTCGGTCTCGATCTCCGTGGTGCTTCGGCGCGCCCGCTGTAGTTGGGCGATCCGCTGGTCGCGGTCCGCCAGATCCCCGCGGACCAGTTCCAGTTCCCGTCGGGTACTGTCCAGGGACGCGCGCAGCACATCAAGATCAGAAGTGGCGATGGTGAGATCCGTCTCCAGATCGTCAGCCGTACGGGCGCGGCCGAGGCGCTCGGCGATGAATCCGCCGATGCCCGCTCCCAGCATCAGACCCGGCGGCCCGGCGATCACCGCGCCCGCGGCTGCGCCTGCGCCCACTCCGCCCATGCCCCAGCGATCGGCCCGATCGTCCGCCATGGCGTTGCCCGCCAGCAGGACCAGGCAGGCGGCGGTCAAAACAAGTGTCCTGTACATAGTGTTTCTCCTTGCGGGTTCCGGCAACGGGCTACCAGGCCCGTCGTCAACAAGGATTTGGCCATCACGCAGGGTCGCCGGACGGGCGGAACGGGGACCGTGCCCCGACGAAATGTGGCGAACTATGGCAGCCCTCCCCCGCATCTGGTTGCTCGTTCTAGAATGAAAGGGGTCTCGCCGGGACATGGAAAGGGGTGTGATTCAGATGTCGATATTGATCTGGTCGATCGAAGGCAATCGGCAGGCGCTGGACGGCGGTGCCATGTTCGGCAACGTTCCGAAGGCCCTGTGGCGCCGCTGGCTGGATCCGGACGAGCAGAACCGGGTGCCACTCGCGTGCCGGGCCCTGCTGGCCCGGCTGGCAGACGGCAGGCAAATCCTGTTCGAGACCGGCATCGGGAGCTTTTTCGAGCCCAGGTACCGCGAGCGCTACGGTGTGGTGGAGTCGGAACACGTGCTGCTGCGTTCGCTGGAGGATGCCGGGACGTCCCACGAGGAGATAGACGGAGTTGTCCTCAGCCACCTCCACTTCGACCACGCGGGCGGCCTGCTGGCGCCCTGGGCGGACGATCAGCCGCCCCACCTGCTTTTTCCACGTGCGCGATTCCTGGTCGCGAGGGCAAGCTGGGACCGTGCCAGGCGCCCCCACCCCAGGGACCGGGCGTCTTTCGTACCGGAGTTGCCCGTTCTGCTAGAGGCTTCCGGCCGACTGGAAATCGTCGAGGGGCGACGGTCAGCGTGGCTGGGGCACGAGGTGGGGTTCGAATACAGCGACGGGCACACCCCCGGCCTGATGCTGTCGGAGATTGGCGGAGACGGCGGCGTGGCCGTCTGCGCCGACCTGATCCCCGGAGCGCCCTGGGTGCACCTGCCGGTCACAATGGGATACGACCGCTTCCCGGAACTCCTGATCGACGAGAAACGCCGCTTCCTGGAAGACAAGCTGGAACGCGGCGTCCGGCTTTTCTTCACTCACGACCCGGCCGTGGCTATCGCGCGACCGGCCCGGGACAGTCACGGGAAATTTGCCGCCGTCGACGGCGTGGAGCGTGTGGAAGGGCTCGAACTGGACGCCTGACAAGCGCCAGAGGTCGTCAATCGAGGAACGATTTGCTCTTGCGTTTCCAGGGTAACCAGCTGCGGCTTTCCTTGCGTTCCACATCCGCTTTCTTGCGTTTCTCCGCAAGCCAGTCGAGCCGCGTAACAGGCCGTTGGTCACCGGCCGCCGCCCGTTTCTGGACCTCGACCTCCCGGTAGCTGCAGAAATCCCGGAACGACTTGATTTCGCCGGACAGCTCCCGGACCACCAGGTCGACCATGACAGCGTCGTCCAGATAGCCGAGACCCGGGACGTCGTCCGGGATCAGGTCATTGGCATTGGCGAAGTACGCCAGGGCGTTGATCACCCTAGAGACATCCTCCGGGGGCAACTGCCAGTCGGTATCCTCGACCATGTTCACCAGCTCCTCGAGCTTCCCCAGGCGGCCGATCACGAAGTTAGGCGCGCCGGCCTGCTGCGCCTTGACCAGCAGCTGCCGGCACGCAGTGATGATGTCCCCCTGGCGAAGCTCATCACCCACCTCGGCGCGGCTGGCCCGGAAAATCTCGACAAGCTGCTTCAGGTCATGAGCGTCAAACTCGATGACGAGGCGTTCTTCCTTGGCCATGGATCGGGCTCCCGTAACGGGGTGGCAAGTTGACCAGTATAGATTCAGCGGCTC
This sequence comes from Gammaproteobacteria bacterium, assembly GCA_024640085.1. Classification (GTDB taxonomy): domain Bacteria; phylum Pseudomonadota; class Gammaproteobacteria; order Steroidobacterales; family XN24; genus JAHEFR01. The sequence continues at coordinate 72,047 of JAHEFR010000002.1, forward strand.
AGCCGCGGAAGTCGCTGAGACCGACGAAGGTGCCGCCGTTACGGTAGCACAGCGCCCGCATGAGAGTGGCGAAGCGGACCCCGGTAGATTGCATGTTCTGCGGCTGGGTGAATACGTAGGGGAAACCGATGGCATGTATGCGCACACGGCGATTGCCGCTGGCGTCGGCCTGGTTGATGCCATCCACGGCCCGGATCACGGCCTCGATGCTCTTACCGGTAAACTCGTCGCCAAAGACGTACAGGCTGATCCTCTTGTCCGGGGCATAAAACGTCTGGATAGCCGTGGTAATGCCCTCGACGGGACTCGAGTTGCTGAACGGCCTCCAGCTGGCGAGCGAATTGATGATGCCGCGGCGACGGGCCGGCGTGTCCGGAATCCACTTGTTCCGATAGCGCGAGAACAGGTACGCCCCCATGTCGTTCATTACCTGGATGCCTTTTACCTCGGGATAGACATCCAGCACCTCCTCGACCTTCCGCAGCAACAACGGCCAGCTGTAGTTCTGCATGCTGCCGGAGGTATCGATGATGAAGATGATGTATTCGCTGTCTACGGGAATCCCGGCCACTGCCTCCTGTTCCAGGGATTGCCGACGGACGTCCCCCTGCAGCCGCTTCATCTCCTCGGTCAAGCGCTGCCGCGCGCGGGCGAGTTGTCCTTCGATGGTGCTCGACACGGAAGCGTCCTGGTCGGTTGCGGAATACTCGCCCCGGATCCTCGATAGCTCCCCCTGGAGTCGGGCCACCCTCTTCTCTTCATCTGAAAGCTGTTCCTTTCGGGACACCAGTTCCTGGTTCACGATCCTGGTCTCGCCGCGGATCTCCTCGAGTTCCTCCTCCAGGGAGAGGATGATGGCCTCCAGGCTCTCGGTAGTCTGTTCGAGCAGCACCGGCTCGGCGAACTTCGTCAGTACCAGCAGCAGGATGACGCCGCCGAAGCCGCAGCATATGACGTCAAGGAACGACAGTCCGGTGAGCTCGATCTCCCTGCGCCGTTCCCGTTTTCTCATGGCCAGTCCCTCGCCGGGCTGATGAACGAGCCCTGCGTCGCCTGGGCCAGCCGCCAGAACTCGGTGGCCGCCTGGGCATCACCCTCGATGGGCATCAGTACCACGTTGACCGGGATACCGGCAGGCAGTTCCTCCAGGGCGTTGCCGAAATGGCGCAACCTGGCGCGGCCGCTGACCGTCTGACCACGCGGTGGATCCTTGCCCTGGGTCGGCAGGCCGTCGGTGATCAGGAATATGTTGTCCGGGCGCGGAGTAAGGGACTTCACCGCGGTAAAGGCGTTGTACAGGCTGGTCCCCCCGCCGGGCACGAGATGGTGGGAACCCCTGATGGCCGCGTCGACGACGTCCGGTTTCTCTGCCTCCAGCCACTGCCCCCCGGAGTCAGCCACCACCGGTGAGGCCGTTTCCGAAAAGGCGATGATCTGGAACCGGGTCTGGGGCGAGAGCTGGGCGACGAGCCACTCCACCGTGCGCAGGGCACGTTGCCATTTCGGCGACCGGATCTTCTGGGCGTCGTCCATGTTGCGGCGGCGGATGATGTTGACGATGGTCTCGTCGAGCATGCTGGCCGATGCGTCCAGCAACACCAGAACGCGCTGCCCGCCTACCTTGACGCCGGTCAGGTACTGCCGGTCTCCGTCGCCCTGGATCCTGCGCAGCCTGTCCCCCTGGTCATCGGGCTGGCTGCTGGCCGCGGACAGACGCTTGGCGTCCTCCTCCATGGCCTTGAGATCCGCCTTGAGCTTGTTGATGTGTTCCTGTCGGGCCAGCGTGTCCGCCTCCATCTCCGATAGCTCGACCTTCTTGTCCTCCATCAGTTCGATAATGCGCCGGGCGAGGCCGCGGGCCTCCACAGTCTTGCGTTCCGTCTCCTCCATGGTGTTGCGGAGTTCCACCAGGTTCTTCTCGCCTTCGGACGTCTCCACCTTCAGCCGATCCGCCCGCTCGCTGAGATTCTTGTTCAGCTCCTCCGAACGCATGGACACAGTGGCATTGATGATCATGAAGAACAGGACGACCGCACCGAACCCGCAACTCATGATGTCGAGGAAGGAAAGGCTGAAGGTATCGATGCGACGCCGGGCCATGTCAGTCCCTCGCAGCGACCAGCAGCATGCGACTGCCCGGGGTGCCGATCCGCAGCACGTCGCCCGCCCGCAATTCCGCTGTCCCCTCGACCCGGCGATCGTTGATCCAGGTCCCGTATCGACTGGCATCCTCGACCAGGACGGCATCCGCCTTCCGTAACACCCGGCAGTGGCTGCGGGAAACGCCCTCTGTCTGGTCGCGGACGATGACCGGACGATGGTCGGCCGAGGGGGCGGTGCCGATCTCAAGCGGTATTTCGGCGATCTTCCAGGCGACGCTGCCCTGGAGAAGGTGTGTCGGCGGCGGCCGGCCGTCGGTTCCTGACGTTGCCGGGGGCGCCGTCGTCTGGCCGGACCCGCCGACGCGAGGCAGTGCCGTCACGAACCGCACCGACCCGTCCTCCGAGAGGATGTGCTCGCTGCGGCTGGCAGCCCCGCGGAGAGCTGCCTCGGGCTCCAGTGGCTGAACGTCGACACCGGTCTCGAGCAAGCCCTTGCCAAACCCGGGCAGGGCGGCAACTCGATGACTCAGGAGGACTGCCTCCAGTCCGCGGGCGGCGCGGATGCTCTCAATCATCCGCAGGATTCTCTCGTAATGAGGCTCCACGGCACGGACCAGCTGGGTCCGTGACACGGAGGCGGTCAGGCGCCGCCCGTCCGCCTCGATCTCCATCTCGATCTCGCGATCCTCGCCCAGCGCACGGATCCATTGCCAGAGACGTTCGAACAGTATCTGTTCAGTGGCGGCCGTGTGGAGCGGGTCGAATCGGGTCTGGCTGACGAACGCCTCCGCGATCGTCGACAACCATGCCTGCTCGAGGCTCGCCAGACCGGAGCCCTCGGCAAACTGGACCTCTCCGCGCCGGAATGCGTCGGCGGCGGCGATCTCCGTAAGTACGCCAACGTGAAGATGCATGTCCACATGGAGCAGGCTGTGCCGCTCCGAGTGCGCGCTGGCCGCCACCGCCACGTCGACCAGACCCCTCACCGGGAGACCGGCCTCACCGGCCACCCCGAGAAGCACCCCGAGGGACTCCCGGCCAAAATATCCCGGTACCGCGAGGATGACGGGATCATCGTCGTCCCTGTGGAGCTCCTCACGGATCCCGGCGAGCTGGACACATGCCAGGTCCGCGGGCGCCGGCCCGCCAGGACTCGTGGCACCGGCAGCAAGATCCCGCCAGAACCGGTTGGTGACTTCCCGGGGCCGCAGCCGCGACTGCCCGAGGGCCGCATCTCCGATCAGGATTCGGCCGGTCTCGACCAGCGCGTAGCCGGCGCCGACTTCGCTGCACTCGTCGACATTGCCGGCCAGGAAACCGCTGTCGTTGATCTCGATGACAAGCACGCTCACGTCGGTTCCCCGCCAGGGCCTACCGTACCTTCATGTGGCGGATCAGCCGCCGATCGCAATAGGTCTTGGATTCGAGCACCAGTCGCTCCTGGAGAAGCTGAAGCTGGTGGACCGCGAACATCAGCACGATCGACAGGAGCAATGCAATGAAGGTGGAGTTGAACGCCACGCCCAGGGACTGGGTCACGCCGGCGATGTCACCCTCCACGGCCTTGTGCGCCTGGGCCAGAGCAGCGCCGATGCCCCGCACCGTGCCGATAAACCCGATAGAAGGAATCGCCCAGGCGATGTAGCGGATCATCGCAAGTTCCGAATCGAGCCGGTCGGCCTCCGCGTCGCATTCCTCGAAGGCCGCCTGGGACACATCCTGCACGTTCCTGGTGGAGTCGAATCGGTGCAGCGCCGTCAGCAGGGCCCGGGGCAGGAGATACTCCTGGACCTGGGCGGGCAGCGCCTGGATCTGGCGCGCGTATTCCCGAGTGTCCTCCGGCAGAATTTTCATGCCCTCGGCGACGGGCACCAGGTCCTGCTGCAACAACGAACGCTGTCGAAACGCGCCCCAGCCCTTGTAGCTCATGATGGTGAGGGCCCAGAAGAACAGGATGAAGCAGGACTCCTGCTCGAAATCCCTGATAATCACGTAGACGGACCGCTCAGAGACGTAGTCGGGATCCTCGCGCATCTCGATCTGCTCCCGCCGGAGTTCCTCGTCGGCGTTGGGTCTCACCACTGAGACATAGAACCCGTGTACGAGGATGATCACGACGATCAGCGAGAACACCTGGTAGATGAACTCGATTGGGATGTTCTTTCTCATAGGGGCGATCCCGCTCTTTCAGATATCGGAGGGAAATGCGATTGACGAGTCCGCCGAGATGGACTCCGACGGTATGAATACGTCGTCCCTGGTCTCCTGGGTCTCGTCCCAGACGTCGATCTCCGGCAGAGCCTCCTCGGCCGTTTCTTTGTTCCCGGGTGCGTTTTCCTCCGCTCCCTGGTCCTGGGCGGGCTGCGCCTCCTGGGCGGACACACCCGCCGAGGCCACAAGGGCCGTCAGCAGGGCTGCGAGTAGCATCCTGTTCATACCATGTCTCCGTCCCGATCCCTGTCCGTCATCATCAGTTGATACTACGCGCAATCCGGAATCCCAAGTCCGGCCGCGCTTCGTCCGCCGAATCCCGCCATGTCCACCTGAGTTCGCTGATACTGCCTTGCCGCCAGCTCGAGCCGCGGATGACGTAGTATCGCCCCTCTTCGGCTCCGATCGGGTCCATCGCGACAGGCTCGTTGACCCCGGTATATGTCCGGTACAAGTCGTTGGTCCACTCCGAGACATTTCCCGCCGCGTCGAGCAGCCCCAGCGGACTGGGCCGGAAACGGCCGACCGGAGCGGTAACCGGGTAGTCGTCGTTGTAGCTCATCAGCACCTGCTGGAGTCCGGCGCGGGCGGACATGTCCGCAAAATTGCCGGAGCCCGGGGTTGGCGGCATGGCATCGCCCCAGGGGTATCGCTGCGGTGGCCTGTCCCTGCCGGCATAACGGGCCGCCCACGCCCATTCTGCCTCGGTCGGCAGGCGGTAGCCGTTGGTGGGTGGCCAGATAGGCACGAGGCGTCCCGAATCTGTCTTGTAGGCGGCCTTGAGAGAATCCTGGTTACTGAGCCAGTTGCAGAACGCGGCTGCATCCTGCCAGTTTACGCGTACGGCGGGGTAGTCATCGCCATCCAACCCGTAGCCGATGGCTGTGCCCGAAGTGTGCCCGCCGCGGAACTCCCGGAACTCCCGGTTGGTAATCTCCCGCACCCCGATATAGAACGGGTTGCTGATCTTGACTTCCCGCAGACCCTCGTTCGCCCGGCGCCCGGGCTCCCCGCGCGGCGACCCCAGGGTGAACTGGCCCCCGGGGACCAGGACCAGGGTCGATCCCAGGGCGGTGGTCACCGACTTCGGAATGGCGGCTAGGGCGGCCTCTTCCTGCGTCAACAGCCTGATCTCCAGCCGCTGGGGGATACCGGGGGTCGGCTTGACCGTGACGGTCTGGGTCACGTATCCGGCCTTGCGAAATTCCAGGCGGTGCGGAATGGCGACAAGCTCAAGCTGCGCCGGGGCGGCGCCCCTGGACTCGCCATCGAGGACGAGTTCCACTCCGTCCGGCGCCACCTGCAGGTTGACCTCCCCGGTCACCGCCTCGAGCCGGAAGCTCTCCGTGCGCGTCTGGCCGGATCGCAGACGGATCGAACCGGTCGCCGGCTTATAGCCGGCCTGGCTCACCTCGACCCGGTAGCTGCGTCCCGGATCCAGTTCCAGCCGCAGCGGAGACCGGCCGCGATACTCGCCGTCCACGAGTACCGTGGCGCCCGAGGGCTGGCTCTTTACCACCAGCGTCCCATCGGACGGGCGCATGCTCACTTCGGGGAGCACCAGCGGCGTGGCTGGCTCCACTTCCACGTTCTGGCGCCATGTCTTGAATCCGGCCTTGCGGATCTCTAGTTCGTGGCGGCCTGAGTCCAGTTCGAATTCCGCCGGCGTCGTCCCCTGTTCTTCGCCGTCCGCCAGCACCAGGGCGCCGGGCGGCGCGCTGGTTACGGTCACCGGCGCCCAGTCCGGGACCAGGGACAGCTCCCGCTCGAGAATCGATCCGCCCCCGTTGACGTCCAGATCCTCGGCGTACCCGACGTACCGGTCCGCGTCGACTTCCAGCCGGTAGCTTCCCGGCTTCACCGGATAATCCTCCAGGGGTGTCTCGCCGATCTCCTCGCCGTCGAGGGAAACGCGGGCGCCAGTCACGTCTCCGCTACTGATGAACAGACGGTCCGGTAATCGCACCATGAAAAGCTGGATGGTCTGGGACCGGCTGTCGTCGACCTCGACCGTCTCCTCCAGGAGATCGTATTCCGGCAGGCTGGCCCGGACACGGTATTGCCCCGGTAGCAGCAGGTACCGGGGTCCGAAGCGGATCGCCAGACCGCCCTCTACCGACAAGGCTTCGGGCGCGGGGCTCACCAGGATCGCGACCGACCTGGCGCTGAACATGAACCATGCCGATACCGCCAGGATCGCCACGGCGCCTGCAAGGACCGCGCCCCTGACCGGAAACGGCCGGCGCCGGGTCCCGTCCGTCTGCATTCCGACGCGCTGGAACTCCACCGGCTTGATCACGTCATCCGGGTCCGGCTCCGCCTCCGGCGCGCCGGGTTCCGTCATCGTCACCACGGGCGGCACTGTGACGTTGTCGGCGTCGTCCGGCTCCACGGAGACCTGCAGACCATCGGCCCCGACGGCGAAGGTCACGATGCAACCCGGGACCCGCAGTACTTCACCACCTTCGAGCCAGCGGGACTCGGTCAGCGGTGCCCCCCCGACCGTAGCGCCCTGGGGCGTGGCGCCCGGCTGCAAAAAGAACTTTCCGCCTGAGAAGCCGAGGAATGCGACCGGCGCCGGGTTCCCCGTTCCGGGGAGCCGGATGGGGCTGTCGCCGCCGACGCCGATAGCGACGGGGAGTTGCTCCGGAGTGAAGTCACGCGCGCCGGCGGCGTCCCTGACCGCGATATGCAAGCTCAAATCCGCTCCTCGCACCGGATGGTGTATGGCCCGGCGGGCTCGCCCGGGTGTACCGTGAATTGTTGCCGCACGTCGCGGAATCCCTTCCTCGTCCCGACGGCCGTATAGGTGCCCGGACGCAACTCGAGCTGGAACTGGTCGAAGGTTCCCAGGCGGCCAACCTGGTAGAGCACGACCTCGGTGAGATTATCCGACTGGAGGGTGACGCGCACCGGTCTGACGGCCTCGGTGAGCAGGTTTTCCACCCGCGATATCTGGCCCTGGAGCCGCGGCCCGGGCTGCTGGATCGTCGCCGCCTGTGCGAGGGCAGAGCGTGCCGCCTCCTGCACCTGCGCCGAGTACATGCGCTCCGGATCGTCGATCAAACCCTGCAGGCGGGCATCGAGAGCGGCTCGCGCTCCGGCCCTCCGGCTCCCGGACTGAGCGAAGACGACTGCCCCGTCCTCGGCCAGGATCGATCGATAGACCGTCAACGCCTCCTGCCATTTCTCCGCGGCCTCCAGCGCCTGGGCGCGACTGCGTCCATCCGCGATTTCGGCGACGCGCTTCTCTTCCCGGGCACGGGTGATGCCTTCCGCCGGTTCGGCGGCAGAGGGGCGAATGCGGGAGGCGGTCTCGAACGCCCGGATGGCGTCCTCAAAGTGCTTGTCGGCAAGTGACGCGTAGGCCTCGGACATTGCCGAAGTGTAGCGACGCTCCACCATCGCCGCCTGTACCCGCGGAATCGCCTCTGACGGGCCAGCGAATTCCGGATCGAGTTCCATCACTTCGCGATAACGCGCCAGCGCCGCGACGAGATCACCCTCCTGCTCCAGGCGAACCCCGTCCGAGTACGCAGCGAACACACGTTCGATGTTCTCGGCCCGCCCGAGACCGGCGGAGGCCACCGGGTTGCCGGGATCGAGGACCAGGGCCATCCCGAATTCGCGCTCGGCGGCGTCGCGTCGTCCCTCGCGGAGCGCTTCGGCACCACGCTCGAGGGAGAGACGCAATAACTCCCCGCCCTTTTCCCGCAGACCTTCCAGGGCGGAGACGGCGCGTTGCCAGGCATCGCCGGCCGATTCGTACCGTCCGGACGTCAGGGCCTCGCCTGCAGTCGCCGCGATCGCCTGGGCATCCCGGTAGTCGACACCGCCCCAATCCTGGACCCCGCGGGCGAGAAGCTCCTCGTCCATGGCCTGGAACTGTCCGGCGGCCTCCTCGGCGCGGGCCTTGAGCTCGGCCGCTTTCTCCAGTTCGTTGTCCTCCGGCATCGCGCGCCGGGGAGCCTCGGTCACGGTTGCCGGTTGCTGTTGAGCCACGAAGTCCGGCAGGAAGAAGACGACCCCGACGAGCAGGACAGCCAGCAGCGCGAACGCGGTCCATACCAGAATGGGCAGGCGACGGGTCGGCGGCCGGACAGCCACGGCCACCGGCGCAGCCGGACTGGTGTGCCTCGGAGCGGCCGGAGCGATCTCCTCGCTCTCCGCCCCCGCCGGGATCACCTCGACCTCGGGCGGCCGGGTCCGGTTCCTGAGATCCTCGAGCACAGCCCCCAGTTCCTTTCCGACGGTCTCCATGTCGGACGGTCGCGCCGCGGCGTCAGCCACCAGCAACCTGGCGACCAGCGCCTGAAGTCTCCGGGGCACCGCGTAATTCGTGCGCGAACGCAACGGCTGCGGAGGCGGACCGTCGATCTCCACGCTCGGAGGGAAGCCGGCGATCAGTTCATAGATCATGATGCCCAGGGCGAACGCATCGTCCGCGGGCGATGGTGGCAGGCCAGCGCGCTGCTGGGGACTCATCGACAGGGGAGACCCGCCGCCAGAAACCTTCAAGGCGCGTCCGCCATGAATGACGCCTGCGATGCCGAAATCCACCAGCCGGGGCATCCCCTCCCGGTCGATCAGTACGTTGGACGGCTTGACGTCCCGGTGGACGATGCCCATCGCGTGAGCGTAAGCCAGGGCGGACGTCAGCGGCAGAATCCTGGCCACGATGTCCGCGGGGCTGCCGTCACGCAACTGTCCCAGTTCGCCGCCCTCGACGAACTCCATGGAGATGAAGGCAAGGCCCTCGGCATTGTGGACGTCATAGATGCGGACGATGTTCCGATGCACGAGGCGCCGGGCCTGGCGGCACTCCTGCCGCAGAAGCTCCAGCATGGCGGCGTCCGCCGCCAGCGACGGCTCCAGGATCTTGACGGCGACCTGATCCTGGAGTTCGCTGTCCGCGGCCAGCCAGACCTGGCCCATCCCGCCCCTGCCCAGCAACCGGCGGAGCTCGAATCGGGACGCGAGGATTCGGCCCGGTACCAGCTCCGTCATTGAGCCGAAGCAGTCTCGTGGTCGGCCAGCTCGATCACGTCCGTCTGCGGAGCCGCGACAGAGACCCCTGTCTCGGCTTCATAGATGTCCCGGAGGAGCTTCCGCCACTCGGCGTACTGGGTTGCCGCCGAACCCTCGAGACGGCGGGTCTCGCCCGCCACTTCCACGACCGCAGGCTGGATCTCCTGCCCGAAGGAGGTGCCGAGTTCCGCCAACACCTCGGCCTGCATCTTGGCTTCCTTGCCCACCTGGATGCCCTGCCGGAACAGCTCCAGGCCACCGATCAGCATGACGTCGCTGGCCGCCTGGGTGGTCCGGCTGTCCTGATCGATCATCACGGACCCGACCACCGCCGCGGCCCCGATCAGCTTCCGCCAGCGCGCGGCCGCCTTGAGTTCCCTCAGCGCCAGCGCCTCGTCATAGCTGTACTTGCGCCAGCTGTCGTAAGGCGGCTCCATCTCCCGATAGAACGATGCGTAGTACTCGTTAAGCGTATCGACGAACAGCAGATCCCGGTCCCGTATCGCCTCCATTCGCGTCACCATTGGATCGCCCTCGGCTGGCAGCCTAACGATTTCGTAGTCTCCCCTGCGATCCTCCTCCAGGTATCCGCCGAATGTCGTCGGCGCCAGGTCCTCCGCGAACCGCAACTCAGCGACCTGCCGGACCTGGACAAGCGCGGGCGTATCCATGCTGTCGCGGACAGCGAGGAGGTCGTTGGCCACGTCATTGTAGACATTCTGGAACGGGTCCCGGTCGAGCAGCTCGCCATCGGAGTAGGTGCCCGAATCCGCCCGCGACTCATATTTGTTGTCGAGCCACTCGCGCCCTGTCGCATCCTCGGCCCGCACGCTGATCTCCAGCTCCTCGCCATCCGATTTCAGGATCTTGCCTTTGACGACGAGCTCCGAACCGGGCCGATCGGCGGGCACCATCCGGACGGCGCCCCACTGGCCAGTCTGCTCCAGGGTCCGCTTCAGGTGGTAAGCGATATAGCGCGACTCGGCCTTGCGAACCTCGGGAGGGACGCCCAGCTTGTCCGTGGCAGCCTCCTCGGACTCGGGCAACCCCGGGTCGAATTCGACGATGGTCACGGTCAGCCGCTCTGCGGCCGGTATCTCGACCTGGGCGCTGGTCGCCGGCTTGTACTCGACCGGGCGGGTTTCGCTGACGACGCAACCGCCCAGCAGTATCGCCAGGGGCACGGCCATCAAGGACAGGCAGTCGGATCGAGTACGCATAGGGAGCCCTTATTGGCCCGCGCTACTCTTGTACGCGCGGTATTCATCCCAGAGCTTCTCGCGCAGCTCCGGGTCGGGTTCCTTCTCGGCGGCTTCGCGGAGCTGGCGCGCCACGATGTCGTCGTCGCTGCCGTCGCCAACGTCGGGTGGTGCCGACCCGCCGACCCCGCCGGGCCCCGCGGTGTTGGAGCCGTCGTCGGACTGACCGGTCGCAGGGCCGGATTGCTGGCGCGGATACTGGCCGCCTCCGCCCGTCTCCGAAGGATAGCCGGTGTCGCCCGATCCCCCGCCCTGGGGCAGGTCGGCGCCTCCGCCGGCGCCGCTGTCCCGCTCATCGGCATTGCGTCCCGCCACACGGACCTGCTCGCCGGCCATCGCGACCTCGAAGCCCTCCAGGGACTCGGAAAGTTCGCGATCCAGGTCGCCTACGCGCTCCGAGTCGGTCTGCCCCAGGCCCCCACCAGGGGGCTGGCCATAAGGGCCACCCTGGACGCCGCCACCACCGCCACTGCCGGGGAGATCCGCACCCTGTCCGCCTGAAGACTGGCTTGCGCCCGTCCCCCCGGCCTGGGAAGCCGTGCCGGAAGCGCCCGACTGCTGCCCGCCGGCGCCTGCCTGGGTGCCGCTCCCTGATTGGGTCGCGGCATCGCCAGAGGTACCGGCTGCGCCCGCCTGACTGGGCTGGCCACTCGCACCAGCCGATCCGCCAGCGCCCATGGCACGAGCAATCGCGTCGGCGATCGCACCCGCTGCTCCGCTATCGCCAGTGCCAGCCTGAGCGCTGCCTGGCTGACCTCCGCCAGCCGATCCGGCGCCGCCGGCAGCCGCCTGTTGGCCACCCTGCTGGCCCGACTCGCCTTGCTGGCCACCCTGCTGGCCACCCTGCTGACCGCCTTGCTGACCGGCTTGCTGGCCACCCTGCTGGCCGCCTTGCTGACCGCCTTCCTGGCCGCCCTGCTGACCGCCTTGGGCGCCGCTCTGGCCCTGCTGTCCTGCCGAGGCCTGCTGACCCGCGGCACCGCCCGCCTGGCCCTGGGTGCCGGAGCTTCCCTGCTGTCCCCCCTGCCCGTCCGCGCCCGAGGACGACTGTTGCGCTCCCTGCTGGCCCTGGGCCCCAGACTGGCCTTGCTGCCCCGCCTGGCTTCCCTCGGATGACGCGGACTGCTCCTGCCCGGACTGGGACTGGGACTGGGATTGGGATTGGGCCTGTGACTGTGACTGCGACTGCGACTGTGACTGGGACTGGGACTGCGACTGGGACTGGGACTGGGACTGGGACTGCGACTGCGACTGCGACTGTTGGGACTGACTTGGCGGCGTCTGCGACTGCGACTGCGAACTGCTGCTCGGCGGCGGCGTGGGAATCTGGGGCGTCTGGGGCGGCTGCTTGGTAGGTGGAGTCTGGCAACCCAACACACCCACCAGCGTGACCGCGGCGAGGCCCGAAACGAAGAGCTGCAATCTTCTCATGGCTTGCGAATCCGCTTTGGACGTCCCTGCGCGGCGCCTGGGGGCGCCGCGACCCCTCTTAATTTCGACGGGGCTGCGGGGAACTGGTTCCCTAGACTACACGATTTTCTGCCTCCTCAGCGACGGCCTCACCCGTTTCCGCGGGGATCTGCCGGCGGCAACACAGCAGGAACAGAGCCGGCACTACCAACAAGGATAGCGGCAACAGGCTGAGGACACCTCCCACCATAGGCGCGGCAATCCGCCGCGTGACCTCGGCGCCGGTACCTGAACCCAGCATCACGGGGAGCAGGCCGACCAGGGTGGCGAAAACCGTCATCAGCACGGGTCGAAGCCGCATCAGAGCGCCGTCGGCGACCGCCTCACGGAGTGCGTCCCGCGTCAGAGCCTGCCGGGCTCGGGCCGCCTCCACCGCTTGCGTCAGATACGTCAGCATCACGACCCCGACTTCGACAGCCATACCGGCCAGGGCGATAAAACCGACGGCTACGGCCACCGAGACGCGGAAGTCGAGAAGGTACAACAGCCAGACTCCGCCGACGACGGAAAGGGGGAGCGTGCCGAGCACGATGAGCACGTCGGACAATCGGCGCAGCTGGACATAGAGGAGCAGCACGATGATTGCGAGGGACACGGGAACCAGCAATCCCAGGCGCGCCTTGGCCCTTTGCAGATATTCGTACTGGCCGGACCAGTCCAGGGAATACCCCGGGGGAAGGTCGACGGTCTCTCCCACACGCCGCCGCACCTCTTCCACATAGCCGCCAAGGTCGCGGCCCGCCACGTCGACGAAGATCCAGCCGGCCGGCCGCGCGTTTTCGCTGCGGATCATGGCCGGACCGTTCTCCACGCGCACCTCGGCGACGTCCCCCAATCCGATCCATCCCCCCGTTGGCGTACTCAGGGGCAGGTTACGGAGCTTCTCCGGGCTGTCGCGCCAGTCGCTGTAGAAACGGAGCCGGATGGGGTAACGCTCCAGGCGTTCCACGGACTCGCCGATGGCCATGCCACCGACGGCGAGCCCGATGACCCGTTGCAGGTCATCGACGCTCAGCCCGAAGCGGGCCGCGGCGATCCGGTCGATGTCGACGACGATGTAGCGCCCGCCCAGTACCCGCTCGGCGTAAGCCGAGCGCGTCCCGGGAACCTCGAGGACCACCTTTTCGATCTTTTTGCCGATGTCCTGTATTTCCTGCAGGTCGGGACCCGAGACCTTGATACCCAGGGGCGTGCGGATACCAGTGGCCAGCATGTCGATCCTGGTCTTGATCGGCATCACCCACGCGTTAGCCAGCCCCGGGAAACGGACCCGGGCGTCCAGTTCGTCCTTGAGTTTCTCCAGCGTCATCCCGTCGCGCCACTGGTCCCGCGGTCGAAGCTGTATGACCGTCTCGATCATGGTCAGGGGGGCCGGGTCCGTGGCCGTGTCGGCACGGCCGACCTTGCCGAACACGCTCTCGACCTCGGGCACCGTGGCGATCAGTCGGTCGGTCTGCTGCAGTAGCTGCCTGGCTTCGCCTACCGAGATTCCCGGCAGGGTCGTCGGCATGTACATCAGGTCGCCCTCATCCAGGTCCGGCATGAATTCCGACCCGAGCCGGGAAGCCGGCCATGCAGTGGCTAGCACCAGGGCAACAGCGCCGAGCACGACAATCACCGGGAACCGGAGTGCCAGTCCCAACAAGGGGCGGTACAGGAACGCAAAAAACCGGTTCACGGGGTTGGCACTCTCGGGTCGTATTCTGCCCCTGACGAAGTAGCCCATGAGCACGGGCACCAGGGTGATCGCCAGGACGGCCGCCGCAGCCATGGCGAAGGTCTTGGTGTACGCAAGCGGGGCGAACAGTCGGCCTTCCTGGGCCTGCAGGGCGAATACCGGCAGGAAGCTCACGGTAATCACCAGCAACGAGAAGAAGATCGCCGGGCCAACTTCCGCGGCCGAATCACAGACCCGTTCCCAGTGCGGGCGGTCCCCGCCCGCCTCCATGTGCTTGTGGAGATTCTCGACCATGACGATGGCGGCATCCACCATCACGCCGATGGCGATGGCGATGCCACCCAGGGACATGATGTTGGCGTTGATCCCCATGTGGTACATGGCGACGAATGCGCCGAGCACACCGAGTGGAAGGCTGACCACCGCCACCAGGGTTGACCTGAAATGGAACAGGAAGACGGCGCAGACCAGGGCGACTAGGATCAGCTCCTCGATCAGCTTTCCCCGTAAGCTGTCCTGAGCGCGATTGATCAGCGACGACCGGTCGTAGACGGTGACCAGTTCCACGCCCTCGGGCAGACCGGCCGCCAGTTCGTCGAGGCGTTCCTTCACCCCGGCGATCACCCTGGTGGCGTTCTCTCCCCAGCGCATCACGATGATGCCACCCACTGCATCGCCCTCGCCGTCGAGATCAGCGACGCCGCGACGGGACTGGGGTCCGAATCGGACGTCCGCCACGTCGCCGAGCAGCACTGGAACGCCGCCGCTCGTCACCTTCAGGGGAAGCTTGCGGAGCTTTTCGAGGTTGTCCACGTAACCGGTGGCCCGGACCATGTACTCTGCCTCGCCAAGTTCGATGACGGACCCGCCTACCTCCTGGTTGCCGCTGGCGACCGCCCGGCGCACCTCCATGATGTCGACGCCCCATGCACGGAGCCGCTCCGGATCGAGGAGGATCTCGTACTGCCGGACCATTCCGCCAACGGTGGCGACCTCCGCCACACCGGGCAAGGACTGCAATTCGTACTTGAGGAACCAGTCCTGCAGACTGCGGAGTTCGGCCACGTCGTGACGTCCACTACGATCTACCAGCGCGTACTGGAAGACCCAGCCCACCCCGGTCGCGTCGGGACCCAGGGCCGGTTTGACGCCTGTCGGCAGATCGCTGGCTGCCTGGCTGAGGTACTCGAGGACACGGGAACGCGCCCAGTAGATGTCGGTGCCGTCTTCGAACAGCACGTAGACGTATGAGTCTCCAAAGAACGAGTAGCCTCGCACGGTCACCGCGCCGGGCACGGCCAGCATGGACGTGGCCAGCGGATAGGTGACCTGGTCCTCGACGACCCTGGGCGCCTGTCCCGGATAATTCGTGCGGATGATGACCTGCACGTCGGACAGATCAGGTATCGCGTCCACCGGCGTGTTCCTGAGCGCGAACAGCCCCCAGGCCGCAAGCATAGTCCCCAGCATCAGCACCACGGCTCGATTCGCCACCGACCACCGGATGATGGAATTGATCATGACGGCCCCCTCAATGCCCTTTGTCCTCACCGCCGCCTCGCTCGTTCTCCCCTGGCCTGGCAGTGATACGGTCAAGCTCGCCTCTGAGGTTGGCTTCCGAGTCCAGCATAAACTGCCCCGAGATCACGACCCGCTCCCCCTCCATCAGTCCCTGGTGGATCGCCGCCATCCCGTCGCTCTCGTACGCCACGCCCACCAGGCGGGGCGCGAACCGGTTCGGGGCGATCTCCACGATCACCCGGGTCTGTTCGCTGGTCCGGATGAGGGCCGCTGAGGGCACCTGCAATACGGGCGCCGAGTCAGGCTCCGAAATGGTCACCGTGGCGAAGCTGTTGGGCTTCAGCGTCCCGCCCGGATTGTCGAAGGCCAGACGCACCCGGACGGCCCGGGTCATGGGATCGGCTTCCGGGTAGACGTAGGTGAGGGTGCCGTCCAGTGTCTGGTCCGGGAGCTGGTCGAGCCTCACGCGCGCAGGGATGCCGGCTCGCAGCCACTCCGACTGGCGGGCGAGCACGTCGGCCTCGATCCAGACCTTCTCGAGGTTGGCCAGCACTACCATGTCGGTGTCCGGCTTCACGTACATGCCTTCCCTGATCTCGAGTCGGGTTACGACCCCACCTACGGGAGCGCGGTATACGATGCGGCCGTCACTATCGCCGGATTCCCGAAGCCGTCGGATATCGTCGCCGCCGATGCCGAGGGCCCGGAGGCGCGCCTCCGAAGCCGCGATCAGCGACGCGCCACCCATGCGCAACGCCTGCAGGTACTCTTCCTGGGCCGTGACCAACCTGGGTGAATAGAGCTCCAGAAGCGGATCCCCTCTGCCGACGCGGTCTCCGACAGAGGCGACGAAGAGCTTTTCTACCCAGCCCTCGGCCCTGGCGTGCAAATGCTGAACACGGCTCTCGTCGTAGTCCACCTGCCCGACGGCGCTGATGGTCCGCGGCAGGAGGCCACGGTCGACCTCCGCCACCCGAACGCCCAGGTTGTTCCGCACCTCCGGGCTGATAAGCACGCCGTCGCCTCTACCGCCCTCATCCGCATAGACGGGCACGTAGTCCATACCCATCTCGTCCACGGCAGGGACACTGGAGGTGACCTTCGGATTGTGGGGATGCCTGTAATAGAGGATCTCGCGCTCCCCGTCCCCGTTGCCCGTCGATTCCCTGGGCACAAGGTCCATGCCGCAGATGGGGCAGCGTCCCGGGTCCTCGGAAGTCACCTGGGGGTGCATGGGACAGACATAACCGGGCTCGGTGTGCCGGAGAGCGTGCTCTCGAGCGGTCTCTTCGGCGCCCTGCCCGGAAGGTTCGCAGGCCGAAAGGAAGGCCAGCGCCGCAAACAGGAATGTAATTTGACGGTTCATCGAATGTCTCCCGTCAGGTAGAGCAGGTCGGCCACCGCGATAACCCGATCCGTCCTGAGCCTCAGCAGCCGCATGCGGACATCCAGGAGCGATTTCTCCGAACGGACCAGTTCGTCGAACAGCACGACGTCGTTCTGGTAGGCCAGCCTGGTGGCCTCCACATTGGCTACGGCCGATGGCACAACCTGTCCGGCGAACAGCTCGGTGCGCCTTCCCAGAGACTGGTAGTCTGCCCAGGCGGCGTCGAAACGCCGCCGGATCTGGCGTCCCCGGTCCTCGAGCATGCTCTTCATCTCAAGCTCTCCGGCGACGGCCGCGGCCACGCGCCGGTCCTGCCTGTCCCGGGGGAAGATCGGCAGCTCGAAGCTGATCATGGCGGAGAAGAAATCGGGCCTGCTGTCCCCGGACGCGTCTTCCCCGTCACGTACCCCGTAGGAAAGATCCAGGGACCAGCTTGGGCGGTACTGCTGCTTCGCCAGCGCCACACCCAGCTTGCCGGCATCCACCCGATGCATGTCTGCGCCCAGGGCCGGATGCCCCGACAGCGCCTCAAGGGCGGCTTCCCTGGAGCGAGGCGTCGGCAGGTCGGGGACCTCGTCGATGACCGCGCGATCTGCGTCCGGGCCGAGCCAGCGGGCGAGTTCCGCATCCCATGTCAGGGCCATCTGGCGGAGCCGCACCGAATCCTCTTCCAGGAGTTCCCGCTCCATGGCTATCCGGAACAAGTCGTTCTGGCGGCGACCCCCGGCGGCATAGGCCGCCGTTGCGGCGTCCTCTAGCTGCCTGAACCAGGATTGCTGCTCCGCGACGATGGTCATGGCCCGGGACACGTAGCCGCGCTCCGCCCAGGCTTGCCGGAGGGAACGGGTCACCTGCCGTTTGCGCTCGAGGGCCAGGGCCGCCTCAGCGGCGGACATAGCCTCGACCTGCTCCCTGCGTAGGGTGCGTGTCTGGCCCCTGGGGAATCGCTGACGGACGCCGACGAGCAATTGGGTCATCGGTTCGTCGTCCAGGGCAAAACTGTCGACCGGCAGGTTGATGGCGCCGAACCGCAGTTCCGGATCGGGTAGCTGACCCTCGGCGACGGCAGTTTCACCGAGACCGGCGCTGCGCTCCTCGAGCCCCGCCGCGCCCGCGTCCCTGGCCACGGCGAGAGTCTCGGCCTCAGCCAGGGTTAGGGGCGCGCACGGCACCGCAAACGGCAACAGCAGAGCCGTCAGAACAAGTATTGTCCGGCGCCCGGCGCCGGCGATTTGAAACTTCATGGGACACTCCTTCCTCGAAACCGTGAGACGGGATTCGGCGGAATAGAGCGGCTATTTCAGGAAGCTGCAGTTCCTGAGGTAGAGGGGTGGTCCCGTGGACGGAGGCGGCGATCGGTCCGGGACACCATCGCCATGACGGCTACCCGGGAGCGGGCATGCCGGCACAGGAGCCGGTGCCACCATCGCCAGGCTGACGTCCGCCACCTCCGGAGCCGATGCCTGTCGGCCGTCGAAATCGATGGCGTCGATATAGGTACAGCGCCCGCTGTCATGGTCCCCGCAATGTTGGTCTACCGGCGGACAATGGGGGCAACCGCTCTGGTGATGCTGCTCCGGCAGGATCGGCTCGGCCGCCATGAGGCAAGGCTGAATCGCCATGCCGAGCCATACCACGCTAAACAGGCTCAGCATGCCTGAAGCGAGCCGGCGCCTGCACGAGCGCAGACGGCGCAGGACGCCGCCACCATTGAATCGAACGCTAGTCACGACCAACAGGCTAACCCCTTGATCCCCCGTTTGACAATGACTTACGTCACGGCCGGGTGGACCGCGCTGGTAGAATTCGCCGATGTTCAGACCATCGCTCCTGGCCGCGACGGCCCTATTCGCCCTCGTCGCCTGTTCAGAGAACCGCCCGCCGGCCATGACCGGTCTGACGGAGATCGTCCCCCCGGCCGGTCCGGGCAGCCAGGTCCCGCGGTTGACCCGGGCCGACGACGGCGGCGTCTGGTTGAGCTGGCTGGAGGCACAGGACGGTGGTGTCCAGGCTTTCAAGGCAGCCGTGCTGCGGGACGACGGCTGGTCAGAGCCGATTACCATCGCCAGCGGCGACGACTGGTTCATCAACTGGGCCGACTTCCCCTCTCTGCTGGTCGGGCCCGGGGGCACCATGGCCGCCCACTGGCTGGCGAAGACCCCCGGCAGCGTCTACGCCTACGATGTGGTCCTGTCGGTCAGCGGCGACGGCGGCGAAACCTGGACCGAGCCTCTCTCCCCCCACGACGACGGCACCGCCACCGAGCATGGATTTGTGAGCCTGTTCCCACGGGAGACGGGCTTTGGGGCACTGTGGCTGGACGGCCGCGAGATGGCACCCGGAGGCGCGGCCGACTCCGGCCATGGTCACGGGCCAGGCGGTATGACGCTCAGGGCGGCGCTCTTGGACACGGAGGGCCGGGTGCTGCGGGGGGACCTCGTGGACGACCTGACCTGCGACTGCTGCCAGACTGGCGCGGCCGTCACGGGCGCGGGTCCGCTGGTGGTCTACAGGGACCGGACGGAAGGCGAGATCCGCGACATCTCTTTCTCCGCGTTCCGGGACGGGCGCTGGACGGCGGGGCGACCTGTGGCGATCGACGGCTGGCAGATCACTGCCTGCCCCGTCAACGGGCCGGCCATCGACGCCCGGGGCCCGGATGCTGTCGTGGGCTGGTTCACGGGGGCCCCGCGACCGATGATCCGTGCGGCATTCTGGTCCGACGAAGAGGACGGGTTCTTAGGGGTGATGGACGTGAGCGACGACCGGCCCCTGGGCCGGGTAGACGCCGTGCTGCTGGCGGACGGGTCGGCCGTGGTCAGCTGGCTTGCCGCCACCGAGACTGACGACGCGGAGATCCGTTTTCGCCAGGTCTGGCGCGACGGTCGGCAAGGGGCGGACACAGTGCTGGCGAGAACCGCTGCATCGCGGATGTCCGGCTTCCCCCAGATGACGACGTCGGGCGGGAGGCTCATCTTCGCCTGGACGGTACCGGGCGATCCACCTGTCATCCGCAGCGCCACCGTGCCGGCGCCCGGTGGAGACGGCACCTGATGCCCGGAGACCTCGGGGGCGCACCGGTGAAACATCCCTGCTAGTCCGGCAGGGCCTCGATCTGGCGACGTAGCTGCTCCATCTCCAGTTGGAGGGCTTCCAGGCGATTCATCAGGGCGGCCCTGGACGGTTCTGTGCCGGTGGCCGCCCCGGGGTCTCCGGGCTGCGACGGGACGCTGTCAGACCTGGACGGCCCCCGGGCCGGAAGGTCGTGGGCCAGGGGCGTTTCCACCCGGGCGCTGCTATCCATCTCCTCGGGGAAGAACGGCCGGATCTGTCGCTCGGGCATGGACCCGGTGATCTCAGGCGTATTCCCCTCGGGCTCGAGATTGGCCAGCACCGGGCGATGACTGCTGGTCCTGCCGCTGTCGGGGCAGTAGTTGTTCTGGGGGAACATGACCTCCGAGCGGGCGCCCCAGGATACGGCCGGGCCGGCCAGGAAGACGAAATCCTGGATCTCGTCACGGTCGCCGCAAGAGGTGCCCACCAGCTCGCCCGGACGCGCCCAGCGCCAGCCGGCGTCGAGCAGCGGGTCCATGGAAGCTTCGCGCTCGTCCCCCTGCGCCACGCCGAACCGGAAGGTGCCGGCGACCACGATCGGCAGACTCTGGCGACCGGCCCAGTCCGCCAGGGCCCGGGTCTGGCGAAGCCGCCGGTGGTCGGAGTCCGACAGGTTCACGACGACGAACCAGAACTCCACTTCGTCATCAAGACGTAACCGAGCGGCCAGGGGCGCGGCCTCGCGATCCGAGACCTGGGCGTCCCTGATCTCCTCTGTCTCCAGGGGCCGCAGGCGGTCCTGGCGGTAGAGCACTTGCAGCCGGCTGTCGCCGCCGGTCTCGCCGAGGATAGATCCGAAAGCGCTGCCTTCATCGAAAGCGGCCCCCTCCTTGAGCCGATCTGGCCACCCGCGCTCGTCCCAGACGTCGGCCAGACCCCACAGGTCCACCCCGACCGACTTCTCGAGCTGCAGGGAAATGACGTGGTCCGAGGCATCGCCGGATTCCACGTTGAAGGCGACCACCGTCACCGGCGCGCCGTTGGCGGCGCCGCTGACTCCGATCAACGCCAGGACGGTGGCGAGGAAACGACCCATGTTGCAATCCCGTGACGCCGCGAGGGCAAAGAGAAGCCCCGGCAGCGTCCCGCGGCCGGGGCATCGCAACAGTCTAGGTGCGTTTTGTGACGAAAATGTGTCAGCCCGAGGCCGCTTGCCTCAGCGCCTCGATCCGCTCGGACAAGGGTGGATGGGACATGAACAGCCGGGCGAACCCGCCCTTGACGCCGCCGGAGATACCGAATCCACGCATCTGGTCCGGCAGTTCTGCGCCCGGGCCCGCCTGGCCCAGCCGCTCCAGTGCCGCGATCATGTTGGCGCGGCCCGCCAACTCGGCGCCGCCGGCGTCTGCCCTGAATTCGCGATGCCGCGAGAAGGCCATGACGATCATGCTCGCCAGGATGCCGAGGAGGATCTGGGAAAGCAGGACGGTGATGAAATAGCCAGGCCCGTACCCGCGGTCGGTCTTGAATACCACGCGGTCCACGGCAAAGCCGATCACCCGCGAGAGGAACACGACGAAGGTGTTCACCACGCCTTGCAAAAGCGTCAGGGTCACCATGTCGCCGTTGGCGACGTGGCTGATCTCGTGGCCGAGCACCGCGTCCACTTCCTCCCGCCGCATGCTCCGTAACAGCCCGGTGCTGACGGCTACCAATGCTGCGTTGCGCCGGGCGCCGGTAGCGAAGGCATTGGGCTCCGGGGCATCGTAGATCGCCACCTCCGGCATCTGAATGCCGGCCCGCTGAGCGTGCTGCCCGACGCGGCCGAGGAGCCAGCTCTCGACTTCGTTGGAGGGCTGGCCGATTACGCGGGCGCCGGTGCTGCGCTTGGCGATCCATTTCGACATGGCCAGCGAGATCAGCGACCCCCCGAAGCCGATGACCGCCGACAGGATCAGCAGCGAGTTGTAGTCGATCCCGACTCCCTGCTCATCGAGGATGCTGTCCACTCCCAGCAGCCTCAGCACGATGCTGAGCAACAGCAGGACCGCAATGTTGGTGGCCAGGAAAAGCAGTATGCGCTTCATGCTCGGGTCTCCGGTTTTATCACAGTGGACAAGCGGTCCCGGGGGACCATGTCGGTCCAGTTATGGGGTCGCGGACGGGCCGAATCAAGGCTAGCGACCGGTCGCCTGTCAACCCCCGGACTTGTCGGGCGCCGCCGCGGTCAGAAAGCGCAGGACCAGGTATCCCAGGATCGCCGACAGGATCGATCCTCCCAATACGCCCAGGCGTACTTGGGCCGCGAAATTGAATTCGCCGTGCTCGAAAGCGAGCGTACCGATGAACAGGCTCATGGTGAAACCGATTCCACACAGCACCGACGCTCCGTAGATCTGCATCCAGCTTGTCCCGGCGGGCCGCTTCGCCAGACCCAAGGCGACCGTCAGCCAGGTCGCGAGGAAGACCCCGACCTGTTTCCCCACGAACAGCCCGATCATGATCCCGAGCGGGACCGGCGTGAGCAGGTCCGCGAACGACAGCCCGTCGAAAGGCACTCCTGCGTTGGCGAAGGCAAACAGGGGCAGGATGCCGAAAGCGACCCAGGGATGGAGACTGTGCTCGAGGTGGCGCGCCGGGGAATGTCCGTCCTCATCCTTGGCCCGCAGGGGGATGCACAGGGCCATCAGTACGCCGGCCAGGGTGGCGTGGACGCCGGATTTCACCATGAACACCCACATCAGGATCCCGGGGACGGCGTAGGCGCCGATCCTCGTCACCCCGCGCTTGTTGAGGACAATCATCACCGTGAGACCGATCAGCGCCATGACCAGCGCGCTCGCCGACAGGTCGTCAGAGTAGAACACCGCGATGATCAGTATGGCCGCAATGTCGTCGATGATGGCGATCGCCGTCAGGAATACCTTCAACGCCAGTGGTACCCGCGAACCGAGCAGCGCGAGGACGCCAAGGGCAAAGGCGATATCGGTGGCCGTGGGTATCGCCCAACCATTGAGCGCATCGCCGTTGTCCTGGTTCAGCCAGAAGTAGAGCAGGGCCGGCACCGCGAGGCCGAAGCTCGCCGCCACCGCGGGCAACAGGATCTGGTCCCTGCTCGAGAGTTCACCCTCGAGCGCCTCACGCTTGATCTCAAGTCCCACGAGCAGGAAGAAAATCGCCATCAGGCCGTCGTTGATCCACAGCAACAGAGGCTTGCTCAACCCGAACTGCCCGATGGAAACCGTGACTGGCAGTTTCAGTATCCAGTCGTATGCCGTGACCAGCGGCGTGTTGGCGAAAACCAGCGCCAGGACGGCGGCGGCTACGAGCAGTATGCCGCCGGCACTTTCGAGCCTCAGGAACTCGATCAGCGCCTTCCGCACCCGCCTGGCCGGCTCAACCGTGACAGTGTCCGTTTCCCGACTCTCGATGGGTTCGTCGCTCATGCGGATGCTACCGCTCCCTTGTTGATTCCTTCGTAAGCCCGGACCTGGTAGTTGGCTCCCCCGTCCCGGGACTCAAGCAATCCGAGTATGTATTCCGCGATGCATTCCACGGTGGATTGAGCATCGAGCAATTCGCAGCGATCGGCGTCGATTTCCATTTCGAATTCTCCCTGTGGCGCCTGGTAACGGAACCGGTAGTAGCGTATCCCATCCCGTTCGGTTTCCTCTACGAGGTCCGCACGGCAGCCCAGATAGATGTCCCGCCAACGATCGGCGAGCCAGCGTTCCGTGGCCTCGCAGCGGCGGCCGTCCCGGAGGATCTCGATCCGGGACCGGTGGCCGTGAGCGATGTGCTGGCAGTTCCCCGGGTGAAGCCGAAGCCCGTGAGCATACCGGTACCAGGGCCCGGATATGCGCTCCTCGCGAAGACCGAGGCTGAGCCCGGTCACGTTGTCCGGCAATACCGGCCTGATCAGGTCCTGCAGGTGTCGAGAGACTACATCGGTCGAGATGGTTTCCGCCTCAAGTAGGCACACGGCGTCCGGCGGCGAGCGGTGATACAGCGTCCGGTCTCCCCATGGGAACCAGAGTCTCAGGCCATCCGCCCCTTCCTCGACACGGAGACCCGGATGCAAGCGCGGCACAAGCAGGCGGTGATCTACGGCGCGATCGACGACAGCCTTGATGGCCGGCTTTACGTCCCCGAAATCAAACACCATGCCCTGATCGTCGAGGGTGCCCTCCAGTTCCACGTCCAGGAGCCACGTATCGCCCAGCAGCCCGCGCTCGCTGTCGAGACGGGCGCAATCCAGGGCGCAGAGCTGTTCAACGAAAAGACGGACCATCGGCAACTTCGGGTCTGCGCGTTCGTGGTGAAGAGGACATTCTAGGGTAACCCTGCGCCCGGCGTCGGTCATCGATCCGTTTTCGTTCTGTCACCGGCCCGCCATCAGCGCGGCGCAGCATCGGGACAGGATGTATGAGGATCCCATCATGGATTCCACCGCCAGGACCCAAGGCCTGGTCCGTCGGATCGACAGGCTCGAACTCGGACTGTGCCTCGCCGCAGGCCGCATCGCCGGTCCCCCTGCCGTTCTTTCCTGCTTCAGGGTGATCAGCCGCCTTGGCAACGGAGTGTTCTGGTATGTCTTGATCGGCATCCTTGCCATGTCCGGGCCTGACGGGCGGGCCGCCGTGATCCGTATGGCGGCGACCGGGCTGGTCGGTCTCGCCATCTACCGGTTCCTCAAGAAGGGTTTCAGCCGGGAACGGCCGTACGTCGCCTGGGCCGGGGTCAGGTGCGCCGACCGGCCCCTGGACCGTTACAGCTTCCCCTCCGGCCATACACTCCATGCCGTCGCCTTTTCCACAGTTGCGCTCGCATACGTACCGGCCCTGGCTCCGCTGCTCATCCCATTCTCGGCCCTGGTGGCGCTCTCCCGGGTCGTGCTGGGGCTGCACTACCCCAGCGACGTGGCCGCCGGCGCCCTGATCGGTGCGATCCTCGCCAGCGGCGCCCTGGCATTCTGATCACGTCAACCGGTCCAGGATCACCGCCAGCCAGACTAGGCCTGCCATGCAAAGGCTGAGGAACACCGCGGCGGACCCCATGTCCTTGGCGATGCCCGAAAGGTCGTGGGCGTCGTGGCTGATCCGGTCGATGGCCGCTTCGATTGCCGAATTGAGGAGTTCTACCACCAGTACCGCTATACCCACCGCGATCAACATCGCCTGTTCCGGGATCGTCCGCCCCGCCCACGGGGCGGCAAGGGCCATGAACGCCAGCAAGGCCGTCTCCTGACGGAACGCCGCCTCCTGGCGCCAGGCCGCCTTGATGCCGGCCCAGGTATAGCCCGTCGCCTTCCAGATTCGCGTCAGCCCCGTGTCTCTCGGCTTCACATGGTCCCTCCCTTTCCGTGGGCACGGCCCGGCAGCATGGCGCAGGCCCGTTACGGGGGCGTGACGCCGATCCGCTCTGACCGGGCAGTGGCCAACCGCCGGGCCCGGTCGGGGGCAACGCTGACCGGTAAAGCTTGAAGCCCCCGCGAGAGCAGGTTACTGTTCCGTCACCGCCCCGAACCCAACCAGGCAACCCCAAGTGAACCCCATCCAATTCAATAAGTTACATCGCTCTCTGTGTTTTTTCGCCGTTTTGGGGCTGCTGGCATCGGGCGTGGCGTCGGCCAAGTCGGCGGAAGAGATCAACACCGACGTCGACGCCGCGCTGACATCCTTCCGGGAAAAAGTCGGGGGCGCGGATGAGTTCCTCTCCAAAGCCGAGGGCGTGCTGGTGTTCCCTACTGTCGTCAAGGTCGGCATCGGCCTCGGTGGCGAGTACGGCGAAGGCGCCCTCCGGGTCGGCGGTGAGACCGTCGAGTACTACAGCACGGCCGGGGCCTCGATCGGGCTCCAGCTCGGAGGGCAGGCGCGCACCCAGCTTATCGTCTTCCTGTCCAAGGACGCACTCGACCACTTCCGTGACAGCAAGGGATGGGAGGCGGGCGTCGATGGCTCCATCGCCGTCGCCGAATGGGGGGCGGGCGAAGACCTGAGTACCGTCGAAATCAACGGCCCGATCGTTGCCTTCATCTTTGGAAACAAGGGGCTGATGTTCAACCTCAGCCTGGAAGGATCGAAATTCACCAAGCTGGTGCGCTAGTCTTTGCGAGTCGGCGCCCCTGACCGCTTGCCCGGACATCCACACGAACTACGGAGAACCATTCCCATGCATCTCATCGGCCACCGTTTTCTGACCGGCTTCCTGTTGAGCGCCACCCTCGCCGTTGGCGTCCTGGCGACCCCAAGGGCCTTCGCGGCATCGGCCGAGGAGATCGATGTCAAGGTTGACGCTGCGCTCCAGACATTCCGCCAGAAAGTCGGAGGCGCGGACGAATTTCTCGCCTCCGGCAAGGGCGTGCTGGTATTCCCCAGTGTCTTCAAGGCCGGAATCGGTATCGGCGGGGAATACGGTGAAGGGGCTCTGCGGATCGCGGGCAAGACCGTCGATTACTACAGTACCGCGTCGGCTTCCATCGGTTTCCAGCTCGGCGCCCAGGCCAAGACGGTCATCATTGTATTCATGCAGGAAGACGCCCTGGACAAGTTCAGGAACAGTTCCGGCTGGGAAGCTGGAGTGGACGGCTCTGTCGCATTGGTGGAACTCGGCGCCGGGGGCTCCATCGACACCACCAATATCAAGGATCCCATTGTCGGATTTGTCTTCGGCAACAAGGGCCTGATGTACAACCTGACGCTGGAAGGCACCAAGATCACCAAGCTGAAAGACAAGAAATAGGCTTCCATCAGCGACCCGCCGCGGTCCCGGTCCGGTCATCCCGACGTCATCCAGGTCCGAATGGCAGCGGCCGCGACGGCGGGCGAGCATACCGGATGAACCGGCGTCAACACAGCGAAGTGCCGTTCGGCGCCGCGTCCGAGCCTGTCGGCGGCCAACACATCCAAGACCGGCGCGACCGAATCAGCGCCGACCCGAGGACGGATACATCAGGGCCTGTGAACTCTACCGGCGGGATCGCCGCGAGCAGGAATCCGGCGGGTCAATACCCCCGTTCGACATCCACGACCGACAGCATCCGGTCGCCCGCCGCATACCGGCGCAGATTCTCACGCATCACGATCCACAACCGTTCGCTGCGCAGGTCCGAGCCGGCCGCCACATGGGGCGTGATAATCACCCCGGGCGTCCTCCACAACGGGTGATCAGCCGGCAGCGGCTCCGGGTCGGTGACATCCAGCCCCGCTCCGGCGAGGCGACCCGCGCCAAGCGCCGCGACCAGGTCATCGGTCACCACGCTCCTGCCTCTTCCGACGTTGATGAAATATGCCGTGGGCTTCATGGAGGAGAAGAACTGCATGTCGAAGATGCCGGTCGTTGCGGGGGTCAGCGGAACGGCGTTGACGATCACATCGGCCTTCGGCACCAGCGACGGCAACTCGTCGGCGAGCCCCACGTAGCTCACGAATGGGGGCCCCTCCCTGCTGCTGTTCCGAGTGGCGAGCACGGTCATGCCCATGGCATGACCCAGTCTGGCGACTTCGGTCCCGATGCCTCCCAGTCCGACAACCAGGAGAGTCTTGCCCTCGAGTTCCCAGAGTCGGTCCTCGGGCACCAGTCCGCGATCCCACAGGCCTTCCTCCTGGGCGGGAATGTATCGATTCAATCCGCGTGTGAACGCCAGGATCATGGCCATCACGTGCTCGGCGATCTCGGGACCGTATATCCGTTGGGCATTGGTCACCAGGATGTTGCGTTCCCGGATCGCCGGCAGTCCCACACAGCGCTCGGCACCCGCGTAGGGCAGTTGCAGCCAGTGCAGGTCCGCGCCCGCCGCCAGGATCTCTCCGGAACAGAAGCCGATCATGCCCTGCGCGCCCGGTGCCGCCGCCACGGCTTGCTCTACGGTGCCCGCCGGGACCAGTTCCACTCCCGGGGCGGCCGGTTGCAGCCAGGCGATCCTCTCGGCATCGGCGCGGATCACGATCCTCGCTGGCGGCACCCAGTCGCCGCTATCCTTCAGACTGACTGGCGCCTCCCGGAGTCCGAGACGCTCGATCACCGGTCTGGCCGACTCCGTCAGGTCATCGTCCGCGACAACCGGCATCACGGCGACGATCGCCAGCACCGACAGGAACAAACCGCCCGCCAGCGGGCGGATGCGCTTTTCAAAAACGGCTTTCATGAATCAATCTCCCTGCTCGGTTTCCGGCACTTGAAAGCAAACGCCGGCGGATTGCAAATGGATCCGGCAAGGAAAAGTCCCTCCCGGTAGGCTACAGGTAAGATAAGGATCCCCCTGGGAGCCACCACTCCCGGCAGCAGTACAGGAGACTCGATCATGACAATCACCTGGGTCGTCACCGCGGATAGCGCAAAGGCGGACTTTTTCGAAGTCGACCGGATCGGGGGGGAATTCAAACCCGTTGCCTCCCTGACGCACCTGGAGGCGAAGAAGAAGGGCCAGGAGCTGATCTCGGATCGGCCCGGCAGATCCTTTGATAGCGCCGGACTCGGTCGGCATGCGATGTCATCCCAGGTGGATCCCAGGGAACACGAAGCAGAAGTTTTCGCACGGGAGATCGGCGAGACCCTGGAAGTCGGCCGGACCCGGGGCAGCTTCGCGCGACTGGTCGTCGTGGCGCCCCCGGACTTCCTCGGCAAGCTGAGGAAAACCAATACTCCGGCCGCCAACAAGCTGGTGGTGGAGAGCGTCGCCAAGAGCGTCGTCGGGATGGGCCCCGAGGAGATCCGCAAACGGATCAAGACCCTGCTCTGAGCGCCGGCTCGGGGCGCACGACGGGAAAGGGGGAGATGGTGGCTATGGGTGGACTTGAACCACCGACCCCGAGATTATGAGTCCCGTGCTCTAACCAGCTGAGCTACATAGCCACGGCGCAACCGGACGCCCGCCCGGCAGAGGGCCGGAGATTGTCTGCGGCTGACCCCCGGCTGTCAAGGGAGGCCCAGGCGGCGTCGCACGTCGATCACTGCGCCCCGGGCTGGTAAACGATTCGGTTCCAGCAGCAAGACAATAGGCGGATGGGGCCCCGAGGGCCGGAGGGCATCAGACGTTGAATCGGAAGTGGATGACGTCGCCGTCGCGGACCACGTAGTCCTTGCCTTCCAGCCGCATCCTGCCAGCCTCGCGGGCACCCTGCTCGCCGTTGCAGCTGAGGTAATCCTGGTAGGCGATGATCTCTGCCCGGATGAATCCCCGCTGGAAGTCCGTGTGGATTTCGGCGGCGGCTTCAGGCGCGGTGGCGCCGGTCCGGGTTGTCCACGCCCGCACCTCTTTCGGTCCGGCGGTAAAGAAAGTCTGCAGGTTGAGAATCCTGTATCCGGCCCGGATGACACGATTGAGCCCCGGCTCGGACAGTCCCATGGCATCAAGAAACTCGTCCTTCTCCCCTTCCGGCAAGGCCGCGATCTCCGCCTCGATAGCGGCGCACACCGGTACCACCTCCGCGCCCTCCTCCCCCGCCAGACTGCGGACGTCCTCGAGCAGAGGATTGGCGGCGAACCCGTCTTCCGCCACATTGGTGACGTATACCGTGGGCTTGACAGTCAGCAGGTGCAGCGGCTGCAGTTCCCGGCGTTCCCCTGCGCTGAGATCCAGGGCCCGGACCGGCAGGCCATGATCGAGCCCGTCGGCCACCCGCCCCAGCAGGTCTCGCCAGGCCACGGCATCTTTGGCCCCGGTCTTGGCATTCTTTACTGCTTTGTCCAGGTGACGGGTCACCGTTTCGAAGTCAGCCAGGGCCAGCTCGAGATTGATTACCTCGATGTCCGAGACAGGATTGATTCTCCCCTCCACGTGGACCACGTCCTCGCTCTCGAAACATCTCACCACGTGAGCGATGGCGTCTGTCTCGCGAATGTTGGCCAGGAACTTGTTTCCCAGGCCCTCGCCCTTCGATGCGCCCTTTACCAGACCCGCGATGTCCACGAACTCGATGGTGGTGGGCACGACCCGCTCGGGTCGGGCGATCCGGGCGATCTCCTGCAGCCTGGGATCCGGCACAGGGACGACGCCAATATTGGGATCGATGGTGCAGAAGGGATAATTCTCTGCGGCAATGCCAGCCGCGGTCAGCGCATTGAAGAGCGTGGATTTGCCCACGTTGGGCAGCCCGACGATGCCGACCCTGATGCCCATCAGCCCCCTCCCTCGGCGTCAACGTCGCCGGAGTCCCCGTCCGGGGTGTCGACGTCCGGTGGACGGGTATGCAACCTGTTCATCGCTTTCTGCTGCCCCTCGCCCAACAGTATGGGCATGACGTCGGCCGCCTCTTCAATGGATGCGATGATCGACTCCTGCTCTTCCCGACCAGGTCGTGTGAGGACGTAATCGATCACCTCGTTGTGGTGACCGGGATGGCCGACACCGATCCGCAGCCGGACAAACTCGCGGCCCAGGTGCGCAATCACGTCCTTGAGGCCGTTATGGCCGCCGGCGCCGCCACCTCGCTTGAGGCGCACGGTGCCGATGGGCAGGTCAAGGTCGTCGTGGGCCACCATGACCGCCTCCGGCGGCACTTTCAGGTAGGTCGCCAGACTCCGGATCGAATTTCCGCTCCGGTTCATGAAGGTGGCCGGTTTCAACAGCCGGACTTCCCTGCCATCCATATGGAGACGGGCCAGCTCACCCTGAAAACGGCGTTCTTCCTTGAACACCGCACCGTACTGTCGCGCCAGGAGGTCCACGAACCAGAAGCCGGCGTTGTGCCGGGTATCTTCGTATCGGCTGCCGGGGTTACCCAGTCCGACGATGATCTGTATTGACTCGTTGTCTGTCATCGCAAATGACAGAGGCCGCCCGGCGGGCGGCCCCTGCTCTCATGCCGGCATGCCTAGTCTTCCGAGGATTCCTCATCCTGATCGTCCTGCTTGACGGTCGGGACCTCGGCGGACTCCTCCACCTCTTCCTCGCCTTCCTCGGGTTCGATTTCGACGACCTTGATCCGGTGCACGGCCACGACCGGCTGGTCGAATTCCTCACCCTGGCCAAGCTGGGGGATGCTCACGCCTTCCGGAAGCGGGAGCTGCGATAGCGTGATGCTCTGATCCAGCTCAAGCGGAGCGACGTCCACCTCGATGTACTCAGGCAGGTCTCTCGGCAGACAGCTGACCTCAACGTCGGTCATGAGGTGCGAGATCACACCGCCCTGCTGCTTGACGCCCACGGTCATGGCCTCGCCGTTAAAGTGGATGGGCACGCGCACCTTGATCTCCTCGTCCTCCAGCACGCGCTGCAGGTCAACATGCATGACCCGAGGCTTGGCCGGATGCCGCTGGATATCCTTGACCACACACGGCTGGGACTTGTCCCCGACAGTCACCGTCAGGATGCTGCTGTAGAACGCCTCGTTCTCGAGGTGACGCACCAGCGAGACGTGGTCCAGCATCAGGGCGCGAGGCTCACGATGGCCTCCATACATTACGGCAGGGACCTTTTCGTCCCGACGCAGGCGGCGGCTCGCACCTTTCCCCATGTCGGTCCGGTCCTCTGCCAGGAGCTCGATTGTCTTGCTCATTTGCAGATCTCCGTTGTCGCATTTAACCCCGACCGGCCCGCGACCAGTCCGATTCGGGAACAATCCCGGCGGGTGCCGGGGCCAAAAAACCTAGTCAACGTAAAGCGAACTCACCGACTCCTCGTCGCTGATTCGGCGCATAGTTTCGGCCAGCAGCTCGGCGGTGGTCAGCTGCCGGATCTTCTTGCAAGCCCTTGCCTCCTCGCTCAGCGGGATGGTGTCGGTCACCACCAGCTCGTCCAGCAGGGACTCGTCGATTCTGGACACCGCCGGGCCGGAGAGCACGGGGTGCGTGATGTAAGCCACGACTTTCAGGGCGCCCTCGTCTTTTAGCGCCTTCACCGCCTGGCAGAGAGTGCCGGCGGTGTCGATCATGTCGTCTACCAATACGCAGGTCCTTCCGGCCACGTCGCCGATGATGTGCATCACCTTCGCCTCGTTTGCGCGGGGACGTCGCTTGTCGATGATCGCCAGGTCCGCGTCATCCAGCCGCTTGGCCAGCGCTCTGGCGCGGACCACGCCGCCGACGTCCGGGGACACGACGATCATGTTGTCGTATTTCTGCTTCCAGGCATCGTGCAACAGGACCGGAGACGCATAGACGTTGTCGACCGGAATATCGAAGAAACCCTGGATCTGGTCCGCGTGCAGGTCCACGGTGAGTACCCTGTCCACGCCCGACGTCACGATCATGCTGGCGGCAAGCTTGGAGCTGATCGCCACTCGCTGCGCCCGGGGCCGGCGGTCCTGGCGCGCGTAACCGAAGTACGGAATAACCGCCGTGATCCTCGCCGCCGAGGCCCGTCTCATGGCGTCAGCCATGATGAGCAATTCCATCAGATTGTCGTTAACCGGGGGGCAGGTGGGCTGGACTATGAACACGTCCCGGCCACGCACGTTCTCCATGATCTCGACAATGACCTCACCGTCGCTGAAGCGGCCCACGTGAGCCTTTCCCAGCGGGAATCCGAGATACCTGGTAATGGCCGCGGCAAGTTCCGGGTTGGCGTTCCCCGAAAAGACGGTCATCAAGCCCGTTTCCACTGTATGCCCCCTGGCTTCACTATCTACATGGGCCCCCGCCGAATTCAGCGGGCGCGCCCGAAAATTGGCTGGGGTGGCAGGATTCGAACCTGCGCATGGCGGGATCAAAACCCGCTGCCTTACCACTTGGCTACACCCCAATCTGCCGGACTGAGCAAGAGCCGAAGGTAGTCACACCCTGTCGAGAAGCGGTGACCGGTTCAGGCCGCGGGCGACCACACCCCACCACTCTGGGGGCATGTCATCGAGCACCGCCCGCGCTCGTCTGCCGTCGTCGAAAGCCGCAAATATGCAGGCACCCGTGCCGGTCATCCTGGCTTCGCCGTATCGACCGAGCCAGTCAAGCGCTCGACCGACTTCCGCGTATCGGGTTCGCACCACCTCGGTACAGTCGTTCCTGCAACCGCCGGAGAGAAAGCCCGATATTTTGATTGGGGGCGAATTGCGTGTCAATTCGGGGGCGGAGAAGATCTCGGCCGTCCGGACCGAGACCCCCGGGTGGATCACCACATACCATAGCCTGGGCCACTCTGCCGGGGTCAGCCGATCTCCGATACCCTCGGCCCAGGCGGCTCGCCCGTGGACAAAGACAGGCACGTCCGCGCCCAGACGTGAACCCAGGCCGGCCAGGTCGGCGTCATCCAGCCCGCACCGCCACAGAAGGTTCAGGGCCACCAGCGTCGTGGCGGCGTCCGAACTGCCCCCGCCCAGACCGCCGCCCGCAGGGATCCGCTTGACCAGACCGACGTCGGCGCCGAGTCGGCCGCCGGTCTCGGATTGCAGCAGCGTGGCAGCCTTGACGACCATATCCTCGGCTGCGGGCAGACCGGGGATCCCACCCGAACGATGGATTCGGCCGTCGGAGCGCAGGCGGAAGGTCAGCTGGTCACCGAAATCGAGGAACTGGAACGCGGTCTGCAGATCGTGGTAGCCGTCCTGGCGACGACCGAGGACGTGCAGAAAGAGGTTGATCTTGGCGGGGGCCGGCCAGATCTCTCCTGGGTCGGTCACCGTCTGCCCGCGCGCGCTCACGTGAAGTCCGGGTCCGGCGTCGCAAGACTCCAGTGATCGGCGATCAGCCTTATCCTGACGTCGCCGTTTTCCATGACGATCTTCCCAGGTAGCAGGGTGCCGTTCGAGGTCTGGTAGCGGTCATACCGGATCGCCCAGCCGCTCTGGGTAAGCCTGACCAATCTGCCTTGCTCGTCGACGATCTCCTCTGCCACCGATGCCGGGTCGGAAACGCCCAGGATCCAGAACCGCATGCTGTGGACCGGCAGGCTCCAGCCGAGTTCATGGGCCATCTCCGCCTCCGGATCGTCCAGAAGATACTCGTCGCCACGGGTCGTCTCGACACGGAGCCGCTCCCGATCACCGTGAATGCGGAATCCGCCCACACCGAAGGGTCCGCGGACACGAAAATCCACATCGTCTCTCATCTGCTCCCAGGTGAGACTGCCGTTGTAACCATCGTCCCCGGATCTGACTGCCAGCCGTCCTTCCAGACGCCAGTCGTCCAGTTGTCTCAGGAAATCCCGGCGTTCGGGCCAGTTGGCGTTTACCGCCACCCCTGCCCGGTCCGGTGGGGTAGCGCACCCTCCCAGGGCGACCAGGGCCAGGACGCCTGCGACAAGTAGCCTCACTGCATTAGCCGGTCGATCACTCTCTGCAGAACAAGGCTATCCGGATTCTCGGCCAACGCCTCGAACCAGATCTCTTCCGCGCCTTCCCGGTCACCGCCATTCCAGAGCACCTCGCCCAGATGAGCGGCGATTTCCGGATCCCGGCTCATGCTCCAAGCGCGGCGCAGGTACTCGATGGCCGCGGCGTCGTCGCCCAGCCGGTACTCCACCCAGCCCATGCTGTCGACGATTGCCGGATTGTCGGGATCCAGGTCCAACGCCCGCTTGATATAGCCGTAGGCTTCCTCGTACCGGTCGGTCCGGTCGGCCAGCGTGTATCCGAGGGCATTGAGAGCCACCGGGTCATCCGGGTTCTCGCGCAGCAGCGCCTCCAGTTCCTCGATGGAGTCGTCTGTGCGGCCCATCCTGTCGTACAGGAACGCCCGGGAATAAAGCAGGCCTTCGTCCCCGGGGTAGCGCTGCAGTTCCCGCGTATAGATTTCGAGGGCCTCGTCGAAGCGATCCATACGCATGAGCAGTTCGCCGCGGGCGGCCGCAAGGTCCACGCTGGAGGCGGGATCGGTCACGGCAACCTGCTCCAGGCTCCCCAGTGCCTCCTCGGTCTTGCCCAAGCGGTAGAGGATCAGGCTGAGTCGCACCCGAGCCGGAACCAGATTGTCCCCGCTGTTGATCTGCGAATAAAAATTGACGGCGCTGTCCAGGTCACCGTCCAGTTCCGCGATGCTGCCCAGGTAGAAGAGCGAGTCAGCCACGAACATGCCGGTCCCGATAAGTTCCACGAAATACCGGCCGGCAAGATCCATGTTGCCCTGTTGGAACTCCAGGAAGCCCAGGGTGCGCAGGGCGCCGGGGAGTCTCGGATACTCCGCCAGCAGGAGTTCCAGTTCCAGGCGGGCCTCTTCAGGCCTGTCGGCGGCAAGCAGCAGCAACGCATACTCCAACCTCATCCTGGGATCGTCGCGGAACTCCGGCCGCCCCTGCAACAGAGCCAGCCCCTCCTCGGTCCGGCCGTCCGCGATCAGGCAGCGGGCGTGCAGGACCGTAGCTTCGGTCCAATCCGGGCGCGCCTCCATGGCCCGGTCGGACTCGGACAGGGCGAGCGCCACATCGCCGGATATAAGGCTCATGTAGGCCAACGCATAAGATGCGGTCGGGTCGTCTGGATGGGCCTTGGCCAACCTGCGCATGGCGCCGAAGGCGGCTTCCTCGTCCCGGGCCTCCATCAACACGGGCAGGAGCGCGGCGTAACCATCGTCCGAGCTGGCCTCGACGACACCGTGCAGGTACTCCAGTTGAGGCAACGCGCGACGGACCGCCCCCTGCTGAAGATACAGCAACACCAGGTCGCGCCTGGCCTCCAGGGAATCCGGCACCAGGTCGACCCAGTGCTCTACCGCCTCGACAGCCTGCTCGTAGGTCCCGTACTCGTAGACGATGCGTCCCGCCCGGGCTGCCAGTTCGGGATCGTCGTTGCCTTTCAGGGCGCGGTGATACTCGGTGGCCGCCACATAATACTCGTGGCGCTGGAGGGCGATCTCAGCCATCAAGACGTGATAATCGGTACCCTCCGCAGTGCTTTCTTCCGCCCCGCCGCTTCGATCGCTGCCGTGAACGCAGGCGGAGGCGGAGACAATCGCCAGCAGAGCGGAAAAAACAAGGTATTTCATAGGGGTGCACGAAAGTATGGGTGGGCCAATATACCGTATCGGCGGTGGGGCCGATACGCCGCCGATCTTGTGCGCCCACGGTCGATGGCCGACAATTGCGCACATATTGCACAGCCGACGTCCCCGGAATGCCACTCAAGATACTCGGAGTCAATCATCGGACGGCCCCTGTCGAGCTTCGGGAGAAGGTGGCCTTCGATCCGACGCAGCTCAATGGCGCCCTGCACGAGCTCATGGCCCTTCCCGAGATCGAGGAAGTGGTCATCGTCTCCACGTGCAACCGTACCGAGCTTTACGGCGACTATCTCAATGGCGGGGTCAGGCAGACCCGGGACTGGCTGATGGAATATCACAGTCTCTCCGGCAGCATGGACGACTGCCTTTACACGTTCGACAAGCAGCGTGCCGTCTCCCACACATTCTCCGTAGCCTGCGGACTGGATTCGGCCATCCTGGGAGAACCCCAGATTCTCGGTCAGATGAAGGACGCCTATCGGACCGCGAAGGAGGCCGGCTCCACCGGCCCGGTCCTCCACGGACTTTTCCAGCAGGCGTTCTCTGTGGCCAAGCAGGTCCGTACCGACACGGACATTGGCGCGAGCGCCGTCTCCGTGGCCTTCGCGGCTGTCAGCATGGCCCGACAGGTGTTCGCGGACCTGGGCAACAACACGGCGCTTCTCATCGGCGCCGGCGAGACCATCGAGTTGACGGCCCGCCACCTGCACGCCCGGGGCCTGAATCGGATGATCATCGCCAACCGGAGCATCGCCCGGGCGCGTGCGCTGGCCCACCAGTTCAAGGGCTACGCCATCGAACTCGGGGAGATACCGGATCACCTGGCGGACGCGGACATCATCATCAGCGCCACAGCCAGTCCGGAGCCCCTGGTCCGGCGGCAGGTAATGGAAAAGGCCCTGGAGGCGCGCCGGCACAGGCCAGTGTTCATCGCCGATCTCGCCGTGCCTCGGGACGTGGAGGAAACCGTCGCCGACCTGGAGGACGTGTATCTGTACACCGTCGACGACCTCCAGGGAGTCATCCGCGAGAACCTCAAGTCTCGTCGGCAGGCCGCCAGACAGGCTCAGCAGATCATCGAGGCGGAAGTGGCCAGGTTCGTCATGGCCCAGCGTATCCGGGACGCCGCGCCGACAATCCGCGCCATGCGCGGGAAGGCCGAGGAAATTCGGGACGACGTCTTCCGCAACGCCCGGCGACAGCTGGCGGGAGGCCGCGCCCCGGAGGAGGTCCTGGACTACCTGGCCCGGACCCTGACCAACAAGCTCATGCATATCCCGAGCAGCGAGTTGCGCAAGGCGAGCGAGCGTGGCGATGGCGATATCCTCCGGGCGGCCAAGAACCTGTTCGGCATCGACGACGACTAGAGCCTTACCCACCGCGTCGATCTGGAAGCGGCTGAGGGCGGACGCGGATTCGGCTAGAATTCGCGGTCCTGTTTCCGCCCCGGACTTTTCGCCACGACAGTGAAGGCATCCCTGCGAGACAAGCTGAGTTCCCTGGCCGATCGATTCGAGGAGGTCGGCGCTCTCCTGTCCGATCCAGAGACCATCGCCGACCAGCCGAAGTTCCGCAATCTGTCCAGGGAATATTCGCGCCTGGGGCCGGTGGTGCGGGATTTCGTAGAGTGGCGGAGGGTGGAGGACGATCTGGAGACTGCATTGGAGATGCAATCGGATCCGGATGCCGGGGTTCGCGCCATGGGCGAAGAAGAATCGTCTGGCCTGGAGGAGCGACGCGAGCGCCTGGAGGCCCGACTGAAGAAACACCTGATCCCCACCGACCCCAGGGATCACAGCAACATCTATCTCGAAATCCGGGCGGGCACGGGCGGCGACGAGGCCGCACTGTTTGCGGGCGATCTGTTCAGAATGTACGGGCGCTACGCGGAATCCCTAGGCTGGAAAGTGGAGATCATGTCGGCCAGCGAGGGCGAGCACGGCGGCTACAAGGAGATCATCAGCCGGGTCGTCGGGGACGGCGCATATTCCAGGCTCAAGTTCGAGTCAGGCGCCCATCGGGTCCAGCGGGTTCCCGAGACGGAATCCCAGGGCCGCATCCACACGTCGGCCTGCACGGTCGCCGTGCTGCCGGAAGTGGAGGAGATCGAAGAGGTGGAGGTCAACGCAGGTGACCTGCGCGTGGACACCTACCGCGCATCGGGCGCCGGCGGCCAACACGTCAACAAGACGGACTCGGCGGTCCGGCTCACCCACCTGCCGACAGGCATCGTGGTGGAATGCCAGGACGAGCGGTCCCAGCACAAAAACCGCGCCCGGGCCATGGCGCTTCTGAAAGCGCGACTGCTCGACGCCGAAGTGGAGAAACAGGTCACTGAACAGGCTCAGACCCGGCGATTGCTGGTCGGTTCCGGAGACCGGTCGGAGCGCATCCGGACCTACAATTTCCCACAGGGTCGCGTCACCGATCACCGCATAAATCTGACGCTGTACAAGCTCGACGAGATCCTCGAGGGGAACCTCGACGCTGTCGTGGAGCCTCTAATCAACGAATACCACGCAGAACAGCTCGCCGCGATCACCGAATAGGGAACAAGATGGATGTGAAGGACAGCACCCTCGGAGCCATCGGCCGTACGGCCCTGA
Organism: Gammaproteobacteria bacterium; assembly: GCA_024640085.1. Lineage (GTDB taxonomy): Bacteria > Pseudomonadota > Gammaproteobacteria > Steroidobacterales > XN24 > JAHEFR01. The sequence continues at coordinate 110,230 of JAHEFR010000002.1, forward strand.
TCCGTCTGAGAGCGGCGTCGCAGGCCACCGGATGCGAAATCCTCGGCAAGGCCGAGTTCCTCAATCCCGGAGGATCGGTCAAGGACCGGGCGGCGCTGGGCATCGTCCGCGATGGAGAGCGTCGCGGCCTGATCCGGCCGGGGACCGCGATTGTGGAGGGCACGGCGGGCAACACCGGCATCGGGCTCGCCCTTGTGGGCAATGCGCTCGGTTACCGCACCATCATCGTCATGCCCAACACTCAGAGCCAGGAGAAGGTGGACACGCTACGGGCCTACGGTGCTGAGGTCAGGCTGATCCCCGCCGTGCCTTACAAGAACCCGGCGCACTTTATCCATACCTCCAGGCGCCTGGCGGAGGAGATGAACGGCCGAGATCCGGGTTCCGCATTCTGGGCAAACCAGTTCGACAATATGGCCAATAGCGCCTTCCACGAGGAGACCACCGGGCCGGAGATCTGGGCCCAGACCGACGGCAGGGTGGACGGGTTCGTCTGCTCGGTTGGCTCCGGCGGAACGCTGGCTGGCGTGGGCGTTTCTCTTAAGGCACACAACCCGGCGATCAGGATCGCTCTGTCGGATCCGGGGGGCTCGGGCCTGTTCGCCTGGTACGACCGCGGCGAGATCAAGGTGGAGGGCAGCTCCATCACCGAGGGCATCGGCAACAGCCGTATCACCGCGAACCTGGAAAAGGCGCCAGTGGACGTCGCCTACAAGATCCCGGACGAGGAGGCGATCCCGCTGGTCTTCGACATGATCCGCGACGAGGGACTTTGCCTGGGGGGCTCCAGCGGCATCAACGTGGCAGGGGCAATCCGACTGGCCCGGGAGCTGGGTCCCGGCCATACCATTGTCACCGTCCTGTGCGACTCGGGGCTGCGATACAAGGGCCGGTTGTTCAACCCGGAGTTTCTCGCCTCCAAGGGCCTGGAAGTTCCGGATTTCGTGGCCCGCATGGGCCAGGCCGAGTAAACATCCCCCGCCAACCAGCGAGGATGCGGGACGGTATCTACACGCCCGCCAGAGCCTGATGCAGGTCTGCCTGCAGGTCCGCCAGGTCCTCGACCCCTACCGACAGGCGGATCAGGTTGTCGTCAATCCCCAGCGCCGCACGGCGATCCGGCGCGACGGACGCATGGGTCATGATGGCCGGGTGATCGATCAGGCTCTCGACCCCGCCCAGGCTCTCGGCCAGGGCGAATACGCGGCAACGCTCCAATACTCGCGTGGCCCCCTCCAGGCCGCCCCGTACGAAGAAAGTGACGATGCCACCGCCTCCCATCTGCCTCATGGCCAGCTCGCGCTGGGGGTGGGAGTCGAGCCCCGGGTAGATAACCCGCTCTACCGCCGGGTGGAGTTCCAGCCAGGCGGCGATTTCGGCAGCGTTCCCGGTATGGCGCTCCATCCTGAGGGCGAGAGTCTTCAGCCCCCTCAACGCCAGGAAACTGTCGAAGGGCCCGAGCACGGCGCCGATCGAGTTCTGCAGAAAAGCGAGCTTCCCTGCCAGAGCTTCGTCGCGGACAACCACGGCGCCGCCCACCATGTCGGAGTGACCGTTTAGATATTTGGTGGCGGAGTGGACAACGATATCTGCGCCGTACTCCAGCGGCCGCTGGACCCAGGGCGTCGCAAAGGTGTTGTCCACGACAAGCAGCAGGCTCCGATCGGCGACGGCTCGGGCCACGGCCTCCAGGTCCACGAGCTTGAGCAGGGGATTCGAAGGGGTCTCCACCCAGACCATGCGCGTCTCCGGTCGCAGCGCGGATTGCAGCGCCTCGGCATCGGACAGGTCCGCAAAGGTGAACTCATGTCCGGCCGAACGGTTCCTGACCTGCCCGAACAGCCTGGCGGTCCCGCCGTAAAGATCGTCCATGGCGACGACGTGGCTGCCGGCATCCAGGAGTTCCAGCACGGTGGAGATCGCGGCCATCCCCGAGGCGAACGCGAACCCCCGGCTACCCGCCTCCAGGTCGGCGATGCATCGTTCAAACGCCATGCGTGTGGGATTCTGGGTGCGGGAATACTCGAATCCCTTGTGGCGACCCGGGCTCTCCTGCACGTAGGTGGAGGTGGCATAGATCGGCTGCATGATGGCGCCGGTGGAGGGATCGGGTGCCTGGCCAGCGTGGATGGCCCGGGTGGCGAATCCGGTCTTGGTGTCTTCGCTCATATCCCACCCCCCTGGTGCAGGCGTCTCAGGTAATTGAGCACATCGCTACGCGTGATGAGCCCGAGGAACGCCTGGCCTCCGGCTTCGGTCACCGCGGCGTAGGAGTCGCCATGGAGAAGCGCCACCAGATTGTCCATGCTGGTTTCCTTGTCCACCTTCAGGAACTGGGTCCGCATGGCCTGGCTCACTGGCTCCGTCATGAGGACCGGACGGCCGAAGACAAAGCGGATGATGTCGTCTTCGGTGATAACGCCGACCAATCGGTCCTCGTGCATCACCGGCAGCTGGGAGAATCCGGCGTTGCGCAGTCGATTGTGCGCAGTGATAAGGATGTCGTCAGGGCCCACGGTCACCGTTGCCCGTTCCCCATGCGGCCGTCCGATCAGGTCCCTGAGGTCGCCGGTCCGCTCGCGCTCGATGAAACCGTTATCCTCCATCCAGAAGTCGTTGTAGAGCTTGGACAGATACTTGTTGCCGGTGTCGCAGGCGAAGGTCACGACCCGCTGCGGCTCCGTCTGTTCCCGGCAGTATCGCAGTGCGGCCGCCAGCAGGGTGCCGGAGGAGGATCCGGCGAGGATGCCCTCCTTTAGCAGGAGGTCCCGGGCGGTTGAGAAAGACTCGGCGTCGCTGATGGTGTAGGCCTTGCTCACCAGGGAGAGATCGCAGATGTCGGGCACGAAATCCTCGCCGATGCCCTCCACCAGCCACGGGCCGCCCGGGCGAACCTCCCCTGTCTCGATGTATCGGGCAAGTATCGAGCCCTCGGGATCCGCCAGCACCATGCTTACCCCCGGCGCCTCGCGCCGAAAGAAGGCGCTCATACCGCTGATGGTGCCGCTGCTGCCGACCCCGACGACCACCGCGTCCAGATCGTGTTCCATCTGTTCCCAGATCTCGGGGGCCGTTGTGGTCTCGTGGGCGCTCGGATTGTCCGGATTACCGAACTGATTGATGTAGTAACCCCCCGATTCGGTGGCAATGCGGCGCGCCAGATCCTGATAATACTCGGGGTGGCCCTTGCCGACGTCAGACCGCGTCAGGACGATCTCCGCACCCATGGCGCGGAGGTTGAATATCTTCTCCTGGCTCATCTTGTCGGGCAGAACCAGCACCAGTCGGTAACCCTTCTGGGCGGCCACCAGGGCCAGACCGATGCCGGTGTTTCCGGCAGTGGCCTCGACCAGTGTGTCGCCGGGCTGGATGTCGCCCCTCTTTTCCGCCGCCTCGATCATGGAGACGCCGATCCGGTCCTTGATGGACCCGCCAGGATTCATCAGCTCTAGCTTGAGGAATAATCGGCAGGGACCGGTATCGATACGGGTCACTTCGAGCAAGGGCGTGCGCCCGACCATGTCGAGCACGTTACTGTATCGGATCATCGCTCCTCCGCCAGATCCCGGTTGGGTCAGGGCCTGTTAACGCTCTCGGACAGGCCCTAGTATTAGAGTCCCGGACGGGGCGTATTCTACGCCAGGCCGTGGACAGGGACAGACGATGCAGGAACACCCCGAACACACAGTTGGCAGTTACCTGGACGACGCCGCGGCGATCCTGTCCATCGGCGCGGAGACGGCCCGACTGGACGCCGAGGTCCTCATGGGCATGGTGCTCCGGCGGCCGCGCAGCTTTCTCCACGCCCACCCCGAGCGTCACCTGGATCCGGGCGAGGCGGCGGAATTCGAGATGCTGGTCCGGCGGCGGTTCTCGGGGGAACCGATCGCCTACATCTCTGGTGTCAGGGAGTTCTGGTCGATGCCCCTGAGGGTCAATCGTCACGTGCTCATCCCCCGCCCGGATACGGAACTGCTGGTGGAGAAGGCCCTCGTAAGGACACCGGAGGATGAGGGCGTGCGGGTCCTCGATCTCGGCACCGGCAGCGGCGCGGTGGCCCTGGCCATCGCCCGGGAGCGGCCGCACGCCGAAGTCATCGGCGTTGACAATTCCCCCGAGGCCCTGCGCATCGCCCGGCTCAATGCCCAGGTCCTGAAGATCGACAACGTCAGCTTCCTCGAAAGCAACTGGTTCGACGCGGTGCGCGGGCAGAAATTCCACACCGTCGTGTCGAATCCGCCCTATGTCATCAATCGCGACGAATACCTGATGGCGGGCGAACTCCGTTTCGAACCCCAGGACGCCCTCGCCGGCGGCGACGACGGGCTGGAATGCATCGGCGCCATCATCGACCGGGCCCACAATTACATCGTGCGACAAGGTTGGATGCTCCTCGAGCACGGTGCGGAACAGCAGCGGGCGGTGCACCGCCTGCTGGAGGCCCAGCGCTACTACGATATCTGCTGCTACCAGGACCTGGCGGGCCTGGACCGGGTGACCGAATGCAGGTTCGTGGAGTGACCGACGCCGGGATGAGATACGCCCGGCAACTGTCCCTGCCCGAGATCGGAGAAGCGGGCCAGGCACGGCTGGCCGCATCGGGCGTCCTGGTCGTCGGGCTCGGCGGGCTGGGGTGCCCGGCGGCAGTCTATCTCGCGGCGGCCGGGGTCGGCCGTCTGGTCCTCAACGATTTCGACCGCGTGGACATCTCCAACCTGCAGCGCCAGATCCTGTACCGGGAGGGCGATGCGGGCCGCGGCAAGGCAGAGACAGCGGCCGAACGGCTGCTGGACATGAACCCGGCACTCGACGCCCGGCCCTTGCCCCGCCGCCTCGATCAGGCGGACCTGCGCGAGCAGGTGGCGGCCTGCGATGTGGTGCTGGACGGCAGCGACAACTACGGGACCCGTTTCGGCGTCAACGAGGCGTGCCTCGCCGCCAGGCGGCCCCTGGTTTCAGGCGCCGCGATCCGCTTCGAGGGACAACTTGCCGTGTTCCGCAACGACCTGCCCGATGCTCCCTGCTACCGGTGCCTGTACGACGAACAGGGCGACGACATGGAGACCTGCAGCGGCGGCGGCATCCTCGGTCCGGTGGCCGGCGTGGTGGGCGCGCACATGGCCGTGGAGACCATCAAGCTGATCCTGGGGATCGGCGAACCGGTCCAGAACCGATTGCTGCTGTATGACGGTTTGCAGGGACGATGGCGGCAGGTCTCCCTGAAGCGGGACCCGACCTGCCCAGCCTGTGCCGGCGATCAGATCTCGCTGACCCGGTAGCTGTGGAGGAGTTCCTCGGCTCGCGCCAGTGCCTCGGTGATGACGACCGGGTCCGGCAGCGTCGTGAGACGGAAATGATCCCGGTACGGAACATTGAAGCTGACCCCGGGGGCCACCAGGACGTGCTTGTGTTCCAGCAGATCCAGCGCGAACTGGTGATCGTCGAAATCGGGCAGGTCGTCGGTACGCACCCGCGGGAACGCGTACATGGCGCCGGCCGGCGGAGTCAGTTCCAGGAACTGGCTCGCCTCACAGGACTCGATGACGGCCCGGCGTGATTCGTACAGCTTGCCGCCGGGTGCGACCAGTTCGCCGATACTCTGGAACCCGCCCAGTGCAGTCTGCACTGCCCACTGGCCCGGCACGTTGCTGCACAGCCGCAATGCAGCAAGCAACTCCAGGGCTTCCAGATAGCTTTCCGCGTTCTCCCGGTTGCCGCTGAATACGACCCAGCCGACGCGATAACCGCAGGCGCGGTAGACCTTCGAGAGCCCGCTGAAAGTGGCGCAGAGCGTGTCCGTGACCAGCGATGCCATCGGCACCAGCTCGGCACCATCGTAGACCATCTGGTCGTAGATCTCGTCACTGAAGACCACAAGATGCCGGCGTTCGGCGATCTCCGCAATCCGCTCGAGCACGGCCCGCGGATAGACCGCCCCGGTGGGGTTGTTCGGATTGATTACGACAATGGCGCGGGTATTGTCCGTCACCAGGGATTCGATCTCGTCCGGGTCCGGAATCCAGCCCGCCTCCGGCCGGCACGGATAATGGACGGGCCGCCCGTCGTTCAGGACGGTGGCAGCCGTCCAGAGCGGGTAGTCCGGGCTCGGCAGAAGGACTTCGTCACCCTCGTTCAACAGAGCGCGAAGAGCCAGGTCGATCAGCTCGCTAACGCCGTTGCCGATGAACACTTCCTCGGCAGTGACGTCCAGTATGCCGCGGTTCTGCTGCTGCATGACCACCGCCTCCCGGGCAGGAAAAATTCCCTTCTGGTGGCAATAGGGCTCGGCTGCGCCCAGGTTTTCAATCATCGCCAGGCGCATGGTCTCGGGGGTTCGGTAGCCGTAAAGACCAGGATTGCCGATATTCAGCGCGATGATCTCGTAGCCCATGCGCTCGAGTTCGAGGGCGCGGTGCGCCAGCCTGCCACGGATCTCGTACCGCACGTCGGCCAGCCGGCGACTGCCCCGGATGTTGAACTGGGTCATCTCGATGCCTCCCGGATCCCGTATAGACGCTCCGGCATCGCAATGCAACAAGGCACCGCGATCCCCCACGTCAGGCAGCGTCCCGAGGGTACCCCAGGTTCGGGCTGAGCCAGTACTCGGCCTGCGCCACGCCCGCGCCGCACCGCCGGGCGTAATCTTCCACCTGGTCGCGACCGATCTTGCCGACGGCGAAATACCGGGATTCCGGGTGAGAGAAGTAGAAGCCGCTGACCGAGGCGGCCGGCCACATGGCGTAGCTCTCCGTGAGACGCATGCCGGTGGCGGCTTCCACATCGAGCAATCGCCAGATCGTCTCCTTCTGGATGTGATCGGGACAGGCCGGATAGCCCGGAGCCGGCCGGATGCCCCGGTAGGCCTCGCGAATCAGGGCATCATTCTCCAGGGACTCGTCCGGCGCGTAACCCCAAAGCTCACGCCGGACCCGCTGGTGCATCCTTTCGGCAAAGGCCTCCGCCAGCCGATCCGCCAGGGCCTTGAGGAGGATGGCGCGGTAGTCGTCATGCTCCGCTTCCATGCGGGAAACCCGCGACTGGATACCATGACCGGCGGTCACGGCAAACGCGCCGATCCAGTCCGGCCGACCACTGTCCACCGGGGCGATAAAATCCGCCAAACAGAGATTGGGCCTGCCGCCGGGCTTCTCTCGCTGCTCCCTGAGGAAGTGGAGCCGGCGGACTACGCGCTCCCGATCCTCGTCGGCGAAGATCAGGACATCGTCCCCCTCGGCGGCCGCCGGCAGGAGCCCGACGACCCCGCTGGCGCCCAGCCACTTCTCCGCCACGACCTGGTCGAGCATGGCCCGAGCGTCTCCGTAGAGGGATCGTGCGGCTTCGCCGCGCTTCGGGTCGTCGAGTATGTCGGGGAAGCGCCCGGAGAACTCCCACGCGTTGAAGAAGGGCATCCAGTCGATGTAGCCGGCCAGTTCCGCAAGGGGATAGTCGTCGAATCGGTGTATCCCCGGGCGGGCGGGCGCAGGCGGCAGGTATCGGTTCCAATCGCACTGGAACCTGTTCGTCCGGGCTGCCGAGATGCTTACTGACGGACCCTTGATCCGCGGCATCCGGTGGAGCTCCCGCTTGCGGGCATGCATCCCGGCAACCTCGGCCACGAACGCCGCTCCATCCAATTTGCTGACCAGCTTCTGTACCACGCCGACCGACCGGGATGCATCCTTGACGTAGACCACTGGTCCCGAATAGGCCGGGTCGATCTTCACCGCCGTGTGCGCCGGCGAAGTGGTCGCGCCACCGATGAGCAGCGGCAGATCGAAACCCAGGCGCTCCATCTCCCCGGCCACCCGGACCATCTCGTCCAGGGAGGGAGTGATCAGCCCGGACAAGCCGATGATGTCGACCTTTTCCCTCCTGGCTGTTTCCAGGATCTTGTCGGCGGGCACCATGACGCCCAGGTCGATGACGTGGAAATTATTGCACTGGAGAACTACGCCCACGATGTTCTTGCCGATGTCGTGGACATCGCCTTTCACGGTCGCCAGGAGGACCTTTCCCTTCGCCCTGGCAGCGCCGGCCCGATCCGACTCCAGGTAGGGCACCAGATGGGCCACTGCCTTTTTCATCACGCGCGCCGACTTCACGACCTGGGGCAGGAACATTTGCCCGGCCCCGAAGAGGTCGCCGACATGATTCATGCCGTCCATCAACGGGCCCTCGATGACGTGCAGGGGATCCGCCGACTGAAGCCGCGCCTCCTCGGTGTCGGCGACAATGAACTCATCGAGGCCTTTCACCAGCGCGTGGGTGAGGCGCTCGCCGACGGGGAGTTCCCGCCATGCCAGGTTCTCGGTGCGTGCGCCCTGCCCTCCCTGGCCGCGGAATCCGGCAGCGATCGTCAGCAGCCGCTCGGTGGCATCGGCACGCCGCGCCAGGATCACATCCTCCACGGCCTCCCGCAGCTGCGGCTCGATCTCCTCGTAGATCGCCAGCTGCCCGGCGTTGACGATCCCCATGTCCATCCCGGCGCGGATCGCGTGATAAAGGAATACCGAGTGCATCGCCTCACGAACGGCGTCGTTGCCACGGAACGAGAATGAAACGTTACTCACGCCCCCGCTGATCAACACGCCTGGCAGGCGCTCCTTGATGGCCGCGGTCGCCTCGACGAAATCGAGGGCGTAACGGTCGTGCTCCGGGATCCCGGTGGCAACGGCGAAGATATTGGGATCGAAGATGATGTCCTCGGGCGGCATCCCCACCTCTTCGGTCAGGATGCGATAAGCCCGCTCGCAGACGGCGACCCGCCGTTCGAGCGTGTCGGCCTGCCCCTGCTCGTCGAAGGCCATCACGATCACCGCAGCCCCGTACCGCCGGATCAGGCGCGCCTGGCGTACGAACTCATCCTCCCCCTCCTTCAGGCTGATGGAGTTCACCACCGGTTTGCCCTGGATGCACTTCAGCCCCTCCTCCAGTACGTCCCATCGGGACGAGTCGATCATCAGGGGCACCCGTGCGATGTCCGGTTCCCCGGCGACGAGATCGAGGAAACGACGCATGGCCTTGACCGAGTCGAGCATGCCCTCGTCCATGTTCACGTCGATGATCTGAGCCCCGTTCTCGACCTGTTGCCTCGCCACGTCGAGGGCCGCGCCGAAATCGTCGGCCTCGATCAGCTTCCGGAACCTGGCCGAGCCGGTCACGTTGGTCCGCTCGCCCACGTTGACGAACAGGCTCTCCCGGCCGATGTTCAACGCCTCCAGCCCCGCCAGCCGGCATCTCGGTTCCGGAGCAGGGAGCGTCCTGGGCGCCAGCCCGCTGACCGTCTCCGCCAGGCGCCTGATGTGCTCCGGGGTGGTGCCGCAGCATCCGCCGACCACGTTGACGAGGCCTTCCCGGGCAAAATCTCCGATCTGCGCGGCCATGGTCTCCGCGTCCTGCTCGTACTCGCCGAACGCGTTGGGGAGCCCGGCGTTGGGATGCACGCTGACATAGGTGTCAGCCACCCGGGACAACTCTGCGACGTAGGGTCTGAGCTGCTCGGCGCCCAGGGCGCAGTTGAGCCCCGCCAACAGCGGCGAGGAGTGGCTGATCGAATTCCAGAACGCTTCCGTGGTCTGGCCGGACAAGGTCCTGCCGGAGGCGTCGGTGATGGTGCCGGAGACCATCACCGGGACATCCAGTCCCAGTTCACCGAGCACGCCCGAGACGGCGAACAACGCCGCCTTCGCGTTGAGGGTGTCGAACACCGTCTCGACCAGCAGCAGATCGCTGCCTCCTTCCAGCAACCCGCGGGCCGCCTCCCCATAAGCCTCCACCAGCGTACCGAAGCGGACGTTGCGGGCAGCAGGATCCTCCACGTCGGGCGAGATGGAAGCGGTGCGATTGGTAGGACCCAGGACGCCGGCGACGAACCGCTGGCGCCCGCTCTCCCGGGCCGCTTCGTCGGCGGCCCGCCGTGCGATAGCCGCGGCCGCCTGATTCAGCTCCCGGACGATGGACTGGAGGCCGTAATCCGACTGGCTCACGGCGGTGGCGTTGAACGTGTTAGTCTCGATGATGTCCGCGCCCGCGGCAAGATACTGGCGATGGATGCCCTCGATCGCGTCCGGCCGCGTGAGGCACAGCAGATCGTTGTTCCCCGTCAGGTCCTGTCCCCAGTCGGCGAACCGCCGGCCGCGGAAATCATCCTCGTCGAGCTTCAGCGACTGGATCATCGTGCCCATGGCCCCGTCGAGCACGAGGATGCGCTGGGACAGGAGTTCCTTGAGCCGTGATCGGACGTTCCGGGTCATCTGTTGCGTCCCGACTCAGGCCGTCCTGGCGACCGGGTGGGACCTGAGCCCCAGCGTGTGACAGATTGCGTAGCTGAGTTCCGATCGGTTGAGGGTATAGAAGTGAAATTCCTCGACGCCGTGGCGGCGCAGGAACTGCACTTGCTCGATGGCCACGCTGGCGGCGATCAGCCGTCGGGTCTCCGGATCGGCGTCCAGGCCCTCGAAACGCGTCTGCAGCCAGTCCGGCACCGAAGCGCCGCAACGGGCGGCGAAACTCAGGAGTTGGGGGAAACGGGTGATAGGCAATATGCCTGGCACGATGGGCACCTGAATGCCGGCGGCGACACAGAGGTCGCGGAAGCGTAGATAGGCCTCATTGTCGAAGAAGAACTGCGTGATCGCCCGGCAGGCCCCGGCGTCGATCTTCCGCTTCAGGTTCTCCAGGTCGGCCAGCGGCGACTTCGCTTCCGGGTGTACCTCCGGATACGCCGCCACCGAGATCTCGAAATCCGCGACCGAGCGCAACCCCGCCACCAGATCGCTTGCGTAAGCGAATCCGTCGGGATGAGGGACGTAATATTCGGCGCCCGCGGGCGGATCGCCGCGCAGGGCCACGATATGACGCACCCCCATCCGGGCATACTGTCCGGCGATATCCAGGACTTCGCTGCGGCTGGCCCCGACGCAGGTCAGGTGCGGCACGCAGGTAAGTTCGGTCTCGGCCACGATGCGCTCGACGACGCGGTGGGTTCGCTCACGGGTCGAGCCGTCGGCCCCGTAGGTCACGGAGACGAAACGCGGACCCAGGGGCGCCAGCCGGCGAACGGACTCGTACAGCTTCCGTTCCATCGCCTCGTTGGCCGGCGGGAAAAACTCGAAAGAAACGAGGGGCGGTCTATCCATGCTTTCTCCCCGCCTCAGGCAGCGGCCTCTGTGTCCTGCGACTGTCTTCGGGCCATGGATAACACGACGGGGAACGGGCTGCCCGAGAGCCGCCGGCTGGCGATGCTGCGGAGTCCGGCATCCCGGTACCAGTCTTCCAGCAGGCCCTCGTCGATGACGGCCAGGTCGCCCGTATCCTGCTCCCACAGCCCGATCGTGGTCTCGGTAAGGAACTCCAGCAGCAACAGGCGGCCGCCGGGCCGCAGTACCCGGGCGGCCTCGCGGAGCACCTGGCCCGGCTGCTCCGCCTGGAACAGCACCTGATCGATGGTGACGGTGTCGAAACATTGGTCGGCGAACCTGAGCTGGTACATGTTGCCATGACGTACGCTCAGGTGATCCAGCCCGGCCGCGTGCAGATTGGACCGCGCCAGCATGAGCATGGCGTGCGAGATGTCGATTCCCACTGCTCGATCGGCATGCTCGCCGAGGAGACGGAGCATGCGGCCGGTCCCGGTACCGATGTCGAGCAGTTCGCCCACCGGCTCGTCACCGAGGGTCCTGAGTATCAGGACGTCGACGCTGGCCTCATCGTCCAGTTGCGCCACGCCCTTGCCAAGGCCCGTCTTCTCCACGAAACGGCGGGCGGCTTCCGCCCTCCGATCGAGCACCTCGCTCAGCCGCCGGCGATCCAGTTCGAGCTGCGGATCGTCGTCGGGGACCACCGAAAGCAGGATCCGCGCCAGTTCTGCGCCCTTGCCCCGCTGGGGAACCCGGTAGAACACCCAGTGCTGCTCCCGATGTCGCTCCAGCAGGCCTGCATTGCAGAGGAGTTTCAGATGCCTGGAGACTCTGGGCTGGCTCTGATCGACGATCTCGTGGATTTCGCTTACGGTGAACTCTCCGCGGGAACAGATACACAGCAGCCGCAGCCGGGTCGGTTCACCCGCCGCCTTGAGTCCCTCGATGACCGTGTCCACTGCCCGCACGACGCAAGACCCTGCTCGAAAAAAGGGTTATAAAGATATATTTATATTCTGAATAAGTCTACCCCCGAGCCGCAGGATCCGTCCGGTGAGTCCAGGCGCAGGGTCGGATCAGCGCGCGTCGGGAGGCACCTCGAGGGCCCCGGTCGCATCGGACAGCTTCACCGCCTCTTCGGCAACGGAGACCTTATCGGTCGTTGCAGAATTTCCAGCGGACCTCGATGTAGCGTCGCTCGGAAAGCGACTGCCCGATTTCCTGCTACTCCGGGATCTTCGGAGTGCCGCTTCGACGCAAGCGGGGCCTTACTCCGACAGGGCCTTGCGGAGCAGATCGTTGACCTGGGCCGGATTCGCCTTGCCCCCCGTCGCCTTCATGACCTGGCCTACGAAGAAACCGAAAAGCTTGTCTTTGCCGGCGCGGAACTGCTCCAGCTGTCCCGGATTGTCCGCAAGCACCTGCCCGATCACCTCCATGATGGCCGACGTATCGGTGATCTGCCTGAGACCCCGGTCTCCGATGACCTCGTCCGCCGACCCGTGGCCAGCCCACATGGCTTCGAACACTTCCTTGGCGATCTTGCCGGAGATCGTCCCATCCTCGATGCGGGCGAGCAGACCGGCAAGAGCGTCGGCGTCCACCGGGCTGTCCTCCACGTCCGCGCCGGCTTTGTTGAGCGCCCCGGCCAGGTCGCCCATCACCCAGTTGGCGGCGAGCTTCGGGTCCTGGACGCCGGAGGCCACGGACTCGTAGTAGGCGGCGACCGCGCGGCTGGCCGTGAGCACGCCGGCGTCGTAGTCCGCCAGCCCGTACTGCTCGCTGAACCTGGCCCGCTTTGCCCAGGGAAGTTCCGGAAGCTCGGCGCGCGCGGTCTCAACGACGGCCGCATCGATCATCAGAGGCAAGAGATCCGGGTCGGGGAAATACCGGTAATCGTTGGCCTCCTCCTTTGACCTCATAGGGCGCGTCTCGTCCTTGCCGGAATCATATAGACGGGTCTCCTGCACCACGCTGCCGCCGGATTCCAGTATGTCGATCTGCCGCTCGGCCTCGTAGTTGATAGCCCGCTCGATAAAACGGAAGGAGTTGAGATTCTTGATTTCGGCGCGCGTGCCGAACTCGTGGCGGCCGACCGGGCGCACCGAGATGTTCGCATCACAGCGCAGGGAGCCTTCCTGCATATTGCCGTCACAGATGTCGAGATATCGAACCAGCTGGTGGATCAGCTTCATGTAGGCGACCGCCTCGCGCGCTGAACGCAGATCAGGCTCGGACACGATTTCCAGAAGCGGTGTGCCGGCCCGGTTCAGATCGATGCCCGAAAGGCCATGGAAGTCCTCGTGCAACGACTTGCCGGCATCCTCCTCCAGGTGGGCGCGGGTGATCCCGACCCGCTTCCTTTCCCCGTCGTCCAGGACCACGTCGATCCAGCCGTCGTGGACCACTGGCAGCTCGTACTGGCTGATCTGGTACCCCTTCGGCAGGTCCGGGTAGAAGTAGTTCTTGCGCGCGAAGACCGACCGCTCCGCGATCTCGGAATGGGTCGCGACACCGAACCGGATAGCCATGTTCACAGCCTCCCGGTTGAGCACCGGCAGCACTCCCGGATAACCCAGATCCACCAGGCAGGCCTGGGTATTCGGCTCCGCCCCGAAGGCGGTGGATGCACCCGAGAAGATCTTGCTGGCGGTCTTGAGCTGCGCGTGGATCTCCAGGCCGATGACGATTTCCCATTTCATTCGATTTTCCTCGGTCATCCGGGCGCCGGTTCAGGCGAACTCGCCGCCGGGCATGCGGAGGTGCCACTCCGTCTCCTGCTGGAACATGTGGGCCACGTTCAAGAGCCGCCCCTCCTCGAAGTGGTTGGCGATGAGCTGGAGCCCAACGGGGAGATCGTCGGCGAATCCGCAGGGCACCGAGACCCCGGGCAATCCGGCCAGATTGACCCCGATGGTGTAGATGTCGTTGAGGTACATGGTGACGGGGTCGTCCGTTTTCGCGCCGATGTCGAACGCCGGGGTCGGCGCGGTGGGGCCAGCGATCAGGTCGACTTCCGCGAACGCAGCGCGAAAATCCTCGGCGATGAGCTGACGGACGCGCTGGGCCTTGAGGTAATAGGCATCGTAGTAACCGGCGGAGAGGACGTAGGTGCCCGTCATGATCCTGCGCTTGACCTCGGCCCCGAACCCCTCGCCCCGGCTGCGCTTGTACAGGTCCGCCAGATCGCGGGGATTCTCTGCCCGGTAACCGAAGCGGATGCCGTCGAAACGGGACAGGTTGGATGAGCACTCCGCCGGTGCGACGACGTAATAGGCCGGCACGGACAGCGCCAGGTTGGGCAGGCTCACCCGCTTGACCGAGGCACCGAGACTGCGGAGCACGTCGAGAGCTGTTTCGATGGCGGCGGCGCTGGCCGGATAGAGTCCCTCGTCGAAGAATTCCTCCACGACCCCCACGCGGAAACCCTCCAGGGAACGATCGAGGCCGTCCGCGTACCGCTCCACCGGTGCGTCCACGCTGGTGGAGTCACGGGGATCGTGCCCGGCCATGGCCTCCAGCAGCAGGGCTGCATCGCAGGCGCTGGCGGTAATGGTGCCGGCCTGATCGAGGCTGGAGGCGAAGGCGATCATGCCGTACCTCGATACCCGCCCATAGGTGGGCTTGAGCCCGGTGGTGCCGGTCAGGGCCGCCGGCTGACGGATGGAGCCACCGGTGTCGGTGCCGGTTGCAGCCGGAGTCAGCCTCGCCGCAACGGCCGCCGCGGACCCACCGGACGAGCCGCCCGGTACCTTGTCCAGATCCCACGGATTGCGGACCGGTCCGTAGAAACTGGTCTCGTTGGAGGAGCCCATGGCGAACTCGTCCATATTGGTCTTGCCGAGCATGACCATGCCGGCGGACTTCAGCCGCCGCACCACCGTCGCATCGTAGGGGGAGATGAAGTTGTCCAGCATCCTCGAGCCGCAGCTGGTCCTGAACCCGTCAGTGCAAAAGATGTCCTTGTGGGCGATGGGCAGCCCGGTCAACGGGCCTGCCCGACCGGCTGCCCGTTCGCGATCAGCCGCCCGGGCCGCCTCGAGGGCCGCCTCGCCCGTCACGGTGATGAACGCATTCAGACGCGGGTCGAGAGCCTCGATGCGGGTGAGGAAATGGCGGGTCAGCTCTTCGCTGCTCATTTCACCAGCGGCCAGCGCATCGCCAAGTTCTGCGAGGGTTCGGGTGTGCATCTGGGAGTCCTGTTCTGCTGAAAGCTCCCGGGGACCTTCGGGCCGACCACGGGGCCTGGGAGTTACGGCGTGGAGCGACTATTCGATGACTTTCGGCACCAGATAGAGCCCGGCCTCGACCGCTGCGGCATTCGCCTGGAAACGTGCACGATCGTCCGACTCCGTGACCTCGTCCGCCCGGAGTGGCTGGCTCATGTTGAGGGGATGGGCCATCGGATGGACATGTTCCGTGCCGGCGCCTTCCAGCTGATCGACAAAATCGATGATCCTGGACAGATTCCTGACGTAGGCGGGAATCTCGTCCTCGTTGATCTGCAGGCGGGCGAGATTCGCGATGCTCTCCACCTGGCGTCGGGTCAGGGCCATCCCGTTCTCCTGGGCATCACCACGATTCGGGCAAGCATTCAATAATACATCGCTGCTTGCCCGCAGTCGCCCCCATTGATAGATTACGCCGCTTATCCAGTCGTCCCCCATACCTCTCCGGTCCGAACATGCTCAAGAACCTTCGCGGGTATTTCTCCAACGACATGTCCATTGACCTTGGCACGGCCAACACGCTGATTTATCTGCGTGGCAAGGGCATCGTCCTGAATGAGCCTTCCGTGGTCGCCATTCGCGAGGAGACCGCCAGGGGCGGTCGAGCGGTGCAGGCGGTGGGCGCAGAAGCCAAGAACATGCTCGGCCGGACGCCCGGAAACATCACCGCGATCCGGCCGCTGAAAGACGGCGTGATCGCCGATTTCACGGTCACCGAGAAGATGCTGCAGCACTTCATCAAGAAGGCTCACGGCAGCCGCTATTTCCGCCCCAGCCCCCGCGTCCTGGTCTGCGTGCCCTACGGATCCACCCAGGTCGAGCGCAGGGCCATCCGGGAGTCCGCCGAGGGCGCGGGCGCGCGGAAGGTGTACCTGATCGAGGAACCGATGGCGGCGGCAATCGGCGCAGGGATGCCAGTCCACGAGGCCAGGGGCTCCATGGTCCTGGACATCGGTGGCGGTACCTCCGAGGTCGCAGTCATATCCCTGAACGGCATCGTCTATGCGGCTTCAGTCCGCGTCGGAGGCGACCGGTTCGACGAGGCGATCATCAGCTACGTCCGTCGCAATTACGGCATCCTCATCGGCGAGGCCACGGCGGAACGCATCAAGCACGAGATCGGGTCGGCCTATCCGGGAGAAGAGGTCCGGGAGATCTCCGTCAAGGGCCGGAATCTGTCCGAGGGCGTGCCGAGAAGCTTCACTCTCAACAGCAATGAGATCCTGGAGGCCCTGCAGGAGCCGCTGCAGGGCATCGTCGGCGCCGTAAAGGCGGCCCTGGAACAGACACCGCCGGAACTCGGCGCCGATGTGGCAGAGCGGGGCATCGTCCTCACTGGAGGAGGCGCCATGCTGCGCGACATCGACAAGCTGCTGATGGAGGAGACCGGCCTGCCCGTGGTGATCGCCGACGATCCCCTGACCTGCGTCGCCCGTGGAGGCGGCAAGGTCCTCGAGCTGATGGACCAGCACGGCCCGGCCATGTTCGGGATGGAATAAGGGAAACTGGCACCATGGAGCTCCAAAGGCCAGAATAAGCGGGTGTCGCAGCTTCTCCGGCCGGCCCCCAGGATTTGAGCTCGCTCAACCACACTGATCACAAACCGATGTTCATGCGCGGCCCCTCCCTGGGGACGCGGTTATTCCTGCTCGGGATATTCTCGGTCCTGCTGATGTTCCTCGACCACAGGGAGCACCACCTGGAGGCGGTGCGGCACGCCCTGTCCGTAGCTGTTTACCCGGTCCGACTGGCGGTGGACCTGCCGTCGCGGGGCCTGAGCTGGGTGGCCGAATCCCTCAGCGCGCGGGGGCGGCTGCTGGACGAGAATCGAAGGCTGAGGGACGAGCGGATGGAGTTCCTCGCGCGTCTGCAGCGCCTGGAGGCCCTCCAGGCCGAAAATACCCGGCTGCGCGCCCTGCTCGATTCCGCGCCGCGGGTCGCCGACCGGGTTCTCGTGGCCAACATCCTTTCGGTCGACCTGGACCCGTTCCAGCACAGGCTGGTGGTGGACAAGGGTAGCTCCGACGGCGCTTACGTCGGCCAGGCCATGCTGGACGCAGGTGGCATCGTCGGTCAGATCACCCGGGTCGAGCCGTATTCCTCTGAAGCGATACTGATCAGTGACCCGAGCCACGCCACCCCCGTGGAAGTCAACCGCAATGGCCTGAGGTCGATCGCAATCGGCACCGGTGACAGCGGCCACGTCAACCTGCCTTTCCTGCCAAACAACGCCGACGTCCGGGTTGGAGATCTGCTGGTTTCCTCAGGACTCGGCGGCGCTTTTCCGCCCGGCTATCCTGTCGCCCGGGTGAGCGGGGTCGAGCGCCTCCCGGGAGAGCCGTTTGCCAAAGTGGTCGCCGAGCCCACCGGCGCTCTCAATCGGGAGCGCGAGGTCCTTCTGGTCTGGAGCCGGGTCAGCCGGCCCGAGGCTTCCCCGGAAGAGGAGACCCCGCCGGAAGCTCCGGGGGAACCGGAATGACAGGACGCGCGCGATTCTGGCCGGTGCTGTTGGCGCTGCTGATAGCGCTGTCGCTCGAGGTCGCGCCCCTGCCGGCCGCGTTGGAGGCATGGCGGCCGCCCTGGGTGGCCCTGACCGTGATCTACTGGGCGATGCTTCAGCCGGGTCGATACGGGGTCGGCATCGCCTGGCTGGTCGGGATCGTCCTCGACGTCCTCAAGGGGAGCATCCTGGGCCAGCACGCATTGATGCTGGCAGTCGCGGCTTTCCTGACCATCCGTTTTTGCCAGCGGCTGAGAGTCTTTCCCATCTGGCAGAAGACCATCGCGGTGTGCGCGATCGTGGCGGTCTACACCTTCATCGGGTTCTGGATCGACGGGATGACCGGGGACCTGGAGGGTAGCCTGCTGAGGCTCGCGTCGATCGCGTCTGCGCTGGTTGTGTGGCCGCCCTTGTACTGGGTCTCGAACCGGCTCCTGGCCCCCCAGGCAGGGCGCTGACAGGTGTTTTTCGGACCTTCCCGTCTCAAGGACCACTGGCGGGAGCAACGCATGTTCCTGGCCCGGGCCAGCGTCGCGGCCGTCATCATGGTGCTTCTCACCCTGTTGGTCGTGGGCCGGCTGATCGACCTGCAGGTCATCAACTACGAGCACTTCAGCGATCTTTCGCGCGGCAACCGGGTGCGCATCGAAGCCCTGCCACCGATCCGTGGATTGATCTACGACCGCAGCGGCAACCTCCTGGCGGAGAATCTGCCTTCCTATCAGCTCGAGATGGTTCCCGAGGGCGTCTCGGATGTGGACGGCACCCTCGATCGCCTCGTGGAACTGGGCCTCGTCGACGCGGACGATCTCCCGCGGATCAAATCGGACATCCGGCGACAGCCGCGATTCCGGCCCACGGCGTTGAGTTATCGGCTCAGCGATGACAAGGTCGCCCGGTTCGCCGTGGTCCGCCAGCATTTCCCCGGGGTGGACGTCCAGGCCAGGCTCATCCGCAACTATCCCTATGCCGATGCCGCTGTCCACGCCCTCGGATACGTCGGCTCCGTGAGTCAGGCTGACCTGGAACGCCTTGACGCCGCCGATTACCTGGGCACGACCCATACGGGCAAGATCGGGGTGGAGCGGTCACAGGAGAATGCCCTCCACGGCTCGGTCGGCTACCGACAGGTCCTGGTCAATGCCGAGGGTCGGATCCTGCAGGAACTGGAAAGAACCCAGCCGTTGCCCGGCCAGGACATTACGCTGACACTGGATCTGGAGCTGCAGCTCGCCGCCGAGGCAGCCATGGCCGGGCGCCGCGGAGCCATCGTCGCCATCGACCCGTCCAACGGCCACGTCCTGGCGCTCGTGAGCCAACCCGGCTACGACCCGAACCTGTTCAGCGCGGGCATATCCTCCGACGACTACCGCGCGCTGCGGGATGACCGTGACACACCCCTGTTCAACCGCGCCCTGAGGGGGGTCTATCCGCCCGGTTCCACTATCAAGCCGATCGTCGGCCTGGCCGGGCTGGACCTCGGCGCCATCACGCCCTGGCAGCGCATCTTCTGCATCGGCCATTACTCCTTGCCTGGCAGCAGTCATCGTTACCGGGACTGGAAGAAGGAAGGGCACGGGTCGGTGGCGCTGGAGGACGCGATCACCCAGTCCTGCGACGTGTATTTCTACGACCTGGCGGTCAAGCTCGGCATCGACAACTTGCAGCAATTCCTGGGGCGATTCGGGCTGGGCGCCGTCACCGGAATAGACATCCCCTCCGAGAAACCCGGCACCCTGCCGTCCCGCGAATGGAAGCGGAGCAGGTTCTCCCGGAGAGAGGATCAGGTGTGGTACCCGGGAGAGACGGTCATCACTGGCATCGGCCAGGGGTATCTGGAGACGACGCCCCTGCAACTCGCCAATATGACCGCGACCATCGCCGCCCGCGGCACGCGTTTCCGGCCCATGCTGGTAGCCGCGCGAACGGATCCGGCCACCGGCCAGGTGGAAGTCGTGGAGCCGGAGCCTCTCCCCCCGGTCACTGTCAGTGATCCGTCCTACTGGGACCGGATCGTGGAGGACATGACGGCGGTGGTGCATGGGGAACGCGGCACGGCGCGCCGGATCGGCCTTGGCACTCCCTACCGGATCGCCGGCAAGACCGGCACCGCCCAGGTCTTCACGATTGCACAGGACGAGGAATACGACGAGGAGGAAACCGACGAACGCCTGCGCCATCACGCCTTGTTCATCGCCTTTGCGCCGGCGGAGGCGCCCCGCATCGCGGTTGCGGTAGTCGTGGAGAACGGCGGCAGCGGCAGCGGCGCCGCAGCTCCTGTGGCGCGAATCGTGCTCGACAATTACCTGTTGCGACGAACCGAATGATGCTCGACGAGCCGCTGGACCGACCGCGACCCATCTCCGTAGCGCAACGCATGCTCCGGGGCCTGAACCTGGATGGGCCACTTCTGCTAGGACTGGTGACCGTATCGGGGCTGGGTATGTTCTTCCTCTACGGCGCTGGCGGGGAAAACCCGGACCTGGTCCTGCGACAGGGTGTCCGCGTCGGCCTGGCCTTGGTCGTCATGATCTGTATCGCGCAGATCCCCACAAAGTTTCTGCGGATCTGGGCCCCTTGGATATTCCTGGCCGGCATCGTGCTGCTGTTGCTGGTGCTGATCATGGGCGAGATCGGCAAAGGCGCTCAGCGATGGCTGGACATCGGCTTCCTGCGCTTCCAGCCCTCGGAGATCATGAAGCTGGCCGTCCCCATGATGGGTGCCTGGTACCTGCACGAGCGCCCGTTGCCGCCTACCTGGCGCGAATCCATGTTTGTGATCCTCGTTATCACCGTGCTGCCGTCGGTCCTGATCGCCCGGCAGCCCGACCTGGGGACCGCACTGCTTATCGCCGCCTCCGGCATCCTGGTCATCCTGCTGGCGGGAATGTCGATCCGCGTCATCCTGGGGCTCGGCGCCCTCGCTCTGGCCGGGGCTCCGGGGCTCTGGTTCGGTATGCACGAGTATCAACGTCAACGCGTGCTGACGTTCCTGAATCCCGAATCCGATCCCCTCGGCTCGGGTTATCACATCATCCAGTCGAAGATCGCCATCGGCTCCGGGGGAGTCTTCGGCAAGGGATGGCTGAACGGTACCCAGGCCCAGTTGGAGTTTCTGCCGGAGCGCTCCACCGACTTCATCTTCGCGGTGATCGGCGAGGAATTCGGGCTGCTGGGACTGGCGACGCTCCTGACCTTGTACCTTCTGATCGTCGCCCGGGGACTGTACGTGGCCAGCCAGGCGCAGGATACCTTTGGCCGGTTGCTGGCCGGCAGCATCAGCCTGACGTTCTTCGTGTACGTGTTCGTCAATACCGGCATGGTGACCGGTCTGCTGCCGGTCGTCGGCGTGCCGCTGCCTCTGGTGAGTTACGGCGGAACCTCAATGGTGACCCTGATGGCGGGCTTCGGTATGCTCATGTCCATCCAATCTCACCGCAAACTGGTGCCGCATTGATAGACCGTCTCCGGATCCGTTTGCTCGCTCTGGCCCTGCTGCTCGCAAGCCCCCTGTCCCATGCCGACGACCGTCTGGACACCTCCCGGGACGACGTCGGCAACTTCGTCCAGATGATGGAGACCACCCACGGTATTCCGGCAGCCGAAACCCTCGAGATACTGGCCGCCGCCGAGATTCAGCCGCCCATCATCGAGGCCATGCAGCGGCCGGCGGAGAAAGTGAAACCCTGGTACGAGTATCGCCCCATCTTCCTCACCGAGCGGCGTATCAGCGAAGGGGCCGATTTCTGGGGGAAACATCGGCAGCTGCTGGAGGAAATCTCTTTGCAGACGGGGGTCCCCCCCGAGATTATCGTCGGCATCGTCGGCGTGGAGACCTTCTACGGTCGCATCACGGGTCGCTACCGGGTCATCGACGCCCTCGCCACCCTGGCCTTCGACTACCCGCCGCGAAGTCGCTTCTTCACCGGGGAACTGGAGCAGTTCCTGCTATTGGCCCGAGAGCAGGGCATCGACCCGCTGGTGGCGACCGGTTCCTATGCGGGCGCCATGGGCGGGCCGCAATTCATATCCAGTTCCTACCGGGCCTATGCTGTCGACGCCAGCGGCGACGGACGGGTGGACCTCTGGGAGGACTGGGCCGACATCCTGGGCAGCGTGGCCAATTATTTCACCGCCCATGGCTGGCAGAGCGGCGGCAGGATTGCGACCCGGATCGAGGGGACCGTCCCGGACAGCCTGCTCAGCGACGGCCTCGCCCTGGACCGGACGGCGGCTCAGGTCCGGCCGTACGGGGTCGATGTCCGGGATGACGAGACCGTAATGGTCTTCGCGCTGGAGACCGAGACCGGACCGCAATACTGGGTCGGACACAAGAACTTCTTCGTCATCACACGATACAACCGCAGCAACATGTACGCCATGGCGGTTCACGACCTGGGACTCGCTGTCCGTTCTCGCGTTGAGGCCGCCGATGATCCCGGCTGATCGGCGCTGGGCGTGCCTGGCATTAATCGCCGTCATCGCCGCCGGCTGCGCCGGACCAGCCGCCGACCGGGCCCCTGATCGTCCGCCAGACGTCAGCGGGGTACCAGACGCCGTCCCCAGGGCCGAACCCAGAAGCGCCAGCGGAAATCCACCCTTCTACGAGGTCCTGGGTCGCCGCTATCACGTGCTCGACAGCGCCAGCGGATACCGCGAGCGCGGGGTGGCGTCCTGGTACGGAGAGAAGTTCCACGGCCGCAGGACCTCCAGCGGGGAGCCCTACGACATGTACGCCATGACGGCTGCGCACAAGACGCTGCCGTTGCCTGCCTACGTCAGGGTCACGAATCTGCAGAACGGAAAGAGCATCGTCGTACGCGTTAATGACCGCGGCCCGTTCGTCGACAACCGTATCATCGATCTCTCCTACGCCGCCGCCGTGAAACTCGATATGACACGCTCCGGCACCGCCATGGTGGAAGTGGAATCAGTTGGACCAGCGTCGCGGCAGAGATCCGTACCGAGTGTCTCGGCCCCACCGCTCGCAGGCGGGATGTATATCCAGGCCGGGGCATTCCGCTCGCGGCAGAACGCAGAGTCCCTGGCGCGCAGGATCGGATCGGAAGTGTCCGGGACAAAGTCGGTATTCGTCCAGCAGCATCGCGTCGATGGCGAGCCCATTTTCCGGGTGCGTGTCGGCCCGATTGCCGGGGTGGAGGATTTCGACCGGATCGTCGAGCAGATGGCGAGGATCGGTATACCAGACGCTTACCTGGCCCTCGATTGACGGGTGCCTTTCGGGACGCCCAACCGTTAAACTTGTCCGCAAGCCAGATCGAAATCCATCCTTCCGGACTCCAAAGGAATCCGATGCTGAAAATCTCGAGCGTCATCGCGACGCTGTTGTCACTCTTGGCCGCCGCGGCTGTCAGTCATGCGGCCACGCCGGTCCCGGCGCCTCCGTCAGTCAAAGCCGGGGCCTATTTCCTGATGGACTACTACAGCGGCGCGACCCTGGCGGAGAAGGACCCGGACCGGAAGATCGAACCGGCGAGCATTACCAAGGTGATGACCGCCTTCGTCATCTTCAAGGAGGTGGAAGCCGGCAATCTCAGTCTGGACGACACGGTTACCGTCAGCGAGAACGCGTGGCGCAAGAGCATGGGCACGTCCAGGATGTTCCTGGAACCGAAGACCCAGATCCCGGCGAGGGAGCTGATGATGGGCATGATCGTGCAATCGGGCAACGACGCCAGCATCGCCCTGGCCGAGCACGTGGCGGGTAGCGAGCCGACGTTTGCGGCAATGATGAACGCCCATGCCGAGAAACTCGGAATGACTGGCACCCATTTCACCAACAGCACCGGGCTGCCGAACCCGGACCACTACACCACTGCAAGGGATCTGGTGATACTGGCGAGGGCGCTGATCACCGAGTTCCCCGAGTACTACAAGTGGTACTCGCAGCCTGAATACACCTATAACGGCATCACCCAGCCCAACCGTAACAAGCTGTTGCGGCAGAGCGAAGGGGTCGATGGCATCAAGACGGGATGGACAGAGTCTGCCGGCTATTGCCTGCTAAGCTCCCAGGCCCTCGACGGACGTCGCCTGATCTCAGTCGTCCTCGACTCGCCCAGCGAATCCAGCCGTACCGCCGCCAGCAAAGCCCTGCTCGCTTACGGCATGCGCTTTTTCGAGACGCACCTGCTCTATGGCGCCGGCGACGCGGTGACGGAAGTCCGTGTCTGGAAAGGCGAGCCGGAGACCGTCGCTCTGGCGACACAGCAGGATCTCTATGTCACGGTGCCCAGGGGGCGTTACGAAGAGTTGTCGGCGACGATGAACGTCAAAGACAGACTCGTCGCTCCGCTGGCCATGACGGCCGCTGTGGGCCAGCTCGATGTCAGCCTCGACGACGACATGGTGGCTACCCGCCCGCTCTACCCCGCGCTCCCGGTGCCCGAGGGCGGCCTCTGGCGGCAGATTTCGGACACCGTACAGCTCTGGTTCGAGTAAGCCATGACTGATGACCCCGATCGCGAAGATTCCCTGCTGGTTTTTCCCTGCGACTTCCCGGTCAAGATCCTCGGTCGGGCGGAAGACGATTTCGTCTCCCTGGCAGTGGAGATCGTGCGCCGGCATGCGCCGGCACTGGAATCCGGGCAAGTGACGACCCGGCCGAGCCGGGACGGCAACTTTGTCGCGATCACCTGCACCATCGTCGCCACCAGCCGCGGCCAGCTCGACGCTCTCTACGAGGAGCTCTCTGCCCACGAACGCGTCATGATGGCGCTGTGACCGGGACGCGTATACGGGTCCGGCATCTGGGCCTGGTGGACTACGAACCCACCTGGAGAGACATGCAGTCGTTTACGGATCGGCGGGATGCAACCACCGCCGACGAGATCTGGTTCCTGCAACATCCGCCGGTGTTCACCCTGGGCATGAAAGGCGGCCGGGAGCACCTCCTCGCGCCCCGGGAAATCCCGGTGGTGGAGATCGACAGGGGTGGCCAGGTCACCTACCACGGACCGGGGCAACTCGTGGTTTACCCGTTGCTGGACCTGGAACGCGGTCACATCGGCGTGCGGCAACTGGTGTGCGCTCTGGAGAAGAGCGTCATCGAGCTTGCGGCGGCTTGGGGTATCGAGGCCTACGGCCGCCGGGATGCTCCCGGGGTATATGTTGGTGAGAGCAAGCTGGCCAGCGTGGGTCTGAGGATCCGTCGGGGCTGCAGTTACCACGGCCTGGCCCTGAACGTGGACCTGGACCTGGAGCCATTCAGTCGTATCAACCCCTGCGGGTACCGGGATTTGGCGGTGACCCGTCTGGCCGACCTGGGCGTGGCCGCCAGCGTGGATGAGACGGCCGAGCGCCTGCAGGAACACCTCCTCAGGGAGCTTGCAGGGGTCCGGCGCGGCCCCCGCGCCGCAGGAACTGTCTGAGTCGCTCCAGTCTGCCGGGGTCGCCGACGTCGAACCACCGGCCCCGATGAAGCTCTCCCGTCACCTGGCCCCTCTGGATTGCCCCCTCGAGGATGGGCGCGAGCGGGAATCGACCGGCCCGACAGCCATCGAACAGCTTCTCCCGGTAGATTCCGATACCGCTAAACGTCATGGCGCCCGGACCCCGGCCGAGGACCTGCCCCTCGTGGAGCCGGAAATCACCGTCAGGGTTGTGCTCGGGATTAGCCACCAGGACCAGGTGAGCGAGGCTGCCCGCGGGGCAGCGAAGATCCCCCAGGCGAGCGTCACACCAGACGTCTCCGTTGATGACCAGGAAGGGCCCCTCCCCGAGCAGTGGCAACGCGTTCAGTATGCCTCCGCCGGTCTCCAGGGGCGGGAACCCTTCGTCGGAATAGGTGACGGAGAGTCCGAAATGATGGCCATCTCCCACATGCTGACGGATCTGGCCGCCAAGCCATCCAAGATTGATGACGACGCTCCGGAGACCTGCATCGGCTACGGCCCGGAGTTGCCAGTCCACCAGCGGAAATCCACCCGCGTCCAGAAGGGTCTTGGGCCGATCGTCGGTCAGGGGTCGCATCCTTTCGCCGCGTCCCGCGGCGAGGATCATGGCGGACGACGCAGGGGTGCCCGAAGCGGTGCACTTTCCGGCGTCTCTCCTGTCTGACTTGGAAACCATCGGATCCCTATACTCCGCGACGGCCGCCATCGCGGCGCACATTGAAGGGTGGACGCAACTGTGCCATTTTAGCCCCTCGCCAGAGCAAGGCTCGCGAGAATGACAAAACGACGGCTTGTGCCCGCGGCCATCCTCATCAGTCTGCTGGGAGTTCCCGTGGCCAGCTTGGCGGTGGAAGGCTGCCCGGTGCCGGTCGAACCCGTCTATCCCGAACAATCAGACGAAGTCCCGATCGAATTTACCGCTGACGAAGCCGAGGTCACCGCCGAAGGCATCAGCAGTTTCCAGGGCAGCGTCATCGTGCGCCAGGGATACCGCGAACTGGAGGCCGGCAAGGTCAGGTACGACGATCAGACTGGACAGGTCACGGTCGAGGGGCGCGCCACCTACCGGGAGCCTGCGTTCGAAATCAGCGCCAGGGACGGCGACTACGATGCGCGGACCGGCGAAGCGCGATTCTTCGATGCCCAGTACGTTGTCCCGTCCCGTCCCGCCCGGGGCGAGGCGAGGAAACTCGTCGCCGCCAGTGACGGAGATGTGACCCTCAAGGACGTCAAATACACGACCTGCATGGAGGAGGATCCCGACTGGCAACTGCACGCCGAGAAACTTGACCTCGACTTGCGGGAATCACGTGGGGCGGCCCGGAAGGTCAAGCTCGACTTCAAGGGCGTTCGGCTGATGTACTTCCCGTATCTGTCATTCCCGCTGAGCGACGCGCGCAAATCCGGGTTACTGTTGCCGGAGTTTCGCAACTCCGATAGCGCCGGGACGGAAATCCAGATCCCCTACTATCTCAATCTGGCGCCAAATATGGATGCCACGCTGACCGGTCGGTGGATGTCCGCGCGAGGACTGCAGATGCTTTCCGAGTATCGCTATCTCACCGGCCGATCTTTCGGTCAGGCCAACTTCGAGTATCTGCCCGACGACCAGAGGTACGGAAAGGATCGTTATTTCACGCACTGGGATCACCTGACCCGATTCGACAGCGGCTGGCGTGCTTCCGTCGATGTGCAGGATGCCTCAGACAGCGAGTATCTGGAGGACCTGGGAGCCAGCATCTCGGACACCAGCCAGACTCACCTGTTACGCAACGCTGAGGTCTCCTATCTGGGGGAAGTCTGGCAGTTCGTGGCGAGGGCGAGGAACTACCAGACCATCGACAGTGGCGTCCAGGACCAGGACAAGCCCGCGCAACAATTGCCGCAGTTGCTGTTGTCCGGCACCTGGGCTGACGGCCCGCTGGGGCTGAGCTACGGTTTCAACAGCGAAATCGTCAGTTTCGACCAGAAGGAGGGCACGGATGGCGTTCGCCTGGCGGTAGAGCCGGGGCTTAGCCTACCGCTGGAAGGTCCCGGGTATTTCCTTATCCCCGAGGTGGCCTGGCGACTGACCGAGTACGATCTCCGGAACGACGACAGCGACAATGACCAGCCGTCGGTCGAGGCTCCCGTCGCCAGCCTGGATGCCGGCTTGCTTTTCGAGCGTGAGACCCCCTCCGGCAAGTACGTCCAGACGCTGCAACCCCGAATGCTTTATGCCTATATCCCGTACCGGAACCAGGATGACGTCCCGGTCTTCGATACCGCCCTGCCCGATTTCAATTATGTCGAACTGTTCCGCCGCAACCGCTTCGTGGGTGGAGACCGGATCGGCGATACCAACCAGCTCAGTGTCGGCGTCACTACCAGGTTGCTGGCTGCGGAGACCGGTCGGGAATTCCTCCGTGCCACACTCGGCCAGGCCTTCTACTTCGACGACCGCAGGGTCACAATCCCCGGCGAAACCCAGGAAGGCAATAACGAGTCGGACCTGGTCGCCGAGCTCGGCCTGGATATCTTCAGGAACTGGAACGCCAATCTGGGCTATCAGTGGGACGTGGACAACCAGGAAACCCAGCTTGCAGAGATGCGTGTGCAGTATCGGCCGGCCGATAACAAGGTCGCGAATGCTTCCTACCGCTATCGGCCCGGCATCCTCGAGCAGGCGAGCTTCTCGGCCGGGTGGCCATTGACGCACCGCTGGAGCGTCGTCGGTTCCATCGATTATTCCCTCAGAGACAGCACCACGCTGGAGAGGATGATCGGGCTGCAGTACGAAAGCTGTTGCTGGGCTATGCGGATGGCTTCCAGTCGTGAGGTCAGTAACAGGGATGGCTCCAAGGACACGGCGATCATGCTGCAGCTTGACTTCAAGGGCCTTGCCGGTCTCGGAAGCAACGCACGGAACCGATTTGAGCATGATATCCTTGGCTACTCGGTGTACGAATAACCCCCATTCGAATCATGCGTAATTTCCTCTTCGCGATAATTGGCATCGCGGCGTGTCAGGCCGCAATGGGACAGACCTCGGCCAGCCTCAGCAACACCGGCGTCCTGCTCGACCGGATCGTCGCGGTGGTGAACGAGGGCATCATCCTCCAGAGTGAACGGGACGAGAAAATCCGCCTGGTCGTCTCTCAGCTCCGGAGCCAGGACAGCCCGATACCACCAGAGGCAGTGGTGGAAAAACAGGTGCTCGAGCAGCTCATCGTGCAGGAAGTCCAGGTCCAGCGCGCACGGCGGCTTGGCATACGCATCCCGGACCAGGCGGTGAATGCGACCCTGCAGCGGGTCGCGGAGCGCAACGGCATGACCCTGACAGAGCTTCCGGCCGCGCTGGCCTCCCAGGGCATGGACTACGCGCGGTACCGGGAGGACGTCCGCACGAACATGCTCCTCGACGCCCTGCTGCAGAGAGACGTCATCGCCAAGATCTCGGTCTCCGAGCGCGAGATCGATCGGTATCTGGCCCGCCAGGAGACCAGCGCCGGGGACCAGATCGACTACGACCTCTCCCACATACTGGTGTCCATCAGCCCCACGGCGACGCACGAAGAGATTGAGGCCGCCGAGACCCGGGTCAACGGTATCGAAGAACAGCTCCGGGACGGGGCGAATTTCTCCGAGCTTGCAGTCGCCTATTCCGACGGGCAGAACGCTCTCGAGGGCGGGAGGCTAGGTTGGCGCAAGGGCGCCCAGCTGCCGGCGATCTTCTTCGACGTCGTCCGCGATATGAAGGCTGGCGAAGTCTCGCCCCCTATCCGCAGCGCCAGCGGCATGCATATTCTGAAGCTCAATGACGTACGGGGCACCGAGCGCGTAGTAGAGCTGCAGCATCACACGAAACACGTGCTGCTTCGTCCCGATCAGGTGCTGGACGACAGTGCCATCCGGTCGAAGCTGGAACGTATCCGCGCCCGGATCGTCGAGGAGGGCGAAGATTTCAGCGATGTAGCGCGACTCGAATCCGATGACCCCGGATCGGCGCCATTGGGCGGTGATCTGGGCTGGAACGCCCCGGGCACGTTCGTGCCGGCGTTCGAGGAAGTGGTCGCCTCAATGCAGCCCGGCGACGTAAGCGAGCCGTTCAAGACCGAGTTCGGGTGGCACATCGTCCTGCTGGTGGACCGACAGGAGCGGGACACCACGGAGGAAGTCAGGCGGATGCGGGCCATCGACGCCATCCGGGCCAGCAAGCGGGAGCAGGAAACCGAGATCTGGCTTCGGCAGCTTCGCGACGAGGCATACGTGGAAATCCGCAGCTGATCCCCGGCCGCCACCGGTCCATACAGTGAAACCCCGTCGCCCCGTCGTCGCCGTCACCCCCGGGGAACCCGCGGGGATCGGGCCCGACCTCGTCCTGACCCTCGCCCGGGAACGGTTCGATGCCAACATCGTAGCGGTCGCGGACATGGCCATGCTGGCCGGACGCGCCGAGCAGTTGGGTATCGAGATCGAGATCCTGGCTATGGAAGATCCGCCGCCAGAGCCCATGCCGGGTCGGCTTCTGGTGCATCATATCCCGCTGCCGGTGGCCTCCGAGTCCGGCCGCCCGGATCCACGCAATGCGTCCTACGTGGTGGACTGCATTGAGGCCGCCGCCAGGAGATGCCTCGGAGGCACCTGGCAGGCCATGGTCACCGGTCCGGTCAACAAGGCGGTCATCAACGAGGGCGGTATCCCGTTCACCGGGCACACTGAGTATCTGGCGGATGTCACCGGCGCCGGGATGCCGGTGATGATGCTGGCCACGGAGGAGTTGCGCGTCGCTCTTGTCACAACCCACTTGCCGTTGGCGAGGGTGCCAGAGGCAATCACTGCCGCGCGGCTGGATACCACCCTGGCGGTTCTGGATCGGGATCTGCGGACCCGCTTCGGGATTGCGCGCCCACGGATCATCGTCTGCGGACTGAATCCCCACGCCGGGGAAGGCGGTCACCTGGGACGGGAGGAGATCGAGGTCATCCAGCCTGCACTGGACCGCGCCAGGGAAGCCGGCATCGACGTGCGCGGGCCCTTGCCGGCGGACACCGCCTTCAACCCGGACCTGCTAGCGGGTGCGGACGTGGTGCTGGCCATGTATCACGACCAGGGACTGCCGGTATTGAAACACACAGGCTTCGGCAGGGCTGTCAACGTCACGCTGGGCCTGCCGATTATCAGGACATCCGTCGATCACGGTACGGCCCTGGACCTGGCAGGAAGCGGCCGGGCGGATGCCGGCAGCCTGGTGGCCGCTACCGCCATGGCGGTGCGCATGGCGGGAACGGGCCGACCTTGAGCCATCGACCGAGGAAGCGGTTCGGCCAGCATTTCCTGCACGACCCCGTGGTCATCGGCAAGATCGTGGATGCGGTCGATCCCGCCCCTGGACAACGGATCGTCGAAATCGGCCCTGGCCCTGGCGCCATTACCGGACCGTTGCTGGACAGAGCCGGCACCATGGACGTGGTGGAGATCGACCGTGATCTGGCCGCATCCCTGCCGTCCGATCTGGCCCAACACGGCAGGCTGATCGTCCACAACGTCGATGCGCTGCGCTTCGATTTTTCCTCTCTCGCGGCAATCGGCGGCGAGCGTCTGCGCCTGGTGGGTAATCTTCCCTACAACATTTCCACGCCCCTGCTCTTTCACGTTCTCGAACAGCGCGAATGGGTTCAGGACATGCATTTCATGCTCCAGCGAGAGGTCGTCCGACGCATGACAGGCGAAGTCGGTACGAAACAGTACGGTCGTCTGACGGTGATGCTCGCGGCCTTCTGTCGGGTCGAGCATCTCTTCGATATCGGACCCGGTGCGTTCCGTCCCCCGCCGCGGGTTCACTCTTCCTTCGTCCGGATCACTCCGTGGCGTGCGCCGCCCTTCCCGCTGGGGGATCCGGCCGCATTCTCCTCCGTGGTCAATCGGGCATTTTCGAAAAGGCGAAAGACCCTGAAAAACGCCCTTGAAGGGCTGCTGACCGAATCGGAAATACTTGCCGCGGGGGCGGACCCGCGGTCCCGGCCGGAAAGGGTGACGCCGCCCCTGTTCGGCGCCCTGGCCGGAAAGATCGCCCGGCGCGCCGAAAGCGGTTGAACACCGGCCTCCCGTATACTGTAATCAGGCTGCCGTCATTGAGTGTAGGCAAGAGAGGTACCGTCCATGGCCGATTACAACAGGATCCTCGTCGCTGTGGATCTGTCGGATCACAGCGACTCTGTCGTCCGGCGCGCCGTGGAGATCGCCAATGCCTTCGGCGCGGAAATCAGCCTGCTGCATGTTGTCGAGTACGTCCCGGTGGAGCCGATGGGCGAGGCCTTGCTCCCCGCGGTGGACATCGAGGAAGAACTGGTCCAGGGCGCCCGGCGCCGCCTGGAAGACCTGGCCCGACGGACCGGCCAGGAGAGCGTCGACCGCACGGTAGAGACAGGCACGATCAAGGCGGAGGTCGTGCGAGTGGCCAGCGAATGGCAGGCGGATCTCGTGGTCCTGGGTAGCCGGGAACGGCACGGCGTCGCGGTCATGCTGAACCTGACCGAAGACACCATCCTTCACGCGGCACCATGCGACGTGCTTGCGGTGCGCGTCAGCGGCTGACTGGCCGGGGCAATCAAGGGCCAATGACCAACGAACACGATATCCGTGTACAGGTTCATACAGCCTACGTGGCCGAGCAATCGGAAACGGAGGCCCATCGGTACGTGTTCTCGTACACGGTCACTATCGTCAATCAGGGCTCTCGTCCGGCCCAACTCGTCAGCCGTCACTGGATCGTCACCGACGCCGACGGCAACGAGCAGGAAGTCCGCGGTGAGGGAGTCGTGGGAGAGCAACCGACGCTGCGCCCTGGTGAGGGCTTCCGATACACCAGCGGCGCCGTTCTGGAGACACCGGTAGGCTCCATGCGCGGGAGCTACCAGCTGATCGACGATCAGGGCCGCCAGTTCGATACTCCGATCGCGCCTTTCACTCTGGCGGTCCCCGGCGCGATTCACTGAGGACAGCATGGCGGTCTACGCGATCGGGGACATACAGGGATGTTATGACCAACTCTGCCGATTGCTGGAAGCGGTCGACTTCGAGCCCGGCAGGGATCAGCTGTGGCTGACTGGCGATCTTGTGAACCGGGGGCCCAAGTCCCTGAAAGTACTGCGTTTCGTCCGCCGGCTGGGTGACAGCGCAATCACGGTCCTTGGCAATCACGACCTGCACCTGCTCGCCGCCGCAGAGTACCCACGCCACCGGCGGAGCAAGGACACACTGGAGAAGGTCTACCAGGCCAAGGACCATCAGGAACTGCTGCACTGGCTCCGGCACCGTCCCATGATGCATTACGACAAGAAGCTCGGCTTTGTCCTGGTCCACGCCGGCCTCTCGCCACAATGGGACCTGAAGACCGCACAGGCTGCCGCCGCGGAACTGGAAAAGGTCCTGCGGAGCGACCGGTACAAACGATTCCTCAAGCGTATGTATGGCGACGACCCGAAGCGCTGGTCCCGGAAGCTGAGCGGTTGGGCCCGACTCCGCTATATCGTCAACTGCTTCACCCGCATGCGTTACTGCGACAGGAAAGGTCGCCTCGAACTCTCCCAGACGGGCAGACCCACCCACAAGAACCAGCGATACCTGCCCTGGTTCAGGGTGCCTGAGCGGGAGAACAAGACTCTCAGGATCATCTTCGGGCACTGGTCCACACTCGGTCCGGTCAGGGACAAGAATGTGTTCCCCCTGGACACGGGTTGCGTGTGGGGGGGTGCTCTCACGGCCCTGCGGCTGGACTCAAAGACGCCCGAGCGGATCGTCATCCGCTGCAAGCAATCCCAGAGACCCGGATGAGGACTGGCCGGAGCTGTCCCTTTCGCCTGGGATGTGAACCGGCGTCGGGGCAAGCGACCGGATCCCGAGTCATCCCGGCGCCTGGCGCGAGCGCAAACCCGACCGTGGTTTCTTTCGACCGAGAGCAGGCCGGTGGCAATCTGGTGCCTCGAAGGGACTGGTAGGCGCCAGCGCCCCTCGTTCGACCCCGTGCCGTCCGAGGTCGTCTCCCGTTTCCGCCGATCCTTCGCCCGTCAATCGGCCTCTGACTGGCTGGTAGAATATCTGGACCTCCTTTCGGGCTAACCGACATGAACATTGATCTGCAAGGGAAACGCGCCCTGGTGTGTGGCGCCAGTCGCGGTATAGGGCGGGCCACGGCCATCGCCCTTGCCGGGGCGGGGGCCGAGGTCCTCGCCAGCGCTCGCGATGAGGAACGTCTCGACGAACTGGTGGCGTCACTGCCCGATTCGGGCGGGCGTCGGCATGCCCGGATGTCGGTGGACTTCTCCGACTGCGAGGCCCTGTCGGCTGAAACCCTGCGAGCCCTGGACGACGGAGCCATCCACATCGTCGTCAACAACTCGGGCGGGCCACCGGCCGGGACGGCGGCCGAAGCGCCTCCCGAGGCATTCGAGGCCGCCTTCCGCCAACACCTGCTCGCCAATCAGACCATCCTCCAGGCTGTGCTACCGGGGATGAAGTCCGCCGGCTACGGCCGACTGGTCAACATCATTTCCACGTCGGTGAAGGAGCCAATACCGGGCCTGGGGGTCTCCAATACCATCCGGGGGGCGGTGGCCAGCTGGGCCAAGACTCTGGCCCGGGAGCTGGGACCTTTTGGCATCACGGTGAATAACGTCCTGCCCGGATTCACCGCCACCGAGCGACTCGACTACCTGTTCCACCAGCGCGCCTCGGCATCGGGGCAGAGTTTCGAGGCGATCAGGGATCAGGCCCTGGCCCAGGTGCCTGCCGGCCGGTTCGCCGAACCGGAAGAGACCGCCGCCGCGGTGACCTTCCTCGCGTCTCCGGCCGCGGCCCATATCAACGGCATCAATCTTCCGGTGGACGGCGGCCAGATGGCGAGCCTGTGAGCACATCGCTGCCACCGGGTCGCCCGTCGACTGCGTGCCGGTCTTGTCTGGGTCTACTGCTGGATGGTGAGGAACCTGCGCACGCCGATGGGAGGCATGAAGGACTCGGGAGTCGGACGCGAGGGCGGGATGGAGGCCATGCGGTTCTTCACGGAACCGAAGAACGTATGCATTGGTATCGGATGAGGAAGCGCGTTTGAGCAAGGCATCCCATGTCACAAGGGCGCCGAGGGCGCCCGAGCCAGTGGGTAGCTACCCCCACGCCAGACGGGTCGGTAACCTGCTATTTCTATCGGGCATCGGGCCGCGAGTCCGCGGAACCGAGAATATCCCCGGTGTGGAGACGGATACCGAAGGTGTCGTGATCGCACGGGATATAGAGGCCCAGTGCCGCTCGGCCTTCGATAACGTGCGTCTGGTGCTGGAAGACGCCGGGTCGTCCTGGGATCGGCTGGTGGACGTCACCGTCTTCCTCACCCACATGAAGGAAGACTTCGAAACCTACAACCGGATTTACGCGGAATATTTCAGGGACAACCAGCCCTGTCGCACCACGGTCGAGGTCAAGAGCCTGCCGACACCGATAGCGATCGAACTGAAGTGCATCGCCACCATCGGAGAATGACATCGTGGAACCGCTGAAGACATTCAATTTCTTGAAGTGGATCGAGGACCACCGCGACCGGCTGCGGCCCCCTGTCTGCAACCAAGTCGTCTTCCAGGACTCGGAATTCATCGTTATGGTGGTGGGCGGTCCCAATACCCGCAGCGACTACCATTGGGATCCCGGCGAGGAGCTGTTCTACCAGATCCGGGGGGACATGCTGCTGAAGACCGTACAGGGTGGCCGAATGGTGGACGTGCCGATACGAGAAGGCGAGATGTTCCTGCTGCCGGCTGAGGTCCCCCACTCACCGCAACGATTTGCCGATACCGTGGGGCTGGTCATCGAGCGCAAACGGCGTCCGGAAGAGAAGGATGGATTCATGTGGTTCTGCGAGTCCTGTGGTCACAGGCTGTATGAAGAGTTCCTGCACGTCAGCGATATCGTGTCCCAGCTCCCGCCGGTCTTCGAACGTTTCTACGCGGACCCGGCCAACCTGAGCTGCGAGGCCTGCGGCCA
Source organism: Gammaproteobacteria bacterium (assembly GCA_024640085.1). Classification (GTDB taxonomy): domain Bacteria; phylum Pseudomonadota; class Gammaproteobacteria; order Steroidobacterales; family XN24; genus JAHEFR01. Next base: position 145,526 of record JAHEFR010000002.1, read on the forward strand.
CCGGCTGCCGGATCGAGGCAAAGCGGGCTGATCGGGGCATCATGCTCAAGATCGATATCCACACCCACATCCTGCCACCGGACTGGCCAAATCTTCAGGAGCGATACGGCTACGGAGGCTGGGTGCAACTGGAGCGCCACGGCACCGGCTGCGGCCACATGACCCTGGACGGCAGCTTCTTCCGGTCGGTGGACGAGAACTGCTGGGACCCCGCTACACGCCTGAAAGACTGTGCGGCCCACGGCGTGCAGGTGCAGGTGCTCTCTACCGTCCCGATCATGTTCAGCTACTGGGCCAAGCCCGGCGATACGCTGGATCTTGCCAAATTGCTCAACGACCATATCGCCGGCGTCTGCGCGGCCCACCCGCGCCGCTTTGTCGGGCTCGGCACGGTGCCCATGCAAGACCCGGACGTCGCCACCAGAGAAATGGAACGCTGCGTCATGGATCTGGGCCTGGCCGGCATCGAGATCGGCTCCCACGTCAACGGCATGAACCTGGACCATCCCAAGGTGTATCCGGTCCTGGAGGCCGCCGAGTCACTCGGGGCCGCTGTCTTCGTCCACCCGTGGGAGATGCTGGGGCGAGAGCGGATGGCCAAGTACTGGCTCCCGTGGCTGGTGGGCATGCCCGCCGAAACGTCGCTCTCCATATGCTCCATGATCTTCGGCGGCGTCCTGGAACGGCTGCCCCGGCTGCGGATAGCCTTCGCCCACGGAGGCGGCGCGTTCCCCGCAACCCTCGGCCGCATCGAGCACGGGTTCAACGTCCGGCCGGATCTGTGCGCTGTGGACAACGAGCACAATCCGCGTGACTACCTTGGCCGCTTCTACGTTGATTCGCTGGTGCACGACGCCGCGATGCTGGATTACATGATCAGACTCATGGGCGCGGAATCCATCGCCCTGGGAAGTGACTACCCGTTTCCGCTGGGTGAGCAGGTGCCGGGCAAGCTCATCGAGTCCATGGACCTGCAGCCGGTGGTACGGGAGCGGTTGCTGGCCGGAACGGCCCTCGAATGGCTCGGTCTCGGGCGGGAACGGTTCCTGTGACCGGGATCGTCATCAGCGTCGGTGGGCGTCGATTCACCGTCAGGGGCGAGCGCGGCATCGACATCTCAGTGCCGCTGGATTTCCATGGTGCCCAGCCGCGCCATTTCGGCGCACCGCCGGCCACTGCAAAACCGCTGCAGATCGGCGGATTCGTCGGCGACACGGGCCAGGGGGGGAGCTGTAATTGCGAGGTGCTTACCCTGGTGCCTCATTGCAACGGAACCCATAGCGAAAGCATCGGACACGTCATCTCCGGCGACCACAGCGTGGCGATGCTGGCCACCGATGCCCTCATCCCTTCCCTGCTGCTGAGTGTACCGGTGCAGCCGGCGGAAGCCTCACAGGAGACCTCTGAACCCGGGGCCGCCCCGGGTGACCGATGGGTGACGGCTGCCGCCATCGGTGATGCGGCGGCGCGGGCCGGTTACGAGCCGCAACCGGGCCTCGTCGTCCGCAGTCTCCCCAACGACGAGCGCAAGCGGACCAGGGACTACAGCCAGGGCGACGTGCCTCCCTATTTCACGACCGAGGCGGTAGACCTCCTGGTCCGGTGGGGAGTCCGTCACCTCCTGATCGACCTGCCCTCCCTTGACCGCAGTCACGACCAGGGCAGGCTCACGGGTCATCGCCGCTTCTGGGGCCTTCCCCCGGCAGGGTCTCCCGCCAACGGAGCGCAACGACCCGAAGCGACCATCACGGAGATGATCTTCGTGCCAGACGAACTGCCGGAGGGCATGTACGCCCTGAGTCTGCAGATCGCGCCATTCACCACCGATGCCGCGCCTTCGCGGCCGCTGCTGTTTCCACTGGAGCCCGCGTGAACGGACTGACCGAGGCCGCCGTCCGGCTGGACCGGGAGGACGAACTCGCATCCTTCCGCCGGCGCTTCCGCATCCCGCCAGGCCCCGACGGCAAGTCCTCGGTGTACCTGTGCGGCAACTCCCTCGGGCTTCAGCCCGCGGACACGGAAGCGACCGTCCTCGGGTTGCTGGAGGACTGGGGCCGCTACGGCGTGGAGGGACACTTCAGGGGCGAACGGCCGTGGATGCCCTATCACGAGCAGTTCGCCGAGCCGCTGGCCGCACTGGCGGGCGCCCTGCCAGCCGAGGTGGTGTGCATGAACACCCTCACGGTGAACCTGCACCTCATGATGGTGAGCTTCTACCAGCCCTCAAACGACCGCTTCCGCATCCTGATCGAGAAACCCGCCTTCCCCTCGGACCGGTATGCGGTCGATTCTCAGGCACGCTTTCACGGTCTCGACCCCGACGACGCCCTGATCGAGGTCAGCCCGCGGGAAGGTGAAACTGTCATCCGGGACGCCGACATACTCGAGATCATCGAAACCCGCGGTGACTCTATCGCCCTGGTTATGCTGCCGGGCGTCCAGTACTACAGTGGGCAGCGGTTCGACATGGAGGCCATCACCGTTGCGGCTCGGAAGAAAGGCTGCCGTGTGGGTTGGGACATGGCTCACGCCATCGGCAACGTACCGTTGTCGCTTCACGACTGGGGCGCGGACTTCGCCGTGTGGTGTAGTTACAAGTACCTGAACAGTGGGCCCGGTGCCGTGGCCGGATGTTTCATCCACGAGCGCCACGGCAGCGATCCGGCCCTGCCGCGGTTCGCCGGCTGGTGGGGCCACGACAAAGGCAGCCGTTTCCACATGGGGCCCGTATTCAGGCCTTCCCCGGGAGCCGAAGGCTGGCAGCTCTCCAACCCGCCGATCCTCTCCATGGCTCCACTGATCCCTTCCCTGCACCTCTTCATGGATGCCAGGATGGATCGACTGACAGAGAAATCCCGACGTCTTACCGGCTGGCTGGAGGAACTGCTCAAGGGGCGCCTCTCTGACAGGGTCGAGATCCTGACCCCCGCCGCCCATTCGCAACGCGGCTGTCAGCTCTCACTGCGAATGCTTTCCGGACGGCCCTCGGGCCGGGAAGTCTTCGAACGGCTGACATCCGCCGGCGTGATCGTGGACTGGCGCGAACCGGACGTGATCCGCGTCGCACCGGTGCCGCTGTACAACTCCTTCGACGACGTGCGCAGATTCGTCGGGCACCTGGAGGAAGCGACCTCGTGAGCCGGACCGCGACGGTGGTGGGCGCAGGCCTCGCCGGCTCCCTGGCGGCGATCTTCCTCGCCCGGCGGGGCTATGCCGTCACCCTGCTCGAAAAGCGTCCCGACATGCGCCTGGAACCCGTTCCCGCCGGCCGGTCCATCAATCTCGCCCTGGCCAACCGCGGCATGAGGGCGCTGGCGGCGGTGGGGCTGGAGCAAACAGTGGGGCAACTGCTAGTCACCATGCGCGGTCGCATGGTTCACGAACGGGACGGCGAGACAGTCCTGCAACCCTATGGCCAGCGCCCCTGGGAAGTGATCTACTCCATCTCCCGGCCGCGGCTCAATGCCGTCCTGCTGGACGAGGCGGAGGCGGCCGGCGTGGACCTGCGTTTCCGCCATCCTTGCACCCGCGTAAATCTTGATGCCGAGGCGCTGTGGTTTCGGGACGAGTCTGCCGGCGGCGATCTCGTGCTGCCATTGGAACGCTGCGTGGCGGCCGATGGAGCCGGGTCGGTCCTGAGGGAAGCCCTGATGGAAAGGCCCGGATACCGCTGCACAGTCGACTGGCTGGAGCACAGCTACAAGGAGCTGTGCATCCCCGCCGACGCCGATGGCGGATATCGTCTCGATCCCAATGCCCTGCATATCTGGCCGCGAGGCGGATTCATGCTGATTGCCCTGCCCAACCTGGACGGCAGCTTCACCGTGACCCTGTTCCTGCCGAACACGGGAGACCCCGGATTCGACACCCTGGACTCGCCCGGCCGGGTGCGGGATTTCTTCGAATCCAGCTTTCCCGACGCCGCGGCGCTGATCCCGGACCTCGGGGAGGCGTTCTTCGACAACCCGACCGGCGCCCTGGGCACCGTGCGTTCAGCGCCCTGGCACCTGGGGGACCGGCTCTGCCTGCTCGGGGACGCCGCTCACGCGGTGGTGCCCTTCCACGGCCAGGGCATGAACGCGGCATTCGAGGACTGCCTGGCACTGGACGCCTGCCTGGAGGAGACGGACGGGGACTGGGTAGCTGCCTTCGAGCAGTTCTTCACCCGGCGCAAACCCAACGCGGACGCCATTGCTGATATGGCCATCGAGAACTACACGGAAATGCGGGCCTCTGTCATCGACCCGCGTTTCCTGCTCCGGAAACAGCTGGCGTTCGAGATGGAGCGTCGCCAGCCAGAGCGATTCGTGCCCCGCTATGCGATGGTCATGTTCCGGGACGACATCGGGTACGCCGAAGCGCGGTCCCGGGGCGATGTGCAGCTCGGGATCATGGAGGCCGCCATGGAGGGGAAAACGACCATGGATGAGATCGATCTGGATGCGGTGGAGCGGGAAGTCATCGAGACCCTGCCGCCGATCCATCAGATACCGGCGGGAGAATAGTCTGTGGACGCATCCATCTGGTGTGTGTTCGCTGCCTTCCTGCTGATCTATCTCACCCGCCTGCCGGTGCTGGTCGCCTCGCGGCGGCAGGAAGGTTTTGTGGAGATCGCCAATCCCCGCGAACAGCAGGGACGGTTGAGAGGGTGGGGCAGCCGGGCCCAGGCGGCCCACATGAATACCATAGAAGCTTTCGCGCCCTTTGCCGCCGCAGTCTGGGTGGCCCATTTCGGCGGGGCCGATCCGGGATTGCGGGATGGGCTGGCCGTGCTGTTCATCGGCCTTCGGGTGCTGTACGTGGGCGCCTACCTTACGGACCTGAATCCCTGGCGGACACTGGTCTGGAGCGCCGCGCTGATGTGCGTCGTCGGCCTGTTTCTGTCGCCGATGTTCTGAGGCGCAGTACCGGGGCTGGGAAGCACGAGGGGGTCGAGGGTAGAAGGGGTCGGAGAGGTATTTTTTCAATATTGAAAAAATACCTCTCCGACCCCTTGCTTCGCGCTTCGCAGCCTCCCTTCCTTCGCGCCGCCCGCTGCTTGTCGCCAACCCTATATATCGGGCTGCGGGAGCGATTCCAGGAACGCGATGAGCCCTTCAACATAGCGGCCTTGGTCGCGTAGATGGGCGTCATTGTGCGAGCCGTGCAGTTCCAGGAAAGCTCTCGGTTCGGCCGCGGCCTCGTAGATCGCCTGGCCGTGGCGGAACGGGATGATTTCGTCCTCGCGGCTATGGATCACCAGCACCGGACAGCGGGCTTCGCTAACGTAATCCCGGGTGGCGTGGGAGACCCGGCTCAACAGGCGGACCGGCAGCCAGGGATAAATGTCCGCCGCAATGTCCGGCACGGAGGTGAAGGATGACTCGACGATGAGCCCCAGGGGCGTATGCCGGCTCGCCAGGCGGGAGGCGACAGAAGCGCCCAGTGAGCGTCCGAAGACAATGATCCGATCTGCCGGGACACCGCGCTGTTCCACCAGGTAGCGCCAGGCGGCCTCGGCGTCGCGATACATGCCTTCCTCGGTGGGCCGGCCGCCGCTTTGGCCGTAGCCCCGGTAATCGACGATCAGTACGGACAGTCCCAGGTCATGGAACTGGCGGATCGATTCCAGGCGGTGGGAGACGTTGCCGGCATTGCCGTGGAAGAACAGCAGTACGATGGAGGACCGGGCCGGGACGAACCAGCCGTGCAACTTCACGTTGTCGGCGGTCACGGGGTAGACGTCCTCGAAGTCCATTCCCGCCTCCGCCGGCGACACACCGAGGTTTCGCCCTGGCGTGTCCGGCAGGTAGAGCATGCGGCCCTGCATCAGGTACACGAACCCAGCCACCAGACCGTAGCCGGCGGCGATTGTCAGGAGGAATTTGATCATGGCTTACGACCAGGCTATGCGACTAATAGGGATCAGAGACGTATTTATCAGACCTGACAGATACGTCTCTGACCCCATCTGATTTACCCGCCCCGTCATCACGATTCCGCGTCGGCGATAGACCGGATGTCCTCGGACTCAATCACCCGCACTCCCTCCGAGGGTTCGCGGACCACCCGCGCCATGGCGCGGGCGACCTGATCGGCAGCGATGGGACGGACGCGGCCCAGGCTGCCCACCATGAACGGCGATAATGCACTGAGCAGCGCGCCGCCGATCCTCTCTCCAAGGCGTAGCTCCAGACGGTCACCAGTCAGCAACGACGGTCGCAATATCACAATACAGGCCACGCCAGCGGTGATCAGGTCCCGCTCGGTTTCCCCCTTCACCCGCAGGTAGAAATTGCTGCTGCCCTGGTCCGCGCCAAGAGACGAGACCACGGCGAGAACGCGGGCGCCGGTCCCGGCCGCGAACCTTGCGAACGCCAGGGTGCAATCGTGGTCGACCCGGCGGAACGCTGCCTTGCTGCCGGCCTTCCTGATGGTAGTGCCGAGGCAGGAGAATGCGACGTCGACGCTGCCGATCGCCGGCGCCAGGTCCTCGAGCCGATCGAAGTCGGCCAGGTGTTCCCGGATGGACCCACTGGCGATCCCCAGGGGACGGCGCACGAGCAGGTGGATCCGATCGTAATCGTTCGACGTCAGGAGGCGGGCCACGAGAGCGCGCCCCACCAGACCGCTGGCCCCGGCGACCAGCGCGCTGCGCGCCATCTGGCGAGAGCTACTCAAGTCAGCGGCGTCAGCACGATCTCCACGCGCCGGTTCAGGGCGCGGCCCCCGGGCGTGTCATTTGGGGCGATGGGCCGGGTCTGGCCCATACCGGTGACGACCAGTCGCTGGGGGACGACCTCCCGGCTCATCAGGTAATCGGCCACGCTCCGGGCGCGGCGGATGGAGAGGCCCTGGTTATAGTCCACCGAACCGGTACTGTCGGTGTGGCCGATCACGTCGACATAGGTCTGATCGTACTCGTTCAGCACGATGGCGACGGAATCGAGGACTTCATAAAAGCCGGAGGAAATATCAGCGGAATCGCTGGCGAAGGTCACGTTGCCCGGCATATTCAGGATGATCTGGTTACCGCTCTTGGTGACGCTGACGCCCGTAGCCCGCAATCTCTGGCGCAGGGCCTCGGCCTCTCGGTCCATATAGTTGCCGACCGCCGCCCCGACCAGCGCCCCGATGCCGGCCCCGATAATGGTGGCCTTGCGGCTTCCGCCGACCACTACCCCCGCCACCGCGCCCGCGGCGGCGCCGATCCCCGCGCCCTTCGCCGTGCGACTGGTCTCGGGTTGGTCCGTATAGGGATCCAGGGTCTGGCATCCGGCCATGGCGACCGCAGCTGCCACGGCCGCGACCAGGGCCAGCCGGCTCCGGCAAATAGCATGGATCGTCATCGGGTCTCTCCGTGCAAGCGAAAATTACTGTTGAGGAGCGGCCATCGGTCCAGGACCGGTCCGGGCCGGAACGGCTGCCGCGCCGAAGGGCTGGAGCATCAGCGGTGCAGGAAATACCCAGCTGGGATCGGGCAGATATTCCAGCATGAGATTGATCCTGGGAGTGTCCCCGCGGTTATGCACCGCATGCTCCCACCGATTGTTGAAATCGTAGGCAACGCCCGGGGTCATCACGAATTCCGTGTCATCGATGGTGTACACGCACTGGGGGCAGTCGCTGATCGCCACGTGTATCCGGTGGGCGCGGCTGGCCAGGGCCTGTCCGTCCTTGTGCGGATTGATGACTGCCCCAGGCAGCAGCCGCACGAACAGCGCCCTAGTCAGCACGCCACCAGGGGTGGCGATCGGCTCGATCACCTGGGCGATGATGGGGAGCACCCTGACCTGCCAGTGGAACCAGTCGGGGAAGGTGTAGACGCAGGTATCGCTGTTGCGTTCCTCCATGACGGGCAATAGGGGCCGGCCGTCTCGGCCGTTTCGCCTGGCCCAGTCCATGAGAGATTCGGCCAGTGTCTTGAATCCCCTTTTCGAATACGCGGGAATCCATTCGTGACGCATGACGATGGAGTCCGCGGAGCAGTGAGCGCTGTCCCCGGCCAGCGAGGCGCGCCGGACCGGCCGGGCGTCCCAGCCAGCGTCATCCAGCGCTAGAAGCTCGGCCTGGATCGAACTCACGTCCAGCCGGGTCAGCTCTCTGTAAGGTACGCCGATATCCAAGTCGCCTCCGACGAAATCCCGGGCAGTCCCGTAATCTTAACTCAGCCCCCCGATCCGGGGGCGCGCCGGGCGAACTCGAGGAAATCCATGGCGTAGGGATTGCGGTCGTCGGCGGCACGCCTTTCCCGGCCCACCTCCTGCCATTCCCGGGGATCGACAGCCGGGAAGAACGTGTCACCTTCCGGCGCGGCGTGGACCCGGGTCAGCAAGATGCGTTGGGCGCCGGGCAACGCTTGCGCGTAAACCGCCCCACCGCCGATGACCATCAGTTCCGGCGCACCCATCCCGGCGGCAACGTCTATCGCCTCGTCCAGCGATCTCACGGTCCGGCAGCCGTCGGCACGGTAATCCGGATCCCTCGACAGGACCAGATTCGGCCGATCCGGGAGAGGTCGGCCGATGGACTCGTGAGTGCGACGGCCCATCAGGACGGGTTTCCCCAGGGTGAGGCGCTTGAAGCGGGCCAGATCAGCCGGCAGGTGCCAGGGCATGCGGCCATCGACGCCGATCACACCGTTGCTCGCAGCCGCCACCACCAGCGTGATACGCGGAACTGATTCTCTCGGGTCGTCCATCGCGACGGAAACTTCAGACGGAGATCGGGGCGGGGATGCCCGGATCGGGCTCGTATAATTCGATGGCGAAATCCTCGAATCGATAATCGAATATCGACGCCGGCCGTCGCGTGATCATCAGCCGGGGCAGCGACCGCGGCCGGCGCGCAAGCTGCATGTCCGCCTGATTCAGGTGATTCAGATAGAGATGCACGTCCCCCCCGGTCCAGACGAAGTCCCCGGGCTCCAGGTCGCACTGCTGGGCGATCATACAGGTCAGCAGCGCATAAGACGCGATGTTGAACGGTACGCCGAGGAAAACGTCGCAGCTGCGCTGATAGAGCTGGCAGGACAGCCGGCCGTCCCCGACCCAGAACTGGAAAAGGCAGTGGCAGGGTGCCAGTGCCATCTTGCCGGCACGCACGTTGTCCTGGGGACTGATGGATTCGTCGGGCAGATCGGCTGGATTCCAGGCGACGACGATGATCCGGCGGGAGTCCGGATTGCTCCGAATCTGCCCGATCACCTGGGAGATCTGGTCTACCGACTCGCCCCCGGGGCATGGCCACGCCCGCCACTGACGCCCGTAGACCGGCCCCAGTTCGCCCTTGTCGGTGGCCCACTCGTCCCAGATACGGACCCCGTTTTCCCTGAGGTAACGGATATTGGTTTCGCCCTTCAGGAACCACAGCAGCTCATGGACGATAGACCTGATGTGCAGCTTCTTGGTAGTCAGCAGCGGGAAGCCCTGCGAAAGGTCGAATCGCATCTGGTGGCCGAAGACGGACAGGGTCCCGGTGCCGGTACGATCCTCCTTCCTCAGGCCGTTTGTCCGGATGTGAGCCAGCAGGTCGAGATACTGTTGCATGGTCAGGCGATATGGGTCCGGGCGGGGTGACGGTAGGCAAGCAGCACGAGAATCAGGCCCAGGATGATCATGGGGCTGGAAAGTACCTGGCCCATGGTCAGCCAGCCGAAAGCCAGATATCCGAGTTGGGCATCGGGGACGCGAACGAACTCCACCGCAAAGCGGAACAGCCCGTAGAAGAGCAGGAACGCTCCCGAGACGGCCTTCACCGGCGGGCGCCGCGAGGAATAGGTCCAGAGTATGGCGAACAGGACGAAGCCCTCGAGGATCCCTTCATAGAGCTGCGAAGGATGTCTCGGCACGCCGCCAACGACGAAAGCCCAGGGCACGTCGGTGGCCTTGCCCCACAGTTCTCCGTTAATGAAGTTCCCCATCCGGCCGCAGAAAAGCCCGAGAGGCGCGAGGGGGGCGAGGAAATCCGACACCTCGAAAAAGCCCTTGCCGATCCGGCGGCCGTAAAGCCAGAGACAGAGGGCGACCCCCAGGAGACCCCCATGGAAGGACATGCCGCCCTCCCAGATGCGGAGAATCGCCACGGGATCGTGTAACCAGGTGTCGGCCCCGTAGAACAGCATGTAGCCGATCCGGGCTCCGAGGATGAGACCGAGGGCCGAATAGAAGATCAGGTCGTCCACCCACTCGAGCTTCCAGCCAAACTCCGGCCGCTTCGCTCGGCTGCGGGCGAGGAGCCAGGCGATGGCGAAACCGGCCAGATACATCAGCCCATACCAGCGGATCTTCAGTGGCCCGAGGGCGAGGGCTACGGGATCGATATCGGGGTAGGCGATCATGGGCGCGTAGTTTAGCAGTAGCGTCTGCCGCTGAAAGGGCAAGGCGCCGTCCCGGGCCACGGAGCGGCGGCCAGCGCATATCCGGAGCACAATGTCCACACCGGCACGAGTCGAGGAGGACCGAAATATGTCACAGCGAGATCAGGACCGGAGGATCGACTACATCGAGTTTCCGACAAGCGATGTCGGGCGGTCCCGGGCCTTCTATGAGAACGTCTTCGGCTGGAATTTCCAGAACTGGGGACCGGACTACAGCAGCTTCGAGGACGGCCGGCTGAGTGGCGGATTGCGAAAATCCGCAACCACCGCGGCCGAGACTCCCCTGGTCGTGATCTACGCGATCGATCTGGCGGCGGCGGAAGCGTCGGTAAGAGCCCACGGCGGTGTCATCACGGAACCCGTGTTTTCGTTCCCCGGAGGACGGCGCTTCCATTTCCGGGACCCCGCCGGGCACATCCTCGCCGTCTGGTCCGACGTCGGTGAGTGACTATCGGGGCGTGCTTCCCTCAGGCGTCGGCCGGGACGACCCGGCAGAAGACGGCCTTCAGGTACCGGGTCTCGACGATCGACGGATGGACAGGATGATCGGCCGACTGGCCCCCGACCTCCAGCACCTGGATGCTGCGGGAGATGTGGCGGGCGGCCCGCTGGAGGGCTGCCAGCAGGTCGTCGAGCGGAAGATGATGGGAGCAGCTGCAACTCACGAGCCAGCCGTCCCTGTCGAGCAACAACATGGCGAGCTGATTGATTCGCTGGTAGGCGGCCAGGCCCTGCTTGTAGTCCTTGCGTCGTTTGATGAAGGCCGGCGGATCCACGATCACCGCATCAAAGGACCGGCCCTCGTCCCGCAAATGCCGCAGCACGTCGAAAGCATTGCCGTGGTGCGTCCGGGTCGGCAGGCCCAGCCGCCTGCCCTCCGCCTCCACCCACCCCAGGGCCTGGGCGGACGAGTCCACGAACGTCGCATCCGCCCCGCGGCTGGCGGCCCCCAGTCCCCAGGCCCCTGTATAGCAGAACACATCGAGGACCCTGGCCGCCGGGTAGCGCGCGAACCTGTGACGGTTGTCCTGCTGGTCGAAGAACCAGCCGGTCTTCTGCCCCGCGTGCAGGGGCGCCATGAATTCCAGCGCGCCCTCCGCCACCGGCACCAGCTCCGGCACCTCCCCGGTGGCCACCTCCACGTACTTGTCCAAGGCTTCCATATCCCTGGCACCGCTGTCGTTGCGCCACAGGACCCCGCGCGGCTCGACAACGGCGGTAATGGCGTCCATTACCTGGCCCTTCATGGCTTCCATGGTCGCGGTGCCGGCCTGCAGCACCAAGTAGTCACCGAATCGGTCAGCCACCAGCCCGGGGACGCCGTCCGACTCGCCGAACAGGAGCCGGTAACATCCCGTTGCATACAGCCGGCTGCGCAGCGCCAGCGCGAGGTTGAGCCGATGCTTCAGCCAGCCGGCCCCTGGAGCCCGGTCGGGATCCCGGCTCAGGATGCGGGCGGCGATGAGCGTGTGGGGATTGACGCCCGCGTAACCCAGGAATCGCCCCCGATCCGACACCACGCGCACGATCTCTCCCGCCACGAGGTCCTTGACGGGCGTGGCGAGGGTATCGATCTCGTTACTGTAGATCCACAGGTGCCCTGCCCTGACCCGGCGATCCTCGCGGGGTCTGAGCTTCAGTTCGGGTGGACCTGGCACTGCTGTCATGACGCGTCCTGCGGGTATACCGAGCATCGGTTATAGTGCGCGAGTTTACCCGAAGCCCTCCGACTTGATACCTCATGAGCGAACCAGGAAACCGCCTGACTGGCGAGACCAGTCCCTACCTCCTCCAGCACGCGGACAACCCGGTGCAATGGCATCCCTGGTCCGACGAGGCACTGGAACTGGCGCGTCGCGAGGACAAGCCGATACTCCTCTCCATTGGCTATTCTGCCTGTCACTGGTGTCACGTGATGGCCCACGAGTCCTTCGAGGATGCGTCGACGGCCGAGTTGATGAACCGGCTGTTCGTCAACATCAAGGTGGACCGGGAGGAACGTCCGGACCTGGACAAGGTGTATCAGCTGGCACACCAGATGCTCGTGCAGCGGCCGGGGGGCTGGCCCCTGACCATGTTCCTGGCGCCGCAGGACCTGGCGCCCTTTTTCGGCGGCACCTATTTCCCGGACAAGGCGCGCCACGGCATGCCCGCCTTCACTGACGTCCTGGCCCGGGTGGCGACCTACTACCGGGAACATCGCGAAGAGATCGGTCGGCAGGCGGACGCAGTCAGGGAGGTCTTTGGGCGGATTTCGACGGTGGACAACAGCGACGATGTGACGCTGGACGAGCGTCTGCTGGATCAGGCGCGCCGGGCGCTCGGTGAAAATTTCGAATCGCGTTTCGGCGGCTTTGGCCATGCGCCAAAATTCCCCCATCCGACCAGCATCGAGCGCCTCCTGCGTCACTGGCGCAGGACGTCGGCTACCGAGGATCCGGATCTGGAAGCGCTTTACATGGCGACTTTCACCCTACAGAGCATGGCGACGGGCGGAATCTACGATCAGCTCGGCGGCGGGTTCTGCCGGTACTCCGTGGACGAGGCCTGGATGATCCCGCACTTCGAGAAGATGCTTTACGACAACGGCCCGCTGCTGGCCCTTTACGCCCAGCTGTGGGCAGTGACGAACGAGGCGCTGTTCTGCCGGGTGGCATCGGAGACCGGTGACTGGGTCATCCGGGAGATGCAATCTCCCGAGGGCGGATATTTCTCCACGCTGGATGCGGACTCCGAGGGCGAGGAAGGACGTTTCTATGTCTGGGACCGAAATGAGGTGGAGAACATCCTGGACGAGGACGAATACTCGCCGTTCGCCGCCGTCTACGGTCTGGACCGCAGACCCAATTTCGAAGGTCGCTGGCATCTACACACCTACCGCACCGCCTCCGACATCGCCAACGAAGCGGGGATCGGGACGGATGAAGTGGAGTCGGCCCTGTCCCGCGCCCGGGCGAAACTGCTTGCCTCCCGCGAGGCTCGGGTTCGCCCCGGCCGGGACGAGAAGGTCCTGACGGCGTGGAACGGGCTGATGATCCGGGGAATGGCGGTTGCCGCACGCCACCTGCAGCGCCGGGATTTCGCAGAGTCCGCGACCGGGGCACTGGAGTTCGTGCGCCAGCGCCTGTGGGACGGCAGTCGGCTGAAGGCGTGCTGGAAGGATGGGCGCGCACGTTTCCCGGCTTATCTCGATGATTATGCGTTCATGCTCGACGGCACGCTGGAGTTGCTCCAGCTCCGATGGCGCGGGGAGTGGCTGACGTTCGCGGCCGGCCTGGCCGACGCCATGCTCGAGCACTTCCAGGACCATGACCACGGCGGGTTTTTCTTTACCGCCGACGATCACGAGGCTCTGCTGCACCGGCCGAGGCCCATCGCCGACGAAGCCCTGCCGTCCGGTAATGGGGTGGCGGCCCAGTCACTCGCCCGGCTGGGATACCTGCTCGGCGAGCCCCGCTACCTGGAGGCCGCGGAGCGGACGCTGAGGATGGCCGCGGGCGCCCTCGTTGAGATGCCCCACGCCCACTGTTCGCTGCTGACCGCCCTGGAGGAGTATCTGGCACCGCCGGAGACCATCATCATCAGGGGAGAGCCGGAATCGGCCGAGGAATGGCGGCACATGGCCAGCCTTGTGTTTAGCCCCGGACGCCAGATTTTCGCCATCCCCACGGCGGAACGGGACCTCCCGGAAGGGCTGGCGGCCAAGGCGCCGGCCGAGGGAACGGTGGCTTATCTGTGTCGCGGGACGGTGTGCGCGGCGCCCGTCACATCCCTTTCGGCGCTGACGGCATCCCTGCGCGCGTCAGTCTGAATCTGCCGCCAGCAGGCGCCCGATCACGGCCCGCGCGTATGCCCATGCTTCCGGCCAGCCGCTGAGCCGGGGCCCGGCCACGTTAAGGACGCCGATGCGGTTCCCGGCCAGAAACTCCCGCACCTGTCGGACGGCTTCCGGAATTGCGGTCTTCTCCGCGTCCACCACAAGGCAGGGTCGACCGAGGGTTGCGCAGATCTGGCTTGTGAGGAGCGTGCCACCGGAGGGCGCTCCCGGACACAGGATCAGGGTGCCGTCGCTTTCCGCCACATTCCGCCGCGTCCGCACCGCCGGGTCGGCCGTCTCCGTCTCTACCAGCGGGTAGTAGTCCGAAATCCGGCCGTCTTCGGCAACCCTTCCCGCCGGACACCAACCACCACAAAGCCATTGGGCATCCAGGGCAGCGTCGAGAGCGCCGCGGTCCACGCCTGCCTGTCCGCCGCTGACGATCTTCGCCGGTCTCACTGCCGTACGTAGGTCACCGTCGCCTGGGCGACGAGCCCTTCCTCGCCAGCGGACCGCAACCTCACTTCTGCCACCACCAGCCGCCGCCCTGCACTCAGGAGTTCCGCGTCAGCAAGTACGTCCTTGGGCGCCGCCGGGCGCAGGAACACGATGTTAAAGCTGGTGGTGACTGCGCTACGGGCGTCTTCGTCCGTCGCCAGCAACGCCGCATACACGGTCGCGTCAGCCAGCAGCATCATGTTCGGGCCGGACACGACTCCGCCGGGACGCAGCTGCCCACCGCCGACCCGAAGTCGCATGCTGGCCTGGCCCGTCGCCACCGACTCCAACGCCAGCCGGCTCCCGAAGTCCGGGAAGTGGGTCTCGAACCATGCCTCGACGTTCTCGTGGGACATCCCGGCCATGGGAAACCTCAGCAGGGCGAATTGATGTCCCGTCGCGTCCAGCCCTTGCCGTTGCGCTCGAGTTCGTAGGCGGGCCAGTAGCGATTGTCGAGCTTCAGAGTGATGACCTCGACGCCATCATCCCAGTTGACAGTCTTGAGCCTCACGGCCTCCCGGTCGCCCCGACCCCGGATGGCCGCGATGAAGGCATCCATGTCCGGCGTCGGCACCCCGTCCACCTCAACGATCCGACGACCGGCGTACAACCCGTACCGGGTCGCCGGGGACCCGTAACCGAAATAGGCCACGTAGACCCCGGTCGGCTCAATACCCCGCTGCGCGGCCATGGCCCTGTGGGGAGCATGGATCAGGGCGCCCGCCCAGACCAGCAGCCGATCCAGGTCGCGCCCATCCAGGGTAACCGTGTCCAGCTTGAGCGTCCGCTCCGCGCCGTCCCGCCAGATGACCAGTTCCACCGACGGCCGCTGGGACAGCCGCTCCACTTCCCGGAAACTGGTGACAACCTCGCCGTCCACCGACAGCAGCAGGTCCCCCGGTTTCATGACCCGGTCGGCAGGCGTGCCTGCCACCGTACGTAAAACCTGCAAGCTCTGGCGCCGCCGCGGGTCGTCGGCCTCCAGCCGTCTCGCCCAGTCTTCCGGGAGCCCGAGGGCACGGGCGCTGGACAACGGCATCCTCAAGAACTCCACCTCCAGCGACGAGAGTGTCCGACCGTCCGCCACGACCTCGATGACCTGGGCCACCAGGTCCGCCGGGACGCCCTTGTTGACCTGGGTGAGATCTTGCCCCGCGTGGTAGGCGAAACTGGACCAGAGGGACACCACGCGGCCGTCCTCGTCGGCAAGCACGCCGTCGAAGTCGGTAGGTGCGTTCACCAGCGAGACCGTCTCGAGGTTGGTGTCCCGGAATTGCAGGGTTCGTGACAGCGGGAAGTCGACCGGATCGATGGACGCCACTTCGGTGGACTGCACCGCCAGGCTGTGGTCCCCCTTCAGCCCCACCACCCAGAGCGGCTGCCCTGGGGCCAGCGGCTCCAGGTTGAGTTCCACGTCCCGTACCGGCGTATCGCCGATCAACGCCGGATCGAACGAGACTACTGCCAGATTGTGCAGCGGATGGATCCATTCCACCTGGCCAGGGATTTCCAGAGATCCGGCCAGGGTGACACGGACATCGCCGAGGGCGATCGGCACGGTGTTGCGGTCCACCACTACGAGGCCCCTGGCGGCGTCGATGAGGACACCAGTGCCCTGGTAATGCCGCTCGGACACACCGGCGACAGGATACGGCATATCGAAATTGACCATGACCAGCGAGGACGCGAGTCGGTTCATACGGGGATCGCGGTACTCGATGAACCGGGTCGAGGCCGGCTCTGGGGGCGGCGCGACGCCGACAGGCGGCAGGGGCTCGCATGGCCACACGCCGAGACCATCGTCACGGCGGCACATCTGGGCGGGGAACCAACGCCTGTCCATCCGGACCGTGCGAAGACGGCTGCCGCGCGGCTCCTCGAACGTATGGAAACGCACCGTGAACCGCTCGCCGTCCTGCAGCCCCTCGACCTGCTCCCTGAAAGCATCAAGTGTTGGCACCGGCACGCCGTTGATCTCCGAGATGACCGCTGATCTGGGGACCGCTGCCCGGGAAAAGACGTATCCGGGTCCCGCCACATAAATCCCTTCCGGCGCGGTGTTCAGGTGTCTTGCCTGCTGGTACGACAGTTGATGGACGACGGCGTCACCGAACTCCATGTACTCGTCCGGCGTGATGCCGTGCAGGTCAGCGGGAACGACATCAACATCGATCGGTGTGCCACCGCGCTGGACCTGCAGCGACACGGGGACGCCTACGTGGCTGTCCAGGACGTCCTCCAGCGGCACGAATCCTTCGAGGGCCTCGCCATCGACGCGCACCAGGATGTCCCCCGGTTCCAACGAACCTTCCGCGGGAGACCCCGGGACAACGCGTTCCACCACGAGCATGCCCGTGGCGTGGGGGAAGCGCTGCCTCATCTGGGCCTCGGTCTCCTGGTCCAGCCCGAGTCGCCGCAGTTCGTCGTAGGGGGTGTGCACGAATTCCGTCATCAGGGTGCCGCGACTGACCGGTTGCCCCTCCTGCACCAGCTTCAGCGCACGCTCGACCCGGTCCAGGGGAAGAAAGAAGCTTGATGCCGCCTGGGTATTCGCGCCCGCGTTCAGCGCCACGACCCGGCCGTCGATATCGATTACCGGCGATCCGGAAGAACCGCCCGACGTCCCCGACGCCGCCTGGAAATAGAAGGAATTGAAGTCATTGTAGTTGCCGCGTCCGTAATCAGGCGCCTGCCGGTCCATGCGCGCCAGCGTACCGGCCAGGATCGAGAGCTGCTCGCCGGCGTCGTTGCCCACCACGCGGATTTCGCGCCCCAGGCGCGCGCCCTCCGGGAAAAGCGGCAGCTCTGCCGGCTCGATGAACCTCAGGCTGGACGGATCATAGCGGTACAGACCGAAATCGTGGACCGGATCCCTGTAGATCGGGTAAATCGGCACCTCTTCGTGATTGATGAATACCGCCTCGGCGACTACAGGACCCGGCGTAACCACATGCCGGTTAGTGAGGATGAGCCCGCGCTCGGCGTCGACGACAAAGCCGGTGGCCTGGGTGGACTGGTTCCAGTTGGTGTCGAAGGCACGCGTGACGTCCACGGTGATCGACACGACGCCCGTCGAGATGCGCTCGAGTGTGTCACTCCAGCGACCTTCTTCGGCAACGGCGCCCGAGGCCCCGGCCAGCCCGAGAATGCAGAAGAACAAGGCAGCGTATTGCCGCATTGGCGCTATCACCATAGTCCGGAGTCCCTGCCAAAGCTTTCGCGGAACGATTCCTTGAAAGACTCCGGGGTGATCGAATGGTTCTGCGTCCCATGGCACGCGACCTTGATCGCTCCCATCAGCGACGCGACCCGTGCCGTGGTCTCCCAGTCCGCCCCGGCCATCAGCCCGAACAGCAGCCCGGCGCGATAGGCGTCCCCGCATCCGGTGGGGTCGAGCACCTGCCGCGGTGTGGCGGCCGGCACCTCCAGCATCGCCCCGCCGCGGATCACCACCGATCCCTGGGCACCCCGGGTGACTATATAGGCGTCCACCTGGCGGGAGATTTCCGCCGCGGACATTCCGGTGCGTTCCTGCAGCATCTGGCCTTCGTAATCGTTAACCGTCACCACGGAGGCCATCTCGATGAAGCGGCGCAGCTCGTTGCCGTCGAACATGGGTAAGCCCTGGCCCGGATCGAAAACGAAGGGAATACCCGCTTCGGCGAACTGTCGCGCGTGGAGCACCATCGCTTCCCGTCCATCCGGCGAGACCATGCCCCAGCGGATCCCGTCCGCCGTCGGCACATCGATGCCATGGGCGTGGTTCATCGCCCCCGGATGAAAGGCGGTGATCTGGTTGTCGTCCATATCGGTGGTGATGTACGCCTGGGCGGTATAGGCGTCGGGGACCTCGAGGAGGTAACGCCGCGACAGGCCGCATCGATCCATCCAGTCGGCATAGGGCCCGAAATCCCGCCCGACGGCGCCCATGGCGAGCCCCTCTCCACCCAGCATGCCGAGGTTATACGCGATGTTGCCAGCGCAGCCACCGAACTCCCGGCGCAACTCGGGCACCAGGAAAGCAACGTTCAGCACGTGGATCTGACTGGGGAGGATCTGGTCGGCGAACCTTCCCGGGAAGACCATGATGCTGTCGAAAGCGAAGGAACCGCAGATCAGCGCCGGCATGGCGTCTCCTCGTCGGCGTGGGGGGTCGGAGTGCTCTTCAGGTCTGGGATGCCGGCTTCCAGGCGACGTCCAGCTGGCGGGCGGCGCGCACGTCGTCCAGGCGCCTGACAGGCGTGGTGTACGGCGCTTCCTTCAGGGTCCCGGCGTCCTTGCGGGCCTCCCCTAGGATGCTGACCATGGCCTCGACAAACCCGTCCAGGGTCTCTTTCGCCTCGGTCTCCGTCGGCTCGATGAGCAGGCATTCCGGCACCAGCAGCGGAAAATAAGTGGTGGGCGCGTGAAAGCCGTAGTCCAGCAGCCGCTTGGCGAAGTCCATGGCGGTTACGCCCAGGTCGCGAGCCTGCTGTTTCAGGGTCACGATGAATTCGTGGCTGGCGCGTCGGTCCGGATATGCCAGATCGAAGCCCGCGTCGCTCATGCGCGCCGCCACGTAGTTGGCGTTGAGGGTGGCGTAATCCGCGACCCGCGCCATGCCCTCCCGCCCGAGCATTCGAGCGTAGACATAGGCACGCAGCAGGACACCAGCGTTCCCTGCGAAGGCCGACAATCGGCCGATGGACTGTGGAAAGTCCTTTTCGTCCATCCACCGATAGACCCCGTCGGACCGGCCCACCACCGGTATCGGGATGAAAGGCGCCAGCCGCTCGCCCACGCCGACGGCCCCGGAGCCCGGCCCGCCGCCCCCGTGGGGGGTGGAGAAGGTCTTGTGGAGGTTCATGTGGATGACGTCGAATCCCATGTCACCCGGCCTGGCCTTCCCGAGGATGGCGTTGAGGTTGGCGCCGTCGTAATACAGCAGCCCGCCGGCCTCGTGTACCAGATCCGAAATCTCCAGGATGTTGCGCTCGAACACGCCCACCGTGGAGGGGTTGGTCAGCATGATGCCCGCCGTGTTGGGCCCGAGCACCGATTTCAGGGCATCCATGTCCACGTCCCCGTCGTCTTGGGTGGGGATCTCGATGACCTTGCAGCCGCACATCGTGGCCGTGGCGGGGTTGGTCCCGTGGGCTGCATCGGGAACGATAATCTCGTTGCGGGCCGTGTCACCGCGGGCATGATGATAGGCACGAATCATGGCCACTCCGGCGAACTCGCCCTGGGCCCCGGCCATGGGCGTCAGGGACACAGCCTGCATGCCCGTGACCGCCTTGAGGATCTCCTGGAGCTCGAACATGCATTCCATGAACCCCTGGCCGGAGGACGCCGGCCCGAGAGGGTGCCTGCCGAGGAAACCGGGCAGCATGGCCAGCTGGTTGCAGGCCCTCGGGTTGTACTTCATCGTGCACGAGCCCAGGGGATAGAAGTGCGTGTCGATAGAGAAATTCATCTGGGACAGGCGCGTGAAGTGACGCACGGTCTGGAGCTCCGACACCTCGGGCAGGCGCGGCCTTTCCCGGCGTCGAAGATGGTCGGGGATAGGAATCTCGTCGTCGCCTGCCGGTGCCTGCGCGAAGGCCCGACGCCCGGGCCTGGAGTGCTCGAAGATGACTGGCTCGGTCATTTGGTCTCCGCTTCGGCGCTCAGCCCAGAGCCTTTAGCGCCGCGTCGTAATTCGGTTCCTGGCCAATCTCCGGGACGAGTTCCGCGTGCACCACGGTGTCGTTCTCGTCCAGCACCAACACAGCACGGGCACAAAGGCCAGCGAGTGGACCGTCCTCGATCAACACGCCGTAGTTCCCGGCGAAGTCCGGGGAACGCATGGTCGACAGCGATACGACGTTCTCCAGGTCATCCGCACCGCAGAATCGCTTCTGGGCGAACGGCAGGTCCGCCGACACCATCAGCATCACGGTGTCATCATGCTCCCGTGCGTACTCGTTAAACTTGCGAGTAGAGAGGGCGCATACGGGCGTATCGATACTCGGGAAGATCGACACCAGTTTTTTCTTGCCAACCCAGTCACCCAGCGATACGTCGTTGAGATCGGAATTGGTGAGAGTGAAGTCCGGCGCCTTCGATCCTACCTTCGGCAGATCGCCGCTGGTGTGAATCTCGTTGTCGTGTAACGTGATTGTGGCCATGGGTGCCTCCGGGGCTGTAGTTCTCTTTATCGCCAGGTCGGTCAGGCGACCCTGGCCTCTCGCATGATTTCCGCCAGGGCCGAAGCGTAAGCCTCGATCTCCCCAGCACTTTTTGTTTCGGTGGCGCAGACCAGCAGGCCGTTACCGATCTCCGGGAACAGGCCGCTCAGATCCAGCCCGCCGAGGATGCCCCGCTCCGCCAGGGCGTCCAGCACCGGGCCCACCGCCCGATCGAGCATCAACATCGCTTCGTGGAAACGGGGCCCATCGAATGCGGCGGTTACTCCGTCCACCTTGGTCAGGTGCCCGACCAGATCATTCGTGTTCTTCATGCAGGCCCAGGCCACCCGCTCCAGGCCCTCGGCGCCGAGCAGACTCATATAGATCGTCGCCGCAGTCACCATCAGGCCCTGGTTGGTGCAGATATTGGACGTGGCCTTCGACCGCCGGATGTGTTGCTCCCTCGCCTGGAGGGTCAGGGTGAACCCCTGCCGCCCCTCCAGATCGACGGTGCGTCCCACGATCCTTCCGGGCATCTGCCGCACGAATTCCTTCTTGGCTGTGAGCAGTCCGAAATACGGCCCTCCGGACGACAGAGGCACACCCAGGGGCTGACCCTCCCCGCAGGCGATATCCGCGCCCGTCCCGCCCCACTGGCCGGGTGGCTTCAGCACGGCGAGAGCGATCGGATTGACCACCGCGATGACCATGGCCGACTGCTCGTGGGCCCAGTCAGTGAGCAGGTCCACATCCTCCAGGCCGCCGAGGAAATTCGGATGCTGTATGACGAGCGCCGTCACATCCTCACCGGCATAGGCGTCCAGTGTGTCGGTCCGCGTCAGTCCGGTGGCCGGATCGATCGGCAGCGTCTCGAACGTCAGGCCCTGGTTGCCGGCGATAGCCGTGCAGACCTTGAGGTACACCGGGTTCACCGCGCCGGCGACCAGGACCCTGGCGCTGCGTGATTTCCGGTTGGCCCTGACTGCCATCAGCGCGGCCTCCGCCAGCGCGGTGGCACCGTCGTACAACGATGCGTTCGATACGTCCAGACCGGTGAGGCCGGACATCATGGTCTGGTATTCGTAGATCAGCTGGAGCGTGCCCTGGCTGGCTTCGGCCTGGTAGGGGGTATACGCGCTGTAGAACTCGCCGCGCGTGGTGATCTCCCAGACCGCCGCAGGGATATGGTGCTCGTAGGCGCCGCCGCCGATGAAACACAGCGGAGCCCCGTCACGATCGGCGCGACGCCGCATCAGACGCTGGATCTCCATCTCGCCCAGGCCCGCGGGTACATCCTCCAGCGTCTCGATACGCAACGAGGCCGGAATCTCGTCGAACAGATCGTCGATGCTATCGACACCGATGGCCTGGAGCATCTTCCGAACGTCGGATTCGTTGTGGGGAATGAAAGGCATGTCAGATCAACTTCTCAAATCGAGCCTAGTCCTCCAGGGTCGCCTCATAACTATTGGCATCCATCAAACGGTCCAGTTCAGAAGCGTCGCTGAGTTCGATCCGCATGATCCAGCCATCGCCATAAGGATCCTGGTTCACCAGCTCAGGGCTGTCGGCAAGGGCCTCGTTGGCCTCGACCACTTCGCCGCTCACCGGACTGTATACGTCCGATGCGGCCTTGACGGATTCGACCACCGCGCAGGCCTCCCCGACCGCTACCTCGGAGCCGACTTCCGGAGGCTCGACAAAAACCAGGTCGCCGAGGGCAGCCTGGGCGTGATCTGTGATACCGACCACAACCTTGCCGTCGTCTTCCTCCCGGATCCACTCGTGGCTCTTGGTGAACTTGAGATCGCCAGGTATATCGCTCATCTTCCAGCCCCCATGTTGGACGACGGGTTACGGCCCGCCCGTAATTTTAGCTAAACCCTCGCCTTGCCGTGGCGAACGAAGGGCGGGCGCACCACCCGGGCCGCAAGGCGTTTCCCACGGATATCCACATCGACCGAGTCGCCAGTGCCCGCCGGGACACGCGCCAGCCCGATGGACCTGCTCAGTGTGGGCGAGAAAGTCCCACTGGTGACCTCGCCCTCGCCAACTCTGTCAACCAGCACTTTCTGATGGGCGCGAAGGACGCCCCTGTCTTCCAGTAACAGGCCGACCAGCTTCCGCGGCACACCCTCGCGGCGCTGTGCCTCGAGCGCTTCGCGGCCGATGAATCGCCGTTCCTGTGGCTCCCAGGCGACGGTCCAGCCGAGCCCCGACTCCAGCGGCGTGGTGGTCTCGTCCATGTCGCTGCCGTAAAGGTTCATGCCTGCCTCCAGCCGCAGGGTGTCCCGGGCGCCCAGGCCGCAAGGTCGGATGCCCACCGCGGCAAATGCCCGCCACATCTCTTCGCTGCTGTCCGCCGGCAGGATGATCTCCCAACCGTCCTCGCCGGTGTAGCCGGTCCGGGCCACCAGCAGATCGCCGAGTCTCGCGGCGAAGAAAGGCGAAAGGGACATGGCCGCGTCCCGATGCTGGCTGGGAAGGCAGGCAGCGGCCTTCTCCCGGGCGTTCGGGCCCTGGACCGCGATCATCGCCAGGTCGGGCCTCTCAGTGATGGCCACGTCAATTCCCTCGGTCTGCTGCTCCAGCCAGGCCATGTCCTTATCCCGGGTGGCCGCATTGACGACGAGACGGTAGTCGCCGTCGCCCAGGTAATAGGTGATCAGGTCGTCGATGACGCCGCCATCTTCATTGAGCATGCAGGTATACATCGCCTTGCCTGGCGTTGTCAGCTTGCCGACGTCGTTGGCCAGCAGTCGCTCCAGATAGGCGCCAGCTGCCGCGCCGTCGATATCCACGACGGTCATATGAGATACGTCGAACATACCGGCGTCGGTCCGGACCGCGTGATGCTCCTCGATCTGGGACCCGTAATGGACTGGCATGTCCCAGCCGCCGAAATCCACCATCCGCGCACCCTGCTCGACGTGGACATCGTAGTTGACGGTCTTTTTACCCATGTCGCCTCGACTTTTGGTCTTGCCGATGCCGCATCGGCGGCGGAAATACAACGGGGCGGCAGACCGTGAGGTCTGCCGCCCCTCTGTCCGGGTACCTGAGAGATTGAGCGACGGCGGATCGGATCCACCGTCGCCGCTCACCTTCGGTGGGCCGCCGTCGCGGCCGCTCTCCAGAGCCAACTCGGTTCCCACCGTCCTTCTGCCTGAGCGTTTACGGGCGAGTTGCGCCTTCGGCGTCCTGTTCAGCGACAGGACCTCTCCGGCGGGACCTTGGTGTTGGACGCAGAATAATATCCCAAGCGCCAGGGAGCGGCCAGCCAGCCGACCCCCGATGGGATAAAATCCCTACCCTGGCTAGTGCCGAACCCGATTGGCCGATCCATGACTCAATCCCCGATGCGCCCCAAGACCTTCGCCGTCCCGGTCGATCACGTGGTGATCGGCGGTGGCGCTCCCGTGATCGTCCAGTCGATGACGAACACCGATACCGCTGACGTCGAGGGGACCGCCCAACAGGTGAAAGCCCTCGCGCGGGCGGGATCGGAACTGGTGCGCATCACCGTCAATACCGAGGAGGCCGCTCGCGCGGTGCCCAGGATCCGCGACCGGCTCCGCGCCCAGGGCGTCAATGTCCCGCTGGTGGGGGATTTTCACTTCAACGGCCACAAGCTCCTGACCGGCCACCCGGAATGCGCCGAGGCGCTCTCCAAGTACCGGATCAATCCGGGCAACGTGGGCCGCGGCAGCAAGCGGGATCGCCAGTTCGCGACCATGATCGAGGTGGCCTGCAAATACCAGCGCCCCGTGCGGATCGGCGTCAACTGGGGCAGCCTCGACCAGGAACTGCTGACCCGACTCATGGACGAAAATTCCCGCAGCGAAGCTCCAGTCGATGCGTCCGAAGTCGTACACCGGGCCATGATCACGTCGGCCCTCGACAGCGCCGCCCGGGCCGTGGAACTCGGCCTGGCCAAGCAGCAGATCGTGCTGTCGTGCAAGATGAGCGGCGTGCAGGACCTGATCGGCGTGTACCGCAGGCTGTCCGCCGCCTGTGATTATCCGCTGCATCTGGGGCTGACTGAGGCCGGCATGGGCTCCAAGGGCATCGTGGCCTCCACGGCTGCCCTCGCCGTACTACTCCAGGAGGGCATCGGAGACACCATCAGGATCTCCCTGACTCCCGATCCCGGTGGCGATCGGACCAGGGAAGTCATCGTCGCCCAGGAAATCCTGCAGACCATGGGCCTGCGCTCGTTTACGCCCATGGTCATCGCATGCCCTGGATGCGGGCGGACAACCAGTACTTTCTTCCAGGAACTCGCCCAGCAGATCCAGGATCATATACGGCACCAGATGCCTGAATGGAAACGCCGATACGACGGGGTGGAGGAGATGACCGTCGCCGTCATGGGATGCGTCGTCAACGGCCCGGGTGAGAGCAAGCACGCCAATATCGGCATCAGCCTGCCCGGCACCGGAGAGCGTCCGGTGGCGCCAGTCTACGAAGACGGGGCTAAGACAGTCACCCTGAAAGGCGACGCGATCGCCCGGGATTTCCAGGCGCTGGTGGAGGCCTACGTCGACAGGACCTTTTGCCGGCGGAAAGACTGAGGCGGTTCGCTGCAGCGCAGGGTGCCACCCGCCGCAGCGCGGCATGCCCGCCTGATGGCGGGTGGTAAAGTATGCGCATTACATTCTTGGAGGTAGCAGTATGGGCAAGGGCACCAAGTACGCCTCGAAGACCCCTGACGCGGGCGGCTTCATCCGGTACACCGAGGACGAGGACCGTGTCTGGAGCGAACTGTACGCCCGCCAGATGGACATCCTCCCGGGCCGGGCCTGCAGCGCGTTTTTGAGAAACCTGGCGACACTGGAGTTGCCGCGGGACAAGGTCCCGCAGCTCCCCCACGTCTCCGAGGTACTGCGGGCAAGGACCGGCTGGGAGGTCGCGCCCGTCCCCGCCCTCATCCCGTTTACGGAATTCTTCAATCTTCTGGCGGCCAGGAAGTTTCCCGCGGCCACGTTCATCCGCAGCCGCGAGGAGATGGAATACCTGCAGGAACCGGACATCTTCCACGAAGTCTTTGGACATTGTCCCCTGCTGCTGGACGAGGGTTTTGCGGCGTTCAGTCATGCCTACGGGAAAGCCGGTGCGGCGGCACGCAAGGAGGATCATGCCATGCTCGCCCGCCTGTACTGGTTCACGGTCGAGTTCGGCCTGATCCAGCGGCCGGAGCGAGACCTGCGCGCCTACGGCGCGGGCTTGTGCTCGTCTATCGGCGAAGTCCGCTATGCGCTCGAGAGCGACCTGCCCCTGCGCAAGCCTTTCGATCCCATCGACGCCCTGCGGACACCCTACCGGATAGACATCTACCAGACGGTCTACTTCGTCATCCAGGATTCCGACGAACTTTTCCGGCTGGCGCAGATGGACTTGCTGGCGTTGATCGCCGAGGCGCGCAGCCTGGGCATGCATCCGCCCACCTTCCCGCCCAAGGAAAAGGCAGCCAGCTGATTTGCACACCAGGATTGCCAGAGGGAACCTATGAGTGATCTCACCACCCAACGATGCGAGCCCTGTGAAGGCGGCGTCGAGCCCATGACCCACGAGGAAGCGGGGCGCATGATGTCCAGGCTAAACGGCGACTGGGCGCTATCGGAAGACGGCACGGAAATCCATCGCGATTTCCATTTCAAGGGTTTCTACAAGACTATTGCCTTCGTCAACGCCGTCGCCTGGATCGCCAACGCCGAGAACCATCATCCGGATCTTGAGGTCGGCTGGGGTCGTTGCAAGGTCCGTTACAGCACCCACGCCATTGGCGGCCTGTCCCTGAACGACTTCATCTGCGCAGCGAAGATAGACGCCCTCGTCCTGGACCCCTGAGCATCACCAGCGCATCGCAAACGACAGCCCCACGGCGCCATCGCTCACCGCGGGCGTAACCTGAACACGGCCGCGGGGATCCACCAGCAGCCAGTTCCAGCCGAAGGCGATCGCGGCACCTGCCAGCACATCCACGGTGTCGTGCTCGTCGGCGTCGATTCGCGTCCACCCAACATAGGCCGACAGCAGGTAGGCCGGCCAGGCTTTTTGCCAACCATAACGGCGGTGCAGAAATGCGGCACCCGCGAACGACGTTGCGGCGTGGCCAGAAGGAAACGCCTCGTCCTTGCCGTTGGGCCGCTCCCTGTCCACGACCTTCTTCAGGGCATAGGCGGTGGCGACCGTGGCCGTGAATGACTTCAGGAACTGCTTCCTGCCCTCGTCGTCGTCACGGTGCCAGGCAACGGCGTAGGCCCCTGCGGGGATCGCGAGCCTCAGGACATCGCCACTGGTCTCGACACTACCGGCATCGGCCGATGACCAGATAAGCATCGCCGACAGCACTGTCACCGCAAGCCCCGTTCGGGACTTCACGCGTCCCCCTCCATGGCGATACGGCGTGTTACCGCGGGGGCTGGGTCGATCAACCGCCCGAATCCCTCGGCCGCCAGTCTCGAGGCCGCCTCCGCGGCCCGATCGTCGCCCTGATGGTCCAGCGCCCATTGAGCGTGTTCGCACAGCAGTGCCAGAGCGGCCGCCCGACCGAGTCCGAGCGCCAGTCTCCGGGCCCCGGCCTCCAGTGCGTCCACAGCATCCTCCGACACCCGCTGGCGGTACCATTCTCCTAGCCGTTTGACGGTGGTCTCGGCGAACACCGACGCTTCCAGCGCCCTGGGATCAGAACAGGCCGCCCTGCAGCGTCCGGCGAGGGCGGTCAGGGGCTCGATCCCGCCGGTCTCCGCCAACGCCCGCAGCAGGTCCAGGGAAAGGACATTGGTCGTGCCCTCCCAAATCGGCAGGACATGGCTGTCACGCAGCAGGAGAGGGAGTCCCGTGTCCTCCACGTAACCGGCCCCGCCGAAGGCCTCGATGGCCTCCCGGGTGGCCGCCACCGCCGCTCGCCCCGTGGTGAGTTTGGCCACGGAAGTCAGCAGGCGGAGTTCCTGGGCGCCCAGTTCCCCCAGTTCTCCGCATTCCCTGCGTCCGATGAGGTCGGCTACGTGAAAGAGTAGATGGAGACAGGCCTCGGTCCGCGCCTGCATACCCGCAAGCGTATCCAGATGCAGCGGCTGTTCGGACAGAGGCCTCCCGAAGGCCCGCCGCTTCCGTGCGTAGTCGCGAGCGAGTGCGAGGCCGCGGCGCATGGCGCTCACGGCGCAGGCGCTGTTCCAGGTCCTCGTCATCTCCAGCATCGGTACGATATCGCGGATGCCGCCGCTGGTGCCCTTGACCAGCTGGGCCACCGTGCCGTCGAGGATTAGTTCGGCCGTGGGGACCTTGCGGGTCCCCAGCTTGTCCTTGAGCCGACAGACCGTGATACCGTTCGCCCCGCCCGCCTGGTCACGGGTCTCGAGGTAGAACAACGCCAGGCTCCGGCTGCCGGCAGGACTGTCTTCCGGCCGCGCCAGTGTCAGCGCCATCTCCGAGGTCACTGCCGATGTGAACCACTTGCGTCCGTGCAACCGCCAGGTCTCTCCCTCCCTGACCGCGCGGGTCTCCGAGCCGCCGAGATCCGATCCGCCGGTAGCCTCCGTCATCCATTGGCCGCTGGTCCACGCCTGCTCCGGGTTCCTGTGGATGAGCCGTGGAACCGCACGGTCCGCCAGCGACGAATTGCCCGAGTCCAGCAAGGTCCGCGCCGCCCCGTCGGTCATGGCCAGCGGACAGGTATAGACGTCCGACGAGGCATGAAAGAGATAGACGAGACCGAACTGCAGACTCCGGGACAGTGGTCCCCAGCGCTGTTCGTAGGCTTCCGCGACAAGACCGAATTCGGCGGCGATGCGCGAGGCTTTGCGCCACAACGGCGTGACCTCGATCCGGTCGATGCGGTTGCCCCAGGCATCCCAGCGTGTGAGGACCGGTTCGTTCAAGCGGTCCTCCAGCTGCAACCGGTACAGTTTGCCCCCGGCGAGCTCGCCCATCTCGGCCAGCAGACCCTCGACCGCCTGCAGCCGGTCGCCGAACCGACGCGTCATCAGCGAACGGAACGCCCGATCGTCGTAATACTGGTTCCCCAGGGCTGGTGGCGCCTGGCAGAAGAAGGCGTCATCGGCCGACATCAGATTCCCATCTTGTTGAGAGCGTCCGCAATCCTTCCAAGGATCATCGTGAGGGTCGGGTGGCTGGTCTCGAACCTGTCCACGTAGGCCGTCAGGGACTCCACTGGGCTGTCCGCGCCGGGTGCCTGCCGGGAGTCCGCTTCGAGTACGTGACCGATCTGGCGTCCCAGGTCGGCCAACGCCTCGCGCTCGCTTTCATCAAGGTCCGGGTTGCTGCCGAGCTCGGCTTCCAGTTCCGCCAGTAGCCTGTTCAGATCGACTCCGCCCATATCTCGCTCTCCTATGCGCTTCGTTCTCTCGCCTCCGGCGGCCTGGCGAATCGGGGGAGGTCCCCACTGAGTCCCATGGCTCGTCGGACGATCAGGTTCTTGATGACCGGTACGCCGTCGACCAGCGCGACGCCCGCCCTGCGCAAGGTGCCCACTACGGCCTCCGGCCTCCGGAACAGTCGGCCGATGGCGTCGATGCCGTAGGCGGCCGCCGTGTTCTCGCCCCTGCGCCAGCGCTCGTATCGCCGCAGGACCGCGTGTTCACCATAATCCCGGCCCGCGGCATGGGCGTCGATAATGACCTCCGCCAGAGCGGCCGCATCGAGGAAACCCAGATTGACCCCCTGGCCGGCGAGAGGATGCACCGTGTGGGCGGCGTCGCCAATCAACGCCAGTCGCCGGGATATGTAGGTCTCGGCCATCTGCAGACGGAGCGGGAAGGTGAACCGGTCCCCGGTGCCCGTGATCCTCCCGAGGACCCCGTCGGTAGCGGTGGTCAGTGCGTCGAGGAACACGTCGGTCTCTGCCTTGACAAGACTGTCGGCAGTATCGGGCAGGGTTGACCACACCACGGACGAGCGGCCATCGGCGAGGGGCAGTAACGCCACCGGCCCGTCGGGGAGGAATCGTTGCCAGGCCGTCTCATGATGAGGTCGCTCCGTAGTCACGTGGCACACCAGGGCGGTCTGGTCATAGGCGTGGCCCCTGGTTCCGATCCCGGCCAGACGGCGGGTAGCAGAGCCAGCCCCATCCGCGCCCACGATCAGATGCCCACGCAGGCTGGTGCCGTCATCCAGATCGACGATGACGCGATCGCCTCCCGCGCCGATGGCGGTGGCGCTGGCCGGACAGATCAATCTGACTTCCGCCAGGCTGCGGAGCTGATCGACGAGTGCCTGCTGGATCAGATCATTTTCCAGGATGTGGCCAAGTTCGCTTTCCCCCAGATCGACAGCGTCAAAACGGATGGTCCCGGGCTGCTCGAGGTCGTGACCGGCGTCCCATACACACATCCGCTGGTACGGACTGATCCTGGATCCGGCAATCCGGGTCCAGGCGCCGCACGCCTCGAGGACTCGTCCGGAGGCCCGTGAGACGGCGGACACGCGCGGTCGATAATCCCCTTCCCCGTCGAATGGCGGCGGCATCCTGCCATCGATGACGGCAACGGTGAGACCAGACGCCCGCCGCGCCAGGAGGCAGGCGAAGGCCGCTCCGACCATCCCGGCTCCCACGACGATGACATCGAACCGGTGGCTCACGACAGCGGTATCCCCCGGGCCAGGCGGGGAAGCCTCCCTCCCAGGCCCATCGCCTGCCTTGCGACCAGGGACTTCGGCCCCGGCACGAGGTCGAGACCAATCATGCCCATCCCCCGGATGGCACGCACCGGGCCCAGCGGATTGGTGAACAGTCGTGCCAGGGAGTCGGTGATGGCTGCGACCCGCTGCTGGTCGCCCTTTCTCCACTTCAGATAAGCCGCCTGAACTTCGGCGCTGCCAGGGTCGAGACCAGCGGCAGCCGCGTCCGCCAGTACCTCGGCGGCTGCGGCGACATCCCGCAGGCCCAGGTTGAAGCCCTGGCCTGCAACCGGATGTATGGCATGGGCCGCGTTGCCGATCAGCAGCACCCTCGAGGCCACAGGGCGCTTTGCGCGCACCAGTTGCAGCGGGTAACGCGACCTGCGGCCGGCGCGCATGAACCGCCCCAGACGGAAACCGAAGGCCTCCTGCAGGCGGCTGAGAAAGGCCGCATCGCCCAGTTGAGTTACCGCCGCGGCACCAGGAGGGTCGAGCGTCCAGACCAGGGAGCAGCGACCGGCGGTCATCGGCAGCAGCGCCAACGGACCGGTTGCGGTGAAGCGCTCGAATGCCTCGTTGTCATGATCCAGGGACGTGGAGACGTTGGCGATGACCGCCTCCTGTCCGTACTCCCAGATCGTCTCTCCCAGGTCCAGCGCCGCCCGTACGACGGACCGGGCGCCATCTGCGCCGACCACCAGCGACGCCCGGATGACTTCTCCATCCCGTCCTTCGCCCTCCAGCTCCAGGTCGGCGAACTCTTCGCCGATATCGATGGAGGCCACGCGGGCCGGCGAGATCATCGACACGTTGCCCCGCCCCTCGAGACGTTTCCAGAGAGCCGCGCCGAGGGCGCGATTCTCGACCACGTAGCCCATAGCCGGAATGCCGTAATCGCTGCAGTCCAGTCGAGTAAAGCCGAAACGGCCCCGGTCCGAAACGTGGATGCGTTCTATCGGCGTGGCCGAAGAAGCGATGGCATCCCAGCAGCCCATGGCAGCAAAGATCCGTCTGCTTCCCTCTGCCACGGCTGTACATCGGTCATCGTAGCTGGGCTGGGATTGACTCGAGACGGGCCACGGCTCCACAACCGCGATTCTGAAAGGCAGCGGCGCGAGAGCCGCCGCGAGAGAGGCGCCCACCATACCGCCACCGACGATCGCGATGTCGAATGCCTGGTTCAACCTTGTCTCCCTCAGGCAGCCCTCATCAACTGCTCGATGTCATCCGGCTCCTTCACCGCCCCGGCGCTCAGGTTCACATGGCCGTCCTTGGTCACCAGGATGTCGTCCTCGATTCGGACGCCTATGCCCCACCACTTCTTTGCAACGCCCTTGCTGCCGGCGGGGATATAGATTCCGGGCTCCACAGTCATGACCATGCCGGGCTCGAGAACCCGCCATTCGTCCCCGACTTTGTAGTCGCCCACGTCATGCACGTCGAGACCGAGCCAGTGACCAGTGCCGTGCATGAAGAACCGCTTGTAGGCTTCAGATTTGATCAGCGCGGGCACCTTGCCTTTGAGGAGCCCGAGCTTGACCAGCCCCCGGGTGATTGTCTTGACTGCCGCTTTGTGGGCTTCCTTGCAGTGCTTTCCGGGCATGATCTGCTCGATAGCGGCCTTCTGGGCATCGAGCACCAGATCGTAGATAGCGCGCTGTGCCGGCGTGAAACGGCCGTTGACAGGGAAGGTGCGGGTGATGTCCGAGGCGTACCCGTCGAATTCGCAACCGGCGTCGATCAGGAGCAGGTCGCCGTCGCGCAGCGAGTCGCGATTCTCGGTGTAGTGCAGGATGCAGCCGTTCTCTCCGCCTCCGACGATGGGCAGATAGGAAGGCTCCGTGCCATTGCGTCGGAATTCGTGCAGAAACTCGGCCTCCACCTCGTATTCCTTGAGACCGGGCCGACAGAATTTCATGGCCCGGGTGTGGGCGGTGACGGCGATACGGGCCGCCCGCTTCATCGCGCTGACTTCCGCCCTGCTCTTGTAAAGACGCATATCGTGCAGGACGTGGTCCAGGACGACGAATTCATGTGGCGTGTGGCGGCCTTTGCCCACCTGGGCGCGAAGGGAGTTCACCCATCCCATGAGCCGCTGGTCGAACTCCGGGTGCACGCCCATAGTGTAGAAGACGCGTGCGCACTGCTCGATCATCCCGGGAAGGATCTCGTCGATGTCGCCAACCGGAAACGCGTCATCCGCCCCGTGCGCCTCGACGGCACCTGCGGGGCCCGCTCGACGGCCGTCCCACGTCTCCCTGACCGGGTCCTTGTCACGACAAAAGAGGATGTATTCGCCGTGGGCACGACCGGGGATCAGTACCGCCACGGACTCCGGCTCGGAGAATCCGGTCAGGTACAGGAAATCACTGTCCTGGCGGTAGGCGTAGTCGGCATCCCTGTTGCGAATCTTGGTCGGGGCGGCCGGCAGGATGGCGATGGCGCCCTCCCCCATCATCCGCATCAGCTGCCTGCGTCTCTTGGAAAATTCGTTGGGGCTCATAGCTGGCCTGGACTCCCTCGTGACAATGGTCAATTTTCAGTGATGATCCGGTGGCGCGGCAGGGTCGAGAACGGGGTTTGCCGTTTCGAAGAACAGCTGAACCCCTACCCGTATGTACTCGACCAGCTCTGCATAAGCCAGTTCGTCCTGCTCCGACGCCTCAGCGGCGGCGGCATCCAGTTCAGCGTGGCTGATCTGGACCAGGTCTTCGAGGAACTCGCGGGTCTCTCCCGCCAAATCGGTCAAATCCCGCAGTCCTCTCACCGCAAGCCCGTACAGGAACCCCTGGCACCAGACAGCCAGAGCGGCGGTACGCGTCGTCAGGTCGCAGTCATCGGCGGGCAACAGGGGACAAAATGCCATATCCGCCCCGTCCAGCGCAGCCAGGCTCTCGCGATAAAGCAGCTCCAGTTTCTGGTAGGCGTCTACCGGCACCTGGCGCGGTTGATCATTTGCATCCGCCAGCGTATTGCCGATCCAGGCCCCGGGCAGATCCTGTGCGGCGGTACAGAGCAACCCACAGAGCGTTCCGTGGGCCTCCGCGGCCGCCACGCCTATCCCCGGGTCGTTCAGGCACTCGGCAATCTCATCGTAATCGGGCAGTTGCGCCATCATCCTGGCCGCGGCCGCAGCTCCGGGGGAGTCGAAACCCCAATCCTAACACCGGCGTAGGGGCCACACACGGGTGCCAAGGGTCGATTGACCGCCCTCATCGGCACCGCTTAACATCACGGACATGAGCACCAGTGCCATGGAAACTTTCGAGAAAGAGCTGAGGCGGCTCGAGTCCCGGTTGGATGAGCTGGTCGACGTGTGTCAGCAACTGAAGGACGAGAACCGATCGCTAAAGCAACGACAGGACACCCTGATGTCTGAGCGTGCCAGCCTGCTGCAGAAGAATGAGCAGGTGCGGGCGCGCGTCGAGGCAATGATCGGGCGTCTCAAGGCGATGGAAACAGGTGGCTGATATGGACATGGCCCAGGTCAGCGTCAGAATCCTGGAGAAGGAATACCAGTTCGCCTGCCCGGCGAGCGAGCGCAACGATCTGCTCAATGCGGCCGAATTCCTGAACGCAAAGATGCGCCAGATCAGGGATTCCGGGAAGGTGGTCGGCCTCGACAGGATATCGGTAATGGCCGCCCTGAACCTCGCCAACGAGCTTCTCAAGGGCCGGTCCCGTGACGAGCTCATGGACTCCAGTGTCGGTTTGCGAATCAAGAGTCTGCGTGAACGCGTAGAATCGGCCCTGGAGACCGGACAGCAGCTCGAACTGTGACAGCGCTGGCGGCACTTTAAAAATTCGGCGTCTCCTGCAGTGTTCGATACGGGCCGGGAACCTCTCGTCCCTATGTTTCAGTATCGGGGCCAGGTTCTGTCAGCAACGTTGAGCATGACCGCCTCGTGCGGATAGCCTGAGTTGCAACGGCCTGCCCCACCTTTTGCTCTGGCTCGAGAGCAATGGCCTGCAACGGCACAGGCGGGAGACGCCACCCTCTTGCTCCAATCATGAAGTCCCGCAAAGACCTCCGTCGCTACCTGAGAGCGGCCCGCCAGGGCATAGACTCACGCGCTCGAAGGCGCGCCGAATCCATGATAACCGCCCGGATTCGACGGCTGCCGGCCTATCGCAGGGCCCGTCGTGTCGCTGCCTATCTCCCGTTCGACGCCGAAGTTGATCTCTCCGACCTGCTGGCCGACGCCATCGACTCGGGCAAGGATATCTACCTTCCACTCGTGGGCCGCGGAAGCAAGCGCGCCATGCAATTCCTCCGGGTCCGACCAGGCGACCCGCTGCGCGTCAATCACTTCGGCATCGGCGAGCCGATTCCGGTCACCGGCAACCGTCAGCCACCGGGTCGGATCGACCTCGTGCTTGTGCCGGTCGTCGGGTTTGATGCATCGGGTACGAGACTGGGTATGGGTGGCGGGTTCTACGATCGCTGCTTCGCCCGCCTCGCCACACGAAGCGCTTTCCGGAATAGACTGATCGGCGTTGCCTTCGAATGTCAGAAAGTGGACCGCATAGAGCGGATGACCTGGGATGTACCCATGTCTGCAGTCGTGACGGAGCGCGCCGTATATCGCGGCGCTGAACCTGATCGGACACCTGTTGTAATGAACGAGGATCAGAGATGAGTTTTTGGCTTTTCAAATCCGAGCCCGGTGAGTTCAGTATCGACGACCTTGCGCGCAAGCGCTCGAAGACCGAGCACTGGGACGGAGTGAGAAACTATCAGGCGCGCAATTTCATGCGCGATGAAATGCGCAAAGGTGACCGAGCGTTCTTCTATCACTCCAGTTGCGCTGAGCCCGCTGTGGTCGGAACGGTACGTATTTCCAGAGAGGCCTATCCGGATCACACGGCTTTCGATCCTGACGACAGTCACTTCGATCCGAAGAGCAACCCGAAGCAGCCGACGTGGTTCATGGTCGATGTCAAACTTCAGGAGCGTTTCGACAGACCGGTGACACTGGCAGAGCTAAAACGCTATGCAGATAGGGAATTAGCGGGGTTCCGCTTGCTTGCGCGTGGCAACAGACTGTCTGTCATGCCCGTCACAGAGAGCCACTGGAACTTCATCCTGTCGCTGCGATGAGTCGGTCGTTGGCGCCGACCTCGACGTTGAGTTTGATGTCGGCCGCACAATGGGAACTTACGATATCGTTTGGCGGCGACTTCCTTTTGATGAACCGACTCGTCGTTCGCGGCACTCGCATCAACTTCCGGTTGATGGAATTCTCAACACTGTTGTATATACTCATCCCGCGAACCCCAACACGGAGATGACCATGGCTAAACGTACCGCGTCGAAGAAAAAGGCGGCGAGTAAAAAGAAGGTAACGAAGAAGAAAGCACCCGCCAGAAAGAAGGTTACGAAGAAGGCAGCTGCCAAGAGGCGTCCGGCGGCCAGAAAGAAGGCCGCGGCGAAGAAGAAGCCGGCTGCTCGCAAGAAGGCTGCAGCGAAGAAGAAGCCAGCGACCAGGAAGAAGGCCGCCAAGAAGAAGGCCACGAAGAAGAAAGCTGCGCCCAAGAGGAAGGCTACGAAGAAGAAGGCTACGAAGAAGCGGGCTGCGAAGAAGAAGGCCGCTCCCAGGAAGAAGGCTGCTTCGAAGAAGAAAGCTGCTTCCAGGAAGAAGCCGGCTTCGAAGAAGAAAGCTGCTTCCAGGAAGAAGCCGGCTTCGAGGAAAAAGGCTGCTTCGAGGAAGAAGTAGACTCTTCGAAAGCTGCTGAAACAGAGCCGGGTCGTTCTCGAGGAACGACCCGGCTTTTTTCTATAAGGAACCCCCCGGACCCCCGGGTGATTATCAAGCGACGGAACACATGAACCAGGACAGCAAGAAAGCCGCAGTCGCGGAGGCCGCCATCGGATACGTCAGCGAGGGAATCATCGGCGTGGGGACGGGGAGCACCGTCAACCACTTCATCGAGGCCCTGAGTAGCGTCAAAGCCCGTATCGACGGTGCGGTATCCAGCTCCGAGGCTTCGACGGAGCGGCTGAAGGCTCTTGGGATCCCGGTACTGGACCTGAATCAGGCCGGGCCGCTGGATATCTATGTCGATGGAGCGGACGAGGCCAACGAGCATCTTCATCTGATCAAGGGAGGCGGGGGTGCGCTCACCCGGGAGAAGATCATCGCTGCCGCGTCGGAGAAATTTGTCTGTATCGTCGATGACACGAAACTGGTTGACGTTCTCGGCGCTTTCCCCCTGCCGGTCGAGGTGATACCGATGGCCAGGTCATACGTGGCCAGGCAACTCACGGCCCTGGGGGGACGCCCGGTCTGGCGCGAGGATTTCGTCACGGACAACGGTAACCTCATCCTCGATGTCCACAATTTTCAGATCGTAGATCCACCGTCCCTGGAATCCAGGATCAACGACATCGTCGGCGTTGTCGCGGTAGGCATATTCGCCAGGCGTCCGGCCGACGTGCTTCTCATCGCCGGCGACGAGGGCGTCAGGAAGATGGGCCCCTGATCGGTCCCGGCCCGGAGCTACCGTGGAATTGCATCGAGGAACGGGCGGAGCCTGCGCTCGAAGTTCCGGCTACGCCCAACGGACGTATCGTAGACCGGGCGGCGGACCTGTTCGAAGCTGGCCGTGTTCGCAAGCCTCCCGCTGCGGTGGAAATCCATGCATGAAGGCTCCCAGGGCAGCGCCAGGAAGTCGAGCATAGCGCGGACGCCGTTCTCAAAATCCGCCACCAGGGACTCGTATCGGACGATCAAGAGGGGCAGGCCGAGAGTCTCGGCCCAGTGCTCCATCAGCCTGATGTGCGCATCCCAGGCGACGGCTATGTGCTCCAGTCGCGTCGCCCAGGGCACGATCCTCCGATTGAAATCGTTGGCGAATATGGACACGGCAGTGTCCGCCGGGTCACGGAGGCACCAGATCACCCTTGCCTCCGGCAGCACCCGTCGTAAGAGGCCAAGATGCATGAAGTTGCCCGGGAATTTGTCAGTGCAGTATGTCACGCCCGCTTCGCTCGTCCCTGCATCGGCCAACCAATGGGCTCGCAACGTTTCCAGCTCCGCTGGGTCGTCCGTGCTCACGCGCCTGCTCTCTTGCCACATCGCAGCGGCCGCGTTCTCCAGAAGAAGCCTCTCGCCGCCGGCCCTGATCTGTGGGTGGCAGGCCAGTACCTGCTCCACAAGCGTTGTGCCCGATCGGGGCATCCCGACAATGAACAGGGGAACGACGGCCCGGGATTCCGGGACTGCCGGAGGCCAGGCGGATATGCGGGCAGCATCATGCCAGCCGATGATCCTGTCCACCCGCCCCCGGTATTCGGCGGCATCGAATCGGGCTGGCTTCAACCGGTTGGCCTCCGACCAGGCCTCGAAAGCCTCGTCGTACCTGCCCAGCCGCTCCAGCACGGTCCCGAGCGCGTACCAAGGCAAGGGAATGCGCTGCCAGTCCGGATCCTCCGCGGCAACCGCGCGCTGAATGTGGGTCAGCGCTTCCTCGTGTCGCCCGGCCGCAGTCAACAGCCGACCCGCAGCAAAATCCACCATGGGCGCCGGTTCCGGGCTGGATATGAACGGAATCAAAAGCTCCATGGCTTCGGCCGACCCCCCGGTGATCTCAAGGCACAGAGCCCTGCCGGCCGCCGCCGCCTGGTTGCCCGGATCGCATTCGAGGGCGCGGGAGTAAGCATCAGATGCAGCCTCTACCTCACCGCCCGAGTACAACAGTCTGCCGAGGCTGCCGTGGATTTCCGCCCGGCCCGGCGCCAACTCGGCCGCCTGACGCAACGCCGCCTCAGCCTCCGTCGGGCGGTCGAGAAATTGCAGCAGTTCCGCCAGGTTCAACCAGTTATCGGGATCCTCCGGCGTCAGCCCCGCAACCCTGCGCAGGAGATCTGCTGCTCGTTCGTATCGCTGCCTTCCCGCCAACAGGCCGGCCAGCCCCTTGAGGGATCGGAGGTGGTCCGGATCCAGCTTCAACGCCTTGTGCCAGGCGTCCTCGGCTCCGGGCTGATCGCCCAGCCGCGCCAGAACGTGTCCGAGGTTCGAGACCGCGTTTACGTCACCAGGATCCAGGGCCACTGCTCGCCTGAACGCATCGACCGCTTCCGGTATCCGCCCGGAATTGTTCAGCGCCCGACCCGCAATCATCAATATCTCAGCATCCTCAGGCACCCTCTCCATCTGTGCTTGCAGCCTCTCCAGCGCGAGTTCCGGCTGGCCCCGGTCGATCAATGACCGGGCGGCTTCGATGGCGTTGTCGGTGTCGTGCTTATCAGGCATGAGCGTATGCACACTGCCAGCACCCGGAGAGGGCGCATGCGGACGGGTGCGTGGGTAAGCTACATCATGACGGATACCGTGGCCAGAAGGGACCTGGAGCCGCACGTGTTGAGGCGGTTGACCATCGGGCGCTTGCGACATGATGTCGGAGAAACAGGCGCAACCACACTACAGACGGCATGTGGCCAGTAGCAGCGTCAAACGTTTCCGGGACAAGCTCTTCGCTTTCCGGGAGTGCGGCGCCTGTGACGCGCCCATCCATACCGGGCACCGAACCGTGCCGGTGCTGGCCGGCGTACGGGATTTGGCGAGCCGGACGGCATGAAACCGGATACGGTATGCTTCACGCCGAGCCCGGCATGTCGGCCTCTTTAACTGGCTTCGCGGTGACAAAATCTTCCAGGCCGAATTTCCGGGTGCGCAGCCAGTACTCGATCGTGAAGCCCGGCCAAAGCGTCGTATTGTTACCGTTCTCGTCCAGGTACCAGCTCTTGCATCCGCTGGCCCAGATCGTCCTTGACAGGCGGTTCTGGAGCTTGCGGTTGAAGCTCGTCTCCACTCCCCGGCGCACTTCCAGCACCGACGTGCCCTGCTCCTTCATCGTCGCCAGCGCATCCATGATGTAGCGCATCTCGGCCTCGAGCATGAACACCACCGAATTGTGACCCAGGCCGGTGTTGGGGCCGTTGAGGAGGAACAGGTTCGGAAAACCGGACACGCTCATACCCTTGTACGCTTCCATGCCACTGCGCCACCGCTGGGTCAGGTCGAGGCCCTGGCGGCCGATGAACAAGCCCCCGGGCACCGGATGAGTGGCCTGGAAGCCGGTGCACAACACGATGGCATCCACGGTCGTCTCCACGCCATCGCTCGTGACGATGCCTCGCTCGGTGATCTCCCGGATCCTTCGGGTCACCAGGTGGACGTTGTTTCGGTTCAGAGCCGGATAGTAGTCATCGGACAGCAGCACCCGCTTGCAGCCGGCAGGGAAGCTGGGCACGACCTTGAGACGCAGCCCCGGGTCAGGGATGCCGCGCTTGATGTTCCAGCGGCCCAGCCACTCGACGAACCGGGCCAGCCGCGGAAAGACGACGAAGGCCATCGCCCGGGCCTCCAGACGCCAGTAGAGCATCCATCGGAACAGGCGCTGGGAGAGCGGTACGTGACGAAAAAGCCATTTCTCGGCCCGGGTGATCCGTCGGTCTGGCCTGGGGATGACCCACGGCGGCGTCCGCTGGAACAGATGGAGTTGACCGACCGTGGGTGCGATATCCGGCACGATCTGGATGGCGCTGGCGCCGGTCCCGATGACTGCCACCCGCTTCCCGGTCAGATCGAGGTCCGGGTCCCAGCGGGCGGAATGTATTGTCCTGCCCCGGAATGAGCCAAGCCCTGGAATGTCAGGATAAGATGGGCGGCAGAGGCCCCCGATGGCGCTGATCAATATCGGCGCGGAATAGGTGTTCCCGTCATCCGTCCTGACCTGCCAACGACGATCCGCCTCCCGCCATTCAGCGCGCTTTACCTCCGTGGACAGTCGGATATGCGGCGCCAGCCCGTACTTATCTACGCAGCGTCCGAGGTAGTCCCGGATCTCCTCCTGGCGGCCGAACATGTACGCCCAGTCAGGGTTCGGTTCGAAAGAGAAGGAGTACAGGTGAGACTGTACGTCGCAGGCGCAACCCGGATAGGTGTTGGCCCACCAGGTCCCCCCGACGCCGGCATCTTTTTCAAGGATCAGGAAGTCTTCGATGC
The DNA here is from genome assembly GCA_024640085.1 of Gammaproteobacteria bacterium. Classification (GTDB taxonomy): domain Bacteria; phylum Pseudomonadota; class Gammaproteobacteria; order Steroidobacterales; family XN24; genus JAHEFR01. The sequence continues at coordinate 185,999 of JAHEFR010000002.1, forward strand.
CAGCTTCCCTGAGCTTGATGCCCGCGAGGATGCCACCGAATCCTGCACCGACGACGAGGACCTCAAGGTCGCGCGTGCCTTTCCCCATTTCAGCTCGGTCTGCCATCTAAGGATCGTGCCTCGGCATTGGTACCGGAGCCAAATATCCACGGCCCGGCGGCGGCGGTCAAACCGCCGCAAGCGTGTCTTGCCTGGTCACTCACCTGCCGGACGCGCAATTGCGCGCGCGGCACCGCAATGTCCGGGGTCTTCGACGCGGGCTCGGGCCGTCAGATCGTCAGCGGTTTTCAGAATCTCGTCGTACATCGGATCGGTCGGAGAAAGGCCCGACAGGGCGGATTGGGCAAGTTCCAGTCCACGCCCGGGGCAACCGGATTCCCCGAGCACCACGGCGAGATTGTTGAGCCCGGCAGGATCATCAGGCTGCTCACTGACATAACGCTCCCATGCCGATTTTGCGCCCGCCAGATCGCC
>JAHEFR010000029.1:0-22485 GCA_024640085.1 Gammaproteobacteria bacterium
CGCAAGCAGACGGTCATGGAACGGGGCAAGCGCTCGCCCACGACGGACGACCAGAAACGCAAGCTGGACGTTGTCTCCCACCCGCTGATGGTCGACGCTCAGGTTTGCGGTGCTGTGTCCTTCGAGACCGAGCATCGAGACCCCGAGGGGACCCAGGCCGTGGCCGATGCCCTGCGCTGGGGTGTGGTCTGGCTCGAGGCCCTGATCCGCCGCAACAAGTACACATCCTCCGACCGGCTGGTGACAGTGATCGAGCTGATCGCCACCAGCCTTCACCACGAGCGATTCCAGGCCTCCGCGACCGCCGTGGCGACGGAACTGGCGGGCATCCTCCATTGCGAACGGGTGAGCATCGGCTTCATGCGCGGCCAGCATTCCCGGGTCCGGGCGCTTTCCCACACCGCATCCTTCGGCAAGAAGGCCAACGTCATCCGCGCCGTCGAGGCGGCCATGGACGAGGCCATCGATCAGCAGGCCACGGTGATCTATCCGCCGGTCGGCGAGGGCCCCCTTCAGGTCACGAGGTCCCACGAGACCTTGTCGAAAGATTTCGGCGCCGGCGCCATCTGCACCGTACCGCTGGCCGAGGGCCAGAATATCCTCGGCGCCATCACCCTGGAGCGTCCCGGGGACGAGCCCTTCGATGGCCGTACTGTACAGCTCTGCGAGCACGCCGCGGCTCTGCTGGGCCCGGTGCTGGATGTCAAGCGCAAGGACGACCGTTGGCTCATACAGAAGGCCGGCGACAGCATCGTCAACTACGGCAAAAAGCTGGTGGGGCCGCGCCACACGGTGCTGAAGCTCGTCAGCTACAGTCTGCTGGCCTTGCTGATCTTCTTCGTTTTCGCGAAGGGTGACTACCGGGTCACGGCAGATGCGCGGTTGGAGGGCTCGGTCCAGCGGGCCGTCGCGGCGCCCCTGGCCGGCTACGTTGCCGATACTTACGTACGTGCCGGCGATCTGGTGCAACAGGGTGATCCGCTATTCTCGCTGGACGACAGGGACCTGGTGCTGGAGCGTCTCAAGTGGCTCAGCCAGAAGTCCCAGTACAGTCGTGAATACAACGAGGCTGTGGCCATGCGAGACCGGGCCAAGGCCAATGTGCTGGCGGCCCAGGTCGATCAGGCGAAGGCCCAGGTGGCCCTGATCGAGGAGCAGCTCGAGCGGGTCCGGGTGACCGCGCCGTTCGACGGCTTCGTGGTCTCCGGCGACCTCAGCCAGTCTCTTGGGATTCCGGTGGAGCGGGGAGACGTTATGTTCGAGCTGGCGCCGCTGGCGGACTACCGTGTCATCCTGGAGGTCGAGGAGCGGGACATCAGCCAGGTCGAGGTGGGCCAGGCTGGCAAGCTGGCCCTGACCGGTCTCCCCGGAGAGCGTCTGGCGATCCTGGTGGACAAGGTCACGCCGGTGTCCATCGCCGAGGAAGGCAAGAATTACTTCCGCGTGGAGGCCGGGCTGATCGGGGATACGCCGCCGTTGCTGCGTCCCGGCATGGAGGGCGTGGGCAAGGTGGACATAGACCGGCGACGGCTGATCTGGATCTGGACCCACAAGATCGTCTACTGGATGCGCATGTTCTTCTGGTCCTGGTGGCCGTAATCCGGAGCGGCCGTGGCGGAGACTATCTACAGTCCATCCTGGTACCGGGTCGCGAACCTGAAGCCCCGTCTGCGTCTGCACACCAAGATCCACCGGCACGAATACCGGGGCAAAGTCTGGTTCATCCTCCAGGATTACGCCGGCGGGCGTTCGCACCGTTTCAGCCCGGCGGCCTACCGCTTCGTCGGGCTCATGGACGGCAAGCGGACGATCGAGGAACTGTGGCAGAACCTCAATGGGCAGGAGGGTGACGAGGCGCCGACTCAGGACGAAGTAATCCGGCTTTTGGGGCAGCTTCACTCCGCCGATGCGCTTATCTGCGACGTACCGCCGGACAGCCTGGAGTTGTTCCGGCGTTTCCAGAAGCACGAGAGGATGCGCTGGAAACAGAAGATATGGACCCCGCTGGCCGTCCGCATCCCTCTGTTCGATCCGGAACGCTTCCTGGATCGCACCTTCCCCTACGTCCGCTGGTTGTTCGCCTGGCCCGGGGCGATCCTGTGGCTGGTGGTGGTGGGTACGGCCGTCGTGTTGGCAGCGGTGCACTGGACGGAACTGACCGAGAACCTCATCGACCGCGCGTTAACGCCGGCCAACCTGCTGTTGCTGTGGTTCGTCTATCCGGTGGTCAAGGCACTCCACGAGATCGGCCACGGCTACGCCATCAAGAAGGCCGGCGGCGAGGTCCACGAGATCGGCATCATGTTCCTGGTGCTGGTCCCGGTCCCCTACGTGGACGCCAGCTCCGCCTCGGGTTTCCGCGACAAGCACCATCGCATGCTTGTCGGCGGCGCCGGGATTCTTACGGAACTGCTCCTCGGTTCCTTTGCCCTGTTCGTGTGGCTCAACGCCGAGCCGGGTCCGGCCCACGCCGTGGCCTACAATGTGATGCTCATCAGCGGCATCTCGACGCTATTGTTCAACGGCAACCCGCTGCTGCGGTTCGACGGCTACTATGTGCTGGCCGACTGGCTGGAGATCCCCAATCTCGGTACCCGGGCGAACAAGTACCTGGGGTACCTGATCCAGCGTTATCCCTACGGGATGAAGGACGCCGACAACCCGGCCAATACGACAGGCGAGAAATTCTGGTTCGTAGTCTACGGGATCGCGGCCTTCATCTACCGAGTTTTCATCATGTTCGCCATCATCCTGTATATCGGCGGGCGGTTCTTTGCCGTCGGTGTATTGCTGGCGATGTGGTCTGTTACGACGATGATTGTGGTGCCTACCGTGAAACATACTCATTTCCTGTTCACCAGCCCGAAGTTGAGACGCAACCGGGGACGCGGCCTGATCACGACCTCGGCGGCGGTCGCGATTATCCTGGCGTTCCTGTTCGTATTGCCGGCCCCGTCCTGGACACGGGCCGAGGGCGTAACCTGGCCGGCGGAACGGTCCCAGGTACGAGCCGCCGTGGACGGATTTATCGTCGCCACGCTGGCGCCGGCGGGCAGCGAGGTTGTCGCCGGCCAGCCCATCATCGAGACGCGGGATCCGTTCCTGGAGGCGCGGGTGCTCTTGCTCGAGGCGAACAAGAGGGAACTCGAGAGCCAGCTGATGGCGGCCAGCACCGTGGACAGGGTGCAGACGGAGGTGATCCGCGAGGCCATCATCGCGGCGGATGGCGCCCTGGTTCTTGCGCAACAGAAGATGGATGACATGATCATCCTGAGCCCCCGGGACGGGACCCTGGTCGTGCCCCAGGAGGAGGACCTGCCGGATCGCTTCGTCAGAAAGGGTCAGCTGCTGGCCTACATCATCCAGCCGTCGGACCCGGTGTCGCTACGGGTGGCCGTCTCCCAGGACGAGATCGGACTGGTCCGGGAGGAGGTCCGACGGGTCGATGTGCTGCCGGATGAATGGGGCGCCCATTCCGTGCGGGCGACCATCAAGCGGGAAGTGCCCGGTGGCACTATGAATCTGCCGACGGCGGCCCTCGGCATTGGCGGTGGTGGTCGGTTCGCGGTGGATCCCAGGGACCAGAGCGGCCGGGCCACCATGGAGCGGGTGTTCGAGGTGGAGGTGGACCTGCCGTCGTCGGTGCAGACGGATTTCCTTGGCCAGCGGATGTTCGTGCGTTTCGATCACGGTTACGAGGCCGTGGGTTTCCAGATGTACAGGGCCCTGCGCCAGCTGTTCCTGAGGCGGTTCGGTGTCTAGCTCCGCGCTCTTGAGACCTGGCGTCGCCGTCGGTCGCTACCCCCAACGGGAAGACGTGCGGGACAGCTGGCTCGACCGGGCGGTGGCGGGGATCGCCGGCACCCTGCGCCGGTACGTGCACAGCCGAGGCCCGGCTTTCGAGCGCTTCGTGGCCGAGGTCAACGCCCAGGCCGAGGGTCTGGATCAGTTGCATGACAAGGAGCTGACCTGGCAGGCTCGCGCGCTCCGCCGGCGCCTGTACGCGGAGGGCCTCGAAGACGACCTTGTGGCCCAGTCCTTCGCCATGGTCAGGGAATTTGCCTCGCGCCGGCTCGGTATGCGGCACTACGACGTCCAGCTCTTCGGCGGCCGCGTGATGCTGGAAGGCATGGTGGCCGAGATGGAGACCGGCGAGGGCAAGACCATGACAGCCACCCTGCCGGCGTGCACCGCCGCACTGGCCGGTATCCCCGTCCATATCGTCACCGTCAACGACTTCCTGGTGAAGCGGGATGCCGAGTGGATGGGACCCATATACAAGGCGTTCGGGCTGACGGTGGGGACGATCACGGAGGGCATGAGCCTGGAGCAACGCCGCGTCGCCTATGCGTGCGACATCACTTATTGCACCAACAAGCAGCTCACCTTCGATTACCTCAAGGATCGTCTGCTCCTTGGGCAGGAGAGCCGGCCGCTTCACCTGCAGATCGAAGGGCTCTATCGGGATCGGCCGAGGACCAGCCGGCTGCTGCTGCGGGGCTTGTGTTTCGCCATCGTGGACGAGGCGGACAGCGTCCTGATCGACGAGGCTCGGACGCCCCTGATCATTTCCAACAAGGGCGACACCAGCCAGGAGGAGGGTACCTATCGCCAGGCGGTGGAGCTGGCCCGCAAGCTCGAGTCCCCACGGGATTTCGTCATCAGGGCCCGCGACAAGCAGATCGAGCTGACCGATTTCGGCAAGGCACGGATCCACAAGATGTCGAAGGCCCTGGGAAGCGTGTGGACCGGCGCCAGGCGTCGCGAGGACCTGCTGCGCCAGGCCCTGTCCGCCCTGAATCTGTATGAGGTGGACAAGCACTATCTGCTGAAAGACGGCAAGGTGCAGATCATCGACGAATACACTGGCCGCGTGATGCCGGATCGATCCTGGGAGCGTGGTCTGCACCAGATGATCGAGACCAAGGAGGGGTTTGCGGTGACGGGCAGACAGGAGACCCTTGCCCGGATCAGCTACCAGCGTTTCTTCCGCCGCTATCTGCGGCTGGCGGGCATGACGGGTACCGCTCGTGAGGTGACCAGCGAACTCTGGTCCGTCTATCGCCTGAACGTGGTGGCGGTACCCACCAACCGACCCTTGCGGCGAGTCAACCAGGCGGACGAGGTCTACCGGACGGCGGAGGAGAAGTGGCGTGCCATCCTGGCCCGGGTGCGGGATCTTCATCACCAGGGGCGACCGGTGCTCATCGGCACGCGTTCGGTGGCCGCGTCCGAGCACCTCAGTCACCTGCTGACGGCGAGTCTGCTGCCACACCAAGTCCTGAACGCTCGCCAGGACCGGGAGGAGGCCCAGGTCATCGCCCAGGCGGGTCATCGGGGCAGGATCACGGTCGCCACGAACATGGCCGGGCGCGGCACCGACATCAAGCTGTCTTCCGGCGTGGCCGATCTGGGCGGCCTTCACGTGCTGGCGACGGAACGGCACGAGGCCCGCCGGATCGACCGCCAGTTGTTCGGACGGGGCGGTCGCCAGGGTGATCCGGGCAGCTACCAGACCATCCTGTCGCTGGAAGACGAGTTGATCGATGAGTATTACGCCGACCTCATACTCCGGTACGTCAAGCAACTGAAGCTTGCCGGCCGGCCGTTGCCCAGTTGGCTGGGGTCGCCGCTGGTGACCCTGGCCCAGAAAGCCGCGGAGCGCCATAACACGCGAATTCGCAAAGACTTCCTGAAGCTCGACGACAATCTGGGCGACATGCTTGCCTTCAGTGGCCGCGGCGAATGACGTTGGCGGAGGACGGTTTCGGCGAGATCATCTTGAAAGAGTCATTGCTCATAAGGAACATTAAGTAATGAAGTTAACTATACGAATAATAATATTGTATTTTTGTGTCACGATGAGTACGGTTTGCGTGGCACAGGACTTGGGCGGACTGGAGCTGGAGTGTCTGCTCGAGCCGCACATGTCGCTCAAGATCGGCAGCCCTGTCCCGGGTGCTCTGTCGAACGTATTCGTGGAACGTGGCGACCTGGTCAAGAAGGGCCAGCTGGTCGCAAGGATCGACTCCCGGGCGCAGATCGCCGATGTGCAGCTGTCCAAGGCTCGCGCGGAATACGCGAAGCGCCGGGTGGAGCGCAACGAAGAGCTGGCCCGGGAGGAGCTGATGTCGGCTCAGGAACAGGACGACATGGGCACGGATGCGCAGTTGGCGGGGCTGGAGCTTAACGAACGGGAGACCCTGGTGGAGATCCGCAATATCCGCAGCCCGGTCAACGGCGTGGTGGTCGAGCGATTCAAGGGGCCCGGCGAATATGTCCAGGAGACGGATATCATGGAGATCGCACAGATAGACCCACTCAACGTCGAGGTCGTCGTGCCGGTACAGTATTTCGGGTCGATACAGATGGGTTCCACCGGCCAGGTGACACTCGAGCCGCCGGTGGGCGGCGCCTACGACGCCGAGGTCAAGATTATCGACTCGGTGATCGATGCGGCGAGCGGCACCTTCGGCGTGCGCATGGAAATCCCCAACGCGGGCTACAAGATCCCGGCTGGCCTACGCTGTGTCGCAAGTTTTCCGCCGGCCTCCCCGGGGGCGGGGGCGAACTGATGGTCGGATAAGCGTCGGGCAGCGCGCCAGCGCTGCTTTGGATAGAATTAGCCGCGTATTTCAGTGATAGGCAAGCATTGAGCCCCGGTAGCTCAGTAGGATAGAGCGTCCGCCTCCTAAGCGGAAGGTCGCAGGTTCGACTCCTGCCCGGGGCACCAACTTCACGATCTTCGGGCGGAGGGTCAGAGGCAATCCCGAGGCCCATAGCGACGTCGGGCAATTTGCAGCCGCATGCAGGGGCTGCTAAGTATGGGGTAGAAAACGATAACCCCCGCCCAGGGGAAGGGAGGCTCGATGCGCGTACTCGTCCTGCTCGTGCTCGGTATCGGAGTGGCCGCCCAGGCGGAGACGGCCCCCGGCGTCGTCGACCAGTGCGCCGTCTGTCACGGTCCGGACGGAATCAGCCGTTGGGGAGAGATCCCGAACATTTCGGGCCTGCCGGAAGTGGTCGTTGCCAACGCGCTTTATGATTTCCGCGGCAGCACCCGCCCTTGCAGGCGACCCGCCTGCGTAGCCGAGGCGACTTGCCCGGACCTCGACATGTGCTCGATCGCGAAGCCACTTTCCGATGCGGAAATCGACGTGATCGCCCGGTATTACGCGACCCAGCCATTCAGCGTTTCGGTGGCGGAGTTCGACATGGCCCTGGCAGTGCAGGGCGCTGATCTCCACGCAGCCCAATGCGAGGAGTGTCATTCCGGCGGCGGCTCGGATCCTGTGGATGAGGCCAGTATCCTGCGCGGCCAGAACATCGAGTACCTGCGCAACGCTTTCTCCGATTACCGTTCTGGCGACAGACTCGGAGAGGCGGCGATGCTCGAAAGGCTGCGCTCGCTATCCGACGATGATGTGGAGGCACTGCTGAATTTTTACGCAAGCCCGATGAACTGAGGGCAGGTCTTTACTTTTCCGGGCGGCCGGGAGACTGCCGATGAAACTCGAGTTCTATGGGGCCGCCGGTGAAGTCACCGGCTCCTGTCACATTCTCACCGTTGGCGATTCCCGAATCCTGCTCGATTGCGGCATGATCCAGGGGTCGCGCAAGGACGCAGCGCGCAATCGTGGCCCCTGGCCATTTGAGCCCCGGTCGGTGGATGCGGTTGTCCTCAGTCACGCCCACATCGATCATTCCGGGCGGCTACCACTTCTGGTGAGGGACGGCTTTACGGGGCCGATTTACGCCCAGCGAGCGACGCGGGACCTCTGCCGGATCATGCTCAAGGACGCGGGCTTCCTCGCGGAGAAAGAGGCGGAGTCGGTGAACCGCAAGCGCCAGCGGAAAGGCCTCGCCCCAGTCCAGCCGATATATACGGCCGCGGAAGGCGTGGCCGCCGTCGGCCAGTTCCGCGGTCTTCCCTACGAGAGGCGCGAGCGCATCCTCCCGGGTATCACGATCCGCTACCTGGACGCCGGGCACATCCTTGGGTCGGCCATCGTCGAACTCTGGCTGGAGGAAGGAGGGGTCAGGCGCAAGCTTGTGTTTAGCGGCGACCTGGGCAATGCGGGGGCACCGATCCTGCGGGACCCGGTCCGGGTTCAGGACGCCGACCTGGTACTGATGGAAAGCACCTACGGCGATCGGCTCCATCGGAGCCGGCAAGAGACCATCGCGGAGCTCGGTGAGATCATCACCCGGGCGCGTCATGGCAAGGGCAACATCCTGATTCCGTCATTCGCCGTGGGAAGGAGCCAGGACCTGCTGTACTTTCTCAGCCAGCATCGCCAGGACTGGAGTCTGGATGAATGGACTGTGTTTCTGGACAGTCCCATGGCGATCGAGGCTTCGCGGGTGTACGCGCGCTATGCGCACCTGTACGACGAGGAGGCCGCGGGTCTGTGGAACCGGCGGGGTGGAGGCGGGGGGCTGTTGCCTCGCTTTGTTCTCTCTCGCACCGCCAAGCAGTCCCGGGCCATCAACAAGATCCGGGCCGGCGCCATCATCCTCGCGGGCAGCGGCATGTGCGAGGGCGGTCGGATCAAGCATCACCTGAAAAACAACGTCTGGCGGGAGGACTGTCATGTGGTCATCGTCGGTTACCAGGCCCAGGGAACCCTGGGTCGACGGCTCGTCGATGGCGCAGAAAAGATCAAACTATGGGGCGAGACGATCAGGGTCGCGGCAAGGGTGCATACCGTTGGAGGTTTGTCCGCCCATGCTGATCAGGACGGGCTTCTCCGGTGGTACCGGGGCTTCGATGATCGGCCGCCCGTCTACCTGGTCCACGGTGAACAGGTAGCGCGGGAGACGTTGAGGACACGACTGAAGGAGGAGCTGGGGGCGCCCGTTGGTATTGCGGAGCGCGGCCAGGTGGTCGATCTCGGGAAGCCGATCAGGCCGGGTCAATAGGCCGCGTGAGCGATAGATAGGAATTCATTGCTGCCGATAGAGCCCGGTGGATCAGCCCATACCCGCCGCATTGGAACATGAAAGCCGGATCCGTGATTCGGCACTCACCAGGCTCTGGTATCGCTCGTCATCATCTGGCGCGCAGACACCGGGAAGCCGACCTTTTCGGCTCAACCTGAAATGGGCCTGGTCGATTAGTCAATTAATCTATATAACAGTAGCTTATAATCGCATATTGATAATATAGTTTAGGTATATTCATGGCCCCTGACCGGACCCGAGGTCAGATACCGGTGGCACCCGCCCGGCACATCAGGGAGGATATGCGCGGGCCATGCATGCGCCTGCGGGGATCGGGAGGTCGTCTCTCAGGTGTCGTCCCGGGGGAATCAGGGCGGCCGAGTTAACTTATTCGCGTGAATTGCAACTTCCGTCACATACGTGCCTGTCCAGTCGTTCTTAACATGTACCCCTTCTGCAGATGATTCGAGCGGTTGGACAGAACTGGGCACGGAGATATTGATGAACACGAGAGCAGCGGTGGCCGAATTGCCAGAGCGTAACGATCAGGACGACAGCCTCTGTCAGGCGACAGAGGAACGAGTGGCCAGCATCCGCAGCTACTGGGATGCTCATCCGTTGGGGCTGCAATACGTGTCTGATCCGGAGGTGCCGGTCGGGACACCCGAGTTCTTCGCGCACATCCAGCCGTGGATGAACCCCTACAAGTTCCCCTGGATCATGGAGCGCATCGAAGCGGAGTCGGCCAGATTGAAAGGCAAGAGTCTGCTGGAGATAGGATGCGGTATGGGCTACGACAGCCTCGAGTTCATCCGGCGGGGTGTCCGGGTAACGGCCGTCGATCTGTCACCCAGGGCGGTTGAGTTCTGCGGGCAACATTTCCAGGTGGTGGGCGCGGACGCGGAAGAGATCCGGGTCGACAATGCGCTCTCCTTGTCTTTCCCAGACGAGAGCTTCGACGCCGTCTGGTCCAACGGAGTGCTGCATGCATCCGGCGACACTCAGAAGGCGATTGACGAGGTCTTCCGGGTGCTGAAGCCTGGCGGTCGGGCGATCATCTCGCATTTCTACCGTAAGCCCTCATGGATGTACCTTTTGAAACACGCAGGTCGGGCCAATATCGAGTACGATGATGAAGACCCGCCCGTCAATGAGTTCTACACCGAGGCCGAGATAGAGGCGATGTTCCACAAGTTCCAGATCGTGGAGACATACCGGGAACATTACCGGGCGTTACCCGTGGCGCGCAGCGGCTTCAAGGCGTTCCTGTACCGATTCCTGTTCCGGCCTGCTTACAACCTGTTGCCGGTGCCCCTGGCCAAGCGATTCGCATACAAGTACTCGGTCGTGGCGGTGAAGCCGGCGACGGGCTGAGACGCTTCGTCCTCGGCCGATCCATGTCTGCCCGGACCCTTCAGAGATACGCGGTGCCGGGCTTCTTCGCCAGCATCTATCATTACCTCCGCAGCAGGGCGCTGGTCAGTCCGTCGGCGAAGATCCAGCTATCCTCGCGCATTACTTTCGCCGAAGGCACGGTGGTGAAGGCGTTTGCCGTGGTCCAGAGCAGCGGTGGCCAGGTCCGGTTCGGCCGCAATTGTGCCCTCAGCAGTTTCGACCACATCTCGACCGGGGCCGGTGACGTTATCATCGGCAACCACGTCAGGATTGCACCGAACTGCACGATCGTCGGCGGCACCAAGGAAGTCCGGCGCCGGGAATCACTCATCGTCGCGCAGCCCGAGGCGGAGCCGCGCGGTGTCGTCATCGAGGACGATGTCCTGATCGGCGCGAATTCCGTGATCCTGCCCGGGACTCACCTCCACCGTGGAGTCGTCGTGGGCGCCGGGAGCGTGGTGCAGGGCGAGGTGGAGGAGTACGCGATCGTGGCCGGGGCCCCGGCCAGGGTCATCAATCACCGGGAGTGAGGCACCGGCTTGGGCCGGTCTGCAACGAGAATGACATGCGCATAGGGATTATGCTGCGGGCTTTCGGAGAACAGGGCGGAGTGGGCGTCTACACCCGCAATGTCACCCGGCACCTGCTGAGGTTGGCGCCGCAGCACGAATTCTTCCTGTACTTCGGGCAAGCCGAGGATCTGGGCGCCCACTCGGAATATGCAAACGCGGTGGAGCGGCATGTGCCGCTCGGGAACAAGGCCGTGTGGGACCAGGTCAAGATGCCCTTGTGGTTCCGTCGCGACCGGCTGGATGTCATGTTCCACCCGAAATTCACCGTGCCGCTCATCTGCGGGAAGCGAAGCGTCATGGTTCTCCACGGGGCCGGTTGGTTCATCCCGGAGACCCGTCGCTTCTGGTCGCGGACGACACGCGCCTACGCCCGCATGATGATGCCGATCTACTGCCGGCGGGCGGGCTCCGTCCTTTCGGTCTCGGAGATTACCAGGCAGGAATTCTGTACGCGCCTGGGCGTGGACGAGTCGAAGATCAGCACCGTCTACTTCGCCCCGGGTGAGCAATTCCGGAAAGCGATGGATCCGGATCACCACGCCGCAATACTGAATCGTTTCGGCGTCGGCAAAGATTACATCCTGACGCTCACAGGCGGCGATAAGGCAGAGCGGAAGAATTTCGACACCATCCTCGAGGCCTTTCGCCATGTGCACCATAAGCGACCGTGCAAGCTGGTAGTGGCGGGCCGGGGTTGCGAGGGATTTCGCGAGCGCTACGGGATCCCTGACACCGGGTACGGCGCCGATGTGACATTCACCGGGTGGGTCGATCAGCAGGACCTGCCCGCGCTCTACCGATCTGCGGCGCTGTTCCTGTACCCGTCGAACATGGAGGCCTTCCCCATCCCGATCACAGAGGCGTTGGCGTCCGGGACCCCCATCGTCACGTCCAATGCCTTCGGGCTCCGGGAACTCGCCGGCGATGCCGCCTTGCTGGTCGATCCCTCGGACCCTGCCGAGGTGGCCGAGGCGGTACAGCGGGTCCTCGAGGACGAAGGATTGCGATCGGACCTGCGGGCCAGGGCCCGCGTCCGCTCCGGGCAGTTCGACTGGGACCGTTGCGGCACCGAGACACTGAAGATCCTGGAGGCTGTCGGCTCGGGCTGACGATAAGCCAGGGATGGCGTTCGGCGTCCGTCGGCGAAAACCTCTCTGTCGGTGGCGATCATTTTGGCCGTCGTCCCAGCATCCCGCGGATCAGTCCGCGCAAGGCGCGCAGGTTGCCCCGTCGGACCTCTCGCCCGATCACGCGGAACGCGATGACCGGGATCCCCACCAGTACAAAGCCAATCCAGTCCCGGATCCCCGCATGGCGGCGCATGAGCCTTAGCCAGTGACGGGAACGATGGGCGGCGTATTCCTCCGTGTAATCACCGCCTCCGAAGGTGTGGGTGACATCGTGATAAGCCATCGCCTGCGGCACGTACCAGGCCTCCCAGCCCTTTTCCTGGAGCCGCAGCGAGAAATCCAGGTCCTCGGGACCGAAGGGGTTGAAGATCTCGTCGAAACCTCCCAGATCCTGGAACAGGCTGGACTTCACCATCATTGCGCCACCACAGGACACACACCGGGTGGGGGAATCGTATTGCCCCCGATCCACTTCGCCGTAACCTACCGGCCGGGTCTGACCCAACCAGAAGCGTATCTGGCAGCCGCCCCCGTCGTTGAGCCGTTCCGGGTCCTTGCCAAGGCGGAGCTTGGCCTGGGTCTGTCCGACACGCTCCCCGGATCTGCCCAGGAACGGCGTCCAGAGGGCTGTCACGAACCCCGCTTCCACAACCATGTCGTTGTCGAGGAACAGCAGAAATTCCGGCTGCCACAGGCGGATCGCTTCGGCGGCCGCGGCGTTACGTCCGCCGGCGACCCCGAGATTGGTCTCGCTGACGTGTACGTGGACGGACGGGAATTCCCTGGCCACTTCGTCCGGCGTATCGTCATTCGAACCGTTGTCCCAGAGCAGAACCCGGAAGGGCACGTCTTCCGATTCGGGCGCGAGAAGATGATGCAGACATCGGAGGGTCTGGGATTTCTGCCGATAAGTGAGTATCACGACGGCGATCCCGGGGGCGCTCCCGGACCTGCCCGCACCAGTGTTGGTCCGGATCCTGCCGTCTTCCAATCCTGGACTCTCGTTCATTCCAGTACCGGTGGACGAATGTCGCTGCGAAGGCCGTCGAGCAGGCCAGGTACAAACTGGGTGACGTAAGCCCGGCCGTTGGCTGCAAGCTCGCGGTCGCCCCTCAATATTCCCCGAAGCCACCGAAGCGCCGACCGTCCCAGGTGGACGCTGGCCCGGGCCGCCATAAACAGGTCGCCCCGTCTCAGATACTTGCCAAAGAATGCGGCGTGAGTGCGCGCATATCCGTGGTATTGGCCCAGCCGTTCATGAGGATCGCGCCATCCCAGATGGGTCACCCGTGCGGTCGGCTCGTAAGCAATGTTCACGCCCCCGCGCAGCGCCCGATAGGCCCATTCCCCGTCCTCGGCAAATCTCGTGCAGGGATCTTCATCGAATAGACCCACTCGTCGCAGCACGTCCAGCGGGAGACCGCAGTTGCCGCCCGAGAGTTTGTCGAAGGTCAGTCGCGGTCGGCTGGCGATGGATGGCCGGGTACCGCGAACGGTGTTCAACACGGGTTCGTCGCCTCCCGAGGTGACAGCACCGGTAACCGCGCGGTCTGGGTGCCTGCGCAGGCACCCGGTCATGACCTGTAGCCAGTCGCTGTCTACCTCGCAGTCATCGTCCGTAATCAGTACGAAGGCCGTTCGGAGTGCCCGAAGCCCTCGATTCAAGCCGGCTGCCCTCCCGGTGCCGCACATTCGCAGGTGTCGGGTGATGACGCCTTCCTGGGCGAGAGGTGTCAGCCACTCGCCGATGGCATCGTTGTCCCCCTGATCCACGACGATGAGCTCACCGGGGAGGCGCGAGCCCCGGCGTATGGATTCGAGGCATTCCTCCAGGATGGCGCGACCCAGGGTGGGGATAACAACCGTGACATCCGCCGCGACCCTCGCGCTCCGAGCATGTGCATTCGCCTCCGGATCCGGGGCGGATGTGATCGATGATTCGGTAGGGTTCATCCCGCCGACCATCTTTCGTAACCTGTCAGGTCCCCGATGAGGTCAGCGTAGCTTTGGATCACCCGGGTCTCCGAGAAATTCTGTTCCGCGCGCCGTCGCCCGGCCATGCCCAGTTGCGCTTGTAGCTCCCGGTCGTTCAGAAGTGAAGTTATGGCCCCTCGGAGTGCGTCTTCATCCTGGGGCGGAATGAGGCGAGCGGTCACCTCGGGAACGACCACGTCGCTCAGTCCGGGGATGTCCGAGGCGATGACCGGAAGGCCGCATGCCATGGCCTCGATAACCGAGATGCCAAATGACTCTCTCTGTGAAGGGAACACAAACAGGTCTGCAGCGCGCAGGTAATCCCCGACCTCGGCGACGCTGCCGGTAAAACGGACGGAACCGCCAAGATCGTGCTGATCCGCGAATCCGCGCAGTTCGGACTCGCAGTTCTGCAGTCCGAGACCGCCAGAGCCAACAAGCAGCAACAGTCCGTCGGGAGTCGACTCCAAGACGCCGCGCCAGGCTCGCAGCAGCATCGGCAGGCCCTTGGTACTGACGAGGCGGCCAGTGAACACCGCAACCGGTCGATCCTGCCCGATCTCGAGCCGGTCGCGTATCGCCGCCTTTTCCTCCCGATCAGCCGGCCGGTACATATCGGTGTCGACCGAGTTCGGGATGTCGTGGACCTGATCCGCCGGCACGCCGGCGGCCTGCAGTTCCTCCCTGACGGCCCCGGAGATAGCGACAAAGCCGGATGCCCGCGACAGGAGACCGTTACGTATGCGCAATGCGAGGCTCACCGGCCAGCGTTCATGACTGAGGCCGAACCTCTTCAGGCCGGGATCGAAAAATGCTCCGGATTGTTCACCCAGGCTGTCGGCCTTCAGGATGCATGGCTTGCTCAGGAAGCGGCTCACGATCATCGCGGGTATGCCCAGTACCCGGTATCCGCACACAAGCATCACGTCAAACTCATCACGGCGGCGCACAAGTTCCACCAGGGCGGTCAGGGACAGGCCCCACTTCTTGAGGTGCGCCGCTCCTGCAGGAGCGAGTCGCCGGACGACGACGGTATCGATGCTGCTGACCCTCGGCAGCTGTTTGTCATTGCGTCTTGTCATCAGCGTGACGTGGTACCCGTGCCGCGCCAGGCCGAGGGCCAGGGTCCGCGCCTGGGTTTCTCCTCCGCCGGTCAGAGGGTAAAAAGTCTCCGTGAGCAGACAGACGCCCGGGCTTCTACGTTTCGAGTCCACGACCGGAGTGCCTGTGAGTCAACACTGTTTTGCCCCATCCAGAGAGACGGCCCATTTTGCCATTACGTGTATCTCGCCGGCTTGACAAGCCGCGCCAGGTACCGCCACCAGAAACGGAAGATATCCGCCGTCGATGGATCGCGATAGAGATCGCTGGTTCCCGCCGGCTGAGGCCGGAATGCCGCGGTGCCCTCCCGCACCTCGAGGATGGCCTGCAGGTAGAGCTCGATGCCGAGGCGTTGCAACCTTGCCGTGACGACCGGGAGAGGCGCACGGCCGACGGGAACTCTGCCTTCGGCCACGATGTCGCCCCGGTCTAGACCATCGGCCACCTTCTGGATGGTCACGCCCACGCATTTTTCGCCGTTATACATGGCCCAGAAGGTGGTCTTCTTTCCTCGATACTCCGGCGTAAGGCCATGATGGATTCCCAGCGTCCCGAGTCGCGGCAGGCTGTAGAGTTCCCGGCGAATAATTGGGCCACCATAGACAAGCCCGAGGTCCGCGCCAAGTTCGCGCATCCGTCCAAGGAGTTCCGGGTTGTGCAGGTCGTCAGGAAAGTGCAGGCGGTCCTCTATACCGAGGGCGGTCCACCGTCTGGCCGCTGCACGACGAGGATTGAGCACAGCATCGGTGGCGATCCTCAGCCACCGCTGCAGCAGCAGCGCCGGGGTGAGAAAACCCCTGCGATTCCACAGGTCTCTCACCACGCCTGGAATTCCGTGTGCTCGGGTCTGGCAGAATATTCCAACCAGGTCGATATCCGCGTGTTTCTCGAGGCGCTCGGCAAAATCCAGAACGTCCGGCTGCAGTTCCGCGCCACCGGTGAATAGGACCACCCGTATCGGCCCCGTTTCCCTCACCGCACCCGCCCTCGGCCACCCAGCCATTGCAGGGAAGCGAGCAACCGGTCTTTCGGACGCTTGCCGAATCGTTGGGCGAGATAGGCCACAAGGATCCTCGCCCGGCGGCGCGGGAAGGGCTCGAGCAATCCCTCTCCCGGATCGCTGAACATGAAGTACTCTGGTGCCCCACAGCGCTCCCGAAGACTCTCCGGCGTCAGGATCGGACGATCCTGCCAGGATTGAGTGATGGTCACCTGCGTTTCGTATTTCATGAGCGCACGCATCTTCACTGTCGCAGAGGCAGCGGTCTCGATCCGGACCAGCGACGATGGCCGCAGGCAGCGGCGGATGTCGCCTCCCGGGAGGAGCCGCATGCGGTGATAGACGAAATACTCCGCGAACGCTGGCTGATCCGGGCGCGTCTTCAGCACCTTCCGCGCAATCCTGTTGAGGATCACATGGTCAGGATGGGCATCAAGCCGGAAAGGAGCAAGCACCACCTCCGGCCGGAGCCTCCGGACTGTTTCTGACAGATTTTCCGTCAGAGTGTCCTGATGGCGGGACAGTCTGCCGTCCGGCAGGTCAAGAAAGATCAGATTATCGTGATTCACGCCGAGCTCGGATAGCGCCGCGATCGCTTCCGTCCGTCTCTTCGTCGGCAACTCGGGATCGATCCGGCCGGCCCATGGCAGAAGAGGAGCCGGCGACCGGGAGCCGTCCGTGGCGAACAGGCAGTGAACCCGGGAAGGATCCGAATGCAGACCGAGGGTGCCGCCGCATCCCAGCGTTTCATCGTCCATATGGGGCGCCAGGACCAGCAGTCGGGCACTCGTAAGCCTGGTCCCGAGCGAGGAGGTCGGGGCTGTACAGTTACCGACGGTGGAAAGTCCTGCCGTGTGACCCTCTGACATCGAGCCTGATCCGCAGTGGATACGTCGCTGTCTTATACCATGAGCGGTATATGCGGCGTTCCGTAGCGTGTCTCGGAATCCCGACCGGTGACGGAGAATTTAAACTGCCTTCACGAGACGAACGCAGGCACCGACAAATGGGAGCTCCGTCGTGAAACGCCATGGGGAATTGGCATATGATGCCGGTCGACCGGGCGATTGGCGTGCAGTTGTGATTCCGGTCAGTCTGCGACCTTGTCAGGGAGTGAATTGCGGATGCCTGGATCGACCAGGGGTGATGGCAAGTGAGCCGGCAACTGGCGCGCCGTGCCGGCAGTGCCGTCGTCTGGCGTAGCATCGCGCTCGCTGGCGAGAAACTCATATTCCTCGTCCGTCTCGTCATCCTGGCGCGCATACTCGTCCCTGAAGACTTTGGTCTGGTTGCGATAGGAATGGCTTCCATGGTGCTCATGGTCAGCCTGACGGATCTGGGCGTGGTGTCTGCGCTGGTCCAGCAACCGTCCACCGACAAGAATCACTTGGACACCGCATGGACCATCAGCGTATTGCGTGGCCTGATGGTCATGGTTGTGCTTGTGCTGGCGGCTCCGCAGATCGCCGCCGCCTTCGGCGAGCCGGCGGCCGAGCCCTTCGTCCAGGCCATAGGTTTCACCGTCCTGCTGCGTTCGGCAGCCAGTATCCGGATCGCTCACCTCAATCGCGAGCTGCACTTCGGCTCGCTGGCCATGATCGGCATTGCCACCGCGACGATCAATACCGTAGTTGCAGTCGCGCTGGCCCCCGGCATGGGCGCCTGGTCCCTGGTGTTGGGAAGCATCGCCGGTGCATTCACTTTTCTTGCTGCTTCGTTCCTGGCAGCGCCCTACGCACCGAGATTCAGATATTCCAGAGAAGCCGCGGATTCAATCATGCGCTTCGGGCGCTGGATCTTCCTCATCGGCATTATCGCGGTGCTCAGCGACACCCTGCTGAGATTGATCATTGCGAGGAAGCTCGGAGTTGCGGAGCTGGGCCTCTTCTTCATGGCGGCCAGGCTCGGATTCCTGCCGGCGCAGTTGATCACGGAAATCGTCGGGACGGTGGCGTTCCCGGTCTATGCCCGTCTCCAGTTCGACAGGGAGAAGGCGACAAACATGTACCGACGGGTACTGATCGCGACAACGGCGCTGATGGTGCCGGCCTGCGTAGTCTTTGCATGCCTGGTGCCGTCGCTTGTGAGCGACCTTCTCGGCGAGCGGTGGCAGGGGACAGTGGTGATTATGCAACTGCTCATCCTGAGCAGCATGATCGGGATCCTCGGTGACAGCGTGGCACCACTGTTGAAAGGGATTGGCCAGCCAGAGAAGATCGCCTGGATGGATTCGTGGCAGCTGTTTGTGCTCGTCACA
This sequence comes from Gammaproteobacteria bacterium, assembly GCA_024640085.1. GTDB lineage: Bacteria > Pseudomonadota > Gammaproteobacteria > Steroidobacterales > XN24 > JAHEFR01. Next base: position 18,373 of record JAHEFR010000029.1, read on the forward strand.
TCGGCCTGGTTCCTCGTCGATAGACTCGGCCTGGCCGGCGCGGGTCTGGCATGGATCATGTCGATTGCTGCGACCCAGATTCTCGCCTTTGTCTATGCCAGGCGACTGCTGGACGCCCCGTTCAGAGACTTGAGCCGTGCGATCCTCGCGATCATGCTCAGCTCGGTACTCGCTGCCGGAGTCGCTATCGGTGTCGTCGGCACTCTGTCAGGATTGCCCGGTATCCTGATTGCGGGAGCGGGATCTATGCTGGCTACGGTTCTGATGATGGCTGTCCTGGACACAAGTTTCCATCTGGGACTGAGGGAGACGCTCGTGGAGCCGTTTCCATGGATACGCCGTTTGCCCGGCTCCGGGCGCCGCTTTGATTAACGGTCCGGAGAATCCTGCGTGAAGCCTCTGCTCCAGTCACTCCGCCGCGTGCGCCGGTGGTTTATCCGTCGGACCCGCGTGCCGCGGATCGGCACCGTAGATTTCGGAGACCTGGCCAGCCTCGAGCCGGTCAGTCGGGACTGGGGGTTTGACCGCGGTACCCCGATTGATCGGTTCTACATCGAGGATTTCCTGGGAAGGCATGCTGGCGACATCCGCGGGCGTGTACTGGAGGTCGCCAATAACGAGTACACACGGAGGTTTGGCGGCGGCAACGTCGCGGTGAGCGACGTGCTCCATCCGGGAGCAGGCAACCCTCGGGCCACGGTGATCGGTGATCTGGGCACAGGGGATGGGCTTCCAGAGAGCTGCTTCGACTGCATCATATGTACGCAGACGCTGCAGTTTGTCTACCCGCTGCACCGCGCGATCGAGAGCCTTTTTGGAATGCTCAAGGATGATGGCGTGCTGTTGGTCACGGTCCCCGGTATCAGCCAGATCAGTCGCGAGGACATGATGCAGACCGGGGATTACTGGAGGTTCACCACGGCTTCCCTCGGGAAGCTCCTGGCCGGGACCTTCGGTGACGATGTGAAAGTGGAATGTGCGGGGAACGTGTACGCAGCGACGGCGTTTCTGCAAGGTGTCGCGGTGGAGGAGTTGGCTGTTGCTTCCCTGGAGAGGGCCGATCCTCAATACCAGATGATGCTACTCGGCCGAGCCGTGCGGCGGGGTTGACGCATCAATGCGCATTCCGGGCCGCAAGATTCTCCGCAGGCTGTTGCGACCCGTCGCGACGAGACTGTTTCCGGGCGCCGTGGTGCTCGGATACCATCGCATCGCCGATGTTACGTGGGACCCCCTCGGGATTGCCGTGGGCACGCGCACGTTCCGGGAGCAGTTGGAGACGCTCGGCCGCTGTCGCGAGATCGTGGGCCTCGGCGAGATCGTCAGACGGGCCCGGGAGGGCGAACCGGTCGACCGGTGTGCGGCCCTGACTTTCGACGACGGCTACAGCGACTTCGTCGATAACGCGTTGCCGATACTGCAGGAAGCGGGAGCCGCCGCTACCGTCTTCGTAGCCACCGGTTTCACGGGCGGAAATTTCTGGTGGGAGCAGGTGGCCGCGTTGCTGGCACCGGGAAGGGGAACCGGTATCCCGCTCGTCATCGAAGATGGGGCCGGTACTGCGCGGCGGTTCGAAGTGCCGGATGATGCCGACGGCGCGACCAGGCTCGTCAGAACCCTCTGTCACGAATTGAGGGACGGGGAGCCGGCGCGAGTGGACACGGTTGTCCGGCAGATCCGGGGACGGGCCTCGGAGCTTGAGCGTGACCCTGCCGTGTCCGCAGGCGTGCCGATGTCGGAGGACCAGGTCGCCAGGTTGGGGTTGTCGCCGCTGGTCGACGTCGGCGCCCATACCGTCAAGCATGGTTGCCTGGGAGACATGGACGGCGATGCCCAGCGGGCGGAGATTCAAAGTAGCCGGACGGCGCTGCAGTCGCTCATCGGCGGGCCGGTAACATCGTTCTCATATCCGAACGGGTCGTACTCTCGGGAAACGCCGGATCTGGTGCGGCAAGCCGGCTTCGAATGCGCCTGTGCCAGCACCGAAGGGGTCTATCGTGCAGCCGGAAACCCGTTCCTGATACCGCGACTCTGGGTTCCCGACGCCGGCGGACAGGCGTTTGACGCATGGCTGTCAGCGTGGATTGCGCAAATCCGCTGATCCCGGTCGGGGATATTGGACGCCGGCTGACGGCGGTGGCCGCCGACGGCGAGTGGTATGTGCGTGGATCTACCGGGAGGAGCCGCAGGTGAGCCGGCGAAAGTCCATCGAGGTATCAGCGATCATCCCGTTCTACGACACGCCGGAGGATTTCCTCCGTGAGGCTGTGGCCAGCGTGCTGGAGCAGACTTCGGTGACGATGGAGTTGCTGCTGGTCGATGACGGATCCGGGTCGGCGATCTCCAGCGTCGCGATGGGCCTGGCAGCCGGCTCGGGTGGTCAGGTCAGATACCTGACTCATCCGGACGGGAGGAATCGGGGCATCAGCGCCACCAGGAACCTTGGAGTCGCAGAGGCGCAAGGGGAATACGTGGCATTCCTGGATTCCGACGACGTCTGGGTCCCGGGAAAATTGTCCGAACAGCTGGATATCTTCCGGCAGACGCCTCAGGCAGACATGGTATTCGGGCTGTCCGAATACTGGTACGACTGGAGCCCTGTTTCCGGCCCTGCGAGCACCCTGATACCGGACATCGGCGCAAAACGATGCCGACTGATCCAGCCACCGACGTTCGTCAGCGATTTTCTGCGTGGGCGAATCATCGTCCCCAATCCGAGCAACCTGATGGTCAGACGGAGCGCATACCTGGACTGTGGTGGATTCGAGGAAAGTTTTCCAGGGATGTATGAGGACCAGGTATTTTTCGCCAAGCTTGGTCTGGAGCGGGGAGTGTGCGTCGTGCCACGACGCTGGGACAAGTATCGCCAGCACCAGCGCTCCGTGACGGCGCAGGCTCGCGAATCGTCGTCCGAAGACGCCGCTCGACGCCGCTTTCTGCTGTGGCTAATGGATTACTGCCGCAGCAGGGGACTCGATCGCCCTGAGATTCGCGAGGCGATCGCAAAGGAGCTCTGGCTGTGCAAGTCAAGCGCGAAAACGCGTCCGGACCCTGCCGGTCGTCGATCCAGGTGGCGCAGGAAATGGTTGCTGCGTATGGAGGAACTTTTGATTCCGGCCAGGCTGCGGCAACGGCTGTGGGATCGGAGGACCGATCTTTAGAAACCATTCGACGCGGCATCAGCGGTTGCCAGTAATGGTGGCGCCGGCAGTCTGCTGCAGGGACGTGACGTCGGCGCCCTCGATAAAGATGTCGAACCAGAATTCCAGGCAGAGCAACAGCCACAGTCGGTAGCTGTGATCGGCCTTCCCTGACAGGTGTTCGTCGAGTACCGAGTCGACGTAGGCCTGGTTGAAGATCCCCGCGTCGGCGAAACGGGATCTCCGCAGCCGGGACTGCAGGAGAGGTGCGAGGTCACGCTGCATCCACAGACCCACCGGGAATCCGAACCCCTGTTTCGGTCGACGGGCGATGTCACGCGGAATGTAACGTTCCGCGACACGCCGCAACAGATATTTGAGCCGACGCCCCTTCATCTTGTATCCCGCGGGAAGCCTGGCCGCGAATTCGACCAGGTCCGGGTCGACAAACGGAGACCTGACCTCCAGGGACCAGGCCATGGACATCCGGTCGCTCATGACCAGATTATGGTCCGTGACCCGGGTCATCAGGTCCGTGTAGAGCATCCTGTCGATCAGATCGTCGACATTTTCAGCGTTGAAATAGGCCAGAACCATGGCGTCGGAGTCGAGGTCACCAATACGGGCGACGGCCTCGGGCGCCAGTAGCTGCTGCTTGCGGTCTGCGGGGAAACGAAGAATGCCCAGTGCCCTGGCATAGCGACGCCCGCCACCGAGTTCCGACATCTCGTCGAGCCAGTGGAGACGCTGCGAGAGACTCTTGTAGCGGAACGTCTCCGGTATCCTGTCGATCAAAGGTCGCAGTATCCGCTTTCGCAGGCTCGCGGGGAGCAGACCGTAGAGTTCGGCCAGCTTCTGGCCGTAATACCGATCGTATCCGGCAAAGCTCTCGTCGCCACCGTCTCCGGAGAGGGCGACCTTGACATGCCGTGACGCCAGTTTGGAGACGAGGTAGATGCCCATCGCATAGGGG
>JAHEFR010000029.1:22495-29653 GCA_024640085.1 Gammaproteobacteria bacterium
GATGTTGGACCATGATCGGGATCAGTCCGGCAACATCGGCATGCACACGCTCGCCGAAGAATTGCATGCCGTCGGCGTCAGCGATGCGCTTGGCGACCGGGAGTTCGTCGAAGCTGGCCTCGTCGACTCCAATGGAGAACACTGGCAGTGGTTCGCTGCGGTCACGGGCCATCATGGCGGCGATCGTTGTAGAGTCGATCCCGCCGCTCAGGAAGGCGCCGACCGGCACGTCACTCAGCTGATGGGACCGGACGGTAGCCCGCAACCTCTCTTCCAGTGCGTCGACGGCATCTTCCTCGCTGAGTTCCAGCTTGTCGCGAAACTCCGGCGTCCAGTACCGGCACACGGAGATCTCGCCGTTCCTGCTCCGCTTCAAGGTGCTCGCCGCAGGCAGCTTCCTGATGCCGCCGATCAGGCTGAACTCGCCGGGAAGGCAACGTAGGGACAGGTAATGCGACAGCGCCTCGACGTCGATTTCGCGCCGGATCAAGCCGCTCGCCATCAGCGCCTGGATCTCGGAGGCGAAGAGGAAATGACCCCGTGACTCGGCCCAGAACAGGGGCTTCTGACCCATGTGATCCTTTGCCAAAAGGAGCGATCCGTCCCTCTGGTCGTGGATGGCAAAGGCGAACATGCCGCGCAGGCGATCGACGCAGGCATCGCCGAGGTCTTCGTACAGGTGCAGGATCACCTCGACGTCTGTCCGGGTCCGGAATCTGTGGCCTGCGGCCTCGAGTTCGCGCCGCAGGCCGGGGCTGTTGTAGATCTCGCCGTTACAGACCAGGTGGATGTCGTTGCTCTCGTTGCTGATCGGCTGATTGCCGTCGTCTACGTCGATGATGCTCAGCCGGCGAAACCCCAACGCCAGGTCGCCGCGGACGAGGTGACCTTCATCGTCGGGCCCTCGATGCAGCAAGGCAGCGGTCATCCGGCGGCTGATCTCGGCCGCATCGGGACCCGTTGCACCAGCTACGCCACACATCAGCGTTCGCGCGGAGACCCGGACGGCCTCGGGAACCCGTGTTCAGGTGAGTTCATGGTGGGCCCGGTAGTAATCGAGAGTCGCCTTCACCCCTTCCTGTAGCCGGGTTCGAGGGCCGAAATCAAGCCGTTGTCTTGCCCGGGATATATCGAAAGAGGAACTCTCGGTGAAAAACTTCAGGCTCCGCCGCGAGAAAGGCGGCTGGCGGCCGATCACCTTTGCCGCCGACTCCAGTATCAGGCAGCCGGCCCAGACCAGGCTCTGCGGCAGACTCAGCGCACGTGTCGGGACGCCGAGCTCGCCGGCAATGGTGTTGACCAGTTGCCTCACGGTGACGACTTCCGGTCCCGCGATGATGAGAGTTTCGCACTGCGCGAGACCCTGACTGGCGACGCGATTGAACGCGTCGATGAGGTCGTCCACAAATACAGGGTGACGTCGGTTTTCCCCCCTGCCCACATAAAAGAAGCGGCCCCGCTGGATGGATTGAATCAACTTCCTTGTACGCGGGCAGCGTGGCCCATAGACCCACGCGGGACGGATAATGACTGTCTGAAGACCCGTCCTTTCCGCAACCTGGCGTACGGCCTTCTCACCCTCGAGCTTTGTCTGTTCGTAGACGATATCGGGTTCGCAAGGAGAATCCTCGTCCGCGGGCCACGACGTCAGAGGGCCGTAGACGGACACGCTGCTGCAGTGGATGAAACGCCTGGCGCCCTGCTCGTGGGCAGCCTCAGCCAGTCGGGCCGTCGCCCGGACGTTGACTTCATGGAAATAGCCCGGTCCCCGCAGGACGTCGAGGTGAGCTGCCGCCAGATGGAATACGCAATCGACGCCTTGCAGGAGCGTTTTCATTTTCTCGGCGTCCCTCAGGTCGACTTCCGCCCGCTGCAGGCCGTTTCGGCTGTCCAGATGCGACAGACCGGTCAAGTCGATGTCCGTGGCCACCACCCGGCGTCCGCGGGCCAGTTGATCCTCGACGAGGTGGCTGCCGATAAAACCGCCGGCCCCGGTGACGAGAACGGCTTGCGGTTCCGGACTCACTCGCCCCGCCGCCCCTCGACCATGACGCAATATCCTTCGGTAAAGAAGATCAGCCAGTCGAGCTGGGAGAGAAGCCAGTAGACCGGAAAGATGATCGAGTAGATGCGGTAACTCCTCGTCACTGTCCTGAGCTGGCCCGAAGTCGTCGGAGCGATCTCCTGGTGTCCATGCCCGGTCTGTGACTTTCTGGACAGGATCTTCACGTAAGCGAAGTTGATGGTGAGTTCCAGCAATTCCGTGAAAAATCGCGAGAACGTCAGCGTTCTCCGTGGCGTCACGCCCTCGTCACGGAGGAGGGTCTCGATTTCTCCTGCGGTAAGCCCGATCCGCGTGTGGCCGTAGGCGTCCTTCGTCATGCCGACGGCGTTCTTCAATCTCACTGCCAGTTTGCCCTCATCGCCGTTCGGGGTGGTGACAATCAGCTGTCCCCCAACTTTGAGAATCCGGCAGATCTCTCCATTGACGATCTTCGGGTCATCCACGTGCTCGTGGACGTCGATGGATACGATGCGGTCGAAAGCCCCGTCCGAATAGGGCAGCTTGTCTTCCTGCACCTGCACCACGGGGTCACCGAGCAATTCCGACATTTCGGCCAGGGACACGTCTTCCAGGTCCGCCCATGACCAGCTTCCGCCAATCTCACGCAGGAAATAATTCATGGCGCCATTGTTGTCTCCGCAGGTCAGCAGCAGACAGCGCTCGTCAGGAGCGATTTCGCCGAAAAGCTTTCGAAGGCACGCCAGCCGCTGGCGCTTCTTGAGCCCCCGGCGAAACATCCCCAGCTGCCACGGCTCTCCCGTGGTGCCTGCAGGAGCTTGTTTCTCAGATGGGAGTGGCATGGCCCATCCGATGGAAATGCCCGGAAACGAGCCCGGCGACGGTGATTTGATAGGTGACTGAGATGAGCACGCGAACCGTAGATTCCCAGGAACTGCGAAGGCAGGGAGGGAAAATATATACAATCGGCCATGGTTACAATCGGGCAAGGCAAGAAAACCGTCTAACGCACGGCCACGGGGCTTGCGGGGCAGGAATAGGGCTGGCAGCCGGGCGCAGCGAAAGACGCTGTCGGACCCCGCGCCGGGACGCCAGCCACCACGCCCAAGGGAAATTCTCTCACCCGGGGAAGTGAAATGATCGCGGCGAAAGGAACATAGGTGCGGCCCTCATGACCACCGAATTGAGTTACCTGGCGTGGACAACCATCCTGACGGCCCTGATCCGGATCCCATGGATGTTGAACAAGGTGGCTGTCCGGGGTCTTGCGTCGGTGTCTCGCTATCCCCGCGATTCCGAGCCTCTCTCGGGTTGGGCCCATCGCCTGTGGGTCGCTCACGAGGATGCCGTGGATAACCTGGTTGTCTTTGGCATCCTGATCGGTCTGTTGCACGTAGCCGGTCACAGCAACACGGTCACCGTGATTGCGGCGGCGGCATACTTCTGGGCCCGGCTCGTGCACGTCGTGGTATACGCCTTTGCCGTGCCCTGGATCAAGACCGCCGCTCACGTCATCGCTTTCCTGGCCACCCTGGCACTGGCATGGCAGGTTGCGATACTGACTCTGTAAAAGGTCGCGCGCTCCGCCGGACCTGAGAAGCTCTGATCCGGACGCTAATCAGGGGCCGGCATCGGCGATGACGGAACCACCATGGATCATGGTCTGCGCGTCGAGATCGACTCCGCATCAGTGGGATGTCCCGGGGGGCGGAATCTCATTGGGGCCGGTGGCGACCGGATACCGGCATGCCGAAATCCGTGACGTCCACCGCCCCGGTGACCGTCGGTCAGACTACGCGTGCCGCCCGGCACACGTGCACGGTCAGTGTTTGTCTTCCTCGAGCACGAAGGTTACCTTCATCTTCACCCTGTACTCGTCGATGTCTCCTTCCTTCAGTATGAGTTCCTGGTCCTCGACCCATGCGCCCTGGATGTGATGCAGCGTATCCTTCGCGCGCTTGATGCCCGTACGGATCGCGTCGTCGAAGCTCTTGTGCGAGCCAGAACTGATCTCCGTGATTCTTGCGACTGACATGGCATAACCTCCTGTGCCGACACGTGGCACCCGTTGTCGTTTCGCGGCCTTCCCGCCGAATCCGTGACGGGGACCACAACTGATCGATCAGTTTCTCTCTGTCCTGCCCGTTCTGCCTTCCATCCACAGCTTAGACAGCATGTCGCGGTGGCGGTATAGGGAAAGGCCGCACACATACCAGGCCCAGGTGCGTCATGGCAGGTCCCAAATCGGCCAAATCGGATTCGCCGAACGGGCGGGCGACGCTACTGGGATTTACATACTTAATCCAACACGGGATAAAAGCTAGATAACATCTTGTTTTAGGTCAATAAAAAATAACAACCGAACCCGTCGAGGTCCTGAGGCACGAAGGCGCTGCCGGCCGCGGGTCCGCCAATGGCCCTCGGCCGGCCAGCCGCGATCGGGGTTGCCCGAAGACGCCGCCGACTAACCCGCAGAGTAAGCCGGGTATGACTTTTCTTCGGTCAGATCGGAATCGGCTTCCTCGTCGATCAGCCGTTTGATCCCGGCGCGCCGGTCCCTGTTTCGGTACTGGGAGCGGGCGAGTTCGATGAACTGTCCGTCGAAGGACCCTTCGTCTTCCTTTATCCGGAGGTAGTCCTCGATTTCCCACAAGGTCTTATTGACCTTCTTCAGCTCATCCCGATAGGCGCCGATATCCACGCTGGCGCAGGGGCTGGTCTTGAAGGCTCGCCTCAGTGCGGACAGTTCCTCGTGAATATGCTTCAGTTTGGCCGGGTCCTTGATCCGGTCCGCCTTGATTTCGAGGACAGTGATTTTGTCGATCAATTCACCGATGGAGGCGGGTATGAGGATCCGGGTCATGACAGTTCCTCCTTGCCTGTGCCTGGCCGGCAGAGCGGCTTTGTGTCTCTTAACAAATTATGGTCCGGCCGGGCGCAATCTGCAGAGGTTTCGCCCCCGAATCAGTCCGGCGATTGTCTCTTGCGTTTTCTATCGACCCGCCATCCGCTAAGATTGCAGGTCCTGAGTTCGCGGCCTGACAGGCTCGCACGGACTGGCGCCACTCCAACGATCGATGCCCGGCCAACGGCCCCCGAGGCGAGCCGTCGAGCGTCGTCTGCGGCAGGCGTCCGCCCCCGGGCAGCCGGATCGAAATCTCCTATGAGCAAGTCCCTCGAGGATCGGTACAAAGCGAGTCCGCTCTACGGCGGCAACGCGCCGTTTGTTGAGCATTATTACGAGAGCTATCTGCAGGACCCGGCGTCGGTCCCGGAGAGCCTGCGGGCCTGGTTCGAGACCATCAGCGACCGCGGCGCCGGTGAGATTGCCCGCGGGCCCGTGGAGAGCGCCCTGAAGGCCGCGGCGAGACGGGCCGGGCCGGCCGTCGCCGTCCCCCACGACGTCCTGGAGAAGCAGACGGCCGTGAACCTGCTGGTGGAGGCGTACAGGCTGAGAGGCCACCTGCTGGCCGACCTGGACCCCCTCCGGTTGGTCCGGCCCGGGCGGCCATCCGAACTCGATCCGGCCAGTTACGGACTCGGGGAGGCCGACATGGATGTCCTGTTCGCGACCGCAGGCGTCAAAGGGCGGCCGATCATGCGGCTCAGGAGCATCCTCGAGCACCTGGAGAATATCTACGGCGGCTCCATCGGGTCCCAGCTTGCCCACATCACGTCCGCTGAAGAGCGCCACTGGCTCCAGGAGCGCTTCGAATCCGCGGTGGCCGCACGCGATATTTCTGCGGATGATCGCCGGAATATCCTGCTTCAGCTGACGGCGGCAGAGGGCATCGAGCGGTATCTCCATACCCGCTATGTGGGCCAGAAGCGATTCTCGCTCGAGGGCGGGGACAGCCTCATCCCGCTATTGTACAACCTGATCCAGCGGGGTGGGGTAGGGGGTCTCGAGGAGGTTGTCATCGGTATGGCCCACCGGGGCCGGATCAACGTCCTGGTCAACATCATGGGCAAGTCGCCCCGTGACCTCTTTTCGGAGTTCGAGGGCACCTATGACCCCACGCTGACCAGCCGCTCGGGAGACGTCAAGTACCACCTGGGGTTCTCGTCGGACATGCGCACGCCGGGGGGAGACGTGCACCTGGCGATGGCTTTCAATCCGTCGCACCTGGAGATCGTGGACCCGGTCGTCCAGGGGTCGGTCCGGGCGCGACAGTCCCGTCGCGGCGACGAACTCCGATTGAAAGTGATGCCGGTGCTGGTCCATGGCGACGCCGCCTTTGCGGGACAGGGCGTGGTCATGGAAACCCTGCAGATGTCCCAGACCCGCAGCTTCCGTACCGGTGGAACCGTGCACGTGGTCTGCAACAACCAGGTGGGGTTCACTATCAGCGATCCGCAGGATGCGCGCTCGACCCTGTACTGCACCGATGTCGCCAAGATGGTCGAGGCCCCCATCTTCCACGTCAACGCCGACGACCCCGACGCGGTGGTTCTGGTGACGCGTCTGGCGGTGGACTACCGCATGCGCTTCCGCAAGGATGTGGTCATCGACCTGGTCGGCTACCGGCGCCACGGCCACAACGAGGCGGACGAGCCAGCCGCTACCCAGCCCACCATGTACCGCGCCATCCGGTCCCACCCTACGGTGAGACGCTCCTATGCCGAGCAGCTGGTGGCGGATGAGCTGGTCAGCGAAGATCAGGTCAGGCAGATGGTGGAGGATTACCGGCAGGGCCTGGACGAGGGCCGGGTCGTCACGCCGTCCACCCTGGGTATGGTGGGTAACCAGTACACGGTGGACTGGAGCAAGTTTGCCGACGTGGACTGGGACGAGGAGATCCACACCGCCATCGATGCGGGGCGGGTCGAGACGCTGGCGGCGGCAATCACGCGGGTGCCGGACGACGTGAAACTCCATCCCAGGGTAGCCCGGATTATGGCGGACCGGGTGCGTATGGCAGAGGGCGACCTGCCCATGGACTGGGGGTTCGCAGAGACCATGGCCTATGCGAGCCTCCTCACGGAGGGGCACCGGATCCGCCTGACGGGCCAGGACAGCGGGCGCGGCACATTCTTCCACCGCCACGCCGTCCTCCATGACCAGAACGGGGGCGAGCCGTACATTCCGCTCAGGAGCCTGAGCGAGGATCAGGCCAATTTCCTGGTAACGGATT
>JAHEFR010000071.1 GCA_024640085.1 Gammaproteobacteria bacterium
TAATAGATCCGCTTCGGATATCCCATCTGCAACACCTCCTCTCCCCTCAAGGGAGACTAGATGTTGCATCGACCGGTTGAAACCGCAACCCAAAGCGGAAATTAAAGCCGAAGGTGTCGTAAACTCGGTCTAGCGTCGGCTGCTGACCCAAAGCGGACGCTGGCAATTTTCGGATTACGCTGCACATTTGCCACTCTTCAAGATCGTAATATTTTAAGTCAGATCTAGAGAAGGCCCCGTCCTGTCTAATGAACCTATTCGAATTCCTCTTGATTTTGTTATCGCTGATTGTCGGTCTTGGGTTGGCCGAAATTCTGTCTGGCATTGCAAGGTTTCTGAAAAGCGAGGGTGTGCGTGGATTCTCATGGACGCATGGCGTGGCTACGTTAACCGTGTTTATTGCGCTTCTACAGAATTTTTGGGAGAGCTGGGGCCTTGCGCCTATTGAGACGTGGTCTTTCCCTGCAATGTTATTAATGCTCGGGTCTCCGATCTTTTTGTTTCTGATTGCTCACGTAATGTTCCCGGAACGGGGAAGTAACGTCAGTCTCGATGAATACTACTTTGAACGGGCGCGCTTGATATGGGCGCTTGCCGGTCTCACTGTCGTAGTTGGGACGCTATTCCGACCGCTAGCCTTTGGTATGCCTTTGTGGGTCCTCGATAATATTAGCGCCATTCCCACCCTTGCCGCTTGTGTCCTCTTGAGCTGCGTCAATACGCGTATGCTGCACCGCGTGGTGGTTCCGATCATATTGATATTCGTTTTGCTCGATACACTTGCAGTTAGCTATTCGATTGGATAGGGAGTCAGGGGCTTCACAGGTAAAGCCAAGGAAGGCAGTGAGTGTCTGTTTCTGGCCGGAAGCAGCCGGTCGGTCTCGACCTGAACGGATCTTATTTCTAGCCTCTCGTGGGGTCTGCAGCGACGCTAGACAGACAATCACCGATCCGGCTTTTGGAAGACCTGGTCCTCACGATCTTTGCCTTGGCGAATACTGGATCATGTATGCGGTAGCATGGGATGGGCCGCGAAGTTATTTGTCTGTAATCAATCTCTAATCCCCAATAGACGCTCTACAACGGCGCGGTATAGGCTGCTCCCTTAATCAAGCAAGCATTGAGGTCCGCTTTATGTCTGGTTTACGCGTGCCCTCGGGCCTTTCGGCGATCCTACTCGGGCTCATCTATATCGCCGCCTTCGTTTATTTCGGTGCCTTTTTCTCTTATCCGGTAAGCGGAACCCCCGAAGAGAAAATGCGCTTTCTCTCCGATCACCAGTTGCAGGTATCGGTCGTCTATTTTTCTATTTATGTGCTGTTCGGGGTTTTTCTGGCGATCGTGGTTGTCGGCGTGCACGAGACACTGAAGAAGGCCAGCCCGCCCATGGCTGCCCTTGCTTCGATCTTTGGCGTGGTCTGGGTCGGCCTGGTTATTGCGAGTGGGATGATCTTTAACATCGGCTTGGATCAGTCGATTCGCCTGCTTGATGAGAGCCTCGACACTGCCTTCTCCTTGTGGAGAACTGTTTCGGTAGTCGCCGACAGCCTCGGAGGTGGCAACGAGATAGTGGGCGGCGTGTGGGTCCTGTTGGTAAGTCTTGTAGCGCTGAAAGCCCTAGTTCTATCGCGGATGCTTAACTACCTCGGATGTCTCGTTGGGATTGCGGGCATAGCTACCATTTACCCTGACGAAGTGTTTACTGAGGTTTTTGGACTGTCACAAATAATCTGGTTCATTTGGCTCGGCCTGGTGCTTCTGCGCTCGGATTCCGAGTTTGATCCTGGATAGTCAGAGCCATCGCGTATAGCCAACGCACGGACCATTGCCAAAGATCTTGCGGAGTATAAGCCTCTGTGGCCCCGGCTCGACTTCCGCTTCTGGCCGAAAGCAGCTATTCGACCTAGCTGCTGACCGCACCTCCCTCAGTTCCCTCTGAGAGTCCGCGTCCGACCCAAAGCAGCCATTTGCGGAAACCCATGCGGGGATCAGACACATTTCACCCTGCAGATCAGTCAAGTCGCAATCTCATTGGCGGTCGATACAGATTGCGGTGCCACCAATCATCAACTACGTATTAGTTTATGAGGCTGCTTTCGGAACTCAGGCGTCGGAACGTCCTGCGCATGGCCGTGCTGTATGTGGTCACTGCCTGGCTGATTCTGCAGGTCGCCGAAGTGCTGATAGGCATCGTTGTATTGCCGGACTGGATAGGGCCTGCGGTGCTGACGGTGCTGGCCATCGGCTTTCCCATCGCGCTCATTTTCGCCTGGATCTACGAGATCACGCCCGAGGGGCTGAAGCTGGAGTCCGAGGTCGATCGCTCCCGCTCGATCACCCACGTCACCGGCCGGCGCATGGACTTCATTGTCATCTCGGTTCTGGCGGCGGCGGTAGTCGTGTTCGCCGTGGACAAATGGTGGGTCGGTGGCCCGCCGGAGAAGTCCATCGCGGTACTGGCCTTCGAGAACATGAGTGGCGACCCGGAGCAGGAATATTTCTCCGACGGCATCTCCGAGGAGGTCCTGAATCTGCTGGCGCAGCTACCTGACCTGACAGTGATCTCACGATCGTCGTCGTTTTCCTTCAAGGGCAGGAATGTTTCCATCCCGGAGGTGGCGGAGCAGCTGAACGTCGCCCATGTGCTGGAAGGCTCGGTGCGCCGGGTGGGCGACCGGGTGCGCATCACGGTGCAGCTGATCGAGGCGGCCTCCGACTCTCACTTGTGGGCCCAGTCCTATGATCGCGAACTTGACGACATTTTTGCCGTGCAGGACGAGATTGCGGCAGCGATCAGTGACGCGCTCAAGCTGCGGCTCGCAGCCAGTGGGGGTGAGGGTGCATATCCGGCCGCGATCAAAGCCGCCAATAGCGACGCCTACGACGCCTACCTCAAGGGACGCGAGTTGATCCACGACCGGACCGAGGAGGCCCTGCAGGGGGCGATCAGCCATCTCGAGCACTCCATCAGTCTGGACAACAGCTTTGCGCCGGCCCATGCGCAGCTGGCAATCGCAACGCTCCTCTACCACGGTTACGGTAATGAGGAGGCCAGGCGCATCGCCGCCCGTCACCTGGGCCGCGCCGAGGAGCTCGAGCCCGACCTGGCCGAGGCCCACGCGGGCCGGGCTTTGTTCACACTACACGACGCCCCGGAGTCCGCCGTTACCCATGCACGGAGGGCGTTGGCGGTGAATCCCAACTACATCGATGCCATGCACTGGCTGGCGATCGCGCTAAATGCTGTCGGCCGCAATGAGGAGTCGGATGCGGTTTACGAGCAGGAGCTGGTGACCGATCCGTTGTCGATTGTCGCTCGCAGGACATACGCCGTGCGGCTGATGTCACGCGGACGGGTCAGGGCGGCCCATGACGTCGCCGATCGAATGATGACGCAGAGTCCGTCGGCGGGTTACAGCTTGCACGCCCGGATTGCCTTCTTCGGGGAGGGCAATCTCGCGGACAGCGTGTCGTGGGGGTTGAGAGCGTCCCGCAACGACTTCTTTGCCTGGAACGCCCTCCTGTGCGTCGGCGAGTACGATGAGGCGAGGCGCATCGCCAGATACGGCTACTGGATAGATGTCGCGCAGGCGCGGTGGAGCGACGCCGTGGAGGCGTCGCAAGAACTCCTGCGGCAGTATCCGAACAGCGCGCAGGGCAACTCAGAAGCGGCCGAAGTGCTGTACCGGGCGGGCCGCATCGACGAGGCATTGGCCCTGTACGAACGTGCCCTCGACCTTTCCCCCGAAGGCGGGCCCATCCTCGCCTGGGGACCCTACTACATGGTGCAACTGGCCGTGGCTCGCCGGAAAGCCGGCGACGAGGAGGGTGCACAGGCAGCCGCAGGAATGATCAGAGGGCTCGTGGCGGAGCACGCCGCTGCGGAAAGCGACCAGGAACACGACGTCGGTGCGGCCATGCTCGCTGCGTTCGACCATGATTCGGCCGGCGCGATCGAGGCGTTGAGATCCGCCTTGCAGCACGGGCTGCGCTCGTGGCTGGTTCTTGACGATCCTGTTTTCGAAGATCTACGCGACGAGCCAGGATTTGTCGTCCTGCGACAGGAGCTGGATGCAATACTCGCCGAGGAGCATGACAAGGTGCTGGAGCTGATCTGCTTCAACAACCCGGTACCTATTGACTGGCAGCCTATGCCGGAGACCTGTGACGGGGTGGGGAGCAGCGAAAACTCTGAGTAAACGGACTCCGAACATTGTTGTGGAACTAGCGCGTAGCCCGAATGTCCGCTCCTGGCTGCGGTTTCAACCGATCGATGCAACACATTGGCCAAATCGTTCGGCCGGCGTTTCGAAGTCTAGCGTTTCTCGTGGCCTCTCGTTGAGTCGTCGGGCAACTGCGTTCAGCCGGTTCTGATGAACCTCGGACAGGTCCATGCCTTTGGGAAAGTACTGCCGCAGCAAGCCGTTGGTATTTTCGTTAGCGCCCCGCTGCCACGGCTGCTGAGGATCACAGAAGTAGACCTTGACGTTGGTGGCCAGGCTGAACCGTTTGTGATCGGCCATCTCCTTGCCCCGATCCCAGGTCAGTGACTTGTAGAGTTCTCGGGGCAACTTGTGGGCCTGCCTGATAAGCGCGTTGGTGACCGTCTCGGTGTCCTTGCTCGGCACCCTGACCAGCATGACGTAACGGGAGTGGCGTTCGACCAGGGTGGCGATCTGACTGTGGTGGCTGCCGAACAGGAGATCCCCTTCCCAGTGGCCGGGCACCGCCCGGTCTTCAACCTCGGCAGGTCGCTCGTGGATCGACACGGTATCGGTAATGCGGCCGTGGTTGTCGGTCTTCTGCGTATGGTGACGCGAGCGGCGCATCCCGCGGCTGCGCCTGAGATGCTGCAACAGCTCTTTCTTCAAGGCCCCGCGGGCCTGGATGAACAGCGTGCGATAGATGGTCTCGTGCGACACCTGGCAGGTCTCATCGTCCGGATAGGTCCGCTTCAGCCACCCCGCGATCTGCCGCGGTGACCACTCCAGCTGCAGCTTCTCGGCCACCAGCCGCGCCAGCGCGGGGTGCGCGGCCAGTTTACAGGTCTTCGGCCGGGACGCCCGCTGCCAGGTCGCCTGCCTCCGTGCTGGCCCGGTAGTGTCGCCGGCCACCGTTGCGGCGGAGCTCTCGACTCACCGTCGATGGCGAGCGACCCAGTGACACAGCAATCGACTGGATCGAGCGGCCCGCCACCACCCGACGGGAGATCTCCTCGCGTTCCGCCAGCGTCAGCGCCAGCCGTGAGCGTCGGCGTGGCGGGGGCCGGATCCCCCCAGTGCGCGCGAGGATGCCCCGTATCGAGCTATGGCTGCGGCCAAAATGCTCGGCAATGGCGTTTAGCGACTCGCCTTTCCGCCACCGATCCCACATCAGGGCCTTGTCAGCCTCGCTGTAATAGATCCTCGCTGGATACTTCATCGGCAACATCCTCTTCTCTGTCGCCAGAGACTAGATGTTGCATCGACCGGTTGAAACCGCAACCCAGAGCGGACTTTCATGCCAGCGAATCATGGCATCAGCGGACCGTTCTATTCTGCAGTTTCTTGATAAGCTTCTTGCACGGGTGTCCGCACAGCCCGAAGCCGGTTTCCCCGACGACCACACAATTCAGATCCTCGCTGCAGTCCCGGTCGATCTGGCATGTGCGGCTATGATTTGACCGCGAGCAGATGCCCTGCAATTCGAAAGTTTGCACACGTGCGCCATCCACAATGTCTGCTACCGTAACGGTGTACTGTTGGACGTAGTCATGGTGAAAAGAAATCTGGCATCCAAGAGTACCCATCACCTCGTACTGGTGACCTGGCTGGGCCTGCAGCTCAAAAGCCACCCAAAAGGGGGAGCCCAATAAGTAGTCCGCTTCGAACCGGAGCCAATGGAAGCCGGGCTGCAAGGGAATACGATTGTCGACCCCCCATCGTTCGGCATCGGACCAGGCTTGGGCGTCGACCTCCGTCACTACGAAGTGGGCACTAGCCGGGAAGATCCCCCAAGGATCTACCAATGCGTAGGAAGCGTGCAGTACCGCACGCTCCGTAGCTGGCTCGCCGATTCTGCTGTATCGCTAAAAAATTCGGACCCGGATAGCCACAGCCCGCCGTGCAGGAACTCAGAGTCGCCAGCAACACTAATCTGGTCAGCGAATCAGGCACGTCATGACATCCCCAACATACTGAGAGACTAGTCAATATCTGGCCGAAGAGAGGTTGAAATCGCAGCCGAAAGCAGCCATTCGGGGTTGGCGCCGATGAGCACCGGTGGCTGGGACGGGCAGCTGAAAATCTCAGAATTTGAAATCCTGAGGGGCAGGGGAGCCAGTTTTCCAGATTTTCAGTTTTCAAGCGGCCAGGATCTCTCCTGGGAATATCGCCTGTACCTGAAGCCCAGATACGAAAAAGGCCGCCATCAGGCGACCTCTCGCAAGCCCAGGACGGGCTTCGGGAATTTGGCTCCGCGCTCGGTCCTGCCGCCGCCGGCGAGACATTCGGCTCGCTGATGGCAGGACCTGAACGACCGGAGGCGTCTTTTGGATCAATCAACTCGTATCAGGGACAGGCAGGTGTTACCTCGTACCAGGTCGTGTTGGATCCAGAGGTCGTGTCGAAGCGACAAACCAGATCGGCTTTGGAGCCTTTGCCACTGAAGATCAACACGTCGACGGTATCGATGCCGTAGGTATCGGTGTCGCCGGGCGAGCCGTCTTCGGGGCATGCAAACGGATTCAGGTTAGTGCTCTGGGAAATCCGTCCGTGGCTTCTCAACTTCACAGCATCGTATCCGATCACGCCCACTTGATGGCGAAACACATTGTGCACCTCGAGCGCGCAACCGGTCGGGTCTGTGCAGACCTCGCCGCCCCCCACTGCCACGATGTACTGAGCGTTCGGGTAGCCTTCGAACAAGAACCCGCCGTTGCAGGTCGCCACGTCATCCGTGCTGGCATTGCCTGTTCCGCTGGCTACCTCGCCGCCGGTGAGGCTGACTGAGACGGTGTGGAACTGGTCCTGCACGCAGGTGTACACAGTGTGGGTGCCGTCGGATTTCGGTTTCGCATTGAGCGTGCAGTCCCTCGGGGTATTCCCGGTGCCCAAGACGGCACCGTTCCAACGAGCCGTGATGTCGTTAGTGGCGACGTCGCCACCTCCACCGCCGCCTCCGCCGCCACCGCCGGCGCAGGCCGGCTTGTCGGCATATTTAGGGTCCGTGCAATCGGGTGCCGCAAGGCTGGCGCTACTGACGCACAAAAACAGCAGGCCGGCCCAAGTGCAGCCAGTGGTAATGACCTGATGCATGACAACTTCCCCCTCCGCCCGGTCACATCGGACGGGATGCGTTTGATGAATGACCGCTGGGACACAAAGGTCCCCTGCCCAGAGGTCCGTCAAGCATGTATAGCGCAGGACCTGACGCCGAGTCCTGAAGAAAACCTAAAGTCGGCCTGAATTTTCCTCAGAAACACTAGTTGTTGGGCCCGTCAGAGGCTTGTGTTGAGAATCGGACGGCCGTGACCCCCGTTAACTTGGCCGCGCAATCCGTCGGCTCCCGTGGCCTGAATCTGGTGATCACATCAATCACGGCGTATGGTGAATCGGGGGAGGTCACCCGATCGTAATGGTCATGCCTGAACCAGCCGCCATCAGGATCGAAGACTGGATAGCAGTCCGGTCGACAGGGGAACTCAAGCGAGGCGAACAAACGGTCCACCTGGAGCCGCGGGTGATGGACGTGCTCTTCGCCCTGGCCGAATCACCAGGCCGGGCTGTCAGCCTGCAGCAATTGATGGACGCCGCGTGGGGTGACATCGCCGTCGCCCCGGAAAGTGTCTATCAAGCCATCGCGGCATTGCGTAAGGCGCTAGCGAAGGACTCGGACAAAACCGAGTACATCGTCACCGTGCCCAAGCGTGGGTACCGACTTGCGGCTCCGGCTACACCCGTCCGGCTCCGAGAAGATCAGGAACAACCAGAACCAGAAACCTATCGCGGTGCGGTTGGGGCGAAATCCATGAGACGGGCGCTGATGTTGTTCCCGGCTGCACTGGTGCTGATCATCACCGTGTTCCTCGCCCGATTCCCGACGTTCCATTCGGCAGTAGGTGCCTTACCCGGGAGCATCGTGGTGGTTGCGTCGGACGGTGTGGACGGGGCAATGGCAGACGGGCTCGTGAGGCGTTTCCTGCAATCGGCCTTCATCCGCTTGCTGACGCCGAGCGTACCGATGTACGCGGGCCCCAACATGGATGAGCAGGTTTTGATGGCCCGGACGCTGGACGCTGATTTTGTCGTAAGCCTGAGCCAGACGGGGGAGAATCAGATCAAGCTGTCCATCCTGGACCTGACATCTGACGAAATCCGGGAAAGAGAGCACTTCTCGATCGACTACTCGCGCCCGGAAATTGCGGCCACGGAAGCGACCAAAAGGTTGGAAACGATCATCGGCGCGTCGCGCGTCAACGGCAATAACAAACGCGGCAGAGGGGGATCGACTTCGCAAGCTGCTCAGCTGGAGGCCTTGGGGCGATATTTCATGCAACGCCGGTTTGTGCGTGACGCGGACCCGCAACTCGCGCTGGACAACGCCGGTGATGCCTTCCGGCAAGCAATCGAAGCAGATGAGGACTTTGTTCCCGCCTGGACGGGTTTAGCCCTTTCACAAGCGCTTAGATCTGAGTACGGTCCGCGGGAAGACGTCGCCGTATACCTGACAATAGGACGCGCCGCGATTGACAAGGCGCTGGCTGTTGCACCGAATTCCGCGGAGGCATACGGTGCTCTGGGTCTCGCAGCAAATATCGAAGGCGACTATTTGGCAGCCAGAGCAGCGCTGGAAAGAGCCGTCAGCCTTGATCCCGCCAATCCGATGTTGACGCGGTGGCTGGCCGTCACAATGAACAGATTGGGCTATTATCGCAAGGCCGCAAAGCTCTCGGCCATGGCTGCAGAAGCCGCCCCGTTCTCTCTGGAAATACTGCACTCTGCGAGTATCCACAGCCAATCCGCGGGGGATCTCAAAGCCTCCATAAAATTTGCCGAGGAGGCTTTGGATCTCCATCCCGAAGATATCTTCACAACAAACAATCTGATGGTCGCTTATCGTAGGGCCGGGCAGCTCGACAAGGCAATCGCCGCCGGCCGGTCTTTGCTCCGGTCCCTGCAACTCTCAGGCGACGCGGCTGGTAAATTTGACTACGCGATAGGTATGGTCAGTAATCTCTATCTCGATCTCGGTCTGTTTGAGTCGGCGCGCGTACTTGCCGGGCAGGCCGAGACGGATTTTCCAGACGAGCCAGATACCGTAAGGAGTCTGGTCCGTCTCGACCTCGCGGAGGGTAACATCGGGTCCGCCCGCCGACGGATCACATACTGGGCAAAACACTCCGACGAAGCCTGGATGACTGCCGGCCTTGCCGTGTATGCCAATATCGCTGGACTGGACACACTGAGCCTGAAACTCATTGAGTCACTTCCAGAAGTCCAAGGACTTCCGGGCGGAACAAATCCGATGCTGGAGGCGGGCCGTTGGCTAAGAACGGATTATTTGTACTTTGCGTCACTTCCGGCTGTCTATCGCGCCCGGCTGCACATTCAGAACGGGGAGATAGAGGAGGCCCAGCGGTTGCTCGGTGAGTCAGAGCGATTCCTAGACTATTGGAGCGAACAAGGACTGTCGCGCAACGATTGCCTGTACCTTCTCGCGGCCGTGCATGCCATGAAGAATGAAACAGATGCTGGTCTGGAGGCACTTCTAGCCGCCGTCGAAAGTGGCTGGCGCGATGCCTGGCGCATCAGACACGATTCCGCACTTGATGGCCTGAGAGGACATCCCGAATTCGCGGACGTACTCTCCAGACTCGACGAGATCCTGATGAGTCAAAGAAAGAACGTGATCGCTAGGGAGGCGCGGCGTTCCTTGCCGGCGGAAAGCTGAGTGCAAGATACTCCTGCCGCGATACTCCAAACCTAGTGCGATCTTCGATGCCGGCGATGAGTTCGGTGGCTGCAAAACATGGGGAGTAGGCGTCGCAGTGACGAGGCTGATGCAGCTTGACGAGAAAATCAGGACGACTTCTCGTGATGGCTTAGCTCAATAAAAATAGAAAGGCCGCCATCAGGCGACCTCTCGTAAGCCCAAGTAAGGGCGTAAGTGACAAGTAATAGGGGAAGTGGACTTCTAATGCAGTCCTTGATCCAACCGGTCAACCAGGTGGAACCGGGTGACGTGATGCCACGATGGATTCGTGGCAAGTTTCACTCGCACGAAATGGTGGTCCTTAATCCTAACTGTACGATCTTTGCAGAAGGCTAGGTAAGGAATGCAAAATTTATTCGTTGTTCCGAGACTTGAGTGCCGCGTGATTCTTTGTCTGTCTCTTTGTAAGCTGATAGTTCTGGAGTTATCACACGTTCCATAGGACGCCTTCCAACCGGACACCTTGTTCTTCCAGGTCGCTAAAAACCTTAGTCTCTAGATCTTTGTAGCTATCGAGAAGACGAGATGGAGATGGCCAAGCATCTTTAGATCGTCCGCTGATGGGTCTTAGTTTGGGGATTGGAGGTACCCATTGAGAGATCTCCTGCTTGGGGAGACCAAAGCGGTGTCTACAGTAGGCATTGCCGGAAGAGATCCGAACAGCGTCCCGCGAAATTGACGCCCAGGTCCAGGTGCAGAACGTTACCAGTTTAAAGAATCCGCGTGCTTGAGTAGTTTTCTTATCGCCCTCCCAGGCCTTTTGTCTTCTTTCCGCCCCCGAAATCCTACTATGCTGACACCAGCAGGGCCGGATTGGATCTCTGGCGAATCCGAAAAGGAACCCTTCAGCCTAGATTCGAAATCCAAGGCTAACTGCCTCCTACTCACATGTTTTTGAGCCGGCAGTGGACCCTCCCTTCCTTCATCGTAAGAGTGCCCCACAGTTGTCCCAGAGACCGGGCAGCCCACAGCAGAGGTCGTGAAGCCCTTTGATAATATTGGAGCGGGTGATGGGAATCGAACCCACGTCATCAGCTTGGGAAGCTGAGGTTCTACCATTGAACTACACCCGCAAATCAGGGAGTTAGCTCTCTTGCACAGCGAGCTGAGCATAAGAGTGAGAGTACTCGCATTCTAAGCGATTGTGAGGCGATTAGAGAAGCGGAGACGCTAGAGTTCGACGCCCGGCGGCAGGCGGATGTCGAGATCGAGACTCTCGAGTATCTCGTCGGTCATCTGGTACTGCTCGAGCAGGGCTTGCCAGCGCGGGTCATCGTACAATTTCCTGTACCACACGCGTGTCATCTGAGATCGAATAATCCAGGAATTTTCCCGGTCGCGTCTATCGAGCCAGCGGAATGCCTCGTCGTTGTCACCGATCCACGCATAAAGCTGAGCCACGATGAATGGATATTCTTCTTCGTGAAACTCGAGAAACTCCGGAAGTAGCGCATTGAATTCCTCGTGACGACCGAAATCGTGGAGGGCCTGGAGGTGGCCTGGATACAATTCGCCCGACTCGGCACGCACTTCGGAAAAGATCTCAAGTGCTCTTCCGGTTTCGCCAGCGAACAGGTGCGCGGCACCTAACCGCGCTTTGGCCCACATAAAATCCGGATCGAGGTCAAGTACATCGCTCAGTCGCGCCTTGGCCGATGCAAAGTCCCCGAGCTGCAAGTATGACTCCACCAACTCCAGATAGCAGCTGATGCACAATGGGTCGCGCTCGATGAGGTATTCCCCGATCCTGACCGCCAGATCCGGCCGGCCATACATAGGCAAGCTCCGCATCGAACCCGACAGCACCTCGTAATTCACAGGATCGGCGTCATGTGCGCGTTTCTTGTAGCGCGCTGCGGTTTCGATATCGTTGTCGTGCATAAGCGAGAAAGTGCTCATCCAATCGAGCGCATTCGCATTGTTCGGGTCGATTGCCAGGGCACGGGTGAACATTTGGCGGACGCGCGTAGCCACGTCCTCATCCGACATATCCGCGTCACCGAAATAAAAGAGATGACGCGCGTACATGGACATGGCTTCACCATAACCAGGATCGATCTCGAGCGCGCGCTCGAGTAGCGGCCGCACCCGGGCGATGTCCTCCTCTGTAGCGTCGGAGCTATTCCAAGTCGTTCGAGCTTGCAGATACAGTGCATAAGCCCGGGGATCGACTCGCTTCGCGTGCGGCTTTCCACCAACCAGCGAAATCTGCAGCTCATCGACGACTTTCGCCGCAACCTCGTCCTGGATGTCGAAAATGTCGCCGAAATCGCGATCGTAGTTCTGTGAGAACAGGTGCGTATCCGACGCCGCCTCGACGAGCTGTACGGTAATCCGAATCCTGTCCGCGGCCGAACGAACTGATCCTTCGACGATGTACGTAACGCCGAGCGCCTCTCCAATTTCCGGGATCGTTGCCGGGTTGTCCTTGAACGAGAACGCCGACGTCCGCCCCGCGACACGGAGCTCCGGAATTCCCGCGAGCAGGTTGAGCAGTTCCTCGGCGAGGCCGTCGGCAAAGTAGCCCAGGTCGCCAGCTTCGGAAATGTCTTCGAATGCGAGTACGGCGATCGAGTTCTCGCCGTACTTTTGTCGAATCGCGTCACCTCGCGCCTCGGCGGCAACCTTTACTTCGCGGTCCCTGTCGCGCACGGGATCAAAAACAAACTTGTCGACGGAAAAATAGGCCACAGCGAGCACGAGCATCGCGATGATCGCCGCATCGAAACGCCGCGTTCGCCCGGCCGGCGCAGGAGCCGTCACTTCACTATCACGCCGGAACCCATCCGGCGTCCATTCGAAGACCCACGACAGGATGACCGCTGGCACGAACCCGATCGCAAGGACAATAACGACCGCCCGGATAGCCGTATCAGACAAGCCGAACACCGGGAAAAGCGTTTCCACAACCTGGATCAGCAGCCAGGCAGTAGCCACATACGCGATCGCCACGCGGTGGACGTTGCGGCGCCGGAATTCACCCCACAAGGACATGGCTTGATTCTACAGGTGAGGCCAGAACTGAGCGTACTCAGAAAGCCCACCAGGCCCAGTTGGTTACCGACAGGTGATCCAACGCGTTGAAATTGATCATCAGCGGACCACGGAAATCAGGCGGTTAGGCAGATGGGAATCGCAGCGACTCCGATTGGGAAGCTGAGGTTCTACCATTGAACTACACCCGCAAACCGGAGACTTGTCTCGTTAGCCTCACTCACCTAGTACAGAAGTGCGGCGGCCCGTATTTTAGGCGATTCCTGGTCAGTTGGAGAAGAGATCAATACTGATCACCCCCGTACGCCGCACCGGGGGACGGATTCCGGTCAGCGATTTCGGGCCGGGTGCTACCGGGCGATGGCTTGATTCCTGCCTGGTCCGTTCGACGTGAGCATGGCACGGAGCCCAACCAGCAGGTGCCAGAGAAAAGCCGCCATGATCGCCAAGCCACCGACACGCAAGTTGTCCCAGTTCGGGCCCGTTGAACCGAACAGGAACGCGGTTATAGCGGCAAAGGCGATGACTTGGCCGACTACTCCCAGCCACCTTGAATGGATACGTCGGTGCAGCATCCTCGATGACAGAACCACGATTGCAGCGAACATGAGAAAGATGCCTGGTGTGAAAAAAGATAGGGCCAGCTCGTGCGTGCTGATGATGTCCTCGAGCGAAACCACCGGCCGCCCCTCCCCCGACGTATAGGCGTTGATCGCTGCAGGGAGCTGGAATCCATCGATTACAAGCGCGATTGCAAACAATCCGAAAGCTATAGTTGCCGTGACTGCCGCGGCTGCCCCGACACGCCGGCTACCGACATTCGCAAGTATCTTTGCATGCAACCAGTATCCCATTGTGAACAGCAACATAGCCGACAGTCCCATAGCGTGGGAAAGCTGCCAATGCAAGCCTGCGACTTCGGCCAGACGGATAATATCCATCGGTGCCTTTGGCGGAAACGCCATGTCGTCCGGCAAAATGGCGAAGATTGGCACCATTCGGGTCAGCATCAGCAATCCGGCCAGCGCCATGACGATCCCGGCCCATTTCATATATCTGTCCATTGGAGCTCCCCGTTGTGAAAGTCACGACGATATGAGCAAATTCACGATCTTGCGATCACTTTGGGACGAATGACGCCTCTGCGTGACGAGTTGCAACCCTAGCCGGTTACCGCTCGGAGTACAGCGTCCTTATAGGTGCGTGAAACAGGTATCCGATCGCCATGCTCGAACTCGATTTCGAAGCGCCCTCGCTTGCTGACGATACGCTGGATAGCCGAAATATTGACGAAATAGGATCGGTGACACTGAACAAGCGCGGGCTGGTCCACCTGTGCGACCAGACCTGAAAGGGACGTGCGCAGCAACGTCGTCGCAGGCGCGCCGTTCCGCAGGTAATGAACGTCCACATAGTTGCCACCTGCGTGCAGGTAGACCAGCGTTTCGGGCCCGAGGCTCAGGACCTCCCTGTCGCTTTCTCCGCGCAAGACGATCGTAGAACCCGTCCGGGGCTTGTCAGCGGCCTTGATTCCCGGCCCTTGGTAACGCGTGCGTTCCCGGTTCCACAGGTCAATGACGAATAGCGCCAGACCGGCTACGAGGGCCACCTGGACGATAATGAGGGCCGCAGTGCCGGACTCCGACCAGAAGGCGAAATAGGCACTATTGACGACAACTAGACACAAAACGGTCAAGACCATCCGCACGCGGTCATTCACGATTCGGATGTTGTGCATGGCAAACATCACCGTGAAATTCAACGGGGCACTGCCCGCAATCACCAGCAGATTGGCCAAGGAATCCACGGGTATGCCGAATGGCCTGAAGAGTACGAGAAATAGCGCAACCGCCACCGAAATCGCGGCTGCCCGGGTTATGGGAAACTCACCCGGCCCTTCGTGCCGATGACTGCGGTCGGTAGCGGTGGTGCTCACGCAAGGAGTATACCCAGAGCAGGCAAACCCGAGCCTGTTGAAAAAGAACGCTCTTGCTGCCAGGAAATTTCCCCTGGGAATGGCATGGAGCAAGGGGGTCTGCCGACAGACGGCCCCGCGACTGTCATCCGGCACCGTCACTCAGCGCACGGGCCGGACCACCGGACGAAGCGGCGACTCACGGAGCCACCCTGGCGAACCCTGTCGAGCAACCGCTGGTTCCGACGACCAGTAACAAAAAAGCCGGTTCGCTGCCCCGGTCCTGAGGACCCGGAACACAGCGGAGCGCTCCATCTGCTTGGCGTGGTATTGCTCCAGAAGTAGGACTACACAGCGGGCAAACGGCTTATCCAGCAGTCCCTGGAGAGCGGGGGCCCGGCACCGGAACGATTTGTCGACCTGGGCTCAGCGCACTGGTCTGCCGGCGAACTGGACGACGCCGAGGCCGCCTATCGATCGGCCCTCCAGCTGAACCCCCGCCTCCCATCCGCCTGGTCCGGGCTTGCGGGCATCCTCCGGGCAGCAGGACGGTATGCAGATGCCATCGACGCAATCAGACAAAGCATACGGAGTGGCTCGAAAACGCCCAGGACGTGGATTCAGTTGGCCTCGCTGCTGGCCGAGGTCGGTGACTACGAGGCCGCTCTTCAGTGCTTTCGGGATGCCCTCAGCTTGTTTCCCGGGCACGGACCAGCGGCGGTTGGCGTCGGGCAGATTCTGCTCAGGATGGATCGCGTGGGGGAAGCCGAAGAAGCCTGTCGAGACGCTCTGGCCGCCAACCCCGGCGACCCGGACCTGCTCGCGTTGTATGGCGAGACCTTGCTGACCGCCGGCCGTTTGGATGCGGCCGAAGCGGCACTCAGTTAATCGCTGGCCACCAGGCCAAGGCAGGCCTGGACCTGGTTCAATCTGGGCAGAACGCTGATCGACGCGGGAAGGCTGGACGCCGATTTCCTGCTGCGCTGGCTGTCGTTCGAGGGACCACCCCCGGGGATCGTCCGCCAGGCGGCGATCGATCACGTCAAGAGGCTGCCGGCCTGCCAGTGGTTCAGTCGACAACGGGGGCAGGCCGGCGAGGAAGCGGTGCCGGAACTCGGATCGGAAGCAGCCTGGGCGCTCGTTGCCGACCCGGTACTTCGCCTGCTGGCAAGTCGGGCGATAATCGATGACCTGGAGCTGGAGTCGGTACTGACCGACGTCCGGCGCGCATTCCTGCTGCACCTCACGGAGCAGGATTTTGGCTCCGGGGCGCTGGATTTCCTCGGCGCGCTGGCGGCGCAATGCTTCAGCAACGAAATCGTGTACTACCAGACAGCCAGCCAGCGAAGGCGCGGCGGCCGATCGGTTGCGGGTCAGCCTGGAGACATCGCTGACCGGTTCCACGGCCCTGGCGCCAGAGGCCGTCGCGCTCATGGCCACCTACATGCCACTGCACCGCCTCGCTGGAAGCGACCGGCTGCCCGAGCGGCGCGAGCTGCAGCACAGCCAAGTCCTGCAGGAGATTTTCAGGCAACAGATCATCGAGCCGCGGGAAGAGATGCAGCTTGCCCGGGACATCCCGTCGCTGACCGACATTTCCGACCCGGTATCCAGGACAGTGCGCGACCAGTACGAACAGAACCCGTACCCGCGATGGCGCGAGATCGCGCGATTGGAAACCCGGCCGATCGAGGCCGTCCTGACGGGCCTGTTCCCGTATCTCCGACAGACCCGAGTCCAATGGCCCCGGACACCCCGCGTGCTCGTCGCGGGCTGCGGGACAGGACGCCAGTCCATTACCATCGCGCAGAGATTTGCGAACTGCACCGTCAAGGCCGTCGATCTCAGTCTTGCCAGCCTCGCCTATGCCAAACGCAAGACGCTGAAGACCGGATTGACCAACATCGATTATGCCCAGGGGGACATCCTGGAGCTCCGGCATATCGGAGAAAGACTCGATGTCATCGAGTCCACAGGCGTTCTGCATCACCTCGCCGATCCGTTGGCCGGCTGGCGCGTCCTGCGGGACCTCCTGGCGCCGGGCGGATTCATGAAGATCGGCCTGTACAGTGAGACGGGGCGGATCCCTGTTGTCGCCGCCCGCGAACTGATCAGGGAGAAGGGATTTCCCGCGACACCCGACGGCATGCGCGAAGCCAGGCGAGCAATTGGCCGGCTGGGTCCGGCTCACCCGCCCCGCCGGGTCCTTGACCGACCTGACTTCTATTCCATGTCCACCTGTCGCGACCTGATCTTTCACGTCCAGGAGCATCGCCTGGACATTCCCACGATTGCCAGTTGGCTTTCAGAGCTGAAGCTGGATTTCCTGGGATTTGAGCCGGTGTCCGCTGCCGCGGCGCGTGACTATCGCGAGCGCTTCCCCGACGATGAGACGATGCGTCGTCTCGAGAACTGGGACAGGTTCGAGCGCGACCACCAGAGCACCTTCGCCGGAATGTACATGTTCTGGACCCGCGATCCCGGTCAAGCCGTGTCCCCAGAGTAGCGAGAATCCTGGAATTTCACGGCGGCGGCGAAGCGACACACCCGCAGCGGTGACGGCCGGCCGACGACATCGCCAGGCAGAAGCACCCTGCCGATCCGGCATCCAGCGCCCCAGCGCTGCCGTCTGCAGATCGGGGCGGCCAGATAGCGGTGGTGAAGCAATGGCTCGGCAGCTCAGCTCGGCAACTCGCGAAGATCCTTCACGCGGGCATTCTCGGCGTCGAACTCGGACCACACGTAACGCGTCGTATAGCCGATGGGGAACGTCCCGCGCTTGGTCCAAAGAGGGTGACGGTAATCCCCGAGAGCCGCCTGGTATATCGGCAGCTGCTCGCGGATTCCCGGTATCTCCTCGATATGGGCGGCGACCGCGGATTTCGCCTGCTCGTATAGCTTGACGTCGAGCCACTCCAGGTCCCTGATCTCGTCCAGGGCTTCCCGGCTCAGGTCCGACATCTGCAGTCGCTTGTCCACCCCGCCACGCTGTTTGACGTAGAGCATGTTCTCCAGCGACAGGCCCAGGCAATCCCGGAACAGGAGCATGCTTTCATCGAACCGCTCGGTGATTCCCACCGCGGAGAAGCTGTCCTTCAGAAAGTTGGGGTCGCGCCCATCGAAGCCGAGCCACCGCGACTGGTGATTGCACTCGTGGTACTTCTCGACGTAGCGGCTCAATGTCATCGTCCTGTTGTAATGATTGACGTGATTGAACGACGACAACAGACGACTGACTGGCTCGCGCAATAATGTGATCAGCCGGTATTTTCCGATCACGTCACCTAACCAGTTCTTTGCCCACGGCTGGGGGAAATCCGGGAAATGCCTGAACATCATGTGGAACTGATCGCCCGCGACCAGCCGGGGATGGACGGCCCACCAGTCGATGGGGTCCATGTAACTCAGTCCGTGTTTCACGCAATAGGGAAACAGGATCGATGACGCGAGCGAGGTACCTCCCGTCTTTCTCAACTTGAGGTAGACAACGCGTCTTTCGGGACTCTGGCCTGGATCTATCGCCATGAGCACACTATGCGCATCCCCGTAGTTTACTTCGATCGCCAGACCATACCAACAGGACCGATCAGGTGTCGGTTTGGGGTAAAAAGCGCCTTGGATATACCCCCGCTTGCGTCGATGGACAGGGTCGGACAAGCGTCGTCCGGGTCGCCTTGTCATTGCAGGTTGGATCCCGGAGCCGGCACGACGGCGCGGCCCAGGGTGAACCCGCTGCCAGGACCTGAGCTATTCTTCGGGGCTGAATGACCACGAAATCAAAAGACGGCGAATCCGGTACAGGCGCGGCCATGGACGCCGAGGAACTCCAGCGGTTCCGCGAGGCCGCCCGTCAGCATGCGGTCCTGATGGGCATCCCGCCGGGGGCCGCCGATCAGGTCGTCTGGCCGGATGCCGACGCGACGGCTCCCACACCGCCCGCGGAAGCCCGCGGCGCTTATCCGGGCGTCATCGAAGTCCTCATGCGTCCCGGCAACCTGGCGATCCGGGACACGAACAAGGGGAGTCTGCGCCGCAAGACGGTCCCGGAGCAGCTTCATGCCATCGCCAAGCTCGACCTGTACCGGCAGTTCGAGGATGCGCTGCGGATAATATGGCCCGGTATCGAGCGATGGCTGACGACAGAGGATTGCCTGCTCGGGAGCATCGAGACCGTCACCGTCCGCGACCCCACTGGACGTGAACTGCAGGGCAGTGCCCTGCGGCCCCTTTCCCAGGCGCGGCTGGCGCACATCGTCGCCGAACCCTCCTTCCGCCGGACCTGCATCTACGTGTCCTATTACGTCCGCTCGGTCTGGAGGGCACACATCCGGATCTGGGCCGACCAGCGTATCCGCCGCGGTGACAGACGGGTCGTCGCGCGCCATTTTCAGATTGCCGCCGGCAAAGAGACACACGAAGAGTTCATCTGGAGCGGCGTGAATACCGCCGTCAAGCTGATGATCAACAGCCTGGTGCTGCTTTACGAGCTCTACGCCCGCAGGGAGGGCATGGCCGCCGTAGACAGGGGTGTCTGGACGCGTATGTCGGAAGCCAACCGGCCCTTTGTCAGCCTGTTCGCGGCTGTCGGCCTCAACGACTTCGTCGCATTCGACGAAATGGTCGGTGA
This sequence comes from Gammaproteobacteria bacterium, assembly GCA_024640085.1. Taxonomy (GTDB): domain Bacteria; phylum Pseudomonadota; class Gammaproteobacteria; order Steroidobacterales; family XN24; genus JAHEFR01. The sequence continues at coordinate 19,509 of JAHEFR010000071.1, forward strand.
AGCCCGCGATCCCGAAAGCGAGGCGTTCCAGGAGCGAGAAGGCCTCAGGAACTGGGCACGGAAAGGCGATCGCACCCATCAATACCAACCTTTCTACGAGGCCCGGTTCTTCCGGCTCGAGGACGACCAGAAAGGGATTCCCCGCCTGGACCTGAATCCGGAGGCGTTCACCGCCGAGATGAGGAGCGCCTTCGGGAGCGACATCATGATACGGCGCTGCCCGGCGCTGCGTGTCGGCGTGATCAACCACGTATACGGCTGGATCAGCAATGCCGTTCTCCATGTCGCGGGCACAGCCCTGATCTAGGGCCCTGTCGGTCTCGATCAATACGGGCTTCCGGCCGCCATCGCCCCTCACAGGAAACCGCGATGCAGGACCCGGGTGTTATCGTTATGGCGAGCGACGACGATCGCGACGGTGACATCTCGATGCGGGAGGCGAAATGACGAAATCAGGCGGGCTCCTCAGAACGGTAGAAGCGCTAGTGGTGGCGGTGGTTGTCGTGGGCATGACGGCATGCGGCAAATCGCCGCCGCCGACACCGATAACGGCCGCGCCTCCCGGTGCGGTCGTCGAGGTGATCGCCCGGGGCCTGCAGTTCATCGCACCAGAGGAAGTCCCCTCCGGGTGGACCACCTTCCGGTTCCGCAATGAGTCCGGCATGACCCACTTCGCGATGATCGAACGGCTGCCGGACGGCTATGGGATCAGGGATCAACAGGAACAGGTGGCACCGATCTTCCAGCAGGGCATGGATCTCCTGAACGCCGGTGACGCCGACGGCGCCATGGCGAAGTTTGGCGAGCTGCCGGAGTGGTTCGGACGGGTCGTGTTCATGGGCGGCCCGGGACTCACGGGCCCGGGGCAGATCTCGGAGGTCACAGTATTTCTCGAACCCGGCACCTACCTCCTGGAGTGCTACGTCAAGACCAACGGCGTCTTCCATTCCTACAACCCGGCGCCGGACGCCTATGGGATGGTGCACCAGTTCCAGGTAACCGAAGCCGTTTCCCCCGCCGGGGAGCCGGACGCCGATATCCGCATCACCCTGTCCGGCGAGCGGGACATCGAGGTCGTCGGAGACACCACGCCGGGCGAACACGTGGCGCAGGTGGTGTTCGAAGACCACAAGATCTACGAGAACTTCGCCGGTCACGACGTGCACCTTGTCCGACTGGAGGACGATACAGATCTCTCGCAGCTTGCAACGTGGATGGACTGGCGCCAGCCCTCGGGCCTGGAGACGCCCGCGCCGGCGCTGTTCTTGGGCGGGACCAACGAAATGCCGGCAGGCCAGACCGCCTACTTCAATATCTCGCTGGAGCCAGGGCGCTACGCGTGGATCGCCGAGGTGCCCGATCCCGAGGGAAAGGGGATGCTGCAAGTCTTTACCGTGAGCGGGGACCATACAGGAGGCTACTGACGGCGCGGCCAGTTGCGCCGGGAACCGATCACCGCCCGCCGATCATGCCCCCGGGCCGGAACTCCCGGCGTACCGTGACAGCGGTATACCTATCGTCTCCCGGGACATAGAATCCTCCTCCGCCTGCGATCCCGCCCGGCACCCCGCCGCGCCGTGATCCAACCCGGCGAACAGACGATGTCGAAGTCATGAAGCAGAGCATGTTCAGTGACCGGGACGGGCCCGGAATATCCTGGGGCAGGATGCTCGCCTACACGGCCCTGGCGTGCCTTGCGGTGCTTGCGCTGTCTCGGGCCGGCCTCGTGACCTGGCAGCTCGGCCGGGTCGAGGCTGCGGGTGGATCCCGGCTCGTGTTTATCTTTCTCCAGGGCCTGCGATTCGACGTCGTCACCCTGGGGCTGCTGCTGGGCCCACCGGCGATCCTGAGTCCTGTGTTCGCAACCAGCAGGCGGCTGGCCGGGGGCTGGATTCGTTTTCTCAGGGTCTACTGCCTTCTCGTCCTCGCCATCGTCGTGTTTCTGGAAGCGGCGACGCCGTCGTTCGTCAACGAATTCGATGTCAAGCCCGACCGGCGCTTTGTCGAATACCTGATCTATCCGAAGGAAGTGTTCGGCATGCTGATATCCGCCTATGGACTTCAGCTTCTGCTGGCAACCGCTCTGGTGGCGGGCGCGGTATACGTCCTGAACCGTGCGCTGGGTCGGCAAGTCGCGCCGGGCGAGAGGCTGCCGCTCTGGCGAGCGGCCTTGCTCGTGCCGCTGCTCGCGGTCATCTCGGTGGCGGCGGTCCGCTCCACCCTGGATCATCGCCCGGTCAATGCCAGCACCGTCGTCTTCTCGACCGACCCGCTGGCCAACCAGTTGCCGCTCAATTCCACCTACACCGTGCTCTACGCCCTGTACGAGATGACTGGCGAGGAAGAAGATTTTTCATACCGGACCGTGACACTGGAAAGGGCCGTGGCGGCGGTGCGAGACGAGATGCGGATCCCACAGGACGATTTCACCGCCGGCGCGGACTCGACCCGGCACAGGCAAACGGCGACCACGCCGCGGGATCGTCCGCTCAATCTGGTGATCGTGCTGGAAGAAAGCCTCGGCGCCGAATTCGTCGGATCCCTGGGCGGCCTGCCGCTGACCCCGGAACTCGATAGCCTGCGCGACGACGGCATCTGGTTCGAGAACCTGTATGCGACGGGCACCCGCTCGGTGCGAGGCATCGAGGCCGTGGTCTCCGGCTTCCCGCCGACCTCGGCCCGCAGCGTGGTCAAGCTCCCCCGGTCCCAGACAGATTTCTTCACCATTGCCTTCCTGCTCGGCTCGAAGGGCTACAACACTTCGTTCATCTACGCCGGCGAGCCCCAGTTCGACAACATGGCGCGCTTCCTGGCCAACAACGGCTTCCAGCAGATCATCGGCCGTCACGATTTCATCGGCGAGGTGTTCGAGGGGGACTGGGGCGTATCCGACGAGGACCTGTTCCGGCTGGCAGACCGGTTCTTCAGGCAGCAGCCGCCCGACCGGCCGTTTTTCAGCCTGCTGTTCACCGCCTCCAACCATTCGCCCTGGGATTACCCCGCCGATCGGATCGATCCCTACAACAGCCCGGCTGCCACCCGGGAGAACGCGGTCAAGTATGCCGACTACGCGCTGGGCGAGTTCATCCGCGCCGCGGCGGCCGGGCCGTACTGGGACGACACCGTTTTCCTGGTGATCGCCGACCACTGCTCGCGGACCTACGGAGCCGAACTGGTCCCGGTCGAACACTTCCGCATCCCGGGATTGATCCTCGGAGAATCCGTGCAGCCGGAGCGCATCGACCGGGTCGTCAGCCAGATCGACATGCTGCCGACCCTGCTTTCACTGATCGGCATCAGCAGCGAGCATCCCGCCATTGGCATCGACCAGACTCGTCGGGACCTCGCCGGTTTCCCCGGCAGGGCGGTGATGCAGTACGGCAGTTCCCAGGCCTATATGGAAGGGGAGCGGGTTGCGATTCTGCAGAAGGGATTGCCGGCCAGGCAATTCGTCTATCGGTCCAGCGCGCTGTCCGCCGTGGCAGACGACCCGGCATTCCTCGCAAAAGCCGAAGCGCTCGCCAACTGGCCGTGGCTGGCGTATCTCAATCATACTTACCGCTGACCCGTCGGGCGTCGACCTGAGACAGCGCCCGGCAACCCGGTTGGGAACCCCCAATCACGCACCGAAACCAGAAGAGGATGGCCTGCATGCCTATTCGCGACCGACGTCCGGGGAGACCCCTGGCAGCCCTGATCGTAGTCCTCCTCGGCTCTGCCGTGGCCGGATGCACTAGCAGCCCGACCAGGACCGAGTGCCCCGACGGCACCTTTGTCCAGGGGACCAAGTGCGAGTTGACCGCGGACGGGACCTATATCGGAGACACCGCCACGATCCCGGAAGACGTCGCCAACAGGACCGCAGACGAGATCGACGAGGAGGCCAACGAGGAATCGGGTATGGAGCCCGTCGAAGTCGAGGTCATCGTCATCGACAAGACCTAACCCCGCTGCCGAGGCTTGTCCCGGATAATGACGGCTACCACAGACGGCTGCCGCCGTCGCGCAAACGATACCTAGTCGAGGCGTTTTCGGAACCGCAGTACCGCCAGGGTGATCGCGACGGCGAAGAACGTCACGAGAGCCCAGACCTCAGGCAACAGCTCTCCTATACTTGCGCCCCGCAGGACGATCCCCCTGATCAGCCTGACGAAGTGAGTCAGGGGTAGCACCTCTGCGATTTGCTGCGCCAGGGGCGGCATGCCGTCGAAGGGGAACATGAATCCCGATAGCAGGATCGACGGCAGGAACACGAACAACGTCAGCTGCATGGCCTGGAACTGGGACTTGGCGAGGGTCGAGATAAGCAACCCCAGCGTCAGACTGGCCGCGATGAAGGCCAGGGCGGCGACATACACGTCGCCAAGATGGCCGCGCATGGGGACCCGGAACAGGAAGTGTCCCACCAGCAGCACGATGGTGACCTGAATCAGGCCGATGAGGATGTAGGGCATCAGCTTGCCTAGCATCAGTTCGGTGGTGCGCACCGGCGTAGTGATCAGCAGTTCGAGGTTTCCGCGCTCCCGTTCGCGGACGATGGCCACGGCGGTGAACAGGACCATGGTCATGGTGAGAATCACGCCGATCAGGGCGGGTACGATCTGTACCGCGGATCGGCGCTCTGGATTATAGAAATTCCGCAGCTCGAACAGCTGGCCGCTGTTCCGCGCCGGGGCGACGATGAGCGGGGACGGCATCTTCAGTAGCTGGATCGCCACGTTGAGGATGGTGGGATCGCTGCCGTCTGCCAGCAATTGCGCGGCCGGCCTGGCGTCATCCGCGAGGCGGCGTTCGAAATCCGCCGGGATGTACAGGCCGATGGTGATCTCGCCGCGACGGAGGGCCTCCATAAGGCCATCCGGTCCATGGGTCTGGAGGACGAAGCGGACCACCTGGCCGGCCTGCATGTCCTCGACCAGCTGGCGTGACAGGGCGGTGTTCGCCTCGTCGGCCACACCCGCCCGCAGATGGCGAACGTCCATGTTGATCGCATAGCCGAACAGCAGGATCTGCAGCACCGGGATGCCGACCACCATCCCCAGGGTCAGTCGGTCCCGGACGAGCTGTCGGGCTTCCTTGGCGGCAACGGCGCGGATGCGGCGCAGGGACTTCACGAGGCCGGCCCCTCCCGCGACATGCGGGTGGCCGCCACGAACACGTCTTCGAGGCTGGCGGCCGTGCGCTGGACGCTGGCGGGAAGGCGTTCCTCCTCCAGGCGCTTGCCGATCCGGGCCTCGGGGTCGGTCATCGTGGGATCGACGAGGATGTGCAGCAGCGAACCGAGCTGGGTGACGCTACGCACTTCACGCACCGTCATCAGGACATGATGTGCCTGCCTCGGGCGATCGCAGGCCACCTCGATGACTGTCGCATCGATGTCATTCATCAGGGTTTTCGGGGCACCCCTGGCGGCGACCCGGCCCCGGTCGAGGATCGCCAGCTCGTGGCAGCGCTCGGCCTCGTCCATGTAGTGAGTGGATACGAGGATGGTCGTGCCAGTCTCCACCTGGTCGAACAGGCTCTCCCAGAACTCCCGGCGGCTCTGCGGATCAACGGCGCTCGTGGGCTCGTCCAGCAACAGCAGCGCGGGCCGGTGCAAGGTCGCTGCCGCCAGGGCGAGCCGCTGCCTTTGTCCGCCGCTCATGGTCCCCGCACGCTGCCGCCGGAGATCTTCGAGGCGGTACTCCCGTCGGGCCTCGAAGATGCGGTCCCGCTTGTCTCGGCGGGGCAGCCCGTAGATCTCGGCCACGAACTCTAGGTTCTCGTCTACCGACAGATCGTCGTAGAGGGAGAACCGTTGGGTCATGTAACCCAGCTCCCGGCGGACGGCCTCGGGCTCGCGGGTGGCGTCGTACCCCATGACTTTCACCTGGCCTTCGGACGGGCGCAGCAAACCGCACAGCATCCGGAACGTGGTGGACTTGCCCGAGCCGTTGGGTCCGAGGAAGCCGTAAATCCGCCCTTTAGGGATCTCCAGGTCGAGGTGATCCACGGCGGTCACCGCGCCGAAGCGCCGGGTCAGTCCGCTGGCGGTGATCGCGATGTCCATCGCCTTACTCGGCCGGCGCTCCCGGCAGATCAGGGAAGCTCGCTTCCACCGGCAATCCCGTCGGGAGACGCTCGGCGGCATCCCCCAGGAGGGTCACCTCTGCTACGTAAGCCAGCCGGCTGCGGTCCCGCTCGGTGAGCGCAAAGTACGGAGTGAAAACGGCGTCAGACGAGACGGTGCGAACCCGCCCCTGGATGGGATCGGGGATGCCGTCAACCCGTATCGTGGCGGGCATGCCGGGAGTGATCCGGGCCCGGACTGTCTCGGGCACGTAGACCCGGGCGTAGGGACTGGTGTCGGCCAGCAGCACCATGACCACGGCGCCCGCTGCGGGGCGGTCCCCGACCTTGTAGGGGATCGAATCCACCACGCCCGCGACGGGGGCCCGGAGCTGAAGCCGTTCCAGTTCCAGGGTCAGCTCTGCCGCGTGGGCCCTGGCGGCCCCGAGTTCGGCTCTGGCCTGATCCAGTTCCTCTGCCGTGGTGCCGGTCACAAGTTCCGACAACCGCGCGATGGCCTCGTCCCGGTTTGCCGCCGAGACTTCCTGTCGGGCCCGGGCATCGTCCAGGTCGGACTCACTCAGAAGGCCCCGCCCCACTAGCTCCTCGATGCGCTTCAGCGCCTTGTTGTCCGCCACGAGCTGGCTCTCGGCGCCCTCCAGGCGGGCCCGCGCGGCGCTGATCTCCTCCGCCCTCGGTCCGCGCTCCAGCTCTGCGAGCCGGCGAGAGACCCGCTGCTCCGTCGCCCTGGCCTGCTCTACCCGCGCCTCCACGAGCTTGGGGTCCTGGCGCGCCAGCAACTGACCTGGCTCTACCACGTCCGCCTCCCGAACCGGAATCTCCACGAGCACTTCCCAGGCCTGGGCCGGGATTTCTATTCGATCCCGCTCGAGGGTGCCGACAAGGGGGAACGGCGAATCCGACACCTCACAGGCGGCCACAAGCACTACCAGGGGGAGGAGGAGCCTGAGGCGGTTCATGGCTGCGCTCCGCGGTAGAAAAGCTCGCTGGCGTAAGCGCTCCAGCGGCTGACGAAGTCCTTTTCGAAATCCACGTCCAGCACCCTCACCAACATGGGCCTGGCGAGGAAGGGGAACACGCACAGGCTCAGCACGGAAACCAGCGCGAGGCGCGGATCCAGGTCCGCCCGGACCCGGCCGGCACGCTTGTCGGCCTCCAGGGCGATGCCGATAAGGTGCCGTGCCCGGGAAGCGAAGCGCTCGATGAAGTGGCGCTGGAAGGTCTCTCCACCGGCCTGCATCTCGCGGAAGACCAGGGGCGGCATCCAGGGATTGGCCCGAAACATCCCCAGATAGGCGGCCATGAAGTCCGCCACGGTCAGGGACTGAGGAAGGTCCGCTGTGCGGGCCTCGAGCTGAGACAGGACCGGAGAAATGATCTCCTCCAGGAGGGCCCGGTAAAGGCCGTGTTTATCGTCAAAGTAGTAGTGGATCATGGCCGGCGTGGAGCCAGCAGCGGCGGCGAGTTGGCGGGTCGATACCGCGTCGAAACCGTGTCGCGTAAACAGGTCCCTGGCAGCCATCAACAGTTGCCCCCGGACATCCCGCGATTCCTCCGCGGCCGGCCGGCCCCGTCCCCGCGCAGGCGATCCTCTCCTCTGTATTTTGCTCATGCTCGCAATTTAATCAAACGGTTGATTAATAATCAAGAGAAACCTCTGGGCGGCCCGCAGGAAGTGGCCAGGACCGGGCAGCCCGGGTTCCTACCGGTCAGAGAGCCTCCGCCGGGCGTGGGATAGGAGGAGCGTCCGTGGAAATGGAAGCCGGGGCCGGACATTCCGACCCCGGCTTCGACCACCAGCCCGGATGGCTAGCGGTTGGAACGGGCGATGGCTCGCCTGCGCGTCATGGTCGTCACTGCCGCCAGGAGGATGAGAAGCCAGGGCCCGGACCCGCCGATACCGCCGGATCCGTCCGAGTCGTCTGATTCCTCCGGATTGTCGTCGTCGCCACCGCCGTCCGTCGCCGCGAGGAACGCGGCGATATCGCCGATATCCGAGTCGGACAGACAGGAGAGATAGCGCATCTCGCTCTCCTCGCCGATGGCCTCGGCGATTTCGCCGGCGCTGTCACCCCGGACGTCCTCTCCGACCCGGCCGCCGGAACCAGTCGGCCCATGGCAACCGGCGCACGTCGTGACGTAACGCTGCTCACCGTCGGTGGCAGTGGAGTTCAGGTAGTCCGACAGGGCCTCGATATCGGCATCGGACAGCACACCCTGCAGGAACTGCATGGCGGGCACGCCCCCCGGAAACACGCTGGTGCCGAAAATCGAGCCCTGGATGACGCAGGACCTGGCCCCCGCGACCCGGTGGACCCCGGCAAGCGTTTCGTCATAGGCCGGGTTCTCCCAGGGATCGCCGTGGCAGCCGAGGCAGTTGATGTTGTACAGCGCCTCGCCGTCGTCGGCCGGCGGGGGATCCGTGATGTCCGCCGTCGTCGTAGTCGGTGTACTGTCGGCCTGGCCATCGTTCACGACCAGGGTCACCGTGTACACCGCGGCCGATCCGTAACTGTGGCTCGGAGTGGGACCGTCGCCTGTCGCTCCGTCGCCGAAATCCCAGTGGTACATGAGGGGGTCACCGTTGGCGTCCGAGGATCCGGTCCCGTCGAAACGGACCAGGACACCGGTCTGCCCGTCATAGGGACCCCCCGCATGGGCCACCGGCGGCACATTGACCAGCGGCGCGTCGATAGTGGCGGAGGTGGTGTCAGCGACGCTGCCTACCTGGCCGTCGTTCACCACCAGCGAGACTGCGTAGACGCCTGCAGACCCGTACGTATGGAGTGGCGCGACGCCTGTCCCGACGTTGCCGTCACCGAAGTCCCAGGCGTAGCTGAGGGTGTCGCCATCTGCGTCCGAGGATGCGGAGCCGTCGAATTGAACGTCCACCCCCGCCTCCCCCATATAGGGACCGCCGACAGCCGCCACCGGGGGTTGGTTGACGACCGGTTCCGCCACTTCCGCCGTGGTGCTTTCCGCCAGACTGTCCGCCTGGCCGTCGTTCACCGTCAGCGAGACAGTGTAGCTTCCCGCCGACGCATAGGCGTGGGACGGGGTGGCGCCGCTGCCACTGCTGCCGTCGCCGAAGTTCCACGCGTAAGACAGAGGATCGCCGTCGGCGTCCGACGAACCGGTACCGTCAAACTGTATGGCCGTGCCGGCCTCGCCCTGGTACGGGCCGCCGGGGACGGCCACCGGAATGGCGTTGTCCTGGGGCGGGTCCAGGGGACCCGAGATACTGGCGGGTGGGCTGGCGACATTGCTGCAGCCGGGCGTGGTCGGGACGCACCAGCCCGGCTGGGCGCCGGCATTGATCTCGACGAGGTTGTTGCCGCCCACGCTGGGCTGCCCGTCTGCCGTATCCGAGTCCAGGCCTTCAGCATTCTGGATGGCGGCCACGGTGCACACACCAATATCCGCCCCGTAGCCGTTCCGGGAAGGGATGCTAGTGTGACAGGTCTGGCAGCCGGCGGCCGCGTAGGTCGATCCGGGGCCTGCTCCGTAGAGATTCTGGAAAGACGACGAGCAGTCGCCGTTGCTCAGGGCGGGCGTGGTCCAGGCCGCCGCCAGCAGGGTCATCGCAACCACAAAGGTGGATCGGTTCGGGAGGACGTTCATCTGGTCACCTCTTGATGTCGTATCAGGCACCCGTGTTCCGGTGTCTGCATCCAAGGCTCCGTCGATCCCCCCGGCAGAACGATGACTCCGCACCATGCCACCCCTCGAAGGAAACCCAAATATCATATATGTGTGCATAATTGACACATATACATAATTCGTCAAGACCGGAACGATGAAAAAATGCCGCCTCGCGCTCAAGTGACGCAAAAGACAGAGGAAATTCAGGCCGAAGGAGAGCCGCACCGACCCCCACCGAGCGACCATCCGCGCGCGGTGGTCGCTGCCTGACCCGGCCGCCAGCGACCGGCGGCAGGTCCGGCAGACCGTGGCGAGGCCCCCTCGGGAGGCCTGTCCGAAAAGGACAACGGCCTCCCCCCTGCCAGACAGGGGAGAGGCCGCTACAGGCAAGAGCCAGGTACCAGGGCTGCCGAGGCTTGCCCGCTAATCTAGTGCGCTGGCACGCCGCGGGGCAGCGAACGGGAGCCCCGGCCCGGGCGATCGGGCAGCGCCCACGCCACGACGACCAAAGCCAACCCCACCACGAGGGCTACCAGCCAACCTGGCACACCGGTCAGCACTGCGCCGTAAGCGTCGTTTCCGGTGACCGCGAGGGTGGTCTTCCCTCCCAGGATGTGGTCCAGAAGACCGGAGGCCTTCCAGGCGGGGTAAGTAACCATGTAGGCGAATGCACCGAGCAGGCCACCGAGCACGAAGGCCCCGGCATCACGGCGTCCATCACCGAGGGCCGCCAGTCCGGTGCCAGGACAGTAGCCGGCGGTGCCGAATCCGAGACCAAGGATGGCGCCACCGATCACAACGCCCGCGTAGCTGTCCTTGACCGACAGATGGCCGCTGTCGATAAGGCCGGCCGCCATCAGCAGGAAAAGGCCGATGGAACTCAGGCCGACGCCCAGCAGAATGGCCTTCATGAGATGCAGATCGGTGAGCCGGAGCATGTTCAGGATGTTCTCCGGATTCGACGCGCCCACCCGGTGAAGGACGAAGCCGAACCCGGTGCCCAGAAAGATGGCGAGAAAGATTTCCATGACTGTCCTCCTAGACCCGGCTGCCGCCGCGCCCGTACATCAGGATGGCGGCGGGGATAGCGGTGGCGAACGCACCGGCGGCGAACAGATATCCGGAAAGGGATGTCTGCATCATGCCGCTCATCATGTGTCCGCTGGTACATCCGCCTGCGAGCCGGGAGCCGTACAGCACCAGGAATCCGCCGAGGAAGGCGATCGCGTAGCGCTTGCCCGGGCTCGCCCCGAACCGTTCTCGCCAGGCCGCCGGGGCCACTCTGTCACTCGCCTGTGGCCGCGGCCCGCCGGTAACCCGCGACAGGAACGCGCCGAAAACGATGGCAAGAACGAACACGAAGCCGTAATTGACGGGTTTCGCCACGTGGGATGCGTACTTTCCCCCGCTCTTGGCGAGATAGGCGTTGCTGCTGGCGAAGCCGGACTTCGTGCCCGGGTCCTCGACCACCACATCGGGGCTGATCTGGTCCCAGATCATGCCGTCGGCGATGACGAACTGGGTCGACACGCCGATGGGTTTCACCAGCCACACCGCAATCAGGAAGGCCAACGCGAGGGCGATGCCGCCGCGCAGCCAGTCGAGTTGTCCGGTCATGGGATCCACTCCGAAAGGAACTTGGAGCGGATATTACATTATTACTTTCTAAATTAGCAACTAATGAAAGACTGAGGATCTATCGGCACCTGCGGGACAGCTCGCTACAGCTCGGCCCACATGCGCAGGAGGTTTGTCCTGATGGCATCCACCAGGACCCGGCTTCCCTGGGGATCGCCTGCCGCGTACAGCACATTGTCGATCTGCTGGAGCTGAGCGAGCACGTCCCGGTGCCGCTGGTCCCGCACCATGCTCTGGAACCAGTTGATTGCCACCAGCCGCTCCCCCGACTGGAGTGGCGCCACGCGATGGACCGTCGTGGACGGATAGATGACGGCGTCTCCGGCATCGCCCTTGAATCTCAGCATGCCCGAGCCCGACTGGATTTCCAGTTCGCCGCCCTCGTACTCGTCCGGACCGGAAATGAACACGGTGCAGGACACGTCAGACCGCATTGGCGGCTCAGAGCGGAAGATGGCCGCATCCACATGAAAACCGTAGGTCATGCCCGCCGTGTAGCGACAGACGGTGGGCCTGGAAATCTGCTTGGGATACACCAGGTCCTTGACCGCCTGGTTGCGGGCCAGGGCCGCGATCACCACGTCCGCAGCGCGCTCTCCGTGAGGATCTCCGTAGGGCATCTGGAGATTGTTCTTGATGCGGGAATTGGGGTTGGTGACCTTGCCTTCCACGAACTTGCCCTTCGATGCGAGTTCGCGGACCTCGGCCACCTCTTCTTCGCTCAGGACATTTTTCAGATGTTGCAGCATGGCGGGCGCCCCGGTTCCGTTGCCTGATCGCCCAGTTTACTCGAAAGGGGGGGCAGCCCGGCTCGACGGCGGGCGGGTCTTCGGCAGGGGCCCGCCCGGATCCGGTCTCGTCTGCTAGATTACGGGGATGCCATCTCGCGCGGGTACAACAGCGGGACGCCCTGCCGGGGTTCCGACGACACGGATCGTCGCTGCCGTCCTGATCCTGTCGGGACTGACCCTGTCACCCGGGATCTGCCCCGCCATGGACTTCCGCGCCGGCCCCGTAGACGGCTTGCTGGACCTCACGCTTTCCTACGGGGTCCTCATTCGAACCCAGAATCGTGACGACGATTTCATCGCCATCGCCAACGGCGGCAACGCGCCGACCGCCAACCTGGACGACGGCGATCTCAATTACGGCACCGGCGTGGTCTCCAACATGGTGTCCACGACCTCGGAACTGGAACTGTCCTGGGAAAACTGGGGTCTGTTTACCCGCGCGGTCGCGTTCTACGACTGGGAGCAGAAGAAGGGGCATCAACCCCACCGCGAGTTCGACAGCAAGACCCTGAAGGCCATCGGCTCCGATGCGGAGATGCGCGACTACTTCGTCTCGACACAGTTCACCTGGGCAAATATCCCGATCCAGGTGAGGGTCGGCGATCAGGTCATCAATTGGGGCGAGACCAACTTCGTGCGCGACGGCGTCGACGTCATCAATCCGTTCGATCTGGTGGCGGCATTCCAGCCGGCCCGTGACGCGAGGGACACTCGCACGCCGCAGGGGATGGCCTGGGCGGTGGCCAATCTCACCGAGACGTTCGCCCTCGAAGGATATTACCAGTACGACTGGGAGGGACTGCGACTGCCGCCTGCGGGTAGCTTCTTCTCGACCAACGATCTGATCGGCGAAGGCAGCCTAAACTTCGCCACGGTAGGACGCGGCCAGTTCTCCGATCTCGGCACGGACCTCGACGCCTATTACGAACTGCCCCAGGGCACCCTGGGCTTCGACGAGACTTACTTCCAGTACCCGGAACGGTACAGGGACTACCCGTCGGACCACGGTCAGTACGGCGTGGCCCTTCAGGCGATCACCCGGGGTAACAACGCGCTCAAGATCGGACTGCATTTCATCCGTTACAACAGCAGGCTGCCCCTCGTGGGCAGCCTGACCGCGAGCCAGTCCGCCATCGACGCCACGTCTCAGGCGGACGTCGATGCCGTCGCAGCCGGGTTGGTTCCCGACTATCTGGAGACGGGCCTGACCCCGGAGGAAGCAGAGGCCGCCTCGATGGAGACAGCCAGCCAGCTCGTCCTCAACCGGTACGTGAACCAGGCCGGCTACTTCACCGAGTACCCCGAAGACATCAAGATGATCGGCATCACCTTCAATACCGCGACACTTCGAACCGGCACCCTGGTCGCCGCCGAGTTTTCCCACCACTTCAATTATCCTTTTCAGATTGCATTAAACGAGATCTTCGACGCGTCACTGTCACCCGTGGAATTCGACGACAGCTACAAGGACAACACACTCGGCGTATACGGCGCCGACCAGAAGGTCAATGGGTACACACGGCTCGACCGGACCCAGGGGTCGGCATCGGCGACCCAGTTCTTCGGGCGGCGGCTCGGGGCGAGTCAGACCACTCTGGGCGTGGACGCCGCCTTCGTGTACATCCACGACATGCCGGGGGCCGGCGATCCGCCGTTACAGGCCCCCGGTGGCGGCAATCAGACGTCCTGGGGTTATCGGCTTTCTGGCCAACTCCAGTACAACAGCGTGTTCGGCGGCGTAAACCTGTTTCCGCGTGTGCTGTTTGCTCATGACGTCAAGGGGTATACGCCCGGGCCGCTGAGTACTTTTGTCGAGGACCGTAAGGTCGTCAGCGTCGGTCTCAGGGCGGAGTACATCAACCGGTGGATCGGTGACATCAGCTACGCGGTTTTCTTCGACGGTGAACCGAGCAATCCGCTGGTGGACAGGGACTACATCCGCCTGCAGGTGAGCTACGGATTCTGAACATGCCAATGACATCTCGCATGAGGGGCCCTCGCGCCATGTTCCTCGCCCTGTCGATGCTGTGGATGCTGTGGGCGGCGATCGCCAGCGCGGAGCCCCCGCGCGCGACCCCTGCCGAACTGGGCGGCCCTGATTTCACGTTCCTGGGCGCCGAACGCGGCGGCAATGCGGATGGGACGATCCCGGCCTGGGACGGGGGCATCACTTCTCCTCCCGACGACTACGATCCCCTCAGGCACGAGACGGACCCCTTCCCTGACGATCCGGTGTTATACACCGTGACGGCGCAGAACATCGACGACTACGCCACCCACCTCAGCGACGGCCAGCAGGCTCTGCTCCGGAAGTATCCGGAATCGTGGCGGATGAACGTCTACCGCAGCCGCCGATCCGCCTCCTATCCGGACTGGGTGTACGAGGCCGTGGTCGAAAACGCGACTCAAGCCGAACTAAAAACGGAGGGGGCCGGTGGCGTCCGCGGAGCGAGGGTCAGCTCACCATTCCCGATCCCCCGGAACGGGGTCGAGGTCGTCTGGAACCATGATCTTCGATGGCGCGGCCTCAGGCTCAAGCGCTCTACCGGCAAGGCCGCCGTCACCCGCAAGGGGCGTTACACGGTGGTTCTGTCGGACCTGGACATCGGTTTCCCGTACGGCGTGCGCGAGTCGACGCCGTTTACCCGCAAGTATCCAAACATCATGGTGGTGTACCGATCGCGGACCATCGAGCCTTCATTCGTGGCAGGCGACGGCGGGCTGATCATCGAACCCATCGACCAGACCAATAGCCCGAGAAAATCGTGGATATACACGCGGGCGCTTAAACGCGTCGTCCGGACTCCGACCTTCGGCTACGGGATGCCAGGTAACGACACCGACGGACTGCGGACAGTGGACGAGTTCGAGCTCTACAACGGCTCGCCGCACATGTTCGAGTGGACCCTGCTGGGCAAGAAGGAACTGCTGATCCCCTACAACTCGTACCGTATCCACAGTTCGGATCTCGGCTACGATGACATCCTCCAGCATCACCATGTCAACCCGGAACTGGCACGCTTCGAACTGCACCGGGTATGGGTCGTCGAAGGGCGCCTGAAGGAAGGGATGCGCCACGTATACTCGCGCCGGGTGTTCTACGTTGACGAAGACAGCTGGCAGGTCTCCGTCAGCGACAGTTACGACCTCCAGGGCGGGCTCTGGCGGACGGCCATGGCCTTTGGCCTGAACTATTACACCGTCCCGGTGCATCTCAGCACCCTGGAGGTCTTCCAGGACCTGATCCAGAATCGCTATTACGTGGACGGTCTGGATAATCGGCGCGCGCCCTATGAGTTCCTCGACAAGGCCGACCCCAGGGAATTCAGCCCCAACGCCCTGCCCTATTACGTCAAGTAGCCCGGCGCAACGCTGCGGCCATCACTGTAATCTCTCTGTAAGCCTCTCGTTAGGGGCCCGTTAGGGTCCCAGCCCGATGCTGTCTTCCGTGCCGACAGGGACTATCCCGATTCGGCAGGACACGGAGGAGAGACAAATGATAATTCGTTCCTACCTGAGGACTGTCGCCCTGGCGATCGTGCTGGTTCTGGCGGCGGTCACCGCCCGCCCGGCATCCGCCGACACCAGGGTCGAGGCTGATATCTTCGGCGACAGCCTCTCCGACGGCGGCAACGTCTATGGCCTCAGCGACGAAGTGGCGGGCTTCCTTGCGGCCCACCCCCAGGGCGCACCGGACCGCGCCGCCGCTGTGGTGCGGGGTGTGTGCTACCGGACACGTTGAGAAGGCGCTACCACCAGCGCGGGACGCCTGTCGCGTGAGCGAGGGCCGAGCAGGGACGCCCGGCTCGATTCCGTTTCCGGGTCAGCAGGTGCCACGGCAACGCGATCGACGCCGGCAGCACCGGGCGATCAGATCAGGACTTCCTCCGCCGGTTCCCTCAGGTTATAGCGGGAACTCATGGCGTGACCGTATGCGCCGGCGTTGGCGATGAGCAGTACGTCGCCCTCCCGGGTCTCGGGCAACAGGCGGTCCCGGCCCAACCGGTCGCCAGACTCGCAGATCGGCCCGACGACCGTCACCAGTTCCCGCCCGGGTTCGCCAAGCCGACTAAGGTTGACGATGCGATGATAGGCGCCGTAGAGGGCCGGCCTGATCAACGAATTCATGCCGGTGGCAATGCCGACGAAGCGGGCGCCCGACTTCCTCTTGGTCTGGGTGACCCGGGCCAGCAGCACCCCGGCCTCGGACACCAGGAAGCGGCCGGGTTCGAGCCAGAACCGGTAGTCCGGCAGGGCTGACCGCACCTCGCCCAGGGCCCGGTCAAGGGCCGCCAGGTCGAGCGGCGCGTCGCCCTCCCGCTCCGGCACGCCGAGGCCACCGCCCAGGTCGAGGAAGCGGACGTCCGGCAGCATTGCTGCCGCCTCCGTCAGGCCCAGGGCCACCCGCTGCCAGTGCAGCGCGTCCCGGATGCCGCTGCCTCCGTGCACGTGCAGACCGACGACCCGTGCTCCGATGCGGTCCACTCCGGTCTTCAGGCTTCGCATGTCTTCGACGCCGATGCCGAATTTCGACTGGACCCCGGCGGTGTGCACGTGCTGGTGGTGGCCGCTGCCCTCCCCCAGGTCGAGACGGACGAATATCTCTCCCCCCTCGAATACCTCGGGCCAGGCTTCGAGGGGGAACATATTGTCGACGGTGACCCTGACCCCCGCCTCAAAGGCGTCGGCATATTCTCCCCGTCCGGCGAAGTTGGGAGTGAACAGGACCCCGGACCGGTCGATATCCGGGAACAGTTCCAGTACGCGAGCCAGTTCCCCGGGGGAGACGCACTCCATGCCGAGCCCGGCCTGGCTGAATGTCTGCAAGACGCCAGGATGGGGATTGGCCTTGATGGCATAGAAGACGCGGTCGATGGATGTCAGTCCGTCGAGGGTGGCGGTGGCCGCCTCCAGGGTCTCGCGATCATAGACGTAGGCGGCGGACCGCCCTTCCATCAGTGCCAGCAGTTCGTTCCGCTTCCTCTCCCACCATGGGATTTTTCTCCCGG
Source organism: Gammaproteobacteria bacterium (assembly GCA_024640085.1). Taxonomy (GTDB): domain Bacteria; phylum Pseudomonadota; class Gammaproteobacteria; order Steroidobacterales; family XN24; genus JAHEFR01. Next base: position 36,658 of record JAHEFR010000071.1, read on the forward strand.
CGGCGGCCGACGCGGCCGAAGTCAGCTGCTCCCAGGTCGGGCCGAACTGGGCGTCCGCCTCCTCGCCCCCGACGATGAGCCCATGGAGCGCCCGGACCAGCCTGTCCGCCTGGTCTTCCTCGATGACGACGGTGAAATTCAGATCGCTGGCAGCCTGACTGACCAGGTAGATCTCGTGCTCCTCGAACGCCTCCAGTGCCGGCGCAAGCCGATGCAGGTTGGCCCGCATCTTTGATCCCACCAAGCTGACAGCCGCGCACGGCCGCAGGATGCGGACCCGGCAGTGAGATTCCAGCCGACGGCAAAGGTCCTCGACGACCAGGTCGTCCAGGGCGGGCCCGGTTTCGTCGAGCGTAACAGTGACCACCGATTCCGAAGTGGACACCAGGTCGATTGACAGCCCGAGCTGGGCGAAGACCCCGAACACGTCGGCGAGGAACCCGGCTTCCTGCCACATCCCCAGGGATTCCATAGAGACCAGTGTCAGGCCGCGGCGTGCCGAGACGGCCTTGATCCGCGGCCCGTCCGCGCTTCCCCCGGCCTGGATCACGGTGCCTTCCATGTCCGGACGGGCGGTATCGAATATTTGCACCGGGACGCCTGCCCGACGAGCGATGGGCAAACACCTGGGATGCAGCACCTTGCCGCCGGTGGCGGCGATCTCCTGGGCCTCCGCGAAGCTCAGTTTTCTGATGAGCCGGGCGGAGGGGATGATCCGGGGGTTGGCGCTGAACATCCCGGGCACGTCGGTCCAGATTTCCAACCTGCGAGCGCCGAGGCGGGCGGCGAAATAGGCCGCAGACGTATCGGAACCGCCCCGTCCCAGAAGAACCGTCCGACCCTTATCGTCCGAGGCGATGAATCCCTGGGTCACGACGACTCCGTCGTGGGCCGACCACAGCTCGGCCAGGCTGTCGTCGTAGTCGCTATCACAGACTGCCGACAGGAAACCCCGGGGATCGTGGGCCGAGTGCACCCGGGTACTGCGGAGGACGTCGCGTGCATCGACGGCCAGGACACGGAATCCCTGCCCGGACAGCCAGGCGGCGACGATGGCGGAGGCCATCAGCTCGCCGAGAGCCATGAGCCTGGCCTCCAGGGGCGCGCTGGTCTCCCCGGTAAGCCCGATGCCGGCTGCCAGACGCCGCATCTCCTCCAGCAGTTCCGTCAGCCGCGTCGGGGTCTCGAGGTCCAGGTCGGAAACCAGCCGCGCATGCCGCTCCTCGATCTCTTTCAGCAGGCGCTCCCGGGTCTCCGGTGCCGGCAGGCGGGCGAGGGTCTCCAGCCGGTCGGACACGCCGGCCAGGGCCGAATGCACCAGCACAGGCCTGAATCCATCGCGCTGGCGCTTTCTGAGGACGTCCGCGATCCCCGGCCAGTTGGCAGCGCTGGCCACGCTCGTGCCGCCGTACTTGAGAACAACCCAGTCAGCCCCGCTGGACTTCTCTGCCTTTCCTGCCATCACATCCCCGGTTGCGATCTGCCCGGGCCGATCCCCGGACGTTCCATTCTGCGACCATCCGATCCGCTCCGAAACCGGCGGCGATCCTTCCGGGGATCCGCGCCTGCCCGCTCAGAGCGGGTTCGAGTCCGGACCGGCCGGGACCGCCAGGAGATCGTAGGTGTCCGCGCCCGTGATCTCGACCTCCGCGAACATACCCTGTCCGAGTCCGTGGCCGCCCTCGACAATGACCCGGCCGTCAATCTCCGGCGCATCCCCCGGTCCCCGCGCCATGGCCGCCCCGCTGTCGCGGTCGATCTCGTCCACCAGCACCGTCATCCTGCGGCCGATCTTTTCGGCCAGACGCTCTTCGCTGATGCGGGCGGCCACCTGCATGAAACGCTGCCAGCGGTCCTCCTTCACATCCTCGTCCACCGGGTCGTCCAGGGCATTGGCGGCGGCCCCTTCCACGGGCGAGTATTTGAAGCAGCCCACCCGGTCCAGTTGCGCCTCGGCCAGCCAGTCGAGAAGTTCCTCGAACTCCGCGTCTGTCTCCCCGGGGAACCCTACGATGAAGGTACTGCGCAGGGTCAGCTCGGGACAGGTGTGCCGCCAGCTGCTTATCCTGGCCAGCGTGTCCTGGGCGTGGGCCGGACGCCGCATGAGCCTGAGGATGCGGGCGTTGGCGTGCTGGAACGGGATATCCAGGTAAGGCAGCACCTTGCCCTCGGCCATCAGCGGTATAACCTTGTCCACGTGGGGATAGGGGTAGACGTAGTGCAGTCGGACCCAGGCCCCGAGTTCGCCGAGTGCCTCGCACAGAGCCTGGAAGCGGGTCTCCATCCGCCTGCCATGCCATTCGTCTTCGCGGTACCGGAGATCCGATCCGTATGCGCTGGTGTCCTGGGAGATGACCAGCAATTCACGCACCCCGGCGGCCACCAGACGCTCGGCCTCCCGCATGACGTCGCCGATTGGGCGGCTGGCCAGTCGACCCCGGAGGCCCGGGATGATGCAGAAGGTACATCGGTTGTTACAGCCTTCGGAGATCTTCAGGTAGGCGTAATGCCTTGGCGTCAGCTTCACGCCCTGGGGCGGCAGCAGGTCCAGGAAGGGATCGTGGGGCGGTGGCAGATGCTGATGGATGGCGGACATCACCGCCTCGTAGTTGTGGGGCCCCGTAACAGACAGCACGCGCGGATGTGCATCGGTCACCGTGGTCGGGCGTGCGCCCAGACAGCCGGTCACGACCACCCGGCCATTCCGGTCCATGGCCTCACCGATGGCGGCGAGCGACTCGTCAACGGCCTCGTCGATGAACCCGCAGGTATTCACGACCACCAGATCGGCGCCCTCGTATTCAGCCACCGTCTCGTAACCCTCGGCCCTGAGCTGGGTCAGGATCCGCTCAGAATCCACCAGCGCCTTGGGACAGCCAAGGCTGACGAAACCGATCCTGCCTGTACGATTCGTAGTCAAACCCGGTACCTCAGGAGAGGGGCGCCTATGCTAAAGCATCCTGGAAAACGGCGGAATTCTATGTCGCTGCAGTACCCGAGAAACAGTCAGGAGCGGATACCCCAACGTCGAAACCCATCGCCTGCCTCCGACTCGTCCGTACCGACCCATTTGCCCCGCCTGATTTGTCGTCTGGGCCCCATGCGCTGGCCGGCTGGCGGCCAGCTCGGCCGCATTACGCGGCGGTGTAGAATAAGCAGTCCGCCCACGGACACATGCTGAATGAACATCACCCTGAACGGAGACAGCCGGCGAGTCCCCCAGGGGACCACGGCAACAGACCTGGTCAACAAGCTCGGCCTGGCCGGTCGCCGGTTTGCCCTGGAGGTGAACGGAGAGATCGTGCCCAAGAGCGAGCATGACAGTTTCGAGTTCCGCAGTGGTGACGAAGTGGAGATCGTCCACGCCGTCGGTGGTGGCTGACGGCACCGATGGAGAGAGTCTGAACATGGCGACGCCTGCTGAACATACCCGTGCCGCGGAGGATACATTCCGGATCGGCCACCGCGAATTCCGCTCCCGATTGCTGGTTGGCACCGGCAAATACCGGGACTTCGATCAGACTCGGGCCGCAATCGAGGCCAGCGGCGCAGAGATCGTCACGGTGGCGATCCGGCGGACCAACATCGGACAGGACCCGGGGGAACCAAATCTGCTGGATTTCCTGTCTCCGGACCGGTACACGATCCTGCCGAATACGGCGGGCTGCTACACCACCACGGACGCGGTCCGCACCTGCCGCCTGGCGAGGGAACTGCTGGATGGCCATAACCTGATGAAACTCGAGGTCCTCGGCGACGAGAAGACCCTGTTTCCGGACGTGACCGCCACCCTCGAGGCCGCCGAAACCCTGGTGGCCGACGGATTCGAGGTCATGGTGTACACCAACGACGATCCGATCATGGCCCGCCGGCTGGAGGAGATCGGCTGTGTATCCGTCATGCCGCTGGCCGCGCCTATCGGCTCAGGGCTGGGGATACGCAACCCTTACAACATCCTCACCATCGTGGAAAATGCCACGGTCCCGATCCTGGTGGACGCGGGGGTCGGCACTGCCTCTGACGCGGCGGTCGCGATGGAACTCGGTTGCGACGGCGTCCTAATGAATACCGCCATAGCCGGAGCCAGGGAGCCGGTGCTGATGGCCTCGGCCATGCGCAAGGCCGTCGAGGCCGGGCGGGAGGCCTTCCTGGCCGGCCGGATCCCCCGGAAACGCTTCGCCTCCGCTTCATCGCCGCTGGACGGGACCTTCTTCTGACGGGCCATGCAGCCGCGTCGCCGCCAGGTCCGGAGCTTCGTGCGGCGGGCCGGCCGCACCACGGCGGCCCAGTCCAGAGCCCTCCACGATCTCTGGCCGGTCTACGGTATCGAGCCGCCCGGTCGCCCTCTGGATCTTGACGTCCTGTTCGGACGGAGCGCGCCCCGCGTCTGCGAAGTCGGATTTGGCAACGGCGAGGCGCTGGCAACCCTGGCCCACGCGCGGCGGGACGTGGATTTCCTTGGCATCGAGGTGCACGAACCCGGCATCGGCCACCTGCTGCTGGCCATCGAGAAGACCGACCTGTCCAACATCCGTATCGCGCGGCAGGACGCCGTCGAGGTGATCGCGGAATGGCTACCCGCCGCCTCCCTCGACCGGCTGCATCTGTACTTCCCCGACCCCTGGCCCAAGAAGCGCCATCACAAGCGCCGGATCGTGCAGCCGGCGTTCCTCGACCTGGTGGCGCGAGCGCTGAAGCCCGGTGGGATCCTCCATATGGCGACGGACTGGGGCCCGTACGCGGAACGGATGCTTGAGGTGGCCGGCGGATCGGCCGCCTTCCGCAACGTGGCCGGTCCCGGGGCGTATGCCCCGCGTCCTCCCGAGCGCCCTGAGACAAGGTTCGAGCGGCGAGGCCGGCGCCTGGGCCACGAGGTCAGGGACCTGTTGTTCCAACGTCTCCCGTGCTAGGCCGGGTTCAGCCGGTCTGGAACACGTTCTGCACCCCGTCCAGCACGTACTGCACGGCCAGAGCGGCCAGAACGACACCGAGCAGGCGGCTGATCACGTTCGCCCCAGTGACTCCCATGACTCGCATGATCCGGGTGGTGGACAACAACAGCACAAGGGTGATGGCGAGGACGCCGAATATGACGGCCAGCACTGACAGGTAAGCCAGCGGCTGACCGCGGGCGTCCACCACAAACAGGAGAAGCGTGGCCAGGGACCCAGGGCCCGCAATCAGCGGAAACGCCATGGGGAAAACGGAAATATCCTCGCGGTACCGGGCCTCGTCCTGCTCGCGGACCGTAGTGGAGCGCAGGCCCGACTGGCGCGCGAAAACCATGTCCACGGAGAGCAGGAAGAGCAGCATTCCACCGGCGATCTTGAAGGCGTTGACGGTCACCCCCAGCGCCTGCAGGACGTAATCGCCCGCAACCGCGAAAACCACGAAGATCAGCGCGGAAATGGCGATGGATTTATACGCCATTCTGCGACGATATCCGGGCTCGCCACCACGGGTGAGGGCGGCGAACATGGGCACCAGAGAGATCGGCTCAATGACCAGGAAGAAAACGACGAAGGTCTTGATCAGTTGTTCGATCATTGTGCTTTGCCACACCGGCAGGGTTCTTGCGCCGCTGCTATGCTGCGCTATAAATAGGAAGAGGGCGCCGAATTCGACGCCCCCGTAAACAGAAGGCGTCGATTATAGCGACACGCCGATATCCGGGGAACACAGATGGCGGCAGAGATTCCAATCATAGGCGACTGGTACCAGAAGCCCAGTGGCGTGCTGTTCGAGGTCGTCGCCATCGACGATGAGGACGGCACGATCGAGATTCAGCATTTCGACGGCACGATTTCTGAAGTCGACGTGGAAGCATGGATCACGAGTGGATACGTGGCTGCGGAAGCCCCGGAGGATTTCACCGGCTCCCTGGATATGGAAGCCGAGGATTCTGGCCTGGACACGGAAGTGGCGGGACACCAGGAATGGGCCGATCCGCTGGAGTATCTGGACCGGGCGGAATAAACGTCAGTCCGGGTAGACCACGACCTCCCCCGCTTCCACCGATACGCGCAACGGCGCCAGCGAGCGGCCGGGGCAGGGCCCGCCAATGCATTTCCCGCTCTCGATTTCGAATGTGGCACCGTGAACCGAACACAGGATGAGATCCCGTTGCTTGGAGAGGAAGGCATGGGGTTTCCAGTGCAGCGGGTTGCCGGCATGAGGACAAACATTGCGGTAAGCGAACACCGCCTTGCCCTTCCTGACCACAAAAGCCGTATGGCCCTCCGTCGGCTGGTCGAGCGAAAAACCACGGGCGTCCCGCTCACCGAGTTCCTCCAGGCGGCAGACCGGCACGCGCCTCTGCCTCATCTCGCTGTCGCCGGGCCTGGCCGCCATGGCAGCCCTCCATCGTGAGCCTCGCCACGGCAGACGCTGCCGAAACAGAGTTCTACCGTGTTTTTGCCGCCGGCGACCTCGACGGCATGCTGCGGGTATGGGCCGAGGTCGACAGTGTCGTTTGTGTCCACCCGGGGCAGGAAACGCTGGTTGGACAGTCGTCCGTGGCCGAGAGCTGGCGCGACATCCTCGGCCCGGCGAGCGGCTTCGACATCGTCTATCAGTGCGTCGCGAGATACGAAAGCGGTGACCTGGCCCTGCATACGGGAGTAGAACAGCTCAGGGTCGACGACGAGGAAGTCGCTTCCCTGACGGTGACCAATGGCTTCCTGCGCACCGAAAAGGGATGGCGCATGATCTACCACCACGCCGCGCCCATCCACGCCAGCCAGGGGCCCGCCGGACCCGTCCACTAGGGCGCGGCCCGCTGACGCCGCATGATGTAGAGGATCAGCACGATCGCGGGCAAGCCAGTCGCCGCCGCATAGACGAAAAAGACCGCGTAACCCCAGGCCTCCACGACGACCCCGGACCAGCCGCTGATGAACTTTCCCACCACCGACATCAGCGAGCTGAACAAGGCGTACTGGGTCGCTGTATAAGCTTGGTTGGTCAGCGACGACAGGTATGCGATAAAGGCGACCCCGGCGAGCCCCATGCTGAGGTTGTCGCCGCTGATGGTGAACACAAGTATCCGGATATCCGGGCCGGCCAGCGCCAGCAGCACGAACATCAGGTTGGTGAGCGCGAGCATGACGGCGGCAAACAGCATGGTGGGCAAGTTGCCCCAGCGCGCCACGAGTACGCCACCGAGCCCGGCTCCGACGATGGTCATGAGGAACCCGAAGATCTTGGCCACGCTGGCGATCTCGGACTTGGTGAACCCAAGGTCGAGGTAGAACGGATTCGCCATAATCCCGAGAACGCGATCGCTGATGTTGAAGGTCAGGATCAGCGCCAACAGGACGATGGCGAACTTTCCGTTGCGCCGGAAGAACTCCACGAAAGGGGCGATCACCGCCCCGCCGATCCAGTCCGCCGCCCGGGCCAGGCCGCCGGAGTGTCCGCCGCCACGCCAAAGGCGCCGCGTGATCTCGGACTCCATGGCGTCCGTCTCCACCCCGCGACGATGCTCCGGCTCCCGGATCACCAGGGTCGTCAGCAGGCCGATGCCCATCAATGCCGCCATGCCCCGATAGGCCGTCCCCCAGTCGTAGAAATCGGCCAGGTAAAGGGCCCCGGCTCCACCGACCAGCACCGCCGCCCGATACCCCAGGTTGTAGCTAGCGGCCATCGCGCCCTGCCGACTGATCTCCACTGCCTCGATTCGATAGGCGTCGATGGTGATGTCCTGGGTGGCAGAGCAAAATGCCACCAGCAGCGCCACGGCCGCCACCAGGCCAATTTCGGCCGCGGGATCCAGGTGCGACAGAGCTGCCACGCCTGTCAGGATGCCGACCTGGGCCAGCAGCATCCAGGACCGCCGCTGGCCCATCAGCCGCCCGAGCACGGGCAGCCGCAACCTGTCCACGAATGGCGCCCACAGCACCTTCACCGAGTACATCAATCCGACCCAGGCGAAGAACCCGATTGTGGCGCGGTCAACGCCATAGTCCCGGAGCCAGGCGGACAGTGTCGAGAAGACAAGGGGAAAAGGCAGCCCAGCAGCGAATCCCAGAAACAGCATGCCGGCGACTCGCGGGTGCCTGTAGACCTCGATGGAGCTGCGCCAGCCGCGCGACGGATCCCGCACTTCAGGCAGACCCCAGGTCCAGATCGTAATCGATGGTCAGCGGCGCATGATCCGAATATCGCTTGCGCTTGTAGATGCGGGCGGCGCTGACCGCTTCTCGCAGTCCCGGGGTCACAACCTGATAGTCGATCCGCCACCCGACGTTCTTCTCCCAGGCCCGGCCACGATTGGACCACCAGGTGTACTGGTCAGGCTCATGGTTGACGACCCGGAAGGCGTCTACGAAACCGACGGGACCAAAAAGCTCGTCCATCCAGGCCCGCTCCTGGGGCAGGAATCCCGAGTTCTTCTGATTGGCGCGCCAGTTCCTGAGGTCGATAGGCTTGTGGGCGATATTCCAGTCGCCACACAGGATGTACTCCCGCCGCCGTCGCCGTATCTTGCGGAGCCATGGCATGAACAGATCCAGGAAACGGAACTTGGCCTGTTGCCTGGCCTCGCTGGAGGAGCCGGAGGGAAGGTAGACCGACGCCACGGACAATCTGCCGAATTGGGCCTCGATGTAACGCCCCTCCCGGTCGAACTCCTCGAATCCCAGCCCGCGGATGATCCTGTCGGGCGCTCTGCGCGAGTAGATGGCGACACCGCTATACCCTTTCTTCTCGGCGTCGAAGTAATGGCAGTGGAAGGGTCCGGGCCTGAAGGTTCCGTGGTCCAGCTGGTGCTCCTGGGCCTTGGTTTCCTGTATGCAAATCACATCGGCCCGCTGGGCGGGCAGCCAGCGGAAGAAGCCCTTGCGTGCGGCCGATCGGATGCCGTTGGCGTTGAGTGAGACGACTCGCATGGACGATGACCTGGGGAGGAGCGTGTATCATACCGGAGCGCGACTCCAGCGCGCCCGACCGCTCTCCTGGCCTCCGACGACCGACCAGCCATGCAGGACTATCAGGAAGATTTCATCCGTTTCTGTCTCCAGCGCGGAGTCCTCCGGTTTGGCGAATTCACCCTGAAATCGGGACGGGTGAGCCCCTACTTCTTTAACGCCGGCCTGTTCAACAGCGGCGGCGCCGCGCTGGCCCTTGGGCGTTACTATGCCCGGGCCCTGGTGGAGTCGGGCGCGCGGTACGACATGCTGTTCGGGCCCGCCTACAAGGGGATCCCCCTGGTCACCGCCTGCGCCTCGGCGCTGGCTGAACGATTCGATCTCGATGTGCCCTTCGCCTACAACCGGAAGGAAGCCAAGGATCACGGCGAGGGGGGGCAGATTGTTGGCGCTCCTTTATCCGGGCGGGTGCTGATCGTCGACGACGTGATCACCGCCGGGACCGCGATCCGGGAGTCCTCCGACCTCATCGCCGCGGCAGGCGCTACGGGGGCAGGCGTGCTCATCGCCCTGGACCGCCAGGAGCGGGGTCGCGGTGAGCTGTCCGCGGTCCAGGAAGTGGCGGCGGCCCTGCAGGCGCCCGTGATCAGCATCATCGGGCTTGCAGACCTGATCACACATCTGGAGGGCGATCCGGCGCACGGCGGATTGCTCCCCGCCGTCCAGGCCTACCGTGACCGCTACGGTGTCGGAAATGAGACCTGAGCCTCGCTTGATCCGGACAATCTATGCTATATCGAGGCTCATGAAAGCTCTGCATATCATGATTTTCGTCGGGGCGCTGGCCGTCGGCTCCGCTCAGGCGGAAGTGATCAAGTGCCTGGACAAGGACGGCAACGTCATATTCGCGGACACCATGTCGGCGGAATGCGTCGGGCCGGTTGGGGAGAAAGAGACCGCTGAGGCAACCGGCTCCCGGGACGAATCCCTGACCAACGACGCGGAACTCCAGCGTCGGGCCGAGAACGCCCGCCAGGCAGAGGCGGACAGGGTGCTGCTGATGACCTATCTCTCCGTGGAGGAGATCGAGGACGTCCGGGATCGGCGGATCGAGCAAATCGACGCCAGGAATTACGTCACCGAGCGTTACCTGGACCGGTTGAGGGAACAGCTGGTGGAACTCGAGGCCGCGGCCGCCGAGCAGCCGGCGTCAGATTCGGGGCCCGGCGGTCCTGCGGAGATTCCCGCGGATCTGGAAGCGGACATCAAGTCCACGCGCGCCTCCATCGAGGACTACGAAGGCCGCCTTGCGGCCGGCGTCGCCGAGCAGGAGCGGATCCGCGAGAAGTTCGCGGCCGACATCGCCCGCTTCGAGGAACTTGCGGGGGTCACGGCGGGGAACTGAACGAGGTGTCCCCGGGGGTTCCGGGACTAGTGACGCCCGGAGTGGCCGAACCCGCCCGCGCCGCGCTCGCTCTGCTCAAAATCGTCCACCACCTCGAATCGCGCCTGCACCACCGGCACAAGGACCATCTGCGCGATACGCTCGCCTGGCTTGATGACAAAAGGCTCGGCGCCGCGATTCCAGCACGACACGAACACCTGGCCCTGGTAGTCGGAATCGATCAGCCCCACCAGGTTCCCCAGCACGATGCCGTGCTTGTGACCCAATCCCGAGCGGGGCAGCAGCACGGCCGCCAGTGACGGGTCGCCGATGTGGATGGCCATACCCGTGGGCACCAGGAAGGTGTCACCGGGATTGACCGTGATTGCCTCATCCAGGCAGGCCCGTAGATCCACCCCCGCCGAGCCCTCCGTGGCGTATTCCGGCAACGGGAACTCGTCCCCCAGGCGGGGGTCCAGGATCTTCAACTGTATGACCTGCACCGGAACCTAACCCTTGCGGCTAGCCGACCGTTCGGCGATCAGCAGAATCAACTGGCGAGCGAGATCTTGCTTGTTCCCCGGGGGCAGTTCTTGGCCGCCGCCGGGCCAGAGGATCGTCAACCGGTTGTCGTCGCAGTCGAATCCGACCCCCGGACCGACCCGGTTGGCCGCGATCATGTCCAGGCCCTTGGCCTTGAGCTTAGCCTGGGCATTGGCCTCCACGTCCTGGGTCTCGGCGGCGAACCCGACCATGAATGGCCGGCCCTCCCAGGCCGCGATGGTTGCCAGCACGTCAGGATTCCGCGTCAGCGCCAGTTCAAGCTCCCCTGCCGTCTTCTTGATCTTCTGATCCGATGGCGAAACGGGCCTGTAGTCGGCCACCGCCGCCGCCGCGATGAACACGTCCGCGTCCCGGGCCGCGGCGCTGGCCGCAGCCAGCATCTGCTCGGCCGACTCCACGTCCTGTCGCTCCACACCGGGTGGAGTCGCCAGATTCACCGGCCCTGCGATGAGTGTGACGGCGGCCCCTTCGAGCCGGGCCGCCCGGGCCACGGCGAATCCCATCTTCCCGGAACTGCGGTTGGTCAGGTATCTCACCGGGTCGATGGGTTCACGGGTCGGGCCAGCGGTGACGACAACCTTGCGGCCGTCGAGCAACCCCTTTCCGGGATCGAATCGGGCTGCCACTTCCTCCGCCAGGTCGGGGGGTTCGAGCATACGACCGGGGCCGGTCTCCCCGCAGGCCTGATCTCCGCGGGCGGGTCCGAGGATGCTGACGCCACGTCCCCGGAGTGTTTCGATGTTGTCGCGGGTGGCAGGGTTGCTCCACATGGCCCGATTCATGGCCGGCGCCAGCAAAACCGGCGCCTCGGTGGCCAGGCACAGGGTCGCCAGCAGATCGTCGGCCATCCCTGCGGCGAGGCGGGCAATGAAGTCGGCGCTGGCCGGCGCCACAAGCACCACATCCGCCCAGCGCGCCAGCTCGATGTGACCCATGGCGGCTTCGGCTGCGTCGTCCCAGAGCTCCAGTCGCACGGGGTTGCCGGACACGGCCTGGAAAGTCATGGGCGTCACGAACCGCGCAGCGCCGGCGGTCATGACCACCTGCACCCGGGCGCCGCGCTCGGTGAGACGGCGCACCAGGTCCGGGCTCTTGTAGGCGGCGATACCACCGGAAACGCCCAGGAGCACGTTTTTTCCGTCAAGCTCAGCCATTTATCCCTGTCTCCGACCGCGGTCAGGGAGCTTATCCTATGCCCGGCCGGTGCGAAACCGGCTCGCCCAGGGAAGGGATATGACCGGGAAACCCATTCACGCCTGGCCGGCGGGCGAACGCCCGAGGGAGAAGCTCCTCGAGCGCGGACCGCAGGCCCTGTCCGATGCGGAGCTCATCGCCGTACTGTTGCGTACCGGTGTTCCCGGCGCCTCGGCCGTTGCCCTGGCCCGTGAACTGCTCACCCGGTTCGCCGGGCTGCGCCCCCTGTTCTCGGCCGCTCCCGAGGCGGTCTGCTCCACCCCGGGAATTGGTCCGGGCAAGTATGCCCAGCTCCAGGCAGCCCTGGAACTGGCCCGCCGATGCCTGGCGGAACCCCTGCGGCGAGGAGCCGTGCTCGATAGCCCGTCCGCGGTAAGAGAGATGCTGCAGGCCAGGCTGCAGGACCGCCCCTATGAGGTTTTCTGTTGCATCTTCCTGGACAACAGAAATCGGGTGATACGGCTTGAGGAGCTGTTCCGCGGCACCATCGACGGCGCCAGCGTCCATCCGCGGGAGGTCGTGCGCCAGGCGCTGGTCCTCAACGCCGCCGCCGTTATCCTTGCCCACAATCACCCTTCCGGGGTGGCGGAACCCAGCCAGGCCGACGAGTTCATCACCCGGCGGCTCAAGAGCGCGCTGGCCCTGGTGGACATCCGGGTCCTGGACCACCTGGTCATCGGCGATGGCACCGCCGTGTCATTCGCCGAAAGGGGGCTGCTGAACGGCTGAAAGCCCCTGCCCGCCTTGCGCGGCGCCCGGCCTGCTGGTATAAAGGCCAGCTCTTTGGGCCGCCCAGCGGCGCCGGATCCTTGAGGAATTCAGCGATGTCGAGAGTCTGTCAGATCACCGGCAAGCGCCCGATGTCGGGCAACAACGTATCGCATGCCAACAACAAGACACGGCGGCGATTCCTGCCCAACCTGCATACGCACCGTTTCTGGCTGGAGAGCGAGAAGCGCTACATCAAGCTGCGCGTGTCCCACCAGGGTCTCCGGACCATCGACAAGGTGGGTCTGGAGAAGGTCATAGCCGACCTGCGCGCCCGCGGCGAGAAGGTCTGAGGAGGTCCGCCATGCGTGACAAGATCCGCCTGATGTCCACGGCCGGGACCGGTTTTTACTACACCACCACCAAGAACAAGCGCCTCCATCCGGAGAAGCTGGAAGTGCGCAAGTACGATCCCAAGGCCCGCAAGCATGTGGTCTTCAAGGAAACGAAGATCAAGTAAAGGCACGGCCATGGGCAAAAAAAACCCCGCTCACAGCGGGGTTTTTTTATGACTGGACGGAGGCCCTCAGGCCATGGCTGCCGGCCCCGTCGTATAACCGCGAAGGGTCGCCGCGAACTCCTGCAGAGCCCGGATGCCGCTGGCCTCGGCCTGCTGGCACCACTCCTTGATCTGGGCGATGAGGCGCTCGTTGCTGACCACGCCGCGGCCGTCCCACAGGCGCGTCAACCGCTCGCGGAATTCGTGGACCGTCCTCAGGGCCTGACTGGACTCCAGTAATTCGCCGAGACGGGCCCGGGCACGAGCATCGAGCAGGGCCGGCTGCCGGGTCACAAGCAGTCGCGCGCGGCGCGGCAGACTCATCCCCCGATCGCGCAGATTCGCCAGTTCCCGCTTCAGCACCGGCACGCTGACGGTCCTGGTGTAGTCCCGCATGACGTGCATGCGGTTGACGATGACGGCACGCGCCGTCTCGAGATCGACCACCTTCCTGCCGGGCTCTACCGCCGGCCTCGGAGCGACGCGGCGTACATGGGCGAGACCGAGCGCCGACAGGACCCGGATGGCGCCCCAGCCGATGTCCACTTCCCACCGCCGGATCGAGAACCTGGCGGAACTCGGGAAAGCGTGGTGATTGTTATGCAACTCCTCGCCGCCGAGGACCAGCCCCCAGGGAACGACGTTGCGGGAGGCATCATCGCATTCGAAGTTGCGGTAACCCGCATAGTGCCCGACCCCGTTGACGATACCGGCGGCCAGCATGGGCTGGGAAACCATCTGCACGGCGATCATGATGATGCCGGGGACGCCGAAGAGCACGAGGCAGGAGATCACAAACAGCCAGATGCCCAGATTCCGGTGCCCGCTGTACAGCCTGTTCTCCAGCCAGTCGTCCGGGGTGCCCCTGCCGTACTTGCGCAGGGTCTCCGCGTTCGTCGCTTCCTCCTGGTACAGCTCGGCGCCTTCCAGCAGTACCTTCTTCAGTCCCACAATCTGCGGGCTATGGGGGTCATCCGGCGTCTCGCAACGGGCATGATGCTTGCGATGTATGGCCACCCACTCACGGGTAACGATGCCGGTACTCATCCACAACCAGAAGCGACAGAAATGCCGGATGGCGGGATGCAGGTCAAGGCCGCGGTGAGCGGCGTCGCGGTGCAGATACAATGTGACCGCGAGAACGGTAATCTGGACCATGATCAGGGATACGGCAACGTATCCCCAGACGCTCAGTCCCAGTACGCCATACAGATAATCCATGGACGGAGAGCCCTCCGTGAGTGCGGCCGGGCACTATAGGGAACCACGGCCGGCAAAGCAAAATAGACGTTTTCCAGATTAGCGCCGGTCAACAGCCGACGATCAGCCCGCCTATCATGCCTGAATTACCCGAAGTTGAAACTACGCGCCGCGGCATCCGCCCCTGGCTCGAGGGCTCCCAGGTGACCGCGGTCCGCGTCCGACAGCGGATGCTGCGGTGGCCCGTGCCCCGCCGCCTGGACCGGGATCTGCCGGGACAGACAGTCAGGGAGGTCCGCCGGCGGGCCAAATACCTTCTTGTCTGCGCCGACAACGGCACCCTCATCATGCACCTGGGAATGTCCGGCAGCCTGCGCGTCTTGCGCGATATCCCCGCGCCCGGCGCCCATGACCATATCGACCTCGAACTCTCGTCCGGACGGACACTCAGGTTCAACGATCCGCGCCGCTTCGGCGCCGCGCTGTGGACCACCCGCGACCCCCTCGGACACCCGTTGCTCCGCGACCTGGGACCGGAACCCCTCGAACCGGGCTTCGACGGAACCTATCTCCATGCCGTGTCCCGCGGTCGGCGGGCGGCGATCAAGACCCTGATCATGAATGCCCGGGTGGTGGTCGGCGTCGGCAACATTTACGCCAGCGAGGCGCTGTTCCGGGCGGGGATCCACCCGACCCGGCCGGCCGGCCGCATCTCCCTGGCACGCATGGAGCGGCTGGCGGCAGCCATCCGCGACGTGCTGGCGGAGGCGATCGCCGAGGGCGGCACCACCCTCAGGGATTTTGCCTGGGGAGAGGGTCAGCCCGGATACTTCGCGCGGGAACTGCGCGTCTACGACCGCGCCGGCCTGCCCTGCCCGGTCTGCGAGACGCCGGTGAGACGGCGGGTCCTGGGCCAGCGGTCCACCTATTACTGTGTCAACTGCCAGCGCTAGGGGTCAAAGAGTGATTATTGCCGTGTGACAGCCGACGTGGCGGGACCGGAGACTGGCGGCCAGACTTGCGCGTTAAAACGAGAAGAAATGAGTCTCTGACCCCGATCTCTTAGTAAATCCAGACGCTGGCGCCGCCTTGATTGCGCGGGTCCGAGACCGCCTCGACCTCCTCCGAATCATAGTCCCAGGTGACAATCTGCATATTGCCGTACAGCCGGTCGAGTTTCTGCACCTTATGACCCATGGCCTCCAGCCGCCTGATCTCGTCGGTGGAGAACGCGCCTTCTTCATGGACCAGAAAATCCGGCTGATATTGATGATGATAGCGGCGCAGACTCACGATCGACCGAGCGTCGGCGCCGTCTATCCAATCGAGCAGGCCCAGCAGGACCATGGTGATGATCCGGCTGCCGCCCGGCGTGCCGAGGATGAGGAGGCCCCGTTCAGACTCGGCAAACGTTGGCGACATGCTGGACAGCATGCGCTTGCCCGGCGCCACGGCATTGGCGTCGCCTCCGACGAGCTGGAACACGTTTGCCACCCCGGGTTTGATGGAAAAATCATCCATCTCGTTGTTCAGGAAGACGCCCGTGCCCGGAACCATGTAACCGCAACCGAACCAGGTATTGATGGACAGGGTCGCTGCCACCCGATTGCCGTCGGCGTCCAGGATGGAGAAATGGGTCGTGTCGTCACCCTCGCTCGACGGCACATAGCCGGGAAGCATGTCGCTGGGCGTCGCCCGGTCCTGCAGGATCGACGTTCGCTGGCCGGCGGCGTACATCGGGTGGGTCAACATCTTCACGGGAACCCTGACGAAAGCCGGGTCCCCGAGGTATTCGGCTCGATCCCGATAGGCCCTGCGCATGGCCTCCACCGTCAGGTGAACCCGGGTGACCCGGTCGATATCCGCCAGCGGGTATCCGGACAGGATGTTCAGCATGTCGGCCAGCGCAACGCCGCCGGCCGAAGGCGGCGGCGCGGAGATGATCCTGGCGCCGCGATAGTTGAATACGACCGGCTCCCGCTCCACGACCCGATAGTTCGCCAGGTCCTCCTCTGTCCAGATGCCGCCCTCGGCCCTCACGCCTGAGACCAGGCGGCGCGCCAGATCACCCGTGTAGAAGCCGTCCCTGCCCTCCGACGCGATCGACTCCAGTGTGTCGGCCAGGTCCGGCTGAACGACGATGTCATCGATCCCGGGTACAACGCCGCCGGGGAGATACACCGCGCTGGCCGCCGGCCACCTGGCAATGATGCCCTTTTTGGCCTTTACCGCAGTCTGCAGGCGCTCGTAGACGGGAAACCCTTCCCGCGCCAGACGGATGGCCGGCTGCAGGCTCTGGGCCAGGGGCAGTCGGCCATAATGCTCCGCCAGGTAATCCAGTCCGGCAGGAATACCGGGTATGCCCGCTGCCAGGGGGCCGTCGAGGGAAGCACGGCCGATCGGCTTGCCCTTCTCGTCGAGAAACATGTCGGGCGCCGCGGCGGCAGGCGCCACCTCTCGGGCGTCCACCATCACGTCCAGCCCGTCTTCCGCGCGATGCAGCAGCAGGAATGCCCCGCCGCCAAGGCCTGCCTTGAAGGACCTTACCACCCCCAGCACCGCCGATACCGCGACGGCGGCATCGAAGGCATTACCGCCTTGTTCCAGAATCTCGTGTCCGGCCTCGGTGGCCAGTGGATGAGCGGAAGCGATCGCCGCCTTGCCGGGTCGGCGGAGATCCTGCCCCTGGACCGGCAGGACGGTTACGATCAGGAATACGAGAAGGAAAGCGCGAAGTCGATTCATGGCTGGATCATGGGTGCGGTCAACGGGGTCAGCCGCTGGCTTTCAGGCCGCGGCATTTTTCCTGGAGCCGGGCGTGGGTCTCCTGGTGCTCGGGATCGACAACAATGCAGTCCACCGGACAGACCTCCCGGCATTGGGGCTCGTCGAAGTGGCCCACGCACTCGGTGCAGCGGTGCGGGCGGATCTCGAAAATCTCCGGGCCCATGTAGATGGCCTCGTTCGGACACTCGGCGGTGCACACGTCACAGTTGATGCAGGTCTCCAGGATCTTCAGCGCCATGGCCAGTGCAGGTTCCCGCTATGGGGATGCCCGGCGAGAGGACTCCAGGGCCCTCCGCTTCAGCGCCCGTTCGACCATCGGATGTACGAATTTCGAAATGTCGCCTCCAAACATGGCGATCTCCCGGACCATGGTCGAGGAGATGAAGCTGAACTGCTCCGTCGGGGTCAGGAAGACGGTCTCGACCTCAGGGGCGATCTGGCGGCTCATGGTGGCAAGCTGAAACTCGAATTCGAAGTCGGACACCGCCCTCAGGCCGCGGACCATGACGCGTATGCCGTTCTCCCGGGCAAACGCCACCGTCAGGCCCGAGTATCCCACCACATCCAGGTGATCGCCCTCGTCGAGGACTTCCCGCACCATCCGCACCCGTTCATCGAGGGAGAACATGGGCGCCTTGCCCGGATTCGCGGCCACCGCCACCACCACCTTCGGGAAAATCTCCGCGGCCCGCCGGATCAGGTCCTGGTGGCCGTTGGTGATGGGATCGAACGTGCCCGGATACAGTGCTGCGCCGTCGGTCATTTTTCTTCCGCTGCCGTAGCAGGGCTCCTCTCGGGAGGGGACGCAAGATGGTAACCCACATTGCCCGCCCTGGCGTCGCGTACAAGGGCCCAGCCCTCTGGCAGGGGCGGCGCTCCGGCCGCGGCGGCCTCCTCCATGTAGACCCAGGCCCCATCCTTCAGCCACCCGCCCGACCCCAATGCCTCGCAAAGGCCCTGCCAGTCCACCTGCCCGAACGGGGGATCGAGGAAAACCAGATCGAACGGCGCGCTCCGGCCCTTGAGGAAAACGGCCGCATCCTCGCAGCGGCATCTCCCTGCCGACGCGCCCAGGGTGTGGAGATGGACCTCGATCGCCCGGATGAGCACTGGCTGACGGTCCACAAACACCACTTCACCCGCCCCGCGAGACAGGGCTTCCAGCCCCAGGGCGCCGCTGCCCGCATAGAGATCGAGACAGCGAGCACCACTGATCCGGGGCTGGAGCCAGTTGAAAAGGGTCTCACGGACCCGGTCGCCGGTGGGACGCACGCCCTCCAGGGCGGGAAATGAAAGTTTCCGGCCGCGCCATCGGCCGCCGATGATCCTGAACAGTCCCTTGTCAGGCGCTCGCCGGCGGGGCTTGATGGCAGGATTCCTCCGGTTCATTGCAGTCGGCGGAAAAGTTGCGACGGGTCGAATAACGAGCGTAGTCTTACTAGAATCGTCACGATAACATCGAAAATGCCCTCTCTTCCGGAGGAGTCAGAATAATGAGAAAGCTGTACCCCCTCGTCCTCGCCCTGTTCGGACTGTCGCTCGCTGGCTGCTTCTCCGATTCCGGTGATCCAGGCCCTGATCCCGAGACCGGCAGCACCGGATTTGAGAACCCGATTGGTGTCTCGCCTGACGACGTGCCAACGGGGTTCTACGCATCCTTCGATCCTACCGTCGGACTGATGCCCTACCCCAACGACATACTGGGATTTCTCGCCAACGGCAGCACCGACGGCACACTCAATCTGACCAGCGTCAGTTTTCAGCTTGCCGCCAGTTCGTCCTTCGGCGCGCCGCTCAACAATATCGATGGATTTTCGATCTTCTCTCGAATGCAGGCGAACTTCTCTGACTCCGTCAATGGAGCCAGCCTGAATCCGCTCTCCGTATTCCTGATCGAGGTGGCCCTCGATCTCTCGACCCGGGCCGTGATCGGCCTGTCGGACCAGACGCTCTGCAAACTCGCCCTGGCGCCCCAGGCCGCCTGCCCCCCCGAGATATTCGGCACCGGCAACCCGTTCCTCATCCAGGGCGTCGACTACAACCTCTCCGTGGCGCCGGACGTCGGCTCCGGGGGCCAGACCATCCAGCTCGACCCGCTGCGGCCGCTGAATTCGTTCACGTTCCAGCAGTTCACACCGGGCGCCATCAACGGCTACCTGATGATCGTGACCAACAAGGTCACCGATAGTGCCGGCACCCCGGCCTCGGCCGACGCGGCCTACGAGCAGATCAAGCAGGGCTATCTGGCCGGGCTCATCCAGATTCCCGAGGACCCCTCACAGATCGATCCGGATTCATTGACCCAGGAAGAGCTGCTGGCGCTGTTCATCGCCGCCCAACTGGCGACGGTGGACGCGTTGTCCGGAGCGGGGGCACCGCTGACGGTAGAAGACGTGGTGGTGACGGCGAGCTTCTCGCCCCAGGACACCATGACCGTCATACAGACGGTCAACGGGTACGAGAGCCTGAGGAATCGCCCGTCGCAGATCGCCCAGGCACTCCTTCCCGTAGACGTGCCCGTGCCTGGTGTCGGTGTCCTTCCGGCCGGCACGCCGGTGACGACTGGCTTGCTCCGCACAGCCGGCGGCTTCCCCCCGGAGGCGAGCAAGAATAACGGCAATATCTACGTCGGCGGGGTCAACATCCCGTATTACCAGCAAACGCCGACGGAGGCGTCGGGGGGTTACAACGTCCTGTCCAGCTACTGGGTCGCCGAGGCCGGTGGCAACGTACTCGGGGATCCCGACAGCACCGTGATCTGCCGGTGGAACCCGAACCCCGTGCTACGGGACAACATTACCATCCCCCTCCTGATGGCCATCCCCAACGACAATTCGGCGTGGGTGCAGGCGGCGAAGGCCCAGGGGTTCCCCGTGCCACTTCCGACGGGGTGGCCGGTGGTCATCTATCAGCCCGGGTTTACCCGAAACCGGACGGACCTGCCTCTGGTGGCGGAGCCCTGGCTCGACCAGGGTTTCGCGGTGATCAGCATCGACCTGCCGTTCCATGGCGTCACGGCGACCGATCCCGCCCAGAGCCTGACCGCCTTGCTCCGTGTGCCGGGAACCACGGAGCGGACCTTCGATCTGGATTTGAGGAATAACGCGGACCCCGCCATCCTGGTTCCGGACGGGCTGATCGACCCGTCATCGGTCAACCTGCTCAACCCCGCGCCCAACGGGCTGCTGACCACCAGGGACAATCTGCGGGAGGCGGCAGTCTCCATGCTGTCCTTTGCCCGCAGCGTGGGCGTTATGGATATCGACGGCAATCCGGACACGACGGATTTCGATGCCTCGCAGATCAATTACGTCGGCCATTCGGGCGGAGCGATCCTGGGCGCGACCCTGGTCGCCTTGTCGGATGATTTCGCGACCATCAGCCTGGCGACGTCCGGCGCGGGTATCGTCAAGCTGCTCGCGGACAGCGACGTCGAGGAGGGATTCGGATTCATCCTCACCGGCCTGCAGAAGGGCCTGTTGACGCAGGGGATCCTCCCGAATAGCACCACATACAACAACTACCTGCGTGATATGCAGAATATCTGGAACGCGGGCGACCCCATCGGCAGCCTGCACGTAGGGATAAACAGTCCGACGCCGGTATATGGCAACCTGCTCAACACCGACGTGGCCGTCGTCCCTTCTGCCAGCCTGAGGGCCTATGACGGACTTGGATTGCCCCAGATCACGACACCTGGCGTCAATTTCGCTTCGAAGGGGTTCACCCGGATCCTCGATGGAGCCCATAGCAGCTACATCAATCCCAGTGTCAACCTGGCCGCCACCACCGAGATGCAGACGGAAGTGGCGGTTTTCGTGGGTGGCAACGCCCTGGCCGGGATACCCGGCATGGGACAGGTCATCCTGATCCAGGATCCGTCGATTGTGGAGACCAACTAGGTTTCAGCCCCCGCGAAGAAGGGGCGACTCGAAGGGCGGCCGCATGGCCGCCCTTTTTTTGGACTGGGCTGCCCCCCATCCGGCACCAAGTCCATCGCCGCTTCGGTTACGATATCCGCCTCCCAGGATGCCGCCCATGACCTCCACGAAGACTCCCGAAATAGACTCCGCCGGCAACGGCACATGCGAAACCGAAAGCGGCCCGGAGCGCCGCAGGGGCTTCTTCCGTCGGCTACGTCAGCGACTCAACAAGGGGCAGTCCTGGCTGACATACGACCTGGCCCACCTGCTCCCGGGAGGCAAGCCCAGCGAGGACTTCCTCGAAGAGATGGAGACCCGGTTGCTGTCCGGCGACGTGGGCGTAAACGCCACGACGCGGATCATGGAGGGGCTGGACAAGAAACTCTGGCGGGATGAGCTGAAGGATGCCGGGGCGGTAGTGGATACGATCCGCGCCGCAATGCTGGATATTCTCGCGCCTTGCGAAGCCCCCCTCGCGATCCCCGGGGCGCCGCGACCGTTCGTCATCCTCATGGTCGGCGTCAACGGTTCCGGCAAGACCACCACGATCGGAAAGCTCGCCCGCCGGTTCAGGGACCAGGGGCTGAATGTCATGCTTGCCGCGGGAGACACCTTCCGCGCCGCCGCGGTGGAGCAGTTGCAGGTCTGGGGCGATCGTAACGGGGTGCCGGTTATCGCCCAGCAGGCCGGCGCCGATCCCGCGGCGGTGATGTTCGACGCCCTGGAAGCCGCCAGGGCCCGCGATGCAGACGTCCTCATCGGAGACACTGCCGGGCGCCTCCACACACAGGACAACCTCATGGAGGAACTCAAGAAGGTGAAGCGCGTGCTCACCAAGCTCGATGCCTCGGCGCCCCATGAAACCCTGATCGTGCTGGACGCCAGCCTCGGCCAGAACGCGCTGGTGCAGGCGGCGCGCTTCCACGAAGCCGTCGGGCTGACGGGAATCGTCATGACCAAGCTGGACGGCACTGCCAAAGGGGGTGTCCTGCTGGCAGTGGCGGAGAAACTGGGAGTGCCGATCCGGTTCATCGGCATCGGCGAGTCGGCGGAGGACCTGGACGAGTTCCGCGCCGGCCCGTTCGTGGAAGCGTTGCTGGGAACCGGCGGCGGGACGGAATCCCCGTGATCCGGTTCGAACACGTCTTCAAACGGTATCCGGGCGGACGCGAGGCCCTGGCGGGCGTCGACCTCGCCATGGAGTCCGGTGACATGGCATTCCTGACCGGCAGGTCCGGCGCGGGCAAGAGCACGATGCTCAAGCTCATTGGTCTACTCGAGCGCCCCACCCGCGGCCAGGTCATCGTCGGCGGCCGCAACACCGACGGCATCGGCCGGCGTCAGATCCCGGCATTCCGCCGGCAGATCGGCATGGTCTTCCAGGATCACAAACTGCTCCATGATCGCACGGTGTTCGACAACGTGGCCCTCCCGCTGGTGATCCGCGGCATCGGGAGGAAGGAAATCGGCAAGCGCGTCCGGGCGGCCCTGGATCAGGTCGGGCTGCTGCATACCGAGAAGGTCAAGCCGATGACACTGTCCACGGGAGAACAACAGCGCGTCGGTATCGCCAGAGCAGTGGTCAGCAAGCCTTCACTCCTGATCGCCGACGAGCCGACCGGCAATCTGGACCCGGACCTGTCCCTGGAAATCATGCGGATTTTTGAGCGATTCCACGACGTGGGAGTGACGGTGCTGATCGCGAGCCACGACCTGCACCTGATTGGACAGCTCGGCCACCGGCGCATCGAGCTGGTCGATGGCGGCGTGTCCGGCGGGAGCCCTGCCGATGGCTAAACCCATGGCGCGACCCAGGACCCGTCGCCCGGAGCGCCCGGGCAGGCCCCCCCGGCCGTCGGCGCGGCCGAAGCGCGAGCGCGCGTTCCGGTTCCGATGGCCGTCCCTGTCCAGCGGTCTGGCGGATCATGCCCGGGTCCTGGTGGCGAGCCTGGGGCAGCTTGCGGCCCAGCCGGTGTCCAGCGTTATGACAGTGGCGGTCATCGGCATTGCCCTGGCCCTGCCGGCCGGCCTGCAGCTGCTGGTGTCCAACGCCCGGATCCTGAGCGGCCACTGGGAGGGCGCGGCCGAATTGTCGGTCTATCTCAAGGAGGATGTGAGCCTGGACGCTGCCCGCAAGCTGGCGGACGTGCTTGTCGCGGATCCGGAGATCGCGGCCGTCAGGCTGATCTCCGCCGACGAAGCGCTGGCGGAATTCAGGGAATATTCCGGTTTCGGCGCGGCCCTCGACGTGCTTCAGGACAATCCACTGCCCCATGTGCTTGTCCTGCTGCCCGCCGGAAGCGAGGCGTCCGCGGACACCCTGGACAGGCTGCGCCGCCGACTGGCCGAGACGCTGCCCGCCGATCAGGTCCAGGCGGACACGGACTGGGTCGCCAGGCTGCAGGCGATGCTGGAGCTTGCCCGGCGAACGGTATTGCTGGCCGGGCTGCTGCTGGCGCTCGGAGTGGTCATCATCGTCGGCAACACCATCCGCCTTGACATACAGAATCGCCGTGACGAAATCGAGGTCACCAAGCTCATCGGCGCCACCGACGCCTTCATCCGCAGACCATTCCTCTACACGGGCATCTGGTACGGCCTGATGGGGGGCCTCCTCGCCCTGGCCCTGGTCACCGTGTCCCTGGTCGCACTCGAGGATCCGGTTCGGCGACTGGCCGGCCTCTACGGCAGCGCCTTCAGTCTGAGCGGCCCGGGTGCCCGCGGGAGCGCGATCATTGCCGGAGCCGGGATGGCGCTAGGCTGGCTGGGCTCCTGGATCTCCGCGACCCGCAACATGCGTCGGATCGAGCCCGGTGGGCAGCAGTAACTTCCTGTTTTAGCTATATTTATGACATGGAACTCGACCGGCACTTAGCACTCTAATGGATCGAGTGCTAAAATAGCGAGTCGTCGGAGGAAAGGTCATATATGAGCACAGCCCTGGTACAGAGGAATCTCCAGTTCCTGCCGTCCGGACCGGTCGGCAGCGTGGATGCGTACATGCAGGCTGTTTCCGTCATCCCGGTGCTGACCGAGGAGGAGGAGCAGTTTCTGGCGGGCCGCTTCCAGGACGACGGCGATCTCGATGCCGCCCGGCAGCTCGTGCTCTCCCACCTCCGCTTCGTCGTCCATATCGCCCGCGGTTATACCGGCTACGGCCTGCAGCTCGGCGACCTGATCCAGGAAGGCAACATCGGACTGATGAAGGCGGTCAAGCGCTTCGATCCGACCGTTGGCGTGCGGCTTGTCTCTTTCGCGGTCCACTGGATCCGAGCGGAGATTCACGAGTTTGTGCTGCGCAACTGGAGAGTCGTCAAGGTCGCCACCACCAAGGCCCAGCGGAAGTTGTTCTTCAACCTGCGCAAGGCCAAGGCGCATCTGGGATGGCTGAGCGCGGACGAAACAAGGGCGGTGGCAGAGGATCTGGGCGTCTCAGAGCGGGACGTGACCGAGATGGAGCAACGCCTGTCCGCGCGCGACCTGGCATTCGACCCGGCGCCGAACGCCGGGGACGACGATACCGTGTATACGCCAGCTGCCTACCTGCCGAGCCCGGAGTCCGATCCCGCCTTCAGCGTGGAGCGGGATGACTGGGAGACGGCGGCATCCGATCGCCTGCAGGTGGCCATGGAGCGGCTGGACGAGCGCAGTCGCCATATCCTCGAAGCGCGGTGGCTGACGGAAGACAAACGCACCCTGCAGGACCTGGCTGACCATTACGGTGTATCCGCCGAGCGGATCCGTCAGATCGAAGCCAACGCCCTGAAGAAATTACGGGGCATGATGATCGTCTGAGCGTCCTCGGGGCTCGCGCCGTGATTCTATTGGATTCGGCGTTGGCCCGATTCTTTTCCGCCTAGTGCCGTCTCGCCAGCCACATCCAGCTTCCGGTCAACGCGAGCAGCAGCAGCAGTATCGCCGCGCCGTCCATCAACAGGACGCCGAAGCTGCCGCCGAGACGGCCGCTGTGCAAGTCGAGGACGACACGTTCCATCGGCAATACGCGGCTGACGAAGTCCGCCTGCAACACGGCCAGCTCGTCGGCCGGTAGCGGATCCGGCAATGACCAGTTGACCCGGGCCGGTTCGATGCCCGGACTCCCCCACTGAAGGGATTCGATACCGGCGGAGTACATGGCGTCGCCGGCTCTCAGGACGACTGACCCGTCCTCGCCCAGCCCGAGTCCGTCGAGCCCGGCCGGAACCCCGCTCTCGGTGCCGAGGCGATCCACGATCTGGCCGTCCGGGGTGACGATCAGGACCTCATCGTCCACTGCCAGTGCAACGAAGTTTCCCGCAGCGACCGCGCCGCTGAGCCGGGTGTAATGGCCGGGGATCGGCTGTCGGTCCAGGTAAAGCCGGTCCCCGAGCAGCGCGACTCTGGACTCATCCGCGTGATGGCTGACCGCCTGTTCGGGAGCCTCTATGCCATACCAGTCAAGCAGCCATCCGGCGGTGGCGAATCGCTCGTCCAGCCGCAACGATTCGGTATGGTTCAGGGCCAGACCGGTCAGGCTGAGGATCAGCACAAGCAGGGCAGCCACGATGCCGAAGCGGCGGTGCCATTTCCAGAACGACCGCCAGCGCGCGATACCCCTAGCCTGGCTCACTACCGACCACCCGGGAATCCAGATAAAGGACCATGCGGGCGAGGCGTGTGATGGCACTCACGGACAGGGTGGCCCCCGAGATACTGTCGATGCTCCTGTCCAGACCCCCGTTTTCGGATAGGGCAGCCTGGCGGAACTGGTCGGTGAAGAACCCGTGGCGGACCTCCCACCCCCGGCTCTCCCGGAAGACCAGGACCTTGACGGACTCGATCCGGCCGCCGGACACGACGATACCGGTGGTGATCGGCTTCTCCTTGCCGATTTCTTCCACTATCCATGCCGTCCTGTCTCCCTGTTTCCAGTAACGGAGGCGCATTGTAGCCGGGGGATGGCCCAGAATCCCGGAGACGCCCTCGCGCAGGTCGGCGGTGAGCCAAATGGCCCCCGGAGAGGGCGGGGAACCGGCGAAGACCTCATGGAGGAAATCCTCCGGCGCCTGATAGACACCCATGGCGCCCGCAGCCAGCGGCGACAGGATGGCGACCAGGAACCCCGCCAGCCGCCGTCCTGGTGGACGGCGGCGTGGCCACGCGCCTGATTCCCGTGACAGATTCCCTGTCTCAGAAGGCATAGCCGAGGCCGAGGTTGAAGCCATTGTCGTCATCCGAGCCCTGGTTGTCCTGCTGCTGCACGTCGAACTTCAGAACCACATCGGGGATCGGCCAGTAGTTGATGCCAACGTTGAGCTGTCTGTATTCAGTGTCGTTGGAAGCCCCGGCGTTGTTGTCCCAGACGTTGTATCGGGCGAAGGCGCCGAACTCCCCGGGGATACTCCACAGGCTGCCGCGGATCGAAGGCTCCACGTACCAGCCCTCCTGTCTATCCCGGCCGATGGCCGCCGGATCCGAGGCGTCGATGACGTCCCCGTCGTCCAGGTCCCACCGGGCATACAGGGCCCGGAGGCCGAAGGGTCCCTTGCGGATCTCTGTGTGGGCCTCCAGCAGCGTAGCGCCGATCCCCTGATCCCCCTGGGTGATGTCCACCTGGTACTGGCCGGATATCCCCAGTTCCACTCCCGGCACACCGGTCCACCTCAGCATGGCGGTATAGGCGGGATCGTTGGCCCTGGCCTCCGACACCTTCTGGCGGCCGCTGCGGATGCGATAAGCATTGCTGCCGGACTGCGGCACGTCCAGGCCTGAGGTCACTGCCACATCGTAGCTGAGTCCCGCTGCCAGCTCCCCATGCAGGTCCACGCCACCTTCCCACCAGGTCGTGGGGATGATGTTCGTCTCCACCGGGTTGCGCTCCACTCCGTAGAAGGTGTTGGGCTCGTGGGTCTGATTGAGGATGCCGATGGGCAGCAGGAACACGCCGGCGCGGCTGGCCGTCCGCTCTCCCAGGGTGAAGTTCAGGTAGGCCTGCTCCAGTTCGACCTCTCCGTTCTGTCCGTCACCGGAGACAGCGTGCTCGAGTTCCACCTCGGAAACCAGCCGGATGTTTTCGTTGAAATCGTGATTGAAGGCAAGAACGAAACGGTGGAAATCGATCTCCTCCTTGCTGTCGAGATTGTTGTAATGAAGCTCCCCGTAGCCGCCGATATGGGTACGGCCGTACCGCCCGTACTCCGTGGAAGACGTGTTCGAACTGACCTGCTCGATCATGTCGCCGGCGATCTCCACTTTCTGGTCCGTCGCCTCCACGCGGGCGCTGGTGGAGGCAAGCTGGGCCTGGAGTTCGGCGATCTGGCGCTGCTGCTCTTTGATGATGCGCCACATCTCATCTGGCGACGGCGCCTCTGACGCCAGGGCCGCGGTGGATAAGAAGGTCATGATGGCGACGGTAATGGTCCCGGGGAAAGCTCTCATGTCGGATAATACCTTCTAGAATCAATGGTTAGATTTATTTATTCCTTGCCTTCGGATCCGATTCTATTGAATCTTATTGCGAATAACAATGATTCTCATTGCGATCCACCTGTCGCCCACCCGCCCAATTGCCCCGATGGCCCCTCCCGCGTGGTTTATCATCCCGGGCATGCTGTGATTCGGAGGACGCGTCCATGGCACCAAACAGCGTCGACGCATGGCTGGAAGAGTACGGTGAGAGCCACCGGAGCCCGGTCAACAAGGCGATCCACTGGGTCTGCGTACCGCTGATCGCTATGAGCGTCGTGGGCCTGATGTGGGCCCTGCCCGTCCCCGGGGCGTTCGAACGGATATCGCCGGCGTTGAACTGGGGCGTGCTGTTCCTGATGGCGTCGATCGTCTACTACTTCGTTCTCTCGCCCAGGCTTGCCCTCGGCATGATCCCGGTGACCGCGGCCTTCGCCCTCTGCCTGCTCTGGCTGGATGGTCTCGAGACGCCGTTATGGATGTTGTGCACGGCAATCTTCTTGCTGGCCTGGACCGGCCAGTTCATCGGCCACGCCGTGGAGGGTGAGAGACCATCGTTCTTCAAGGATCTGCAGTTCCTGATGATCGGCCCCCTGTGGCTGCTGTCGTTCGTGTACCGGCGCCTCGGGATCCGCTTCTGAAACGGGCACCGGACCAGCCGGGACGCGGGACCGGCCGCAGAGCGAGCTGTCATCTTGCCGCCCTGGTGCTAGTCATGCTGGCGCGGCCGGCACCGGCAACTCCCCCGGTAGAAGAGGAGAGCCCGGTCATGGCGGTGGAGATCAGCCTGGCGGCCCTCGTCGAGCACCCCGGGGTCTATGAGACCGTGGCCGTTGTCCGGGATCCGGACGGGCGACTTCTCGCCGCGCCGTTCCTCCGTTTTCCGGGCGACCAGACAACGGTCAAGGCCATGACCAACGAGGACGGTGAGCGAATCTCGCTGTCGATCGGACCGGTGTTTAACGGTCGTGAAGCGCAATGGCTGGTGGTTTGGCGCCACGACGGCCGGACCGTCGCCAGGGCCACTGGACGGGTCCCCGTCGCCGGCGGGGACTAGGCTTCGGCCGCCGCCTTGACTGCGGCGGCGACCGCCAGGTGAACGGCGGGGTCCAGGGCGTCCGGTACCAGATCCTTTTCCGCCGCCGTGTCGGCGATAGCCTCGGCGGCCGCCAGCAGCATGGCGTCGGTGAACCGTTTCGCCCGGGCGTCCAGCGCGCCGCGGAACAGGCCGGGGAAGCCTAGTACGTTGTTGATGCTCTTGCCGTCCGCCGCGAATACGGCCCCCGCTTTCCTGGCCAGGGCGGGCTCGATCTCGGGATCCGGATTGGTCAAAGCCAGTATCACCTGACCGGGTCGCACCATCTCCGGTTTGATCAGGCCGCGCACCCCGGTGGTCGCGATGACAATCTCGGCCTCGGCCATGATCTGCTGAAGATTCGACGCCTCGCCGCCCAGCTTCTCGAAGCGGCTGACCGCCGCTGGGTCCAGGTCGGCGCCGAGAATCCGCTCCACGCCGCGGGCAAGCAACAGCCGGGCGATGCCGTACCCGGCCGCCCCGAGTCCGACCTGACCCACCAGGCTCTTGGACAGGAGTTGGCCGGAGATTCGTCCCGCGTTCCTGACCGCGGCCAGGGCGACCACCGCGGTGCCGTGCTGATCGTCGTGGAGCACCGGTCTGTCCAGCCGGGCCGTCAACTCCGACTCCACCTGAAAGCAGTTGGGCGCTCCGATGTCTTCGAGCTGGATGGCACCGAACGACGGCGCGATTGCGACTACCGTGTCGATGATGGTCTGCGGGTCCCGGGAGTCCACCAGGATCGGCACGCCGCTGATCCCGGCCAGGCTGGCGAACAGCGCCGCTTTCCCTTCCATGACCGGCAATCCGGGTACGGCCCCGATGTTGCCCAATCCGAGGATGGCCGAACCGTCGGTCACGATGGCTACCGTGTTGCCGATGTTGGTGTAGTCCCAGGCGAGTTCCGGGTTCTCCTGGATGGCCAGGCATACCCGCGCGACGCCGGGAGTGTAGAGGTCACGCAGGATCTGCTGGCTACCGATCTCCTGCCGGGAGATCGTGCGGATCTTGCCGCCCCGGTGCCGGTTGAACACGCGGTCGGATTTACCTATGACGCGGGCGTTCGGCAGGGCGTCGATGCGGTCGAACACGCTGTGATCGGCCGCCTCGTCCATGTCGATGGTGATCTCCCAGACGGTTCGGCCCTGTTCCCGCCGTACGACGACGAGATGCTCGACGACCAGACCGGCTTCGCCGATCACCGTCAGGATCCGCGCCAGACTGCCCGGCTTGTGTTCGGATTCGATCAGCAGAATCTCGGGGATCTTCATGGCGTCATCCTCATCCGCTCGCAGCATGTGCCGGCCTGTCCCGGAAGACCCGGGCCGCCTGCCGGAAAACTGTAGAGTGTAGCTCGGCAGTGTAACCGGGGGTCGCGGCGTACCCGCCAGCCAGCAGCAGCACGATCGGCAGCCCGGCCATCCAGACGGTCTCCAGTACCAGCCGGTCCCTGTGCCCCAGCCCGGCGGGGCTCATCGTCATCCGGCCGTAACGGTCCCCTTCCACGGGGTCGACGCCGGCGAGGTAGAACACGAAGTCCGGCCGAGACTCGGCCAGCGCCCGGGGCAACGCGGACCCGAGCGCCTCCAGGTACTGGTCGTCGCCCGCGCCGCAGGGAAGGGCGACGTCCAGGGATGAGCGGGCCTTGCGCGCGGGGAAATTCTTCTCCCCGTGGATGGACAGGGTGTAGACGTCGGGGTCGTGCTCGAAGATTGCCGCGGTGCCGTTGCCCTGGTGAACGTCCAGGTCGACGACGAGCGTCCGGCCAATCCTCCCGCCCCGGCGGAGATGCCGCACGCACACGGCTACGTCGTTCAGGACGCAGAATCCCTGGCCGTGATCGGGGAATGCGTGGTGAGTGCCACCGCCGAGATTTCCGGCGCAACCGTCGACGAGAGCCATCAGCGCCGCATTGATGGTGCCGGAGACCGCCAGGCGCGATCGCCGCCAGAGACTCTCGGACCACGGGATGCCCAAACGGCGTTCTTCGGCCGGAGTGAGGTTGCCGGTGGCCAGCTTCCAGAGGTACTCGTCCGTGTGGACAAGCCGTAACAGGTCCAGTCCTGCCTCTACCGGGCGCACGATTTCGCGACGGGTCACCACGCCATCGGCGATCAGGATGTCGTGCAGGCCCGGAAACTTGGCCATCGGGAATGGATGACCCTCGGGCAATTCGACGAAGTAGTCGGGGTGATAGGAAACCCGCATCGGTGGCCCTCCCGCGAACCGGGCGCGGATGCGGGCCTAAGGTATCACAGCCCCGGCCGCTGCCTGTCTCCCGCCGGCGATTGCCGGTAGAATTCACCTATCCGACCGGGCATTCCGCCGAATCACATCAATACTGGAGCTGACCGTGCCTGCCATCGATCCGCTGGATTTTTTCGACGTCCGCAGCGAGCTCTCGGAAGACGAGCAGATGGTGCAGGACAGCGTCGCCCGTTTCACGGACGAGAAGGTGTTGCCTGTGATCAGAGAGGCCTTCGAGGAACACCGGTTTCCGG
This sequence comes from Gammaproteobacteria bacterium, assembly GCA_024640085.1. Lineage (GTDB taxonomy): Bacteria > Pseudomonadota > Gammaproteobacteria > Steroidobacterales > XN24 > JAHEFR01. Next base: position 67,864 of record JAHEFR010000071.1, read on the forward strand.
CGGAGCTGCTGCCCGGCATCGCCGAACTGGGTCTGCTGGGTTCATCCATCGACGGTTTCGGTTGTGCCGGCCTGAACGCCGTCTGTTACGGGCTTATCTGCCAGGAACTGGAGCGGGGCGACTCGGGTATCCGCAGCTTCGTGTCAGTCCAGTCCAGCTTGTGCATGTACCCGATCTTCGAGTACGGCACCCACGAGCAGCGGGAGCGCTGGCTTCCAGCCATGGCCCGCGGCGAAGCCATCGGCTGCTTCGGACTGACCGAGCCCCAGGGCGGTTCCGACCCGGGCAACATGAAGACTCACGCGAAGAAAAACGGCGGGGACTGGGTGATCAACGGCTCCAAGATGTGGATCACCAACGGCTCCATCGCCGACCTGGCAATCGTCTGGGCGCGGACCGACGAGGGAGTCCGGGGCTTCATCGTCGAAAAGGACACGCCGGGATTCGAGGCGCCGGAAATCAAGCGCAAGTTCTCGCTGAGGGCGTCGGTAACCTCGGCGTTGTTCCTGGACAATGTCAGGGTGCCAAAGGAGAACCTGCTTCCAGCGGTCGTCGGGCTCAAGGGCCCCTTGTCCTGCCTGACCCAGGCGCGTTACGGCATCACCTGGGGCGCCATCGGGGCCGCCCAGGCCTGCCTGAAGGAAGCCATCGACTATTCCGCGGACCGGGAACTGTTCGGCAGGCCCACCAGCCACACCCAGACCATACAGCGCCGGCTGGCCGAAATGAGCCGTCGCATCACCAATGCCCAGCTTCTTTCGCTGCGCCTCGGCCGGCTCAAGGACGCGAATCACATGCACCCCAGCCAGGTCTCCATGGCGAAGTGGAACAACGTCCGCATGGCTCTCGACGTGGCACGGGACGCCCGGGATATCCTCGGCGGCGCCGGGATCAGCGCCGAATACTGTCCCATCCGCCACATGCTCAACCTGGAGAGCGTCATCACCTACGAGGGCACCGAGACGGTGCATGAACTGGTGATCGGCAAGGAACTCACGGGTGTCAGCGCCTTCTGAAAACGGGCCGGACGCGGACGTGCCCGCACGGCTGTGGCCGCTCTCCCGTACTCCTGGTTAAGGCCGGGCAGCCACGCACCGGCCACCGGGTGACAGACACGACCTCCCACCGGCCCGGTCCCGGGCGCCACCGTCCCGTGCCCTCATGAACCGGCCGGCCCCCAGCCCGTACACCCACCGCAACGTGTGGGCGCTGTCGGCCCCCATGATCCTGTCGAATATCACCGTCCCCCTCCTGGGGCTGGTGGACACCGCCGTCATGGGTCACCTGAACTCGCCGCGCTACCTGGGGGCGGTGGCGGTGGGCGCGACGATTTTCAGCGTGCTCTTCATGGGCCTGAACTTCCTGCGCATGGGCACCACCGGCCTCGCCGCCCAGGCGCGGGGCGCGGACGACGCGGACCAGATGCGCACGGTCCTCGCCCAGGCGCTCCTTATCTCGGTCGCCATGGCTATCCTCCTGCTCGCCCTGCAACAGCCCGTCGGGCGGCTGGCCATGTGGCTGCTGGCGCCGGAAGCCGAGGTTGTGGGCCCAGCGCAGACCTACTACGCCGTCCGAATCTGGGCAGCGCCGGCAGCCCTGGCCAATTTCGCCCTGGTGGGCTGGTTCATCGGCATGCAGAACACCCGCGCGCCCCTGTATCTCATGCTGGTCACCAATGTCACGAATATCGCCCTGTCGCTGTGGTTCGTGATCGGCCTGGGTTATCGAGCCGGCGGGGTGGCCGCCGCCAGCGTGACGGCCGAGTACGTCGGGCTCGTCGCCGGAATCTGGCTTGTCCGCCGCGAGTTGGCGGGCGTGGGCGGCAGACTCAGGCGGGAGAACGTGCTCGACCCGGTCAGGCTGCGAAGGATCTTCTCGGTCAATGGCAACCTGCTCGTCAGGACCCTGTCGCTGATGTTCGTATTCAGTTTCATCACCGCCCAGGGCGCCCGCATGGGCACGGCAATCCTGGCGGCCAATGCCATATTGATCCAGTTCCAGTACTTCATGGCCTATGCCCTGGACGGGTTCGCCCACGCGGCCGAGGCCCTGGCCGGCCGCGCGCTCGGCGAACGCAACGACGCAGGCTTCCGGCATGCGGTGCGCCTGTCGCTGGTCTGGTCCGCCGGCGTGGCGGCGCTGTTTTCCTTCGTCTTCGCGATCGCAGGCAGGCAGGTCATCGAGTTGCTGACAGGCCAGGCGGACCTGCGCGAACTCGCGGCGGCCTTCCTGCCTTGGATGATCGCCTCGCCCCTGGTCTCGTTCTGGAGCTTCCTGTTCGACGGGGTCTTTGTCGGCGCGACATGGGCCAGGGAGATGCGCAACACCATGGTCTTCTCTGCCTTCGTCGTCTTCGTACCCTGCTACTACCTGACGCAGGCCCTGGGACTCGGCAATCACGGGCTGTGGCTGGCTTTCGTCGTCTTCATGGCCGCCCGGGCGATCACCATGGCAAGGGTATATCTGCGCCGTGCGTGAATTTATGCCTCCCGAGGACTTCCGCCGCGTCTGGCGACCACCGCGCGGTGCCGGATGGGGCATACAATTCTGGCCCTGGGCCCACGGCACCGATGACACGCACGGGATCGCCTCGCCTGGCGGCAGCAGGGAATCGCGTCGGGTCGGAAAGTGTGTGACGGGAGAGATCCAGCCATGAGCTTCGGCGAACATGTCCGCAGGACCTTGCGAGTAGCCACGACATCCGCGGTTGCGTTGGGCCTCCTCCTGGCGGTCGTCGGTCTCGCAACCTCCGGCATCCAGGTCAATGTGGAGTTCGAGCAGCCTGACTCGGGCTGGCTGTTGCTGGCGGTGCCCGCCATCGGCCTGGCCGTCTCCGCCCTGCTCTTGCCACTGTCCTTCCTGTTCGACAGGCTCTTGTTCCGCGGCCGTCCCTGACGGTGCCCGCATCGCCGTGGATCTCCCGGGGGATGCGAACCGTCAGCAACCCCGGGCGCCTGGCATGCCGCATGGGTACCGATGGTAAGCTCTTGGCTCCCGGTGCCCGGCCGGGGGAGACAGCGCGGGAGGGGCCCTGGTGAACATCAAGGTCAGGCACGCAGAGCCGGGAGACTTCGAGGCTCTGCGAGAAATCCACGCCCAGCCCAAGGCGGTCTGGGGCACGCTGCAATTGCCGTTCCCGTCGGCGGAGAAATGGCGCAAGCGGGTCCAGGAGTTGCCGGAAGGCAAGCATTTCCTCGTGGCCAGCGTCGATGAAGAAATCGTCGGCGCTCTGGTGCTGTGGCAGGAGACCCGCTCGCCGAGGCGGCGGCACGCCGGAAATCTCGGCATGGCGGTGCATGACCGCTGGCAGGGCCGGGGCGTCGGCCACGCGTTGATGGCGGCCGCTATCGAGATGGCCGACAACTGGCTGAATCTGCTGCGGCTGGAACTGAGCGTGTTCGTCGACAACGAGCCGGCGATCCGCCTGTACAGGAAATGGGGATTCAATACCGAGGGTACGTGGGAGAAGTATGCGTTCCGCGATGGCCGCTACGTGGACGCCTACTGCATGGCGCGGATCCGTCACCCCGAGGCCGTGACGGAACGGCCGCTACCGGAGGACGACGGGGAATGATCGACTCCGATGCATATGACTGGACGTGTTTCGACATCGTCTTCTACTACGACCAGAGACCCGACGAGGTATTCCGTGCCTGGGCTACACGCGCCGGCCTGACCTCCTTCTTCATCGACGGGGCCACCTTCACGGATTCGACCGGCCAGGAAAGGGCGCCGCACGATATCACCAGACCGGGGGATCGTTACCGCTGGGACTGGCGCCACCCCTACTGGCTGGAAGGCGAGATCAGCCGGGTCATCGAGGAGCGTGAAATCTCGTTTACCTTCGGCACCATGGAGGTCTCGATCCAGCTCGCGGACATCGACGGAGGGACCGAGCTCCACCTGGTACAGTCCGCGATCCCGGACTCGCCGGACGGACGAGTATTCGGTCACCTCAACTGCCGTTCGTGCTGGATTTTTTTCCTTACCAACCTGAAGGCTGTACTCGATACGGGCACGGATCTCCGGGACAAGGATCCGGGGCGGGCATCTTCCATGGAGGTGGGTTTCGCCCCGATCAGCCGCACACTCGACGCTGCAGAAGGAGGGAAGATATGACCTTGATCCGAATGGTGACAGGCTTGTTGATCGCATGGATGACCATCGCCACGGCTCACGGTGGCGATGCCGGTCCGGCACCGAACGGCATCGAGCTGCCCGCCGGTTACAAGGACTGGCGGGTGATCGCCTCATCCCACCGTGAGGACAACAGCACGCTGCGGGTGATCCTGGGTAACGACGCCGCCATAGAGGCGGCCCGCACCGGCAACACGAATCCCTGGCCGGACGGCAGCATCCTCGCCAAGCTGGTGTGGAAGGACACCGCCCATCCGGCCTGGCCGAAGGCCACCGTCCCCGGAGAGTTCGTCCATGCGGAATTCATGGTCAAGGACTCGGCCGCCTATCCCGCCACCGGCGGTTGGGGATATGCGCGCTGGAAAGGTCTCGATCAACAGCCTTATGGCGCCGACGCTTCCTTCGTCCAGGAATGTCACGGATGTCACACACCGGTGAAGGACAACGATTACGTGTTCACTCATCCGGCCAGCCTTCCGTGACGACTGCAAGCCGGGTCGGTAACCGCCACCTGCGACGCCCTTCGCTCGGATCCGTACCGGCTCCATTGGGGGGCCCGCAGAATTCAAGATGAAGAGGCACTCTGTCGGGATCGTGATCTTCGACGACGTCGAGGTCCTGGACTTCTGCGGGCCGTTCGAGGTCTTCTCCGTCACTCGGATCAATGCCGGCGAGGACGCGGAACCCGTCGCACCGTATACGGTCCACCTGGTGGCAGAAACCAACCGGGAAGTGCTGACAGTGGGTGGGATGCGCGTCCTGCCCCACGCGAGCTTCGACCACTGCCCCGCACTGGACGTCCTCCTGGTACCGGGAGGCCAGGGTACACGCGCACAACTCGGCAACGAGGCCATGATCCGCTTCGTGCGGGATCGTGCCGCCACCGTTTCACTACTGACATCCGTCTGCACCGGATCGCTCCTTCTGGCCAGGGCCGGCCTGCTCCACAGTCGGCGCGCGACCACTCACTGGCAGGTGCTGGACCTCATGGAGGAAATGTTCCCGGACGTGATCGTGGAACGCGGCCTCCACGTCGTGGAGGACGGTGACGTGGTCACGTCAGCCGGCATTTCCGCCGGCATCGACATGGCCCTGCGCGTCGTCGCCCGGCAGGTCGGAGAGTCAGTGGCGCGGGAGACAGCAAGACAAATGGAGTACCCCTACCCGGAGTCGGATGCGCGTCGGATCAGTTTCTGAGCAGACTTCCGGGAGCAGAAAAGATGGAGGAATCAGGCATGCCTGTCATTCAGTGCGACATACGCGAAGGACGCTCAGCCGAGCAAAAGCAGGCCATGGCCCAGGCGATCACCCGGGCCGTGCACGAAACTATCGGAGCGCCGGTCGAGTACATCTACGTGTTGATCCGTGAAACACCAGGCTCACATCACGTGAAAGGCGGCCATGCCCTGCCCGAGTACGAAGGGAGCGGTTGACCATAGGACCGGCCCGATCCGCCCCGCGCCAGGTTTTCGATCCGTGAGGACGCTGCTGCTGATCCTGGCCGTGACCCTCTGGACCACGGTCCGTCACGAGGCCAGCCACGCCCTTGTGGCATGGCTCGGCGGGACCAGGATCGACGAAATGAGGCTGCTCCCCGGGATTCATCCCGAGGCCGGGTTCTACTTCGGATACGTGATCTACGGTGGCGAGACCTCGTGGCTGGCCACGGCGGCGCCGTACCTGACGGACCTGTTGTTGCTGCTGGCGGCCCTGGCGCTGATCAGCCTGTCCGCGGACTGGAGACGCTATCGGCGGCTCATCCTGCTGTTCGGCGTCGTCTCTCCCATGGTGGATCTCGCCTACGGCTACCAGGGCGGACTGTGGCGTCCGGCCACCGACGTGGCGGATCTTTTCGAGATTTTGCCGCCAGCGGCCGTCAACGTCTTCTTCGCTGGCGCCATCGGGCTGTCCGTCTACCTGTTTCGGCGGCTCCGGACCTCCCGGGCGTGACGGGGTCGGGCACTTTGCCGAGAGGCGTGGGCGGACCGCCGTGGCAGCAAGTATGCTTGCCCCGGGCATGCCGGTCGGGAAATCGCTTCACGCTGCACGGAGAAACACTATGGCCAAGGTAATCGGCGTCGGGGGCGTCTTCTTCAAGACGGATGATCCCCAGGGACTGGGGGCATGGTATCGCGACTGGCTGGGCGTTCCCATCGACGAGACGTACGGCGGAGCCAGTTTTCGACCGGAGCACATGGCTGACGGCGGCTACACGGTGTGGGCGCCCTTCCAGTCCACAACCACCTACTTCAGCCCGTCGGCCAAGCCCTATATGTTCAACCTCGTTGTCGACGACCTGGACGGCGCCCTGGCGCAGGTCACCAAGGGCGGGGGTAAGGTCGTCGGCGAGGTCGAGGACCTCGAGTACGGCCGCTTCGGCTGGTTTATGGATCCGGACGGCAACAAGGTCGAATTGTGGGAACCAAGGCCGATAGCGGACTGATCCGCACCGGCAAGAGAGGATCGACCCAGTGATCCCCGATGAGGGCTTCGCGGAAATCCTGACCGAGCGGCTGCTGATCCGACGGTTCCGGCCGTCCGATGCCCCACGCCTCTCGGACTACCGGAGCGATCCGGCCACAGCCTGGTTCCAGAGCTGGGCGACGCCGTTTTCCGTGACCGACGCCACCGGATTCATCCGCGACATGCTCGCCAGGCATCCCGGCGAACCCGGACAGTGGTTCCAGTTCGCGATCACCGCGAATGGCAGCGAACACGTAATCGGCGACTGCGCCGTCTGCTGTTCATCGGTCCCGCCGCCCATCGCCGAGATCGGATGCACCCTCTCGTCCTCGTTCCAGGGCCACGGATACGCCAGAGAGGCTCTGAAGGCGGTCACCGCCTATGCTTCCGCCGCGCTGGGAGCGGAGTGGGTGCTGGGGGTGACGGACCGCCGCAATGCCAGCGCGCGCAAACTGATGCGATCCATGGGCTGGAACGAAGGCCCTGACGATGACCTGATCCCGCCCAGCGGCCCGGTGGGGGAAGATGAGGTGATGTTTGCGCTCCGTGTGGCCGGCCCGGCGCAAGCCCGGGCGGCCGGCGAGAGGTAATGGTTCGTGTCGAAGCGCCCGTTTCCCCGAATCCGACTCGAAACGCCCGCCCTGTCGCACAGCACCGAGTTCCTCGCCGCAGTTGCAGCCAGCCGGGACCTGCATGACCCCTGGGCCAGCCCTCCTGACTCGCCAGCGGCGTTCCTCGCCTACCTGGACAAATTGTCCGGCCCCCGCGACATCGGATATCTGGTCCGGACCGAAGACGGTGACCTCGCCGGCGTCATCAACCTGAACGAAATCGTTCGCGGCGTGTTCAAGAGCGCCTATCTGGGTTATTACGGACTCGAACCTCACACGCGCCGGGGTTATATGAGCGCCGGCTTGTACTCTGTAGTGCGCCGTGCGTTTCGCAATCATCGGCTGCATCGCCTCGAGGCGAACATCCAGCCCGAGAACCAGGCCTCCCTCCACCTCGTTCGCGGACTCGGGTTCCGGCGCGAGGGGCTGAGCCGACGCTACCTGAAGATTGGCGGGATGTGGCGGGATCACGAACGCTGGGCGATCCTCGCCGAGGACCTGCATGGACCGTAACGCGAAAGCCTGGAAGAGGGAATGGCCATGAAGATCGAGTTGCGCCCGCTGACTCGCGAGAACTGGCGGGAATGCGCCAGGCTCGAACTCGCGCCGGGTCAGGAGCGCTTCGTCGCCACCAACGTCGCCTCCATCGCCGAGTCCCGTTTCGAGCCTCATTACGAACCACGGGCCATCTATGCCGACAGGGAAATGGTCGGCTTCCTGATGTACTGCCCGGAAGGCGACAGGGAGACCGGTCTGTACTGGCTCTTCCGTCTTATGACAGCCAGGGCTCACCAGGCCAGGGGCATAGGCGCCATGGCCGTGCGGGCAGCGCTGGAGGAGATCGCCAGCCGGGGCGGTCGCGTGGTGAAGATCTCCCATGTTCCGCAAAACATCGTGGCCTCGAAGCTTTACCAGCGGTTGGGATTCCGTCCCACGGGTGAGATCGAGGACGGTGAGGTGGTCCTCGAAATGGAATTGCCCGAGCGCTCGGGTCTATGATCGGAGACGGGTTATGCGGGACAACCGGTCGCAAACAATGTCAGCAGAAACCACAAACATCAGGCGGGCGTGCACGGCAGACGCGCCGGAACTCTCCGTACTCGCCATGCGTTCCAAGGCATGCTGGGGATATTCCAGGGAATTCATGGAGGCGTGCCGGGCCGCGCTCACCTATGACGAATCCTACCTGGAACAGCACGAGGTCTATGTCCTCGAATCGAGCCAGCGGATCATCGGATTCTATTCGCTGGAGCCGCTGCCCGATGCGACCCTGGAACTCGGAGCCCTGTTCGTCGAGCCCGGCGACATCGGCAAGGGTTACGGCCGCCTGCTCGTGGAGCACGCCCTCGAGAAAGCGAAGGACGCCGGCGCCTCCAGGATCGAAATCCAGGGGGATCCCAACGCCCGGGGATTCTACCTGGCGATGGGCGCGACCCTGGCCGGCGAGTGCGAATCCCGGAGTATCCCCGGCCGGATGCTGCCCTTGTTCCATGTGCCCGTGGATCGGGAATGAGTCTCCCCACCCGAGCCGCGACGCCGGCTGACTGGCGTCAGGCGCCACCCGGACCCGATGTCGCCGGGTAACCAGGGACTAGGATGATGGCTGGCGGAAACGTCATCGACGTGTGGATGCAGCAACCGACCGAGCGCTTCCTGGCCCAGCCGTTCCTGGATTCCCTGCGCCGCTGGACGCGACAGGATCGACTGGTCTGCCCGTCACTCGATGAGACAGTACGCGCGATGGACGAAGCCGGCGTCACGGTGGGCATGCTGTCGGCCTGGTGGGGCCCGGCGGGGCCGCTGATCGGCAATGACGAGGTCGCGGCCTTCGTCCGGGGCCACCCCGGGCGTTTCGCCGGCGTCGGGTCGGTGGACTTGTCCAGACCCATGGACGGTGTGCGGGAGCTGCGCCGGTGCGTGAAGGACCTCGGTTTCCTCGGCCTGCGGGTCGTCCCCTGGCTTTGGAATCTGCCGCCGGATGATCGCAGATACTATCCCTTATACGCCGAGTGCATCGAGCTCGACGTGCCATTCTGCCTCCAGGTCGGCCACACGGGACCACTGCTTCCATCGGAGCCGGGTCGCCCGATACCCTATCTGGAGCACGTGGCCCTCGAATTCCCCGAACTCCGCATCGTGGCGGGCCACATCGGGCATCCCTGGACCCAGGAGATGATCTCCCTCCTGGCCAAGTGCGAGAACGTCTACGTGGACACCTCCGCCTATGTCGCGACGCGTTTCCCCGCCGATTTCGTCGACTACCTGAGGACCCGCGGCCGCGGCAAGGTCATGTTCGGCAGCAATTATCCCATGCTGACTCCGATGCGCTGTCTCGCGGGCGTGGACGAGTTAGGACTCGATACGGAGGACCGTGAAGCCTTTCTCCACGGCACCGCCACCAGGGTCTTCGGGATCACGTAACAAGCGGTTACCTTATCTCGCCGGCGTCGGCGTCTCCCGGCCCATTGCTGTAGAAGCTTCGGCGGAAGGCTAAAATTGGCTGAGTACCCGCACTACGGAGCAGCCAAATGAAGATCAGCGCACGGAACGTCATCCGGGGAAGAGTCGTGGCCATCCACGAAGGCGCCATCAACTCCGAGGTGGTCATCGACATCGGCGGCGGAACCCGCCTGGTATCGGTGATCACCAAGACCTCGGTGGATGCCCTTGGGCTGGAGCCCGGCAAGGAAGCCCTCGCGGTGATCAAGGCGTCGAATATCCTCGTCGCCGTCGAGTAACGGCCATCAGCCCCGTACGAGCGACGATGTGCGGCGACGGTAACGGAGGGACAGGGGGTGCGATCAGGGGTGGCCCGGGCTTCGTCGTGATCTACCGGTGGCGGCTTAGGCCCGGTACGGAGGAAGCGTTCCGCGACGCCTGGGCCGAAGTCACCCTGGCCATCCGTCAGGGGTGCGGCGGCCTGGGGTCGCGATTGCATCGGGCGGACGACGGCACCTGGCTCGCCTACGCGCAGTGGCCCGACCGGGCATCCTGGGAGGCGGCTCAACGGTCGCCTCCGGCGGAGGCCGCAGCGTCGGCAGCCATGGGCCGATGCATCGACGAACGCCTGCCGCCGATCCTGCTGGAGCCGGTCGTCGACCTGCTGACCGACCCCGAGCCGGGCAGGGCGTAAGTGTCCAGAACCGTGATCGTCATTCGGGCCCACGCGTCGAACTATCCGGATCCGGTCATGTTCCGGCGGGGCGACACTGTGATACTCGGCAGTCGGGACCCGGAGTTTCCCGGCTGGATCCGGGTGGCTGATCGGTCAGGCCGCTCCGGCTGGGCGCCGGAAGCGCTCCTCGACAATGTGGACGGACCCCACGGGACGGCCATCGAGGATTACGACGCTACGGAGCTGAACGTTTCACCAGGCGATCTGCTGACCGTCCACCGGGAACTGGCCGGCTGGTTCTGGGTCTGCAACGAGAGTGGCGCATGCGGCTGGGTCCCCGTGTCGACGACGGAAGACACCAACCTGTAACCACAAGACCGCGCGGCAGCGCGTTGGGAAAGCGCCCCGGGAGGCGTGGGCGACGAGACCATGACGAAACTGAAAAAAAGGGAAGTACGCTTCCTCGACGCGTTCGAGGACGGCAGTCTGCCGGAGGAGAATTTTGACCACAAAGCCCACGTCTACGCCGCCTGGTGCGCCCTGAGGCGGTACGGCGACCCGGCGGGACGGGAACGCTTTGTAGCGGCGCTGAGACGCTTTGTGGATATCCACGGAGCCCAGAGCAAGTACCACGACACCATCACGCGAGCGTTTCTCCAGATCATTGCCGACCGGTCCCGGGACACGGCAGGCTGGCAGACGTTCCGGCGCTCCCACGCCGCCCTGGTCGAGCACGGCATGGAGGAATTGCTTAAGCACTACTCCCGCGACCTCCTTTTTTCCGATGAGGCGCGGACCGGATTTGTCGATCCGGACCTCCATCCGCTGCCGGGGCAGAACCACCGGCGGGAACCGCGGGCCGGGAAAGGCGCTGGCCGATGACCGGCAACTCCACGGTCGGCCGCTCGCTCAGGGTCATCCCCGGCGTCGGCCCCAGTATCGAGAGCGATCTACGCGAACTGGGCTATACAAGCGTGGAAACCCTGCGTGGAAAGGATCCGGAGGCCATGTACCGCGCACTGTGCCGACTGCGAGGCGGCCACGTGGACCGATGCGTCCTGTATGTGTTCCGCTGTGCCGTCTATTTCGCCGAGAACCGGGTTCACAATCCGGAACTGCTGAAGTGGTGGCGATGGAAGGACAGTGATGGGTGCCGGGAGTGACCCGGGGGTCCCGCTCCCCGGCCACCGCAGTGCTGATGGCCACGCGCCCTCGCCGATGCCCGGGGTCATGATGGGTTCCGGCGCGCACCAGTCCCTGGTGGATTTCGCGGCATCGTCCATGCTGCCGTGGCGGTGTATAGACGACGTGGTCATGGGCGGGATATCGAGGAGTTCTGTCCGTTTTTCGGGCGAAGGGACCGGCATCTTCGCAGGGGTGGTGTCGCTGGCAAGGGGCGGCGGGTTCGCATCGGCGCGGGCGGAGATCGGTCCCCTTGACCTTTCCGCCCATGCCGGGCTAGGCATCCGCGTCCGGGGCGACGGCAAGCGCTACCGGCTGCGGATCCATACCGACAGCGGCATGGACGCCGTCGCCTATCAGGCCGGATTCGACACCCTCGCCGACGCGTGGCGGGAGGTATTCCTGCCTTTCGCTGTATTCGAGCCCACCTTCAGGGGTCGGCGACCAGCCGGTGCGCGACCGCTGGAGCCGCGGCACGTCAGACAACTCGGCATCATGATCGCGGACCGCCAGCCAGGCCCCTTCCGGTTGGAGGTTGCGTGGATCAGAGCCGGAATCCAGGGCGATTCGGCTACACTTGGCCAGCCTCGAACCTGAACCGGGAGGGAACCAGATGCACGGCACCGTCGTTTCCATCCATATCGCCGAGTCCAACGGCGGAGACCTTCGCCCGCTGGATTCGGCGGAGCTGGTTGCCGGCGCGGGCATCCGCGGAGACCGCCACTTCAGGGCCGACGGGAGCAGTCCGGATTCGGCCATCACCCTGGTCGAGTCGGAGCAGGTCGAGGTGTTCAACGAACTCACCGGCCTGTGCATCGCTCCCCACGACACGCGCAGGCAACTCGTGACCCTCGGGGTGCCCCTGAACGATCTCGTGGGTGAGCGGTTTCGTGTCGGCGACGTTCAGCTGGAGGGCGTGGAACTGTGCGAACCCTGCAGCCACCTGGCCGGGCTGCTTCGGAAACAGTTCGAAATCACGACCACCAGCGCCGCGGATATCGTCAGGGGGCTGACGCACCGGGCGGGGCTGCGCGCGCGGATACTGACCGACGGAGAAATCCGCGTGGGCGATGCAATCGAATCCACGGCATAGGGAACGGCTCGCCGGATACGGCGCAGCTGCCTCCCCGGAGAATGCCGCGCGCCCAAGGCAGCAAGGACACCCATCGTAATGACACAGGCTCGCCTGGACGACGAAACGATACCGGGGCCCCCGCCGCGGCTGGCCCTGTTGCTCGAGCCAGCCGGCCTGCTGGAGCCCATA
>JAHEFR010000056.1 GCA_024640085.1 Gammaproteobacteria bacterium
GATATTGTCGAGAAACATCTCGACCCCACGCATCTTGTCGAGGTTGTCATAGACGGTCTGGATCGTGTCGCCAGTCGGCACGCCATCGAAGAATTCCAGGGTGCCGAGGAAAAGCAGAATCAATGTCGTCGTTCGTCTTCGGATCTATTGCATTGTTTGGTCCTGATTAGGGAAGGGCCCTGTTCGCGGCAAGCATCTTCTCGATTGAGCCTTGCTCGCGAAGCGCAGATGAGTATCTGGAGAAAATGCCACCACCAGCGACAGTGACGATCCGGGTCGGCGGCGGCGCACAAACCTGTCCGGAGCACCGCATGCGCATGATGAAATGATGCGCGTGCGGCGAACCCGCGCTGTCGTTCGACCGTCCGCTGCAACCGGCAGTCATGCGCTCGTAACGGACCTCTCGCAGGCAAGCGCATGATTGAGACTCGTCATTCCGGGATGCCGCCAAGGCCACGGGCCGCAGACTACTTATACGGAGCCAGCCGACGCCAGGGTAAACGGGTCGAAATGCGGTACCGGAGCGAAAACGGCGCGTCAACGACCGCGAAAAAAGCGCCCAGACGCTAGCCTTCCGGCGCAACGGACACAAGCGGCAAGACCAAACGCCAGTCTTTTCTCTGTACAACAGCGCCAACCACTTGTGCTCACAAGAACATCGTCCGCGGACACGCTAGACGGCCCAAAGATCTATACCCAGGTGCTCAAGCGGGGCGGGCACGGAGTCCGGGACCCTCTCGACCGAGGCCGCCGGTCACTCCCACTGATTCGCTTTCTCCTCGAACCCCTTGCCCTGCACACGTACGACACAGAACAACTGGCCGGTCGGCGCTGCCATCACCCACCATGACTTGACCTTCCCTACCCGGCTTGCTCCGAGCCCTTCGAGTCGAGCGACTTCAGCCTCTATGTCATCGGTCTCGATGTCCAGGTGGACACGACTGGGGTGATCGACCTTCTGCACCTCGATATGCAACCCCTCCGGGCCGGTCTCCAGCGGTACGTAAATATCGTCTTCCATTGGCTTCCGGGAATAGCCGAGTGCCTGGCTCCAGAACTTGGCAGCGCCGTCGAGGTCGTCGGACTGACAATCGATGATGAATCCGGCGAGTCGGCTCTTGTGCATGACTGGTCTCCTTGAATGTGCGTGGCATCGGAACGGTGGCTCGTTCGGGGATAGTCAGTCGCCGTCCCTATGCCTGGCGATGGCATCGGCAAGGTCGACCAGGCTCGAGACGGTGACGGTCGGGTCGATGCCCCAGGGATCGAAGACCGCCTCGGGCGACCGCTTGACCCAGGCGCCGTTGAGCCCCGCGGAGATGGCGCCGATGACGTCGAAGGGGTTGCCGGAGACCAGCCACGCTGCGGCGCCGGTGGCGCCAGATTCCCTGAGGAAATGGGCGTAGACGGCGGGATTGGGCTTGAACGACTTCAGATCGTCGCAACTCACTACGCCTGAAAAGAAGTTGCGGATGCCGGCATGGATTAGCAGGGTCTCCACCGCTTCGCCGCTGCCGTTGGAGAAGGCGTACATACGATAGCCGGCCGAGCGGAGCCGGCCGAGTGCTTCGCTCGCGTCATCGAAAGGCGGCAGCGCCCTGTAGCTTTCGAGGAGCTGTGTCCGGTCCTCGTCGGTGAGGGGGATCTTGTGGAGACCAGCGGTGTAGTCCAGGGCGTGGCGGGTGCAGACGGCGAACGTCTCGTAGTTCTGCATCAGACCTCGCCGGTAGGAGTACTCGAGCTGCTTGTCGCGCCAGGTATGCGAGAAGGCCTCGGCCTTGTCTCCGACGATCTGCCGCAGCCGGGTGACAACCCCGTGGGTGTCGATCAGGGTGCCGTAGACGTCTAAGGCGAGGGTGACGTTCACTGCTCTCTCGGGCGTGCTCGCGCCGGGGTCATTCTTCCGGAGTGTAGCCCTCGGGCCGGTCGGCTCCTGCGCCGAAGAAGAACTTCTCCATCTCCTCTTCGATGAATTTCCTGGCCTTGGGCTCGATCGGGGTGAGACGGTACTCGTTGATGATCATAGTCTGGTGAGCCAGCCACTGCTGCCAGGCCTGGCGCGATACGTTCTCGTAGATGCGCTTGCCCAGTTCGCCGGGATACGGCGCGTAGTCGAGGCCTTCCGCCTCAACGCCCAGCAACACGCACTTGACCATCCGACTCATCGCGCTCTCCAGATCCTGTCTCGTTGTCATTCTTCCCGGCGATCCCGGCCAACAGGCGCCCGACGATGGCGGCCGTGCCGATCCGGGCCGGGGACTCCGGGTTATACCAGAGCCAGCGCCCGTCCTCCATGACGATGCCCGGCTGGCCGGCGATGGCTACCCGGTGCGGGGTGACGGCAAGCTCGAAGTGGGTAAAGCCGTGCCTGAGTTCCGGCCATGTCTCGGTGGATGTCGCCTCGGCGCCGAGGCAGCCACTCACCCATGCCTCCGGAGTCTCGTCAGGGGCCAGCTCGGGGAAGGCCCACAACCCCCCCCAGATCCCGGTCGGCTCGCGGCGCTCCAGCAGCACGCGGCCGGCGGCGTCGGTCACGAGCAGCATGCGGCTGTGCCGCAAAGGCCGCTCGCGGCGCGGCCGGGGCGCAGGCAGATCCCGCTGTCGGCCACGGGATAAGGCCACGCAGTCCGCGCTCACCGGGCAGGCCGAACACTCCGGCCGGCCCCGGCGGCAGACGGTGGCGCCGAGGTCCATCATCGCCTGGGTGTACTCGGCGACGTTTTCTTCCGGGGTGAACGCGTCGGCCATTTCCCACAGGGTCGTCTCGACGGCCCTCCGTCCCGGCCACCCCTCGATGCCCCGGTGCCGGCAGAGCACCCGCTTCACGTTGCCGTCGAGGATGGGATGGTGTTGCCCGCGAGCCAGCGCAAGGATGGCGCCCGCAGTGGAGCGCCCGATACCCGGCAGGTTCACGACATCGTCAAACGCTTCCGGGAAGCGACCTCCATGGCGATCCCGGATCACGCCGGCAGCCCGGTGCAGGTTGCGGGCGCGGGCGTAGTAGCCCAGCCCGGACCACAGGTGCAGGACTTCGTCCAGGGGCGCGTCGGCGAGGTCAGTAACTGCTGGAAAATGCGCCATGAAGCGCTCGAAATAGGGGATGACGGTAACCACCTGGGTCTGCTGCAGCATGATTTCGGACACCCAGACCCGGTAGGGAGACCGATCGGCCTGCCAGGGCAGGTCGTGGCGGCCGTGATCGTCGAACCACGCCAGCACCCGCGATACAAAATCGCCCGTCACGGGGACCGCTTCCAGGGCTCGCCACCACCGACGGGCTGGGCGAGGGCCAGTTCCTCGACCCGGTCGATCATCTCCTCGGTGGTGTTCCGGATGGAGCGACTCATAAGGGCGTCGCCCAGGAGCGGCGGCACCCAGAAGTCCGGCTCCATCTCGCTATCGTAGAGGAGACGGGTGCCCTCGCCCTCCGGGCTGAGTTGCCAATGGACCAGGCCGGACTTCAGGTCGCTCTCCCCCGAGATCACCTCGGCAGTCAGTTCATAGGGCGCGTTCTCGGTCACCAGTTCCACCCGCCGGACAGACTTGCAGAAGATCACCGCGACGCACCCTTTCACCAGTGTGTAGACCTCGGCCGTGCGGGCGTCGATCCGTCGCAGCACGCGGCTCTCGCGGACCCGGCGGTGCAGGTCCTGGATGTGGGGGTAATCGGTGATGACGGCAAACACCGCCAGGGGCGGCGCATCCAGGCGGGCCTCCAGAGACAGACTGTAGAGGTCGTCGGTGTGGAGAACTTCGGCCCGGATCACCTCGGCCGCGTCGGCCGATGATGCGGACAGCGTCAGGACGACGGCCAGGGTCGCCGCCCCGCCAAGACATGCATTGCCGGCTGCCGCGCTCAGGACCGCTTCACCGCGATGTCCTCGGGCACGGGTCGGCCGGAGGCCACCGCCTCCAGCCGCCTCGCGGCGCGCAGGCCGCGAGAGCGCAGGGCCGCCTTGATGATCAACGGGCCGATTACCGGCGGGATCCAGAACCTCGGTTTCATCTCCATCTCGTATCGGACCAGGGATCCCCCACCCTCGGCGGCGATCTCCCATGTGGCCCAGCCGTAATCCAGATCGCTTTTCTCCGGGTCCACGACGACCTCGATGCGGGTTTCCGGCACCACCTCGAGCCGCTCCACCAGGTTCACGTCACGACAGAAGAACAGCACGCAGCCCTTCATATGCAGGAACACCAGGCCGCGGCCGCCGGTGACCGGCTCCAGGGTGCGGCCCTCCATGAAGATGCTGGACAGCCGCGGAAATCCCTCGTAGTCGGTCAGCACCCGGTAGACGCCTTCGGGCGGTGCCTCCAGGTAGATGTCGGACTCCACCCGGTAGTGTTCGCCGTCTTTGAAAAACTCCAGCGTGCGGAACTCGGCGGCGCCGGCTGCAACCGGCAGCGCCAGCAACAGCGCCGCGGCCAGCCTCATCCGCCGAAGAGCTTCTTGAGCTTCTTGGCCGTGTCCTCGAGTTCGTCCTGGGGCGTTTTCTGCTCCTCGGGCGGCGGCTCCGCCGGCTGTTCGCTGGCCGGATCGCCGGTGGATTCCGCAGGTGCGGCTTCCTCGCTCTTTTTGCCGAGGCCCAGCTTGTCCAGGATCAGGCCCTCGACCTGGGAAGCGACGATGGCCGATACGTCGGCGCTGACATCGGGGTCGGCCAGATTGCCGCTGATCCTGACCGGCACGCTCTTGCCGGCCAGTTTGCCCAGCCCCGCATCGATGGCTGCCTGGCCCTTGGGCACGGTGGCGTTCAGCTTGTAGTCCAGCGACTGGGTGGACAGGTTCACCGACCCGGCGCCGGTGACGTTGAGATTGGGCAGCGTGGCCTTGAGGTCGTCGCTCTTGACGACGCCCTTCTCTACCCTGGCGGAGCCGCGGAAGTCCTCGAAGACGGTGTCCGGCGAGGTTGATTGAGGCGGCGCCTTGCGGTCGAACAGGGCCATGGCGGACTGCAGGGTGTGGGTGATGTTGAAGCCGCGGATGACGCCGTCGGTGAGTTCGAAATCCATGTTGCCGTCCAGGCCGCTGATCAGCTCCTTGGACGTGCGGCCGGCGGTATCCAGGTCCAGGTCGAACCGGGCCCGGCCGGTCAGGCGGTCGTTGTCGGCCAGGTCGGCCAGCAGGGACCCGGTCTGGACGCCCACCAGGGCCTGGTTGAACTGCATCCGCGGCACCTCGCCGGTGCCGTCCAGGGCGAAGCGGCCGTTGACGGTGCCCCCGTAGAGGGCGGCGCCCAGCGGCTCCACGACCAGGCGGCCGTCCTTGATCACAGCCTTGGTATTGACGTTGGTCAGGGTCAGGCCCGAGACCTTGAGCCGGCCGATGTCCAGGGTCGCCACGGCGTCCAGCTTGTTCAGGTCGGAGATGTCGATCTCGCCGGTGCCTTCGTCGGTGGCGGCGGCGGACTCGCCCTCAGGAGGCAGGTAGCGGTCCAGATTAATCTGATCCACTGTCAGCGTCGCTCGCACCACGGCGGGTTCCCCGTCTACAGCGGAAAACTCGCCGCTCATGGAGGTGTCGTCCAGCCTCGCCTTGAGCCCGGACAAGGCCACGCGTTCCTTCGACAGGCGGAAGCTGCCCGCCAGGGAAGCCCGAGTCATGGCCTCGGGGTCAGTGGTCAGCGGCGCCGGCAGGCCGAGGGTCTCGAAGATACGCCGCGGAGAGAATTCTCCCGTATCCACGGTGCCCTGGATGTCCGGCGCGTCGACGATCTTCTGGCCGGTCGCGGAAGCAGTCAGGGCCATGTCGGCCAGGTTGGCGGTGAGCCCGTCCAGGGTCATAACCTGGGTCTTGGTGTTGACACTGAGGCGGCCTACGGTGAATTGTCCGGTCTGCCGGCCACCGGGTATGGATTCACCCTCCAGGTCCAGGTCTGCCTTGAACGCGGACAGTTCGATGGTGCCGTCCTTGCCGATCCCCACCTGGCCGTCCAGGGTTTTGGTGAATTTCACAACCGGCTTGCCGTAGCTGCCGTCGACCCGGCCTGTCAGCGGCGTCGTCGTGCCGGGCTCGAGGGTGCCGAGGCTGAGCTCGGCGATGCGGGCCTCGAAAGGGCCGGTCTCGCCGCCTTCCATGGAGAAGCGCGCCGCCTTCACCGTGAGGCCATCGACCTGAAGGGCGTCAGGGTCGGCCACCATGCCGCCGGTGTTCAGTTCCGCCAGCTCGAGCTGGAATCCGTCCTTGCCGGCACTGGTCACCTTGACCTGCCGGGCGTCGGTCTTGCCCAGCACCGGGGCGCCGGGACCGGCCCGCAGGCTGGCCGCGTCCACCTTCTCGGCTTTCAGGACGTAGCGAGCACCGGCGCCGTCGTCGTAATCCACATCGGCCGCTTCCAGCAACAGCTTGTCCAGCAGCGGCGCATCGGGCTCTCCCACCAGCCGCTCCACGGAGAACTTGCCGATGCTGCCCTTGGCGCCGCCGTCCTTGCCACCGCTATAGTCGAAGGTAACTTCCTGCATGGCGACGGACTCCAGCACGGGCTTGTCCGGGTTGCCGTCGATCCGGGCCGCCGAGAGCATCCTCAGTTTCGCCTTGACGGCGGTGCCCTTGGCGTCGTCGTAATCCACGTCGCCCTGCTCGATCAACAGGCCCTCGACCTTCGGCGAGGTCTTCAGGTCCGCCAGCCGTCCGATATCCAGGGTTTCCACCGAGCCTGCGAACCTGCCGCTCTTGCCGCCGCTCAGCTGGGCGCTGGCCTTCTGCACGCGCAGGCCTCCGAGTACCGGGGCCTCAGGGTCCGCGGTGATCTCGTCCACCACCAGGGCGCCGATGGACGCCTTGAGTTTCCCGGTCTCCTTATCCTCGTAATCGATGCTGGCGTTGCTCACGACAGCCCCGTCGATGGCGTAGGCATCGCCCGCGGCGGCGATGCGGCCGGTCTCGAATTCGCCAAGGCTGGCATCCAGGCGCGCGCCGGCCACCTCGTCGGTGAACCGGACCCGGGCGTCCTTCAGCCGGATGCCACCGATCTCACTCATGCCGATACCGGGCCCGGCTGACTCCGCCGCAGGCTGCTCCGCCTCCGCCGGCCCGCCGGTGAGGTCATCCCAGTTGGTGCCGCCGGGGCCGCGGTAGAGATTGATTCGGGCACCGTCGAGGGTGATTTCACTGACCTCCAGTTGGCGGCTCAGCAGCAGCGGCATCAGCTTGACGCCCACCGAAGCGCTCTCGATCGCCACCATGGGCTCGTCACCCAGGCCCGGCGCGTTGCTGAGGCTGGCACGGCCGACCTCGACCCCCAGCCAGGGGATGACAGATAGCTTGAGGTCACCCTCGATGGATAGCTCCCGGCCGGTCTCTCCCCTGACTGCGTCAGCGATGTCATCCCGGAAATCGTTGGGATCCACCAACAGCGGAAGGACCACGGCAGCGACGATGATCAGGGCGAAGACGATCCCGACCAGCCAGGCGACGATCTTCAGTACGGGCTTCATGTTTTGGGGGCCTCGGATTCAGTGTTTGGGGGCGCGTCTCGGGGGGGCGGGCGGGCGGATGCCCGGGAGAGTTAGACCCTGCATTATAAGGCGAGGTTCGTGATCGGTCAGCGGGCGGCGACGATCGAACTGAAACCGCACTGCATACCCTCGCTCACGGG
>JAHEFR010000010.1 GCA_024640085.1 Gammaproteobacteria bacterium
AGAAATCCCGGGGAAAGACGTCCGCGGCCCGCAAGAAGAAGGCTGCCAGAACGTAGCACCGGATGCCGTCGCAGGCCCCGAGTCTTACGGACCAGGCACGCGACTAGGCCGCGTGTTCGTCACCGGGGCGGGGTTGCTCGAGGTCCTGGAAGACGGCGATCCCAGGCTCCTGGCCGGGATTAGGACGACAATCAGGAAGCGCATCGAAAGCCCCTGTTGCCGGCGTTGCCGCTGGCGGTGCCTGGCACCGCGCGATTACCGCAGCGATTGCCACTCGGGCAGGTCCAGCAGCTACCATTGCTTATCGAGCGGGGCAGGATGCACAAGCGGGGGGAGGGATGAGCGATAGACTGGCAGTGGTGACGGGGACCAGTTCGGGGATCGGTGCGGCGCTTGCGAGACGTCTGCTTGAAGAAGACTGGACGGTGGTGGGTATCTCCCGAAGCAAGATCGAGCTGGACCATTCCGGTTACGAGCACCTGGTGCTGGACCTGGGCAACCTGCATGCGCTCCAGACCCTGGCCGAGAAGAGGCTGGCGGCCATGCTTGCCGATCACCGCTGGGCCCGTGTCGGGCTGGTGAACAACGCCGCCATGGGCGGGACTCAGCGGGGCATCGAGGATACGGACCCGGAGGAACTGGCGTGGCTGCTGGCGATCAATACGGTCGCGCCCACCTATCTCATGGGCGTCGCAGCCCGGGTGGTGCCGCCTGCGACGCCGCTGCGCATCGTCAATATCTCCTCCGGCGCGGCTCACCGGGGATTCCCGGGCCTGGGCGACTATTGCGCCAGCAAGGCAGCTCTGCGCCTGGCCGGCATGTCCCTGGCCGAGGAACTCGATTCCGACGGCCGGCCCGGCGGCCGTCGGGACGATGCGAGGGTGTTCAGCTACGAACCCGGGGTCGTGGATACGCCGATGCAGACCCGCGCGCGTTCGGCATCCGGCGGGGAATCGCCATGGGCAAAACCCTTCAGGGATTTCAAGGCGCAGGGCCTTCTGGAGAAGCCCGAGGTGGTGATCGGGCCGGTTGTGGAATTCCTGGAAAGCGACGACGGCCCGGCTTTCGAAGAGAGCCGTTTCGGGGCCTGACCCTCGTACCTAAAGTGAATCCACCACTCGCTGGATGATCGGCGCCGTGTGCCGTTCGGTGAAGTCCGAGAACATCAGGTTGAAGCTCGCCGAGTAGCGGTCCTCGCTGCTGGGGTTGGGCGGTACGGCGTGCTCGAACCATGACATCCACAGCATCAGGTCGCCGTCCCGAACCGGCAGCGTGATCTTGCCGCTGTTGTGCTTGTTGAGTCTTTCCGGCTGCGGCATGACCAGCCCCATCTGGCTCCGTGGCTCCATGAACTGGATACCGGCCGCGCCTTCGGGGAGCCGGGCGTAATAGGTGCCGCTGAAGAAGTTGTTGGGGTGCCGGTGAGGCTTGTGGATCGCCCCGGGCCGGCCGATATTGACCCACAGGCCGGTAATCTCGATGGGATGCCTGCCGAGGGCGAGAAAGCTCAGGACCTCGTCGGCCGCCGCCTGGACCACCGAGGCGAGAACCTGCATGTCCGGATCCTGGTGGAGCTTCTGGTGGCTCTGCATGAACTTGGCCGGGCTGTCGTCCCGGAGGTGGCCCATGAGGGCGTCGGCCTTGCTCACCACCGCCTCGTTCATGGTCCGGGCCGTCTCCGGGTCCACCCGCAGCCGCCAGACCAGGGTCGGGAACAAAGGCACGATCTCGGAGGACTCGAATTTGATGCTGACGCCGCTCACCGCTGGCTCCCATTGGGCAGACTTGCCGGGGCTAATGATGCCAGCCCGGCCCGGACCACGCATCGCTCGCCGTCAGAAGGCATGAAACCTGGGCCGTCGTGCCCGTATAATGCGCCGCCATCTCCCTACCAACCCGAGGACCAACATGTCCAATGCAAAGCTAATTGGCGGATTTCTTATCGGTGCCGTCGTCGGCGCCGTGGTCGCGACTCAGGTCGCCGACAAGCCTTCCGTCGTCATTGAATCGGTGTCCGAGTCCGGACAGGCCGCTGTGGTACTGGATAGCCAGGGACAGAAGGCCAGCTACGTGATCGGCGCCAATATCGGCGGCCAGCTTGGCGGCGAAGGCATCGACATCGACCAGCCGGCGCTCTTGGCCGGCGTCGCGGACGCCCTCAACGGCGCGGAGCCGCGCCTCAGCGAGGAAGACAGCCACGCGGCCATCCAGGCACTGATGGCAGATCAGCAGGCCCGGGCCCAGGAGAGGCAGGCGGCGCAAGAGGTCGAGAGGGCGGCCCTGTCCGAGAAGAACAAGGCGGAAGGCGCCGCGTTCCTGGCCGCGAACCAGGCCAAGGAAGGCGTCGTCACCACCGATAGCGGGCTGCAGTACAAGGTCATCGTCGAAGGCACGGGCGAGAGTCCCACCGCCGAGGACGTTGTGCAGGTCCAGTATCGCGGCACGCTGATCGACGGGACTGAATTCGACAGTTCTTATGCTCGCGGCGAGCCCGCTGAATTCCCGGTCACCGGCGTGATCCCGGGCTGGACCGAGGCGTTGCAGCTGATGAAGGAAGGGGCCAAGTGGGAGATCTACATCCCGGCCGACCTGGCCTACGGTCCACGCGGCGCCGGCTCGGCCATCGGCCCGGACGCAGTGCTGATCTTCGAGGTAGAGCTGCTCAAGGCGAAAACCTGAGCCCGGCGGCGCACCGATTCCAATGACGGGCGGGCGGCAGCCTGTGCCGCCCGTGTCTTCTCGGCATCCACTCCTGGCGACTCCCATGATCGGGGGACGCGGGCAGAACGCTTGCCGCAGTGGAGCCGTTGGCCTGTTGCCATCTCCGGAGACACCGGGCCGCGGGCGGCTGCAGCGGCCCTGCTGCATCCAGACGCCCGCGTCAGTCGAAATCGGCGGTACTGGCCAGGGGACACCAGGTCCTGCGGGGTGTTGGCGTAACCGCCGGACCCGCGAGGCCCACGGGCGTCCCGGGTGGCGTCCGGGGCGTCACATGTGACAGGATCATCGGCTCCATCCGGGACGAACGACGACGAACAAGAGGGGGCTCAAATGAATTTCGAGGATCTGTTGCCGAAGCTGGTTGACTACGGCATCCAATACGGTCTGGTCTTCCTCAAGGCCATCGCGATCTTCATCTTCGGTCGTATCGCCGCGGGGCTGATCACCAACATACTGAATCGCGTGATGAAGCGATCGGGCATGGACGAGATGCTGCGGAAGTTCCTCCGCAATATCGCCTATGCCGCCCTGATGATCTTCGTGGTGATCGCCACTATCAGTTCGCTCGGCATCCAGACGGCCTCCCTGGTGGCCATCCTCGGCGCCGCCGGCCTGGCCGTCGGCCTGGCGCTGCAGGGGTCCCTCGCCAATTTCGCCTCCGGCGTGCTGATGATCATCTTCCGCCCCTACAAGCTGGGTGACCTGGTCGAGGTAGCGAGCACTACCGGCTTCGTCGAGGAAGTGGACGTGCTGACGACCACCCTGCGCATGCCGGACCGGACCAAGATCGTCATCCCCAACGGCCAGGTGATGGATGGCAAGATCATCAATTACATGGACTCCGAGGTCCGTCGCATGGAACTGGAAATCGGCATCGCCTATGACGACGATATCGACAAGGCCCGGGAGGTGGTGCTGAAGGCCGTCAAGGAGAGCGAATACGTCCTTGAAGATCCCGCCCCGGCAGTCACCGTCGCCAGCCTGGGAGACAGCAGCGTCAACCTGGCTGTGCGGCCCTGGGTGAAGTCCGCGGACTACGCGCCGGCCTCCCACGAACTGACCGAGCGGGTCAAGAAGGCGCTGGACGCCAACGACATCACCATCCCGTTCCCCCAGCGCGACGTACACATGTATCACCACGACGACGGGGACTGGCCCGGGGAGACGATCCCGACGGCATCCCGGAGCTGATTTCCTCCAAGACGACACGCGAGACGGTGCCCGCAGCACAATCCGGCCGCGTTGTGCATCAGTTCCCGCCTGGCCGGGGCTACGTCGCCAGGAGACCGGGACCGGCTCGATCCGGAGACAGCTGATCACCGTCCAGATCGAAGTTGCGGAGTCGGTCGGACAGGTCCGGATGGATCTCCATTCCGCGCAAGGGAGCCCTGATCGAAGGCGCTCCTGATCACTTTGAGAGGCCGCCGCCCAACCTGCACCGGCCGGTGCGGGATAAGTACTTGTCACCGTTACCCGGACTCCCGCCAGCGCCTAGGCTTGTGGCAGGAAGCCCTTGAAATTGCCGGAGCCGGCGGGGGTGGATCATGGACAGTCGTTTTCTCAAGGCGTTGGTATTCGGTTCGGCCGCCGTCCTGGTGGGATCCTGCGGTGGGGGCGGCGGAGTCTGGGGGCCGGAGGGTTATGGCGAACTGGTCGTACGTGTCGCGGATGCGCCGGTGGACGAGTCCCTGGCGGTGGTCATCCAGTTCGACGCGGTCGACGCCAAGGTATCCGATGCGCTCAATCCTACCTACGAGTACAGCCGCTTCAAGATCAAGCCGGCGAAGCAGATCGACATGCTGACTCTGTCCGGCGGTAACAGCCAGGTGCTGATCGATGAACCTTCGCAGCCCGCAACACGCTGGAACTGGATCCGCCTGGTGATCAGTGCAGGCAACCAGGCCACCGATTCCTGGATCGACACGTCCACCGGCCGTCATGTGCTGTATCTGCCTGACAGCAACGAGGGTCAACTGGCGATTCATCAGCCCTTCGACATTCCGATCGACGGTACGGCCGATCTGACCATCGACTTCGATCTCCGGCAGTCGATTATCCCGCCGGAATCTCCCGGCGGCGCTTACATTCTCGATCCGGTGCTGCGGATAGTGGATACCGCGCAGGCCGGCAGCATCGAGGGCGCGGTGGATCCGTCACTGGCGACAAGTGAAGGATGCGTGCCGGTGGTGTATGGATTCACAGGGGCCGGCGTGGCGCCGGACGATATCGACAGGGTGGCGCCGGAGCCGGTTACCGAGGGGGCGGTCGCACTGGACAACGCATCGGGGGAATTCCGCTGGTCCCTGGACTGGTTGCCGGCGGGTGCCTACACCGTGGCGCTGAGCTGCCAGGGGGACCTGGACCGACCCGATCGTGACGACACGCCGGAGCTCGGCTTCCAGGTCGCCAGGAATGCCACCGTCGTTGCCGGGCAGGCGACCCACGTCGATTTGTAGGTGGGGACGACCCGGCGACCGCCGGTATGTCTGGGGGCGGTCACCGGGGAATGTCACAGTAGGGGAACCGGATCAGGCTGCCAGGCGCCCCAACCCGAAGTTGCTGTCGAGAAGCTCGGCCTCGAACGGCCGGACGTCCACCTTGCGCACCATCAGGGATCGGAATGCGCCCGCGGCGCGCAGGTCGCCAGCCAATCGGAATCCCACGATGCGGTCGTGGTCGAGGATGATCTTCCTGAGGACACCGTGGTGGCTGACCCGGAGTTCCCGGTCGCCCTGTACGGCGCCGGCCGCGATCAGGGGCAGTCCCAGGTGCTTCAGGCTGTTCATGATCTCGGCGCCCTGATACTCCACCTGGTAGCCCAGGATCCGCTCGGCCACTACCTTGCCCTGGGCGACGGCATTGGGCCAGATGGCGTGCACGAAGCGCTCGCCGGTGATCCGGTCGTTGGTCTCGGCCACATCCCCCGCGGCCCACACGTCCGGCAGGGTGGTTGCGAGAGTTTTGTCCACGGGCACCCCCCATCCGGGAATCAGGCCACTGCTTGCCAGGAACTCCACGTTCGGCTTGATGCCGGTGGCGGCGATGTAGACGCTCGCCTTGAGCATGTCGCCGTTTTCCAGCACCACGCCGATAGCGCGCCCTTCCAGTTCGGAAAAGGACAGCGCGGTGGTGTGCAGCCGCACCTCGATGCCCCGGGCCACCAGGGCCCTGCGGACGATCTCGGCCGTTTCCCCGTCCAGCATCCGGGGCATGATGGTGTGCTGCTCGATCAGCGTCACGTCCATGCCCAGTTCGTTGAGCAGCAGGGCCACCTCGACGCCGATGAACCCCGCGCCTACCACCACGGCGCTGGTCACCTGGCCGAGTTCGGCCTGCTCCACCAGCCGTTCGGCCGCGGACAGGGACTTGAAGTTGTAGACCCCGTCCAGGTCGTTGCCGGGCAGGGGCGTCCATGGGCGGCTGCCGGTGGCGATCACCAGCCGGTCGTATTCCATGCGGCTACCGTCGGCGAAGCTGACGGCATGGCCCTTCGGATCCAGGGATTCAGCGGTCAGTCCCGGGTGGTAGTGGACCCGCAGCCGGTCGCAGACGTCCTCACCCTTCCAGAACAGGCGGGACCGCTCTCCGGTAAGGAAGTGGTCCGCCATGGCAGGGGGCGAGTAGGGCGGGTGGGGTTCGGCCGAGACCATGGTGATCTCGATCGGAGTGTGGCGTTCTGTCCCGAGCTGGCGCAGCCGCTCGGCGACGGTCAGGCCGGCGGGGCCGGCGCCCAGGATCAGGACACGCATGGCAGTCTGTCCTCCCATTCCTCTGCGATATGCCGGATCACGGGATCGAAGTTGTGACCGGTCTCCGGGATCACCCTGTCTTCGCCGGTCAGCGTGGCCAGGAGCCCCGCCAGGGACCGCATCAACGGCGAAGAAACATCGTCCAGCAGCGGTGCCACCGATGGTTCGCATCGGCGCAGGCGCTCGTCGTAGGGTAGCCGGTGGCGGCTGGCGAAAGGAAAGTCTCCCTCGTCCTCCAGGCGCTCCATGACCAGGTCGAAGTCACGGCTATCCCGCACGCTGTTGACGACCAGATGGACCGCGCCGATGTCCAGGTCCCGGGCCAGCCGTGCCGCATGCAGGGCGGCCTGGATGCCGTTGAACGACGGATCGGTGATCACCAGGGCGTGAAGGAAGCCGCGGGCAAGCGCGCGCCCGAAGTGCTCGAAGCCAGCCTGGGTGTCCATGAGGATGGCCTCGTTGTCCCTGAGGGTGATGGCGTTGACCACCGCCGCCAGCAGGGCATTCTCCGGGCACAGGCAGCCCGCGGCTGGCTGCACGGTGTTGCCCATGACGAGCAGACGCACCGCGTCCGGCGCCATGACCCCGAACCGCTCGACCACGTCGTCCACGTCGGGGTTGAGGCGGAAGAATAATCCCCAGCCTTGCCCCGGACGGGCGCCGGTCTTCTCCTCCACGTAGTCCGCGTTTTTGCTCAGGGGCAGGAGCGCGCGGGCCTGCTCGGCGGGGATGCCGAGGGCATAGGGGAGGTTCATCTGCGGATCGGCATCCAGCGCCAGTACCCGCCAGGACTGGCGGGCCAGCATCCGTGCCAGCAGGGCGGCGACGCTGGTCTTGCCGACGCCGCCCTTGCCGCTGATCACCACCCGGAAATCTTCCGGGCGGGCGTTTTCCACGAGGTCCGGGCCGTGATGATGGCCATGATCCCCGTGGTCGTGAGGTGAGTCACACATCTTGTTTCCTCAGGCAGCTTCCGCCTGCAGGCTGTCGGGCTCCAGGAAGGGCAGCCCCAGGCCTTGACGCTTGCTCTCGATGTGCCTGCGGATCAGCAGGGCCGCCTTCTCGGGGTCAGGCTCCACGGCGAACCGGGCGCCGACCACGTCGTCCAGTCCCTCCGCCAGCAGCTTGACCACGTTGGGGCTGCCGAAGATGGCGGGCTGGACGCCGAGCACTGTGTAGATACCGCTTGCCACAACGTAGGTGCCGATGGCTACCGCCTTCTCCGAGTACCACTCGGGGGCGGCCCCGGCCAGCGGGAGCTGGTCGATATCGGTGCCAATGTACTTGGCCAGGGCGGCGGCCAGGGTCAGGATGCGGGTGTTGTCCACGCATGAGCCCATGTGCAGCACCGGCGGGATGCCGAGGGCCTTGCAGACCTCACGCAGGCCCGGCCCGGCCATTTCGGCGGCATCGGGCATCATCAGCCCGGCCTTGCCGTTGGCCACCGCGGAGCACCCGGTCACGAGCACCAGGATGTCATTCTCGATCAGCCGCCTGGTGAGGGTCACGTGGCCCGTGTCCTGTTTCACCTTCGGGTTGTTGCAGCCGACCACGCCGACGGCGCCTCTGATCTTGCCTGCCTTGATGGCTTCCACCAGGGGTTCCGGCGTGCCGCCAAGTGCGCCGAGAATGGCTTCGACGGAGAATCCGGCCATCATCTCGACCGTGCCCTCGGGGATGCGCACCCGGTCCGGGTTGCGGTTGCCGTAGGCCTCGATGCCCTTCCTGACGATTTCCTTGCCGATCTCCAGTCCCCGGTGCGGATCGAAGGAGATATGGGTCGCGCCGGTGAATTTCGCCTTGTCGGCAGTGGAGATCACGGCGGTGTGGAAGCACTTGGCCACGTCGGTGACCGCCGGCATGATG
Organism: Gammaproteobacteria bacterium; assembly: GCA_024640085.1. Lineage (GTDB taxonomy): Bacteria > Pseudomonadota > Gammaproteobacteria > Steroidobacterales > XN24 > JAHEFR01. The sequence goes on from JAHEFR010000010.1 coordinate 8,337, forward strand.
CACTGGTAGTCGACCACCATGGCATCCAGGGCGCCGGTGAGGATCACCAGTTCCTGCATCAGGTGGTTGCCCGCCATGGGGATGCCCTTGCGCATCTGCAGTTCGTTGCCGGTGCAGCACAGGCCGACCAGGTTGATGCCCTCCGCGCCCTTCGACATGGCCAGCGCCACCAGTTCGGCATCCTGGGCCGCCTGCACGATGACGTCGGAAAGCAACGGATTGTGGCCGTGCAGGGCGATGTTGACGCACTCCGCCTTCAGCGCGCCCAGGTTGACGGTGGAGACTACCGGTTTGGGCGTGCCGAACATGACGTCGGACAGCTCGGTGGCGACCATGGATCCACCCCAACCGTCGGACAGGCTGGTACGCAGACCGTGGAGCAGGGTGTTGACATAGTCGTTGTCCACGCCCATGTGGGTGCGGTGGAGCATCTCAACGTTCTCGCGGTCGATGCCGCGGGGCATGATGCCGAGCTTCGCCCACAGGTCGAGGCGCTTCTCGGGCAGGCGATCGGAGAATCCCAGCCGGGACTTGCGGGACCCGAAATCCTCCATCATGGCGTCGGCCAGCTCGCGCGCGATCTCGGCCAGCTCGCGGCCATCGGCCTCGATGCCCCATTCGGTGGCGAGCGCCCGGAGCTTGGTCTCGTCCCGGAGTTCGTAGCCGGAGGTCGTACCCTCGGCAAGTTCGCCGAAGACTTCGAGGATGTCGCGACCGTGGTCCGAGTGGGCCGCGGCGCCGGCGGCGATCGTACGTCCCAGGTTGCGGGCTACGATCACGTCGGCATCGGCCCCGCAGACGCCTTTCTGGGGGCCCTCGCCAAAGGGATCGACCCGGCAGGGGCCCATGGCGCAATTGCGGCAGCTGACGCCGAGGGCGCAGTAGCCGCACTGGGGTTCCTGAGCGGCGAGCCGGTCCCATACGGTCTCGATACCTTCTTCCCGGGCCCGGACGATCATCGCCCGCGCGTCGTTACAGCTCGAAAACTGGCTGATGTTGTCAGTGCCGGCCATGATGCACCCCCATGTTCAGTTCGACGGCCGCCAGGCCCCACGCCCGCCAGCCGGCGACGTTCGCAGGCGGTCGGGTGGAAAGAGCCTGGCTGTGGGCGGCGGACGACAGCAGGGCGCTGCCCTCGCTGGCGCGGCCCGCCGCGATCAATTCGTTCAGTTCCCCGAAGACCAGGGCGCCGGTCTTGCACGTCTCGGCGCAGGCCGGGATGCGCCCTGCCCGGACCCGCTCCACACAGCCGTCGCACTTGAGGGCGGCGACCTTGCTGGGCATGCCGTTACCCTGCTCGTGGAAGGTGATGGCGTCGAACGGACAGACCATCGCGCACATGGCGCAGGCGATGCATTTTTCGGCGTCCATCAACACCAGGTCGTGGTCGGCGTCCCGGAAGATGGCGCCGGTCGGACAGACCTGATGGCACGGCGCGGGATCGCAGTGCCTGCAGCGATTGGGAAAGGACGTGTTGTAAGCACGTCCGGGCGTGACGTGGATCCTCGGACGGGGCAGGGGCCGCTCGAGCATCGCCTGGGCCGGTTGCCGGCTGTGGGAATGCTCGACCGCACAGGCGAACTCGCACTGGCGGCAGCCGATGCACCGCTCGGGGTTCACGAAGACAGTCTTCATTGGACACCCCCGAGTCAGTCGGGGCGATTTCCGCCCCCGCAATGCCATGCCTCCGGCCACCGGCCGAAGGCCCTACCTCAAGACTGGTCCAGACCCGGGGGATTGCCATCGTGATAAGTACTTACGGTAGTGCCGGGGGCATCCCGTCTATGTTTGTGTTGGCCGGACAGACAATTCCGCTACCCCGGGCCGGCGAGGCAGCCCCGGGGGGCTTTCCATAAGGGAAACTTATGCAATCAATAAGAAATATTGACTCGACTTTATTTAAGACCTCGCTAATTTGTTGGCTTCGATGATCGAAGGCGCAGGACGACGCCGGGTCATACGGCCGGACCGCAATAGGGCCGGTCACGGGGCTATCACAGAGAGGGAGATCTCTTCATGTCAGCATTGCACCCGGTCGTGGTGGTGACCGGCTCCTCGGGAGCCGGCACGACCACAGTCAAGACCGCTTTCGAGCACATCTGCCGCCGGCTCGGTCTGACTGCAGCCGTCATCGAGGGCGACAGCTTCCACAAATACGACAGGACCCAGATGCGCACGGCCGTCAAGGAGGCCGAGGCGACGGGCAAGCAGATCAGTCATTTCGGTCCCCAGGCCAACCTGTTGAAGGATCTGCAGAACCTGTTCGAGACCTATGGCCGCACCGGCACGGGCAAGCGCCGGTTCTACATCCACGACGTGGCGGAGGGAGCCAGGTGGGAGCAGGAGGCCGGCACCTTTACGCCCTGGGAGGATCTTCCCGCCCACACGGACCTTCTGTTTTACGAGGGACTGCACGGGGCCATGGTCAATGACGACGTGGACATCGCCGCCCACGCGGATCTCAAGATCGGTGTGGTCCCGGTGGTGAACCTGGAGTGGATCCAGAAGATCCACCGGGACACGTCTCACCGCGGGTACTGTGATCGGGACGTGACCAGCACCATCCTGCGCCGGATGCCGGACTACGTGGAATATATCGCGCCTCAGTTCTCCCGCACGGACATCAATTTCCAGCGCGTGCCGACCGTGGACACCTCCAATCCTTTCGTCGCCCGGGACATACCGACCCCCGACGAGAGCTTTGCCGTGATCCGCTTCAGCGACCCGAAGAAGTTCAATATCAACTTCCCCTACCTGTTGTCGATGCTCAACGGCTCGTTCATGTCCCGGCGCAACACCATAGTCGTGCCCGGGGGCAAGATGGGGCTGGCGATCGAGATTATCGTCATGCCGATCCTGGAGCGGCTGATGTCCAGGCGTCTGGAACTGTCGCGAGGGCAGGAGGCGCCAACCGCGGCCTGAGGACCGATGTCAGAATTCGACTTCGCCGGCCAGGATGAAGTCCGAGAAGGCGCGGGCAGCGGCCGAGTAACGCTTGTTCGTCGGTCGCACGATGAACCATTGCCTGACCAGGGGGAAGCCACGGACCGGCAGCTCGCACAGCCGCCCGGCCTTCAGTTCCAGGGCGATCGTGTGCCGGGAGACGATGGCCAGCCCGAGGCCTGCCTCGACGCCATGCTTGATCGCTTCATTGCCGGACATGAAGAGGGTCGTGGCGAGCGCCACGCCCTTGTGTCTCAGGAACCGCTCGATGGCCTGACGCGTACCGGAGCCCGGCTCTCTCAGGAGGAAGGTTTCACCGGCGACCTCGGCCAGGTTGATCGCCTTGCGTTTCGCCAGCCGGTGGCCCGGGGCGGCGATCACCACCAGCGGGTTGTCCATGAACGGCTCCGCCACCACCTGGCGCTTCTTCGGCGGGAAGCCCATCAGGACGATATCTGCTGCGTTGGTATCGAGCTGACTCAACAGCGACTTGCGGTTGGTGACGTCGAGGCTCACCCGGATGCCGGGATTGCGCTTGTGGAAACCGGCGACGGCCTGGATGGCGTACTGGCTCACGGTGGTGGCGACGGCGATGGACAGGGAGCCCCGTTTCAGCCCCCTGATCTCGTCCATGACCTCGCCGATCTCATCCACCTTTGCGGTGATCTCGCGGCTGTAGCGCTCCAGTTCCCGACCCGCCTCGGTGAGCCGCAGACCCTTGCCCACGCGGTCGAACAGGGGCATGCCCACGGCCTCTTCCAGTTGCTTGATCTGCATGGAAACGGCGGGTTGGCTGAGGTGCAGGTCCTCGCCGGCGCGGGTGAGGCTGGAGTGGTGGGCGGCCCTGGCGAAGATCTTCAGTTGTCGGAGGGTCAGATGCACAGGGTCACGGCCCCATAAACATAAGTTACATTAATGATACGTATAAGAAGTTATTAGTTCCACTTATATAAGAAGAACTCTATAGTCATTCCGTATCGAGACACGACGCGAGGGTTAAGAGATGAGCACCAGGACTTACGAAGCAGGCGTCAAGGAATATCGGGAGACGTACTGGGAGCCCCACTATGCACCCAAGGACACCGACATCCTCGCCTGTTTCAAGGTAACGCCCCAGGCAGGTGTGCCGCGGGAAGAGGCCGCCGCGGCCGTGGCCGCCGAATCGTCCACCGGCACCTGGACCACGGTGTGGACCGACCTGCTGACCGACCTGGATTACTACAAGGGCCGCGCCTACCGGATCGAGGACGTGCCCGGCGACGCCGAGTGCTTCTACGCCTTCATCGCCTATCCCATCGACCTGTTCGAGGAGGGCTCGGTGGTGAACGTCCTGACGTCACTGGCGGGCAACGTGTTCGGATTCAAGGCCATCCGCACCCTGCGGCTGGAAGATATCCGCTTCCCGCTGGCGTACGTCATGACCTGTGGCGGCCCGCCCAATGGCATCCAGATGGAGCGCGACCGGCTGAACAAGTACGGGCGCCCGCTGCTCGGCTGCACCATCAAGCCCAAGCTGGGGCTGTCGGCAAAGAACTACGGGCGGGCGGTGTACGAGTGCCTGAGGGGCGGCCTGGACTTCACCAAGGATGACGAGAACATCAACTCCCAGCCGTTCATGCGCTGGCGCCACCGCTTCGAGTTCGTCATGGAAGCGGTCCAGAAGGCCGAGGCCGAGACCGGCGAACGCAAGGGCCATTACCTGAACGTCACTGCTCCCACACCAGAGGAGATGTACAAGCGGGCCGAGTTCGCCAGGTCCCTGGGATCGAGGATCGTCATGCACGACTTCCTCACCGGCGGTTTCTGCGCCAACACGGGGCTGGCCAACTGGTGTCGGGAAAACGGCATGCTGCTGCACATCCATCGCGCCCTTCACGCGGTGCTCGACCGGCACCCGCGCCACGGCATCCATTTCCGGGTCCTGCTCAAGTGCCTGCGCCTGTCAGGTGGCGACCACCTGCACACCGGCACCGTGGTGGGCAAGCTGGAAGGCGACCGCGAGGCGACCCTGGGCTGGATCGACTTGCTGCGTGAGCCGTTCATCAAGGAGAACCGCGCCCGCGGCATCTTCTTCGACCAGGACTGGGGCGCCATGCCCGGGGCGCTGGCCGTGGCCTCGGGCGGGATCCACGTCTGGCACATGCCGGCGCTGGTGACCATCTTCGGCGACGAGGCGGTCATGCAGTTCGGCGGCGGCACCCTGGGGCATCCCTGGGGCAACGCGGCCGGCGCCACCGCCAACCGCGTGGCCCTGGAGGCCTGCGTGGAGGCGCGCAACCAGGGACGGCAGCTCGAGCGCGAGGGCAAGGAGATCCTGACCGCCGCCGCGGCCCACAGCCCGGAACTCAAGATCGCCATGGAGACCTGGAAAGAGATCAAGTTCGAGTTCGACACCGTCGACAAGCTCGACGTGGCCTGAATCGCTCGACCCGGAACAGAGGAAAACGACATGTCCAACATCAGTGAATTTCCGGCCAAACGGGACAGCCTGAAGGGCCGCAAGTACGAGACCTTCTCCTATCTGCCGCCCATGGACGCGGCGCGAATCCGCAAGCAGGTGCAGTACGTGATCGACCGGGGCTGGAACCCGGCCGTGGAACACAGCGAGCCGGAGCAGGCAGACAGCGACTTCTGGTACCTGTGGAAGCTGCCGCTGTTCGGCGAGAAGAGCGTGGACACGGTACTGGCGGAACTGGAGGCCTGTCACAAGGCATTCCCGAACCACCACGTCCGACTGATCGGCTATGACAACCTGCGCCAGACCCAGGGGTCGGCCATGGTGATCTTTCGCGCTGCCTGAGTGCCCCGGGCAGCCGGCGCGGCGGGCGTCCGATGACGGGCGTCCGCTCTGCGCTGCCACATCGCCGAAGACGGGGCCCGCACTTCGTAGCCTTCCCACTGAAGATATCGAAGACCACCGGGCCGTTCCGTTCCTTTCCCGATACGGCGCACCTGAATTTGACGCGGACCGCACCCGGCCTGCGTCTGCTCCCGACCGGTTAACCTGATCACGGGAAGAGCACCGTTCTTGGGTGCCCGGGACGCCGCGCCACGGTCATGGCAAACTCTTCCATCGGGGGCGCGACGACCCGCTTACGTCTCCCGAGGGTCTCGCCAGGAGAACAACCATGATCAGCCGCATTCCTTCCATCCGCTCGTGGCTCGCCGTGCTCTGGGCCGCCATCTTAATGGTGAACGCGGCTCTTGCCGCGGACGATCCCGGGCCTGCGAGCCCGTCCACCCGGGCCGTCAATGCCGCCGTCGAGCAGGCATTGCCGTTCTCGAACATGACCGACTTTGAACTGTCCCGGCGCGGACTGATCAAGCGGCCTGACAGCCTCGTAATCAGGAACGCCGCCGGTCGGGTGGTTTGGGACCTGGACAGCTATGCGTTCCTGACGGATGGGTCGCCCAGGCCGGATACGGTCAATCCCAGTCACTGGCGCCAGTCGCAGCTCAACATGACTTACGGACTTTTCGAGGTGGTACCCGGAATCTACCAGGTGCGCGGCTACGATCTCGCCAACATCACTTTCGTCAAGGGCGAGACCGGATGGATCGTGATCGATCCCCTCACGACCATGGAGACCTCGGCGGCGGCCCTGGCGCTGATTACCGGGGAACTGGGGGAACGGCCCATCAAGGCGGTGATCTACAGTCATACCCACGCCGATCACTGGGGCGGCGTGAAAGGCGTCATCTCCGCCGAGGACGTGGCCTCCGGGCGGGTCCAGGTGATCGCGCCGGAAGGTTTCATGGAACATGCCGTGGCCGAGAACCTGCTGGCGGGTTCCGCCATGACACGGCGGGTCACCTACCAGTACGGTTCCGCCCTGGCCAAGGGCCCGCGGGGGCAGATGGATGCCGCTATCGGCAAGGGCGTGTCGACCGGCACAGTGACGCTGATCGCGCCCACCCTGACCATCGGCAAGACGCCGACAACATTGAATATCGACGGCGTCGAGATGGTGTTCCAGTACACCCCGGGAACGGAAGCGCCGGCGGAGATGAACACCTTCTTCCCCCAGTTCGACGCCCTCTGGATGGCCGAAAATACGGTCCACACCCTGCACAACATCTACACGCTCCGCGGCGCCGAGGTCCGCGATGCCAAGATGTGGTCCCAGTACATCAACGAAGCCATTGAGTTGTTCTCCGCCGATGCCGACGTCGTGTTCGCCAGCCACACCTGGCCGATCTGGGGCAATGCGGAGCTGGTGACTTTCCTGAAGAAGCAGCGTGACCTCTACGGCTACCTCCACGACCAGACCCTGAGGCTGGCCAACCAGGGCTACACCATGGTCGAGATCGCCGAGATGATGGAGATCCCGTCGGCCCTGTCACAGGAGTGGTATAACCGCGGTTACCACGGTACTTACAACCATGACATCAAGGCCGTGTACCAGAAGTACCTGGGCTGGTACGACAGCAACCCCGCCAATCTGAATCCGCTGCCGCCCGAAGACGCGGCGAGGAAATACGTGGAATACATGGGCGGTGCGGAAGCCGTATTGGAGCGTGCGAAGCAGGCCTATGAGGACGGGGATTACCGCTGGGTGGCGATGGTGGTCAATCACGTGGTGTTCGCCGATCCGGCCAACAAGGACGCGCGGGCGCTGCAAGCCGACGCCCTGGAGCAACTGGGCTACCAGGCCGAGGGCGCCGGATGGCGAAACTCCTACCTGGCGGCGGCCTACGAACTGCGTCATGGCGCGCCAGCCGCCGAGGTGACCCAGTCGGTCAATCCCGACACCGTGGCCGGCATGAGCGTGGAGGATGTCTTCGATTTCCTCGGCGTCCGGCTCGACGGCCCGAGGGCAGCCGGCGCCCAGATCGTGCTCAACTTCGAGTTCCCCGACCTGGACGAAGCCTATGCTCTGACTCTGGAGAACTCCCATATCAGCTACGTGCGCGGCAAACAGGATCCCGACGCGGATGCGACTTTCGTACTACCGAGGAGCGTGCTGGACAGGGTACTGTTGCGGCGGACGACACTGGCCGAGGCGGCTCAGGCGGGGCAGGCGCGGATATCCGGAAATCCGCAGAAGTTCGCCGAACTGATGTCGCTGATGGACCCGCTGGTGCCCCAGGGCAAGGCTTTCTGGTTCAACATCGTCGAACCATAAAGGGGAGGGCCGGCCCGGCCCCCGTCGACTGTCGGCTGAGAAAACGAGGCCGCTTGCGGGGCCGCCTACTGCTCTGCCGGTTTACGGAATTTCAGCAGGAACCGGTCGGACTCGCCGATCGCCAGGTACTTGTCGCGGTCGGTGTCACCTAGGGCAAGGGTCGGGGGTAGGGTCCACACGCCCTGTGGATGATCGTGGGTATCTTTCGGATTGGCGAGCATGTCGGACTCGTCCACAAGTTCGAAGCCGGCCGATTCAGCCAGGGCGATGGTCAGTTCCTTCGAGATGTAGCCGCTAGCGTGTTCCGGGTCCTCGGTGTCCGGGTCGGGCCAGCGGTGATCGACGATGCCGAAGACGCCACCCGGCTTCAACGCGTCGAAGACCGCGTTAAACGCCACATCGGCGAACCGTCCGCCGCCGTAATTGCGTCCTACCCAGTTGTGGACGTTCCGGAAGGTCACCACCATGTCCGCCGATCCATGGGGCGCGATCTCGAGCTGGTAGGGCAGGGACAGGTGGGTGACGATGACCTGTCGATAGAGTTTCGGCATCTCCCCCAGCATGGTCAGAAAGGTCCCAAAGTAGCGCCGCTGGTAGCCAAACTGCGGATTGACGCTGTATTGGGCGGCGTAGAAGGTGCCCTGGTCCTTGAGGGCCGGCGCCAGGATCTTGGTATACCAGCCGCCGCCGGGCCAGATTTCCACCACCGTCATGTCGGAGCGGAAGCCGAGGAAATCGAGCACTTCCTTTGGCTTGCGATACACGTCCCGGGCCTTGTCCTCGGCTGGCCGGTGGTCGCCGCTGATGGCTGCGTCCACCGCGGCCTCCGTGGCGGCGTCGAAGGCCTGTGCGGGAATCGACAAGGCCAGCAGCAGCGCCATCCCGATGTGTGACGCGAATCCGTGAGCGGAATGTTGAGGGCGTTGAGTCATGACAGTGCCTCCGTCAGGCGCATGGCCGCGAGACCACTTCGGCGAATAGCATGGTGCCTGATTGTACAGTCGTGGGGTATCGATGTTGTGGCGCACTGCCGCATGATTGCCCCGCGCGGCGGTCACGCGCCGACAATTCCGCGAGGGTAGACGGGCCATTGCCCTCGGACGCGCCGGACGCGTTCACGGCACTGAACCAGGCAGGCTCCGCGGATTCCGGGTGTCGATTCCTGCCTTGTGCTTAAATCCAGAAATCCTTTCGCAGCGAGACCATCCCATGGGCGCAAACTTCCGCAGCGACAACGAGGCGCCGGTGGCGCCGGAAATCATGGCGGCCCTGGCCGAGGCCAATCGCGGACCGGCCCATTCCTATGGGGACGACGGGCTCACCGCCCGGTTAAAGGATCTGTTCCGGGACGTCTTCGAGACTGACCTGGCGGTTTTTCCCCTTGTCTCCGGGACCGCGGCCAATGCCCTGGCGGTGGCCCAGGCAACGCCTTCGTATGGCGCGGTCATCTGCCACCAGGACTCCCACATGCATACGGAAGAGTGTGGGGCCCCGGAGTTCTACAGCGGTGGGAGCAAGTTGTTCGCCCTGGGGGGGAAGGACGGCAAGCTCGACGCTGTCGGTGTCCGCGAAAGGATTGCCAGCGCCGGCCAGGTCGGCGACCACGCCAGCAAGCCGACGCTGCTGAGCCTCACTCAGGCCACGGAGTTCGGCACGGTCTACAGCCTGGAGGAGATACGCGACCTGGCCAAGGCGGCCCACGAGGCCGGGATGCGCATCCATATGGACGGGGCGCGGTTAGCCAACGCTGCGTCAAGCCTGGGATGCTCTCCGGCGGAGATGACCTGGCGGGCCGGCGTGGACATGGTTTCTTTCGGCGCCACGAAGAACGGGGCCATGATGGCAGAGGCGTTGCTCGTATTCGACCCCGGGCTGGCGAACGAACTCGGACGCCGCAGGAAGCAGGCCGGGCACCTGATCAGCAAGATGCGATTCGTATCGGCCCAGCTGGAAGCCTATCTGGCCGACGATCTGTGGTTGCGGCTGGCCTCCCATGCCAACCTGATGGCGCGGCGGATGTGCGAGGGTCTCGAGGAGATCGGCGGCGTGGACCTCCTGTATCCGGTGCAGTCAAACGAGATCTTTGTCCGCATGGACAGGGTCCTGTGCGACGGGCTCAGGGCGGCGGGATTCGAGTTCCATGGCTGGCCCGACCGGTCGGGTGTCTATCGGCTGGTGACGAGTTTCTGCACGGAGGAAGAGGAGGTTGAGTCGATCCTCAAGGCGCTGGCCGTGCTGGATGCTGCCTAGTGAATCCCGCTGACCGTGTCTCCGCCGTGTTCTGCCCGTCCTGTCGGGCTCCGCTGGGTGAAGGGACCCTGGAGGCCTCGGGCGGAGAGCGATCCCCATGGGGCGATGATTATTGCGATGAACTGCATCGGTGCGGCAACTGTGGCGTCTGGGCAGTTGTCACGGTGGTAGATCGTTTCTGCGGGCCCGAGGAGATGCTGGTCCACGGCCCGATATCCGCGGAAGAGGCGGCGGAGCGCCGGACGGAGATGAAGCGCTAGGTCGCCCGGGCCAGGGAGCCAAGTACGGATGCCGACCCTGATCTACGTCCACGATCCCATGTGCAGCTGGTGCTGGGGATTCGCGCCGGTCCTCGACCGGCTGGTAGCGGCGCTGCCGGAGGACGTGGTCGTGGGCAGGCTCCTCGGCGGGCTGGCGCCGGATTCCGATCTCCCCATGCCGGATACGACCCGGGAATATGTGCAGCGCCAGTGGCGCCGCATCCAGGCGGAGATCCCGGGCACGAAATTCAACTTCGACTTCTGGACCCACTGTGCGCCGAGACGGTCCACTTATCCCGCCTGCCGGGCAGTGATCGCGGCCCGTCGCCAGGGAGCGGAGTTCGATCACCGGATGACCCGGGCCATCCAGCGGGCCTACTACCTGGAGGCGCGCAACCCCTCCGACCCGGAGACCCTCGTCGCGCTCGCTCGGGGGATGGGCATCGATGCCGACATGTTCGCCCGCGACCTGGTGTCGCGGGAGGTGGACCAGGCGATGGGTGAAGAAATCGCCGCGGCCCGGGCTATGGGTGTCGGGGGCTTTCCGAGCCTGGTTCTGGAGGCCGGCGCGATGCGTTGTGCGATCCCGGTCGATTACACGGATCATCGGCCAATGCTCGCGGAGATCGCCAGGCTGTGTGATTGATTCCCGCCCCGGAAGGGGCACTATCTACTGGAGCGTGTCGAGGAACGCCTGGTAGCGGGGATCCTGCCGGATCTTCTCAAGGTCCGGGTCGTTCTCCGCCCAGCTCCGGGACGTGATCGAGTCCCGCAGGCAGTCAAACGCCTTGTCGATCTCGCCGGCCTTGGCATAGAAGCAGCCCATGTTGTAGCGGATGGACGGGTCCGAAGGATCGATGGCCAGCGCCTTCTCGGCCCATTCGAACGCCCTTTCCCGTTCGCCCAGATCCAGCAAGGCGCCGGCGCCGAGATAATAGGCCCGGTGATTCAGGGGGTAGTCGGCCAACCACCGCTCGGCCCGCGCGATCCCCTCCCGGGCGGATTTCTCGAAGGCTTCCTGATTGCCCATGGCCTTGTGGATGGGTGCGGCCAGCAGCGGCCCCTGGTAGTCGTTGGCATTGGCGGCCGCCGCCTTCTCCAGCAGCAAAACAGCCTGGTCCATCTGTCCCTGGTGGATCCTGGCGCGCCCATAGTTGTAGTACGCTTCCCACAGGGTAGGATCCAGCTCGATGGCGCGCTCGAATTCGCCGGCCGCCGCGTCGTAGTCTCCGCTCGCGAGATGGGCGACGCCCCTGGACAGATGGGCCTCGCCCCAGTCCGGCGCCAGCTCCACCGCGCGCTCGCTGGCGGCGTGGGCGGCCTTGCGTTCCGCGTCGCTGCCCTCGAAATAGATCACCTGCAGGGCGTAGGTCTCGGCCAGGTCGTTCCAAGCCAGGACAAAATCCGGGTCTCTCTCCACCGCCTCGGCGAACAGCCTGACGGCGTGAGCCAGATCATTCAGCGACCCTGAGATGAAGTACCCGCGGCCGCGCAGGTAGGAGGCGTAAGCCTGGTGGTCGGCGGTTCTCGCGTGGCGCGACGCGCCCGGGTGCAGGAGCTTGTCTACCTTGTCCCCCACGTGCCAGATCATGTCGTCCATGATGGCGAAGAGCTCTTCCATCGACTGGTCGTAGGTCTCCGACCACACCTCCTGGCCCGCCGGGGCTGCCAGCAGACGGGCCGTGATCCCCAACCGCTCGCCGGCCTGGCTCACGCTGCCCTCGATGATGTAGCCGACATGCAGCTTTTCGCTGAGGGCGGCGTAATCGAGATGCCTGCCCTTGACCGCGAAGCAGGCGAGCTGGGGCGCCACGGTCACGTCTTCAGCAGTGGACAGGAGGTCTGACAGCTCGGCGGTGAATCCGTCGGCGAACGGTCCGCCATCGTGATCCGGGGTGTCGTCCGCGAATGGCAGCACCGCGAAGGACGGCGGTGCCTGGGGGACGTCGTCGACTGTTTCAGTCGTTGTCTCCGTCGACTGGACCGACACCGGCGTTTCGGGGTCGCTCTTGGTCTGGGTCGGTCCGACGGATGGAGCAGCGTGTCCCGGGGCGCCGCGTGTCCAGACGAGGTAGATGGTGAGCGGCAGACCCAGGATGGCGAGGGCCTGGACCACTCGCACAGTCCAGAGAGGCAGCCCGGACGCGACGAATGCCGCCTCCAGGCCGAACGCCATGATCCAGGCAAGGATCGCGTAGGCGGCTGCCCTCGACATCACCCGGCGGCGTCTCAGTTCCTTGAAGAATTGCGAAGCCATCGATCTCTGATTGGTGTTCGTGGTGGCGGAATCGGGCCAAGTGCCTGAAAGTCTAGCACCCTGTGACCGTAGAGCCAGACTCCCGACCCCAGACCTTTGGAGGGGGTGACGCCTGTTTCCAGAGATAGACCTTCGCCAGTGCAGGCGGTCCGGTTGTCATCGAGCTGATGGATTCGCGGAACGCTCTGTCTATCGCCGGGATGTGCTCCGGCGTGAGCGGTGGGGCATCAGGTAGCCCGGGATCCCGCCACCGTCGACAGCGAAGATCGCCTCAGCCGGGGCGGCCGGCAAGGAAGGCGGCCAGCCGCACCAGGGCGAGGGTGTCGCAGGCGCAATACCGGAGGAGATCGGCGCGGATCTCGTCCCGGCGTCCGGGATCGGTGTCGCGGTCCATCAGTTCCACGAAGGCGTCCGATGCCGCGGCGCCCTCCTGGATTGTGCCGAGGCCGCCGTAATCCATGCCGGCGGCCACCGTGGGTAGTACGGCCTTGATGGACCAGGAGCCGAGCATGTCCGGATGATAGTAACTGGCCTTCGTCAGCGGGTGCAGGTCGAACAGGCGGCCCCGGATACCTTCCAGCGCCGGCGCCAGATCCGGGAACATGGCGGCGAGATCCTTCAGCCGCCCGGCCTCGTAGCCGGTGTAGACGAAGATCGGCCCTGTGTCGCCCAACGCCTCGATAAGGGTCTCGCCACACTCGCGCATGGGGGGTCCGTCACTGGTGCCGAGCCACTCCCGGTGCACGAGAGTCCCGTCCCGGGTCTGCACATGACAGGACCACTGGAAGGGCAGGGCCTGATAGGGGCGGGTGCCCGCCCAGACGGGCACCGGGAATGCGACCGTTTCGAAGTCGAAGTAGTAGCGGGGCCACGGGAGATCGGCCAGGGCTGCCGCGGCCGAGGCATTCAGATCCGGCCGGCCGTCGATGGTGACTCGACGGACCCACTGCTGGACCTCGCTGGTCAGGCGGTCGGCCGGGATATCCCGGATGTCATGGATACCGGCAGCCAACAGGTCCCAGACCACCTTTTTGCCACCCGGCAGCGCGGACACCGGGTAATCCGGTTGCGGCGGCGTGCAGAACGGCAGGAACGCGCACTCGTAGGGATCGCGGCAGTGGGGGCCGATGTCGATAGCCGGCATGGGGCCTGCGAGCATTTCCCGGTTTGTCGTCACCCACGCCGGTACGTGTTCGAGCATGGGTGCGATGCGGTCGGTGATGTCAACGAAGGTCAGCAGGCCGAGATAGTCATCGTCGCCGGGGTAGACGAACTGGTTGTTGACGTGGGCCAGTTCCACGGTCGTCGGGTGCAACCCCGCGCCGGCGAGGACCCAGGCCTGGACGGCGCAGTCGATGTAGTTGACCGGCTTGACGCTGGTCGATGCCTTGACCTCGACAAGACGGATTCGGTCCAGTTCGTCGCGTATCAGCACGTCGGTGCGCACCAGTACGCCCTCGTGGCGCAACGTGGCCTCGAACAGGGTCAACGGCCCCGGCTCGGCCAGCCTCGTACGGGTCTCCTCGAGCGCATCATCGAGGGAATCGTCGTGGCCGATCAGGTGGCCGTCGGGGAACAGGTGCCGGGCCACGTCGCCCACCCGGTGCCCCACCTGGAAGGCGCGCTCGGTGGCAGCCGAGACTTCCGCCTTGTCCGGATCGTGGATCTCCAGCCACAGCCGTTTCTGGCACTGCCAGCCGGACAGGATCTTGCTCTTTGACAGGTAATGGCCTGGCATGGTCGAAGATTACCCCATCGGCAGGCTCATCACCTGCGCCACCCGGGGACGTCGGCCACCGGTCGCGTCCGTGCTCCGCCGTGGCCGTATAATTCGCTGATCGGCCGGGTATCTGTCGATACCCGCTCACCCATCTGCAGGTGATAACCATGAGATGCCTCCGCCACCCCGGCCATGCGATCATTGCAGCGTTCCTCGCCAGCGTTTTCGTAATGCCCCCGTCATATGCCACCAAGCCCACCCCATCGGTGGAAGACTGGATGCCCGCCGCGGTGGAGTCCGCACAGGCCGAACTCATCGGCCGCTACGGCGACGGTCAGGCGGAGCGAATCTCCCGGGGGCTATCCCAGGTGGCGCAGTTCTGGCGTTCCGGTGACGGCGCCCGGTCGGTGTTCGAGGCGTTCGTCACGACCAACTTCGCGGGCGATCAGGCGACCCTGGATGCGGTGTTCGCCCGCTTCGACTTTCTGCTCGAAAACCTGGATGGTTATGCCAACGAGATGCGGCTGGCCATGCGCTGGCAGACGGACCTGGCCCTCGGACCCATCCTGCCCATGGATCGGGTCAGCGCCGGCTACGACGTCGGCGACCACTTCGACGAGGACCTGTTCACCAACAAGCTGGCATTCGTCGTCCTGCTCAACTTTCCGTTGACGACACTTGAACAGCGCCTGGCCGAGGGTGAGGGCTGGAGTCCGCGGCAATGGGCCGAGGCGCGCCTCGCGCTCAGGTACGGGCAACGGGTCCCCGCCGAGGTGTCCCAGGCGGTGTCCTTGGCCAACACCCGGGCCGATCAGTACATCGCCGACTACAACATCCACATGCACAACCTGGTGGACACGGATGGCAAACGGCTGTTCCCGCCGGGCCTCCGCCTGTTGAGCCACTGGAATCTCAGGGACGAGATCCGCGCCGATTACACCGACCCGGGGAACGGACTGGCCAAGCAGCGCATGATCGCGAAAGTGATGGAGCGGATCGTGGACCAGAGCATCCCGGCCGCCGTCGTCGACAATCCCCACGTAGACTGGAATCCCTACACCAACGAGGTGATGCCGTCGACCGTGCAGGACACGACAAAACCGGCAGCGGCGGACCCCGCGCCGAGCGCCGCGCCCGAGCCGGATACTCGTTACCGGATCTGGCTGCACAATTTCCACGCCCAGCAATTGCTGGACCGGTATTCGCCGACGGCGCCCACGCATATCGCCCGTGTCTTCGACCAACAGCGAGAGATCCCGGAGGCCGACGTGGAGGCCATGCTGCTGCAGATCATTTCCGCGCCGCTGGCGAAACAGGTGGGCGAACTGGTCAGCCAGCGTCTCGGCCGCCCCCTGGAGCCGTTCGATATCTGGTACGCGGGATTCCGGCCGCGGGGGGCGTACACCGAGGCGGCACTGGATGCGGTGACCGAAGCTCGCTACCCGACCCCGCAGGCCTACGAGGCCGACATCCCGCGGATGCTGGTCGAACTCGGCTTCCCCGAGGACCGGGCCCGCGAGATCGCCGCCCAGATCACGGTGGACCCGGCCCGCGGCTCCGGCCATGCATGGCGTCTGGGCATGCGCGGTGCCAAGTCCCATCTGCGGACCCGTGTCGGACCCGACGGCATGGACTTCAAGGGCTACAACATCGCCGTCCACGAGATGGGCCACAACGTGGAGCAGGTGATTTCCATGGAGGAGGTCGATTACTACCCGCTAACGGGCGTCCCCAACACCGCGTTCACCGAGGCCCTGGCGTTCGTGTTCCAGGACCGGGACCTGGACCTGCTGGGTCTGGCCAGCCCGGACGAGACCAGCCTGGCTTACATGGCCCTCGACACCTACTGGAGCTCGGTGGAGATCGCCGCGGTATCTCTCGTGGACATGCGCGCCTGGCGCTGGATGTACAAGAACCCGGACGCGACGCCGGCCGAGTTCAAGCAGGCCGTGCTGCAGATCGCGAAGGACGTATGGAACATGTCCTTCGGGCCGGTGATCGGCGTCAACGACGTCACCCTGCTGGCGGTCTATTCTCACCTGATCAGTAACCTTCTGTATCTGCCCAACTACGCCATCGGCTCGATGATCCAGGCACAGATCGAGCGACAGATTGCGGAATCGGAAGCCCTGGGCCTCGAGTTCGAGCGCATGTGCCGGACCGGCAAGGTGACGCCGGACCTGTGGATGAAAAACGCGACAGGTGAGCCGGTGGGTCCGGCGGTGCTGCTGGATTCGACGGCAAAGGCGCTGGAGGTGGTTGGCGCCAGATAGAGTCCCCCACGAGGCGCACATGGGAAGACTGGACCTGTGTCTCTCCTTGCGGTAATCCTGCGGCTGACGCGATCGACAGCGCGTGGGATCAGTGCGGTTCCGGCTCGTCGCCGGACGCCCGGAACCGGGCCAGTTGCTGTTTTCTCTCTGTTGCGATTCCGTCCACGAGAGCCTGCCATTCCGCCGTCTCCCGGATAGAATCCAGATTAGGGTTGATCTGCCAGACAATGAGATCCCACTGCGGGTCCCGCTCGTGGGCCGACCGGCAGGCGCTCACAGCTTCTGCGGCTCGCTCGAGCATGGCGTTTGCGTAGCAACGCACGTAGTCTGCCGTGCCGCGCTGAAGGGCAGGCGTGGCGTCGGCGTCGATCCATTCCAGCACCTTCTCCGCATACTGGCGGCCCGCCTCGGATCCATCCCGGGCCGCCACGATGGAAGGCGCAAATGCGACATCGGAAGATTCCGAAGGGGTCAACTGTGCTCCTTTCTCGGGTGCCGCCGGCAATCCTTCCTTGCCGTACCGAGCGGCGATTGCCCGATCGAAGTCTCCGTCGGCCACGTATTGACGGTACAGAATGAGGCTGGCAAAGCCCGGAGCGGCGGAGCCCTCCGGCATCAGGGCGAGGGCGCGCTCAGAGGTGGCGACGGCATCGATCTCGTCGCCCTGGATGAAACTGATCATCGCGCTGAACGCCAGCAAGGATTCCTTGCGGCCCGGCATCGTTTCGGCGACAGCCTGCCATTGTGCGGCCCTCTCGGCATCGCCCAGCTCCAGGTAATCAGCCGCGATCAACTGGCGGCTGAACGTGTCCGCGGGATCTCGCCTGATGACTTCCTGCTGCCACTTGATGGCCTTGTCGAAACGGCCCATCTTGCGCTCGATGGTGGCGATCCCGTCCGGCCCGCGTGGATGATCCGGAACCAGTTCCATGGCCGATTGAAAGCGCTGGCGAGCGGCTTCGTATCGGTCAAGGGAGATCAATACTCCGCCAAGGCTCATCTGGAGATCTGCGGATAGCGGGTCCCGCGCAAGCCCGCGCTCCAGGGCGACCGCAGCCTCTTCTGGCCGATCGGCCGCCTGCAGGGCTCCGGCGTAATAGCCGAGGATGGTGACGTTGTCCGGGTCCCTGGCCAGAGCCTCTTCGAGGAACTGCAGCGTCTGAGGGTCGTCGCGGCCGATCGGGGCCGAGACCTGTACTGCCAGGGCCTTGGCAGTCAGCGCCATGGGCAATTCCGGGTCAAGGGCCATGGCCTTATCCGCCGCCGCCCTGATGGGCGCCGCGGCTTCCTCCCGACCGATGTTGCCCCAATTCTCCTGTCTCGCCCAGGCCTGGGCGATCCCTGCGTACGCCTCGGCGAACTGGGGATCCAGCGACGCCGCCTCCTCGAAGGCAACCACCGCCTGCTGAAATCCGGCCACGCCGCCGGCATTGATTTGTTGCTGCCCCCGGAGGTAGGCGAGATAGGCTTCCATGCTCTCGGTGGGTTTCTCGGCTGAGGCGTCGTCAGCAGTCATCAGGGCGACTCGCAGAGCGCCGGCCACCTTGCGTGAAATCTCGTCCTGGACGGCAAAGACGTCATCAAGCTGGCGGTCGAAGGTTTCGCTCCAGAGGTGGTAGCCGTTGGTGGCGTCGATGAGCTGGGCGGTGATCCGTACCCGCTCCCCGGCCTTGCGGACGCTGCCCTCCAGGACGTTCCGAACGCGCAGTTGCCGCGCGATATCTGCCACGTCGCCTGTATGCCCCTTGAAATAAAACGACGAAGTGCGGGCGGCAACGAAAAGGCCCTTGATGCCGGCCAGGGCGTTGAGCAATTCCTCGGACAGGCCGTCGGAGAAATACTCGTTCTGGGGATCGCCGCTCATATTGACAAAGGGCAGTACGGCGACCGATTGCTCGGGAGCGGTATTCAGGAACTTGCCGGCGGCGATATCGGCGGGTTCGGCCGGCGCCGCCGGCTCTGCGGAGTCCCCAGACGCCACGGCTGGCGCCTGCTGTGACGATACGACCGTCCCCGGCCCATCGGATCCCTGGCGAGAGGACGGCACCAGCCGATCGATCGCCACCACCGCGATGGCGACGATGAGCAGCACGACGATGAGGACGTTGATCTTCTGGCCGGTGACCGGGGTAATGGATTGGGTCCGGGCGATATCCTTCTCGCGCTTTAGCCCCTCCGGCGTCAGTTCGTAGATCCAGGAGAAGATCAGCACCAGGGGGAAACCGAGGATCAGGACGCCAAGGATGAGGTTGATGCCCCCGTCCGGCACCCCCAGGGCCGGGAACAGGACGTCAGCGACCTGCAATATGACCCAGCTCGCCACGAGATAGAGGACCGCGACGCGGAAGACGTTTCGCCGCTTCAGTTCTCCGATCAAAGACATGCAGGGTCCCTCGCTACCCGGGGCGCTAGCATATCGGACGCCGGTGGCCGTGAATACACGTGCCCCGTGTAAGTTCCTGACACGGAGATTGATCGGTCCATGGGATACACTTGGCGGTGGGCACGGAAGGGCCGTGGGACGATCCGTGAACAGGACGCCGGGAAACAAGGGAAAACACGCCGGTGCGCTATCGGCGGCCTCGCTTGGACAATGTCCCGCGTGCGGCTTCGGCAATCCTCCCGATGGGCGCTTCTGCGGGGGCTGCGGGCGGCCCCTGGACGGCGGGTCACGCTGTCCTGACTGCGGCGCCGAATGTCTTCCCGGGAGTCGTTTCTGCAACCACTGCGGCCGGCGACTGACGCCCACCATCGGTCCGGTGGGCGAGGCGCCACGCCCCTATACGCCGCGCCACCTCGCTGAAAAGATTCTCACCTCGCGATCGGCGCTGGAGGGCGAGCGCAAACAGGTCACCGTGCTGTTCGTGGACATCCAGGGGTCAATGGACCTGGCGGCCAGCGTCGATGCGGAGGAATGGCACGGAATCCTGGATCGTTTTTTCCAGATCCTCGCCGACGGCGTGCACCGCTTCGAGGGCACCATCAACCAGTTCACGGGCGACGGCATCATGGCCCTGTTCGGAGCGCCAGTAGCCCATGAGGATCACGCTCAGCGAGCCTGTTTTGCGGCGCTGTATCTCCGCGATCGATTGCGGGGGTACGCCAACGAACTGCGGTTGCAGCGAGGGCTGGATTTCGCTGTCCGCCTCGGTCTTAACTCCGGCGAAGTCGTCGTGGGACGAATCGGCGACGACCTGCGCATGGACTACACCGCCCAGGGGCCGGTAGTGGGCCTGGCCCAGCGCATGGAGAATATCGCCGAGCCAGGGACGGTGTACATCACTGGTGCCACGGCACGGTTGGCGGAGGGCTTCTTCGAACTGGAATACCTGGGTCCGGTGAAGGTCAGGGGTGTGGAGAGTCCCGTCCCCGTGTACCGCCTGATAACGACGGTGCCCATGCGGACACGGCTGGACATTGCGCGCGCCCGTGGCCTGTCCGCCTTCGTCGGCCGGCGCGCCGAGATGGCTGCTCTCGATAAAGCATTCGAACGCGCCCGGCGCGGTCACGGGACGGTGGCCGGAATCGTAGGCGCCCCCGGGACCGGCAAGAGCCGCCTGGCGTACGAATTCGTCAACAGGTGTCATTCGCGGGGGCTGCGGGTCCTGGAGGTCTATGGGGTCCCGCATGGGTTCCGGGTGCCGCTTTGGCCTCTCGTGCGCCTGTTCCGCCGGTTCTTCGACATCGAGGCAGGCGATGATCCGTCGAATGTCAGGCAGAAGATCACCGCGCGGGTCACGGCCCTCGATCGCAGCCTGCTGGCCAGCCTTCCCATGGTCTTCGACTTCCTCGGCGTCGCCACCGATGGAGCGGAGCCGTCCCGCATCGATCCCGAGGTGCTGCAGCGGCGATTGTTCGAAGCCCTGCGGAGGATGATCGTCATCGATGCCCGGACCACGCCCCTGGTGATCGTGATCGAGGACCTGCACTGGATCGACCCGGGCAGTGACGAGTTCCTCCATCGACTGGCGGAAGCGATGCGCAGGTCCCGGCTGTTGCTGGTGGTTACCTTCCGCACGGAATACGTTGCTACCTGGCCAGCCCGCACCCGCTACCGGGAGGTGGCCTTGTCCCCGCTGGCCGAGTCGGAAGTGGACGCCATGCTCGGCGATCTGATGGGTGAGGACGAGAGTCTGACCGGGTTGAAGCGACTCGTCCGGGAACGTGCCGACGGCAACCCGCTCTACGTGGAGGAGATGATCCGCGCTCTCGCGGACGACGGCACGATCGCAGGTGCGCGCGGCCGGTACCGGCTGATTGGGGCGCCCGGCTCGATCGGCGTTCCGGACACCGTACAGGCGTTGATCGAATCCCGTATCGATCGTCTCAACGATCGCGACAAGCAGGTGCTGATGCTGGCAGCCGTAATCGGCAAGCAATTCTCCGCGGAGGTGCTTGAACGGGTCTCGTCCCTGTCGCCTTCGGAGGTCGCTGATGCGCTGCGTTCGCTGACCGATGCGGAATACCTGTTCCCTATCTCCCTCTATCCCCGACAGAAATACGTTTTTGCCCACCCCCTGACCCAGGAGGTCGCCTATGCGGCACAGCTTGCAGAGCAGCGTCGGTCCGTGCACGCGGCGGTGGCGGCGGCCATCGAGCAGACTGCGGGGAGAAATCCAGACCGCAAGGCGGCGGTGATTGCACACCACTACGAGCACGGGGGCGCCGAACTGTTAGCGGCCCGCTGGTACCGGCGGGCGGCCCGTTGGGCCGGAAGGAACGATCTCCCGGCCGCCTACGAATACTGGTCGAAGGTCCTGAGCCTGCTGGAGGGAGAGGCCGAGTCGAAGGAAGTCGAGGGGCTGGGCCTGGCCGCCCGCTGGCGGATGCTTAATCTCGGATGGCGGATCGGCATGGACGAGACCATGGGGAGGCGGCTTTTCGAGGAAGGCCGGGATCTCGCCAGACGGCTGGGTGACCATGCAGGAGAAATCGGCATGCTGCTGTTCTTCGGCATCACCCGGATGATGGCAGGCGCCATCGAGGAGGCCCTGCGGCTATTCGCCGAGGCCCGTCGGCTGGCCGAATCGGGCGACGATCCCGCCCTGGTGCTGGCGACTCTGGGCCCCCCCATCCACGCCTACATATCGGCTGGGCGGCTGGATCAGGCTTTGCACGACGCCGAGGAAGGTATCGCAGCGCTGCGCGACCGGCCGGAGGCGGGCAGGGAGTTGTTCGGTCTGACACCGAGCCTGTACCTGCGTTGCTGCCGCGGGGAAATCCTCCTGCTACAGGGTCACGACGAGCAAGGTCAGCAGGCGCTCGAGGCGGTAGCGGTGGACGCGCGCAAGACGGAGGATTTCGAAATCCTCGGCTGGTCATTGGGCAGCTTGGCACGGACGGCAGCTCTGGACGGCGACACGGTCACGGCCATGGCGCGGATGAGCGAGTGCGTGGACCTCGCAGAGCAAGCTGGCGCATTGTCGTCCCGCGTCCGCGCGGCCCTCAACATGAGTCTGGTACACATAGCCCGGGGCGCCTATGGCGACGCGGTGCAGTCCATAGTGGCCATCCTGCCCATGGCCCGCGAGCGACGCATCGGCCTGGATCACGAGCCATTCCTGCTGGCCTGCCAGGCGGAGGCGCTGGCGCTGAATGGCAGACCCGGGGAGGCCTTGCCTGTTGCGAAAGAGGCGCTCGCGCGGGCCCGTGAGTACGGGACGCGGCTCTGGGAGATCCCCGCCCGGCTCAGCCTCGCCCGGTCCCTCGTCTTGGCGGAGAGCGGCGATGACCGCGCTCCGGAGGTTGAGCTGGAGGCCGCACGCGGGCTGATCGAGCAAACTGGAGCGCGGGTTTTTGAGGACTGGTGGGAGGACGTCGCGGCCGAGTCGAAGCTGGTCGCCGTCTGAGCGAGAGGGCCAGGCCTTCTCCTGTTGAATGTAGCCTGTTCCCTGGCCCGGCAGTTTGACAACCTCGGTCTGACGTAGCAGATGATCCACCGGATAGTGACGGTGTTACCTTACGGTCTCCCAGGCCGGCGTCGTCGACTGGATGATCGCCGGAGGAGGATGTAACGGGAGCGTCGGATGGCAGAGTACGACTACGACTGGGTGATCGTCGGATCCGGATTCGGCGGCAGCGTCGCAGCCATGCGGCTTGCAGAAAAAGGCTACTCGGTGGCTGTGCTGGAAAGCGGCCGTCGTTTCCAGGACGAGGACTTCGCCGTTTCCACCTGGCAGCTGAACCGGTTCCTCTGGGCGCCCCTGTTCGGACTGCGCGGCATCTTCCGGCTCACCGCGTTCCGCGACATCTTTATCGCCAGCGGCGCCGGTGTGGGTGGGGGCAGCATCGTCTACGCCAATACTCTCTACCGGGCGAAGCCGAGCTTCTACGCCAACGCCCAGTGGAAGGATCTGGGAGACTGGGAAGCGGAGTTGGCGCCCCATTACGCCACCGCCGAGCGCATGCTTGGGGTCAACGAGGTGCCATACGAGAGTCCCGCTGACGGTTTGCTGAGAGATATCGCCGTCCATGCGGGGGTCGGCGAGACCTTCCGGCGCACGCCCGTGGGCGTCTTTTTTGGCGAGCCCGACGTGACGGTCCCCGATCCTTATTTCGACGGAGAGGGTCCGCCCCGGACCGGCTGCATCCGCTGCGGGGCCTGCATGGTGGGATGCCGGGTCGGGGCCAAGAACACGCTGGTCAAGAACTACCTGTGGTTTGCCGAGAAGGCCGGTGCCGAGATCCACCCGGATTCACAGGTGGATGACATCCGCCCGGCGGGCGCCGAGGACGGCAGCGAGGGCTACCTGGTGTCCTGCAGCCGTCCGGGCTCCTGGCTCGGTGAGCGACGCCGGGAGTATCGCGCCCGGGCCGTGGTGGTGGCGGCGGGCGCACTGGGCACCAACCGGTTGCTCGGGGCCTGCAAGCACAGGGGCTCCCTGGCGCGACTGAGTGACCGACTGGGGGAACTGGTCCGGACCAACAGCGAATCCATCCTGGCGGTGACGCTGCCCGACGACTCGCTCAAGGCATGGAACACGGTGGCCATCAGCGCCAGCATCCATGTGGACGACGACACCCATATCGAGTTCGTCACCTACGGAGAACGCGGCGACGCCATGAACTCTCTGTTCACTCTGCTCACGGGCCAAGGCACCCGCCTGAGCCGACCGCTGCTCCTGCTGGCGAATCTGATCCGCCACCCGATCCGGTTTCTGAAATCCCTTTGGCCTTTCGGGTGGTCGCGGAAGACGCTGATCCTGCTCGTGATGCAGACACTGGACAACGCCATCGCGTTCAGGACCCGGCCCCGACGGATCGGCGCGGGTACCCGGATGGTCACCGAGCAGGATCCCGAGAAACCCAATCCGACCTATATCGACGCCGGCAACCGGGCGGCGGCCTGGCTGGCCGAGCAGTGCGGGGGCATCGCCCAGTCCACGATCCTGGAAGCCACGGCCAACATCCCCATGACGGCGCACATCCTGGGTGGCGCCGTCGTCGGGGGCGACAGGGAGTCCGGCGTGGTGGATGCCGAGCACCGGGTCTTCGGATACCACAACCTGCTGATCTGCGACGGATCCACGGTACCGGCGAACCCGGGTGTGAATCCATCGCTCACGATCACCGCCATGGCGGAGCGGGCCATGAGCCACGTGCCGGCCAAGATCCGGCCCGCGGTAGCCGGGGAGTCGGGTGCCGCCCCGGAATGAGGCGACTTCCCTGACCAGCGCGGCAGGTGCTCAGAGGTGCCGGGCCAGCAGGTTCGTCACCTGGCTCTTGGCGACCGCGCCCACCAGGATTTCCTGGGGACTGCCGTCCTTGAAGACCATCAACGTAGGGATGCTGCGCACGCCGAATCGCGCGGCGATCCGCGGCATGTTGTCCAGGTCTGCCTTGCGGATCTCGATCCGCCCTGAAAACTCGTCGGCGATCTCCTCGACGATCGGCTCGATCATGCGGCACGGAGCGCACCAGTCGGCATAGAAGTCCACCAGCACCGGAACCTTGGAGTCCAGCACCTCGGCCTGGAAAGTCTGTTCCGTCACCGTCTGCAATCGGTCGGACATCGTCGATCCTCCGGGTTCGTCATGTCAGGTTGCGACCGGGCCTCCCCAGGGCCTGTCAATGTCTACCGGGTCGATGGAGAATGGGGTGCCGGCCGGCCGCTATCCTCTAACAGACCGGCCCGGTCCGGAAAGATTCCCTCGACTCCGCAGTTGGGGGCGGGCCGGTGTCAGGGCCCGAACACTGGCTGTTGTGGCCTTTCGTCACATGCGTATCGGAATGACGTTTGTCATGGCGCGGCGATACGTCGCTGGCACCCTGGCATCATGGCCCGCCTGCCGGCGCCATGGGCTAAGCTAGGTAGCGGAAATGCAAGGAGAGAGGGGCATGATCCTACTGGTCATCGGCGTCGTCATGTGGGCTGTGTTGCACCTGTTCCCGGCAGTCGCAGTGGGGCCTCGCGCGCGACTGGTCGAGAGGTTGGGCAGGGGCCGATACCGGGCGCTGTTTTCGCTTTGTATCGTGGCCTCTGTCCTGTTGATGGTATTCGGCTGGAAAGCGACGACACCGACCGTTGTCTATATCCCCCCGTCGCTGGGGCCGCCGCTCACCGGCATGATCATGCTCATCGCCCTGGTCCTGTTCTTCGCGGCACGAGCCAGGACCAACATCAAGCGTATGGTGCGGCATCCCCAGTTGACCGGGGTGCTGGTGTGGGCCCTGGCGCACCTGATCGCCAACGGCGATTCACGCTCGCTGGTGCTATTCGGCGGCATCGGCGCCTGGTCAGTGATCCAGATGGTGGCCACCAACCACCGGGACGGCCCGTGGATCAAACCGGATCCGCTGCCCTTGAAGATGGACCTGGTGCCGGTGGTCGTCGGCGCCGTCGCCTACGGAGTCCTGTTGTGGGCCCATCCCTGGCTGTTCGGAGTTCCGGCCGCGCAGTTCTGATCCGGATCATGGAAGTACCCGGGGCTCCGGCAGACAGCACATTTCCGTCACTGCGATCGCGATCTTGCTTGCAGGGCCGTTCGTCGCTCCAGGCTCTCCTGGGGCCATTGTTCCGCCGTCTTGTAGTACTCGGGAAAGGCCGGCGTGTCGGGTGGCAGGATCACCCAGGGCTGTTTCGACGCCGTGAAGATGTGGACGTCCGGCGGGAAACGGTCTGGGTCATCGAGGGTGCCCACCCGCACGAAGCACACCAGGTCGCCCGCACCGGCGTAATGGCTCCAGACCGCCACGTGGCATTTCGGACACCGGGCGATCTTCTGGCCCTTGCCGCTATTGGACGGCGTATCCACAAGCTCCACCTCGCCCTGGAGCAGGTTCACGCGCTCGGCCTCGATCATGGCGTTCAAGGCGAAGGAGGCGCCGGTCTCGCGCTGGCACCAGCGGCAGTGGCAGCAGTGCACGAATAGCGGTTTCGACGACACGCGGTAGCGCACGAACCGGCAAGTGCAGCCGCCGTCGAATGTGGGGGACTCGGCGTTCATCGTCGCGAGGCTCCGTATTTCTCAGAATCTGTAATAGTACGGTACGACGATCAGTACGACGCCTGCCAGGACGAGCGGCCAGGTACCCGGGATGAAGTACGGCAGGATCATCAGGGCCACGCCGCAGATCAGCGGGACGATGGCTTTCTGCCGCCTGCCATAGACGAAGAACCCGAGTCCGATCGCGCCGAATAACAACGCCAGGATCAGTCGGTACTCGTTCACTCCACTCGCACCTGTCGCCAGTCATATTTGTCCGGGCCCGTCACCTCCCAGCCGAGACCCTGGCCCGCGAGACCGGCAGGTCGACAACCGCCTCGATGCGGTGGCCGTCGGGATCGACGATGAACGCGGCATAATAGTGCTCACCGTATCCCGGCCTCGGTCCCGGTTTGCCGTTGTCCCGACCGCCATGGCGTAACGCCGCTTCGTGAAATCGATGCACGGCGTCGCCGGTCGGCGCAGCAAATGCCACGTGGAATCCGCACCCGGAAACAGGGTCAGCGCCGCCCCCTTGCTTGATCGCAAGCTTGTCGCCGCCGCCCGGCGATCCATACCCGACCGCCTGACCCGGCTCTCCCGGCCGCAGATCCTCCCATACGCGGACGTAGCCAAGAGTTCCGAGGGCCGCATCGTAGAAGCGCGCGGATCTCTCGATGTCGGATACGCCGAGGGAGATGTGATGGAGCATGTTCACGGGGTCTCCATGGATCTTCGGGACTTGTGATCGCGAGGCTCGGCCCCGCATCCTCCGGGCCGCCGTCATGGCGGGGGTACCTGGTCGAAGGTTTGCTGCACAATCCGCCGGTCTTCATCGTCCGCGATGGCGCCTAACGCTAGCAGCGCCTTGCTGTGCGAATCCCGATGTATCGCAATATCCCCGGCGACGCAGGCGGCATGGGCATGGATAGCGTGGGTGAAGGCGATCTCCCAGTCCGGGGTGTCGTGCTCGAGGAAGTAGCTCCGCATTTGCTCCGCATAAGCCGTCGCGGATTCCGCGAGTCCGAGGAGCGCATGGACCTCGGCCAGCAGCATCATCGCCCGCATCCGGTTTAGCTCGGTGCCGATCGCATTCCAGTGGAGCGCGGACGCATGGGCCGCGTCCAGCATCTCCAGGTCCTCTCCGGCGGTCCGTGCCCGCACGGAGAGGTCCCACGCCCTGTTGTTGTATTCCATCGCGAAGTAGCGATGCCAGCTCTCGGGATCGTTGGTTTCCGGCATGTCGGGCATGACGATATTTAATATCACGCCGGGATCCCGAATGCGACCGTACGTCCTGGTCACAGCCGGCACCACGGTGGGCCGGGTCCTGGGTGAGTGCGCCGACGATTAGCAGATCGTGGTCGTCGGGACCGACGCCGAGATTTCCTGGTTCCGTGACATGTCCGTGTCCGGCTTCGCCACCATCGTGATCAGCCTCGGCATCCTGGGCGAGTACGTGGCCAGGATCTACGATGAGATCAAGCGCCGGTCGGCCTATCTGGTGCAGTAAGCCGTCGGCGTCCCTGAGCAACCTGCATCGGGAAGAAAACAGTAAGCGGGCCTGACAGCCCGGCCCGGGAGGCCGGACGGGTCTTTCACGGCGTCCCGGGGATCTGGCGCCCGGGAGTGCCGGCCTGGTCATACAGGGCCCTGGCCCGCTGCATCAGGCGTTCCCTGTCCGAAGGATCGGACTGTATTGAAGCGAAATGTGCGTACTGGACGTAGATCCGTGCCCTCAGACTGTCGTTCCACGGCGCGGCCGCGAGAACGCTATCGAACATCCGGAGCAGCTCCGGTAACGGAGCGCCGGTAAGATATCGCTGGAAGGCTTTCAGGTAACCGAACTCGGCGGCGAATGTCTGGCGGAGCCTGTCGGGGTCCTGTGTCCCCGCGGCGACGGTGGCGAAGAAGTCGGGGTAGGCCCTGCGCTTTAGCCTGATGATGAACGCCTGGTTGGCGATGACCTTGTCCACCCTCTCAGCGGCATACTCCCAGGGATGGTAGAACTCGTACCGGGGGTGATCGAGGGTGTTCAGCGGGGCGTCCGCCACGGCGGCGCGGATGACACGCTCGTCAGCGATGTAATGGGGCAACAGCGCTTCTGCCGAGGTCAGACCATAGGGCACCAGACTGCGCAGCGCGTCCGTGTTGGTGGAGAACCGGACCCGTATTCTGTCGGCGTCGATCACGACGGGCTCGCGCGAGCCGACCAGGATCGAATTGAAAGGCCCGAGCCGGTGGGCGGGCAGAAAGTACCAGAGCTGGACGTGGGGAAAACTGTCGCTGAACGTCTTCAGGATCATCCGGTACTGCCGCGGCGGCAGCGTGGCGGGGACCCACTGGGCAACCAGTCCCCCGGGTGCCAGGTGCTTGAGCAGGAGCTGATAGTAGTCCCGTGAATAGGAGAATCCGTTCGATGCGAATTCGTCAGCGGTCTTCTCATCGGCGGATATCACCTGGTATTGACGGTTCGTGGTGCGCAGGAAGTTGCCGATGTCGTCAGCCACGATGGTCAGACGGGGGTCGGCGAGGATCGAGTGATTCTCCTCGCGGAAGAACTCAGCGCCCTGGATCACGCCGGGTTCGATTTCGACGACCGTGATCTCGCGGACACCGGAATGCAGCGCGCTCTCGCCGACGAGCATCCCTGATCCCAAGCCTACCGATAGTTCTTTGGCAGTGTCGTCGGACAGGAGGCGCGGCAGGTGGGCCAGGAGCAGTTGCTTGAACTCTGTGTTACCGGTCCCGCCGATGACGATCCCGTCGACGCTCATCTCCTTGTCGCCGGTCAACGGGTCGAGAAACACCTTGGTCGTTGCCAGCGGCCCTTCGCGGTAGTAGAGCGTCCGGTCCCGGGGCCGCTCGCCCTGGGAGGGGAACTGAAACTGCAACGGGACCTGAGCGACCAGGAGGACGCACAGGACCGCAAGCGCCGGCAGGACCACTCGCCACGCCGGATGTGCCGGGCGGCGCAGCAGCCTGACCGCCAGAATCGCCAGGCCCAGCGCCAGGTTCAGGACCGCCATGGCCAGAATGCCTTTCTGGATGCCGAGCCAGGCCAGCAAAATCGCCCCCGGCAGCAGGGCACCGGCGACGTTTCCGGCGGTGTTGACCGCATAAACCTTGCCCACCGAGGCCCCGGTCTCGCTCAGGCGGCGGACGGCAAGGTGGCCGACGAGGGGGAAGGTGGCGCCGATCAGGGCTGCGGGCAGGAGCATCACCACGAAGGCGATGCCGAAACTACTCAACACCAACCCCAGCGCCTGGTCCGCGATGCCGTGCAGGGACCGGTTCATGGACATGGGTTCGTCAATTGCGAACAGCAAGGGCAGGGCCAGAGCCGAGAGACAACCCAGCATGACCTGCACCCAGCCGAAGATGGCGACGCGGTCCGGGCAGCGCGCGATGACGAACCTGACCGCGTAACTGCCGAGGGCGATGCCCGTCAGGAACGCGGCCAGCATGGTGGTCAGGGCGTAGGTCGAATTGCCGAGGATGAATACCAGCGATCGGGTCCAGTAGATTTCGTAGGCGAACGACGTGAACCCGGAGAGCCCGAGGCCGATCAGCAGGAGATTAAGGGTGAGGCGATCCGCCTCCATGGCGCCGTCTCCGTCGACGGAGACGGCGGCCGGCGGCGCGGCACGGATCGCGGGTGCCGGTTGCGGGGACCGGCGGGCTATCCACCAGGCGACGATGCCAATCAGCAGGTTGCCCAGCACAGCCCCGTAGACCGGCACATGGATGCCGTATCTGCCGATCAGGACGAAGCCGGTCATAAGCACACCCGTTACCGCACCGAGGGTGTTTATCGAGTACAGCAACCCGAGCCGGGCTCCGACCTGTTGCCGACTGGTCACGGTGAATCGGCTCAGGACGGGAAGTGTCGCGCCCATCAGGATCGTGGGTCCCATAACGAGAAGGAAGGCGGACACGAACCGCAGCAGGGTCAGGGCCCCCTGGGAGCCGCCGCCCCAGTGATACAGGGCCAGGTAGGCGGCGTCCATGCGGTCCAGGGCCAGGTGGGAAATCAGCGCTGCCAGGCCGATGCCAATCTCCAGCCATGCGTACAGTCGCAACCGGTCCGGCACGCGGTCGGCGAGCCGACCCACATACCAGCTTCCTGCCGCCAGTCCAGCCATGAAGGCCGCGAGCACGGTGCCGACGGCCAGGGCGGTGGACCCGAAGATGTGGGTCATCATCCGGGACCAGACCACCTGGTAGACGAGCCCCAGCGCGCCGGAGCAGAAAAACAGCGGCAGCACTAGCGCCAGGGACGGGTCTGCGGTCTGTTGCCGGCTCATGGAGAGATGGTACCGAAATCGGTAGCCGATCCCACTGCAAGACGCGGACGGCGGGTCGAGTCAGCACCCCGGTTCCCGGGAACCCCGGCTCCTGATCGGCGCGAGCGGTCAGAGCCGACCACGAAGTCCCGGCTTGGGCGGGCTACGGGCTCTCCGTCCCTGAACCCTCGAAAGTGTCGCTCAACGCCTTGATCAGTGCCGCGTCCGCGCTATCTCCCGAGAGTTCCCAGGACATGACACCCCGCAGCCCCATATCCTCCACGTAGTCGGCCTTGACGCTCAGTGAGGTCGCGTCATCGAAGCTCCAGAACTCGCTGCCGTCGAAGGTCCACGCCGCCGAGCCGTCTATTTCGTGGAAAACCGGGTCGCCACTCCCGGCAAGGACCTCATAGTCTTCGGTACCCTTTTCATAGGTGCCGCGGGGGATGCCGCGTGCCGGCTGGCACAGGCCGTAGTCGACCGTCGCGACCCCGCGCCATCCATGACCGTAGAAGGGGACTCCAAGTACGAGTTTGTCGCCGGGGAAGCCGGCCGCCAGATAGTCTCTGACGGCCTTGTCGCCGTAATCGGCGGTGTCCTCGGGATCGCATGCGGAACGATAGAGCGGGGCGTGGTGATTCGCCGGCCCGGAAGTCTCCCACCCGCCGTGAATGTCGTATGCCATGATGTTGGCCCAGTCCAGCGACCCATGGATCCGGTCGAGTTCCAGTGCCTGATAGTAATATTGTCCCGCCGGCGCCGCGATGGAGAGCAGGTACTGCGGCCGGTGCCCCGTCGAGCTCTCGATGTCGGTCTCCAACTCGTCCAACGCCGCGCGGAATTCCTCCAGCAGTGCCGTGAAGTTCTGAGGGTCATCCTCACTGTAATCACACGTGGCACCGCAACGCCCCGGATATTCCCAATCGATGTCGATGCCGTCGAAGACACCGCTGGCGTCCACGCCGTCGGCCACGTTTCCACGCATGAACATATCGACACAGGAACCGATAAAGGCAGCGCGGCTTTCCGATGTGGCGGCCATCCCGGAGAAGCGGTAGGACTCGGACCAACCGCCGATGCTGATCATCACGCGCAGCCTCGGGTACATGGTCTTGAGCTTCCGCAGCTGGTTGAAATTACCTTTGAGCGCCTGGGAAGACGCATCGGCGACTCCATCGACCGTCTCGCTGGCGTCGAAGGCCTTGTTGTAGTCGGCGAAGCTGTCGAGGATGGTGCAACGGAGGTTTTCGTCGATACCGGCGAAGGCGTAGTTGATGACATCGAGCCGTTCTGCCGCCCCGCTTGCGACGATGTCCCCCGGGTAATAGGCGCGCCGGTAGACGCTCCAGCTGGTGTAATAGCTGATCAGCATGCCGTGGGTTGGCAGCGCCGGCCGTTCGGCGCCGTTGCCACCCCCGCCCCCGCCCGGATCGCCACCGTGTCCTTCCGCGACGAACACGGCCGTGATCTGCTGGTCGTCGGAGATTCGCAGGATCGTCGGATTGTCGTCACCCGACAGGTCACCTTCCCAGTGGTCGAAGACGCTGCCCTCGCCGGCGGCGGCGGTCACATTGACGATGTTGTTGCGCTTGTAGGGCCCCGAAGGATCCAGGGTCACGGTTCCGTCACCCACCGTCGTGACATCGATCGTGAATGTCGGTGGACCGGCGTTCACAGATTGCGCAAGCGCCAGCATCAGCGATAGCAGGGCAATCCGGGTGGTGAGTGTCATCATTTCCCGCCCCCTCCTCGTTGTCGTATCCGGGCAATGCAAGTCTAGAAAGGTCTGCCCCGTTTGCCACGCGCACCGTCGGCTGATGGGGGATGTCCGTCTTTACACCAGGTGACTTGATGTATAAAAAATATTGTAAAGTTAATTACTTATACCTGTGATTTAATTTAACTTATTATATACACGTCTTAGGGCGGCGCTGTCTTCCAGCACCTCCAACTTCGGGCAGCCTGACGGGGCCCGGCCTACTGTTCGCCAAGCATGTAGAGCTGCCACATGTCGCGCGAACTCATGCGCAGGAACGGCTTGACCGCACGGTGGCCCGTGCGACCGATGCTTTGTTCCAGGTAGCGAAGCTCTTCCAGCATGGCCTTGACCTCTTCATCGGGCTCGACCTCGAAGCCGCTCTCCCTGAGCATCAGCATGCCGGTCGAGCGCATCGACAACTCGGTGTGGAGGCGCAGGTAGCACATCATGTCGAACAGCACTTCAGGCTTGAAGTGATCGCGGATGGATTCCAGGTAGCGGCCGACCTTCGAGTCGGAGAAATCGCCCGAGTTGATCAGTTCCAGCAGTTCGGTGTCGGCGTCGAAGTCGATGGCAAGCCATTTCCTGAGGGACGCCTCGCTGTGCTGGAAGACAAAGAGCAGCAAAGGGGGCAGCAGGATCAGGATGCCAAGAGTCGAGAGCACCGGCGCGAAGAGGAAGTGGTTGAACGCCGAATGCACTGCCGAGGCGACGACGAAGCCCGGCAGGAGCACGGCGATACCCGTAGACTGCTTCTCCTCGGCTAGCGTGTGGGCCACGATGCCGAAGATAGCGGTGGCGCCGCCGTGCATGATGGCGGTGCCGAACCCTCGCACCACCCAAACGGCGATGTGCGATTCCCGCATCACGCCCAGATAGTAAAGGTTCTCGATCATCGCAAAGCCTGTACCGGCGGCGAATCCGAATATGGCCGCGTCCACCGGGAACCCGATCCTGTTCTTCCGGATAAGGTAGACCAGGATGACGCCCTTCAACGCCTCCTCGATCAGTGGCGACACGTAGCGCGAATAACTGGTGACGGGCATGCCTGTCAGGCCCAGGGCCAGATCGTTCGCGAAGTAACTGGCCGCGGCGGACAGCCCCCCCGCCGCGATCGCGATCAGGACCGCGCGGAGACGGACCAGCTTGTAGCTGTCGAGATAGACGAGCACGCCCAGGAATACCAGGACAGGGAGCAGACCGACCGAGCCCCTGAGCAGCAGCTCAACCATGCTGGTGGTTCGTTGGCGGGGCGATCGTTGCGGGCCTCAGAGGATCTTGAGCGAGGCCATGAACTCGTCCCGCTCATAGCTGCTGGAGTCGAACCCTGCTGCATAGCCGACGGAGAACGTCATGTCCATGCGGGAGAGGATCGTGAAGCGAAAATCGACCTGGGTGCCGAGGCTGTAATAGGTGTCGCTCTCGTCGTCCGGGTTAGTCACCAGCGCTGCGGCGAAGATGGCCGGGCGCGCCCAGGAAAAGAAGAAATTGGGAGTGCCCGCGCGTTCGAAGCGCAGCGGCGGCAGATTCCACTCCAGCATGGAGCGGGCGAAGGTACGGCCATTCAGGTCGTCGATGCCGAATCCAGGCAACGAGAAGGGATCCCGGTAGCGTTGCACGGCCTGATGATCCACGTAGTTGTTGCCGTATCCACCGAAGTAGTAATTCGAGAATTCCTCGTCCTTGTCGCCTACGGCGAAACCGCCGGCACTACGCAACCAGATCGACGAATGGTGCAGGGGCAGCGCCCACCCGTAATCGAACTTGCCGTAGCTGTATGGAGTGATGGATTCATTGGCATAATTGCTGCCGGCGATGGCTGACCACTTGTATCCCTTCTCGTCATCCACCGCGCCGAGGGACTTGCGGACAGAGCTGAAGTCCAGCCGGGCGCTGGCATTGGCGAAACTGTCGAAAGTGGTGTCGACATCCTGGGCATAGGGCAATTCGTCAAAATCGGCGAAATAGCCACCTTTGACGGTCAGGTCCATCTTGCGCGGGTCATCAGAGATTATCGGACGCTTATAGGTGAGTTCGCCCGAGTAGCCTTTTCTGCTGACCTTCGTGGGCCCGAATATGTCGTAGAAATCCGCGTAGTTGTATTTCAGCTCGGTGGTCCAGGATCCGGGCAGAAGCTGGTCCAGCCGCTGGTACTGCTGCTTGATGTAGAAGTGTGCTTGCTCGCTTGGCTGCTGGTTCGGCGTGACCGAGCCGGTCACGGTGATCCGGTTGAAGCCGATGTTGTCGCTGAACTTGGCATTCAGGCCGGCACCGATGGAACTTTTGTAACCCTCGACGACGGGGTAGATCGATTCGAGGCTCATGTTCTGCCAGGGCTTGTAGTCGCGGTCGGCGACGATCAGGGCGTCCAGGTCGACGTCCCCCGGCGAACCGACTTTCCATTCGCGGACGGCTGGGTATTTGTCGGCGATCAGGGTACCCAGGAATGTGGTCGAGCTGACATCCTCGATCGGCGCCCCTTCGATGCGGGTGGGAACGAAACCCTGCCCGGTGTAACGGAACACGATCAGCGAGCCGTCCGCCAAGGGCACCGGGCGGAACAAGCCTACCTCGGCATTGCTGAGCGCCTCGATCTCACCCGTGTCGATCTGGTAGCGGAAAATATTCGACACCCCCGTGTAGTAGGAGCTACCGATCAGGTACCTGCCGTCGGTGGAGAATACGAACCCCTCGGGCATGGCCTGGCCGAAGTCGAACGATTTGTACGGGGTCACGTCATCGGCCAGCAGGGACTCGATCCTGTAGATGCGGCAGGATTGCTGGCCGTTGATCTCGCCGAAAGAGGTGGAGAGCAGCGTGCCGTCCGGCGAAATGTCCATGTCATAAAGGACCTGGCCATAGGGGAAGCTGTGGATCTGTTTCCAATCCGTGTACGGGTAGGGAATGTGGACGAGGGTAACGATGCCATTCAGGTGCCGCACTCCCCATAACGACCGGTCGGCGGGGTTGAATACGAGTTCGCCGATCCGGGCGTCTTTGAGCAGTGTATGGGTCTCTCCCGTCTGGACGTCCAGGGAGACCAGATCCCGGTAGTTGTAGTTATCCGTCGTGTAAAAGAGGGTCTTCTCCCTCGGATCGAAGGCGAGAGACGTCACCTTGTAGAGCATCGGGCCCTTGATGTCCTCGAGACGCCTCACTGAGCCGTCCTCGGTCGAAATGGCGGCGATGTGGGCCACGATCCCCGGATAGCGGATGCCCGCGTAGAGGTCGCCCGTGTCCGGGTCCAGGTAAGCCCGGGAAACGGATCCCAGCGCCCTGGCGGTGACGTCCTGATTTGGCGTCACAGGGAACTGCCTGATCGCTGCCAGGTTCTTGTCCTGGAACTCGTGTTCCCAGGCGATCCATTCCTGCCAGGCCTGGTCAAGTTCCTTGCCGTAGACCTGCTTGAACTGTCTGGAGTACATGCGCTCGCTGCCCTTCAGCCGCTGTACCCATTCGATTACCTTCTCCGGCGACTCCGTGTAGGCCATGTAACTCATGAACCGGGTGCCGTAAAGGTAGGCGTTGGCGCCGACCTGGAAATCGACTTTGATCCCTTCGGCCACCAGGCCCAGGGGATCGTAGAAATGGGCGTCGTCCCTGACCATGCCCCGGAAGACCATCTCGTCATATCCGCCCTGCGCCCGGCCGAGGCCGCCGGCCATCCAGGTTTCCACGAACACCGCGATGCCCTCCAGGTACCAGCGCGGACTCGTCTTCCGGGGTGTCGTCAGATACTGGTAGAGGATGGTCTCCGGATGATCGGGGACCGCGAGGACCTTGCCGCCGAACAGTTTCCTGTAAAACAGGTCGGGTGGTGCTGCCTGGTCCGTGGTGACGACGTGGACCATCTCGTGGTTCATGATGGTAAACAGGCGCTCCGCCGGTGCCGAGGTCTCGAAGGTAAACGGCAGTGGCGCGATATCTACGAACAGGCTGTTGCGGGGCAGGGAGTTGGCGGCCGCGTTCCCGTAATCGGTGAAATCAGTCAGGAGGACCGTGGGCCGCTCGTACGGCGTGTAGTCGAAGATCTCCTTCTGCTTCCGGAACGAGTTCTCGAAACTCCTGGCCGCGTGAGGCACGATGTAGGTCTGCACCGGATCGAAGTAGATCAGCTGCATGTCCTCGGTTTCGAGCGACTTGAGTTCCGCGTGGCCTTGTGCGGCAACCACAGACGTCAGGATCAAGCTGGCGACAGCCCGCCACAGGATTGTTGAGCGCATGATGTTTCTTCTTTTACCGACCCCCCCAATGAAGAAGAGGATACAACGGATTTCCCGTCGTATCCTCTTCCCGTGTTTTCCACGTTGTCCCGGGTGCGTTCCCGATTCCCCTCACT
Organism: Gammaproteobacteria bacterium; assembly: GCA_024640085.1. Lineage (GTDB taxonomy): Bacteria > Pseudomonadota > Gammaproteobacteria > Steroidobacterales > XN24 > JAHEFR01. The sequence goes on from JAHEFR010000010.1 coordinate 44,975, forward strand.
GACTCTAGGTTGATAAGCCCTGGTCAGACCGGTGATCGCCCCCGGCGTGGATATTTAACGCGTCCTCAACGCCTCGCTGCTCAGTGCCTCGCTGCGCAGATTCTCCCGGAAAGCTTCGCTGTTCAGCGCCTCGCGGAAGGCTTCGCTGCTCAGCGCCTCGCGGAAGGCTTCGCTGCTCATGGCCTCTCGCAGAGCCTCGCTCCGCAGTGCTTCGCGCAGGGCTTCGCTGTTCAGCGCCTCACGCAGGGCCTCGCTGTTGAAGGCTTCGCGGACGGCTTCGCTGTTCAGCGCCTCACGCAGGGCCTCGCTGTTGAAGGCTTCGCGAACTGCTTCGCTCCGCAGGGCTTCGCGCAGGGCCTCGCTGTTCAGCGCCTCGCGGACCGCTTCGCTGCGCATGGCTTCGCGGACGGCCTCGCTCTTGAAGGCTTCGCGGACGGCCTCGCTGTTGAAGGCTTCGCGAACCGCTTCGCTGTTGAAGGCTTCGCGGACGGCCTCACTCTTGAAGGCTTCGCGGACGGCCTCACTCTTGAAGGCTTCGCGCACGGCTTCGCTGTTGAAGGCTTCCCGAACGGCTTCGCTGCGCATGGCTTCGCGCAGGGCTTCGCTGCTCAGGGCCTCCCGGACAGCTTCGCTCTTCAGCGCTTCGCGCATGGCTTCGCTGTTGAGGGCCTCGCGCAGCGCCTCATTGTTGAGGGCTTCGCGAGCTGCCTCGCTGCGCATCGCCTCACGCATCTGCTCGCTGGCCAGGGCCTCGCGCACCGCTTCGCTCTTCAGGGCTTCGCGGACGGCTTCACTGTTGAAGGCCTCGCGGACGGCTTCGCTGTTGAAGGCCTCGCGGACGGCTTCGCTGTTGAGGGCCTCTTTCAGCGCCTCGTTATTGAAGGCCTCACGCACGGCCTCGCTGTTCAGCGCCTCGCGTGCGGCTTCGCTGTTCAGAGCTTCCCGAACGGCCTCACTGTTCAGCGCCTCGCGGACGGCCTCGCTACGCAGCGCTTCCTGGAGGGCCTCGGACCGGACCGCCTCGCGGACCGCTTCGCTGTTGAAGGCTTCCCGAACCGCTTCGCTGCGCATCGCCTCTCGCACGGCCTCGCTACGCATTGCTTCGCGGAGCTGCTCGCTGGCCAGGGCCTCGCGCAGGGCTTCGCTGTTCAATGCCTCGCGGAAGGCCTCGCTGTTCAGCGCCTCGCGGAAGGCTTCGTTGTTCAGCGCCTCGCGGAAGGCTTCGCTGCTCAGGGCCTCGCGAAGTGCCTCGTCTGTCGTCAGCTGGGTAAACAGGTCGGTCTGCATGAACTGCTGAACGGACTGGTCCCCTAGCTTGACGTCGTCGGACCCGATTTGTTCGGCCCGATAACGCGCGGCTGGAGCGATTGTGCCCGCAGCCTGCTCGTCCATCGGCGGGTAGTGGCTCGAGACGTAGCCGATCACGGCAACAACTGCCACCAGCACGGCGGCGATGCCCCAGGTCTTCTTGCTACTCGAGGGATTCTGTTGATGGCCTGCCATCGCTCTCTCTCCCATTTACGCCCAGATCAATCGGGCTTTCGTGTTTACGTACTTACAATACCGGCATGGCACGAAAAAGTTGGTGCCGCCGTCAATTCCGGCCCTTCGCCGGTACTTCCAGAGCATCCTCGTGGATCAGCTTTCCGTCCGCGAGGAACTGGAATTCGATTGTGCCGTTCCCCTGTCCCGAGGGACTGAAGAACACCGCGTATCTATGTGCGTCCTGCTGGGTGAACCTGACCCGTCCCTGGTCGGCTTCGACGGAAGCGCTGGCCTCCTCGAACTGGGCAAAGCCGCTGAAGCTGAGTCCAGACTGGCCGTAATCTGCAATTATTTCAACTGGTTCTGCCGCCGACAGGTTGAAATCGACGACCACGAGACCGTTCTGCACGGAGGTGCCGACCGACCCTGTAATGGCGGCCGTATCCAGTGCAATGCGCCCGGTGGCGGCACCCGGCGCCCGGTAGCTGGTCATGGTGCCGACGAGACTGCCCGGGTCTGCCGGGCCGTGGCTATCGAGGTCGCCGACCTTCAGGCCGACCGCGACGATGGCTGCGCCAAAGGCGGCGGCTGCGCCGTAACGGAGCAATGCCGGCGCCGGCCAGCCAGGGAGGATGGATGCCAGGATGCTGCGGCGCGGTTTCACGATACGCCGTGTGAATTGCGGGGCTGCAGCGGCGATGATTCTTGACCGCAATCCCGGCGGGGGATCCTCGGATTCGACCCGGCCGAGCACATCGTGGAGCTTGCGCATGTCATCCCGCAGCGCCCCCAGCGAGGCATCGCTCTCCAGGCAGGCGTGCAGTTCTTGCTGGTCCTCGGCGGAGATCTCACCGTCGAGATCAGCGTGGATCAGTTCGATTGATCTTTCATGGTTCATTTCAGAACAATCCCGTGTCTGCCAGCCGGTCCTTCAGGAGCTGGCGGGCGGTGAAAAGTCGCGACTTGACTGTCTTCTCGGGGATATCGAGGATGCTGCTGATCTCCCGGTACGTGCAATCCATGAAATGCTTGAGCACGATCACCGTCCGATAATCCGCCGAGACTGTCATGAGAGCTTCCTGCATCGTGGCGCTGAGCTGGGATTGTCGGATGGCGCTTTCCGGCGTGTCCCAGGTCGGCATACGACTCTCGTCGAGTTCCGTGGTCCGCTTCCGCCGGTTGAGCACGTCGATGGATTCATTGATCACGATCCGATAGATCCAGCTGTAAAACCTGTAATCCGGGTTGTATGTGTCCAGCCTCTCGAAAACCTTTAGGAAGGCTGTCTGAGTCACATCCGCCGCATCGTCCCTGTCTCCGAGCATCCTCAGCGCCGCGTTGAAGACCGGTTTCTCGTATTTTCCTACCAGGACTCCGAAGGCGTTCTCGTCGCCGTTTCGACAGTCCTCCACCAGTTTCGCGTCGGCGTCTATATGCATAACTACCGCCGATCCGGGCAAAGGTTGGTGAAAACGGTGAAATTTGTCATCAGTCCGCGGGGCGCTTATCCGGTGGAGACCTCGACTTCGAAAATGTGATCGAACCCGGAGTACCTGAAAATGTTGTGGATATGAGGATTGACGTTGGTCAGCTTGAGCTTGCCGCCGCCGGACATCAGTCGCTTCTGAGTCCGCAGCAGCACGCCCAGTCCTGCCGAGGAGATATATTCCAGGCCGCCGCAGTCCATCACCGCCAGGCCTTCTATGCTGTCCAGGAATGCCTGGGCCTTCTCCGTCTGCGCCGCGTCCAGGCGGCCGGCGATGATCACGATTCCCTGATCTCCGATCCCGATCTCGAACATGGCCTTACCTCAGATTCTTGCTGAACTTGATGGTGGTGCAACCGTCGACGTGCTGGTAATCGATTGAGTCGACGACTTTCTTGGTCAAATGGAGGCCGAGACCGCCTGGCTCGCGTTCCTCGATTGGGCGGTGAATGTCGACCGGCGGACTGCGGGTGACGTCGAAGGGCTGTGCGTCGGAGTCGACCAGGCTGATCAGAAGACTGCCGTCCACCCGCTCGATCTGGAGCCGGATGTCCGATTTGCCAGTGGAGTTGTACTTCACCATGTTAGTGAACAACTCCTCGACCGCGAAATTGACGTCGTGCCGATGTGCCGGGCCGACCGATTCGGCTTCGAAAAACGACTCTGTGAACGCGAAGATATCCGCCAATGAGTCGAATGATCTCTTGAAGCTTTTCTGCATTCGACCGCCGGCCCGGACCGGGCCATCCCGTTTCGGGCTCACGCCTCCCCCTTTGGCGCCCCCGTGTTCCGTGTGCTGCAATGCGGCTCTACGGTCGCTGTTAGCACTACCGGCTGCGCGGGCACCGTGCCTGACCAGTGAGCAGTATACGCGAGCAAGGCCCATGCGCCACGGCAAACGGGCCCTGTTGCACTGAAATGGTGCGCTAACTCCGGGTTCTAGTCAGGGAGCCTTCGGATAATGACGATAGTGATGTCGTCGGCCTGAACGACCTCGCCTCCGAACTCTCTGACGGACCTCAGCAGGATCTCCACGAGCTCGGTGGTCGGCTTGTCATGGTGCCCGCGGATAACGGCCGCCACGCCGTCTTCGCCAAACTGCTGGCCGGCGGCATTTTCGTACTCGTACACGCCATCGGAAATCAGCGCCAGGACGTCGCCCGGGTCCATCTCGATCCGCTGGGCCGTCTTCAGGCTCCCCTGTTCCATAGCGCCCATGGGGAAGGTGGTGGCTCCGTACCAGATGCACTCGTCATGGCTGGCCCGGAAGTGGAGCAAAGGTCCCTGCCCGCCGGCGTGGAAACGCACGTCGTTGGTACGAGCGTTCAGAATGCCGACAAAGGCGGTGACGAAGCGGTCATCCGGAAGATCCTCGACCAGCTGGTTGTTCGAGTGAGCATAGATTTCGTCGAGACTGGCGCCGAGCCTCAGCCCAAGCCGCATCATCGCCCGGACCTGGGTGGCGCTGAGCGCCGGACCGATGCCATGACCGGTGGCGTCACCCATGAGCAGGAACAGGCGCTCGTCCTCCAGGCGGACGAAATCGAACAGGTCGCCGCCGGTTTCGTCGGCGGGCCTGAATTTCCCGGCGCCATCGTAGCCCTCGATATGGGGCATCCGCTTGGGCAACGCGCTCATCTGGATCTCACGGGCCACGTTGATCTCTTGCTTGGTGCGTTCCCGGTTCATCAGCTCCTGGGTCAGCTTTACCCGGTGCAGGGCCACGGCGCATTGGGCGGCGAGGGCAGCGGCAACGCGTTCATCGTTGTCGTCGAAAATTCCGCCTTTCTTGTTCAGCAGTTGCAGGACGCCGACCAGGGAGGCGTCGTAGCCGATCAACGGCAAGGTAAGCATGCAGCGGGTCTTGTAACCGGACTTCTTGTCAAATGACGGATCGAAGCGTTCGTCCGCGTAACAGTCAGGAACATTGATGATTGCGCGGGTCTGGGCGCATTGCCCGGCGATGCCGCGGGTCGCCGGGAAACGGATCGGTTCCATTCCGGTAGCAACTGTCAGCATCAACTCGTCCGTTTCCTCGTCGTAGAGGTACACCGTACCCCTGTCCGCATGGAGCACGTTGCGACCCGCGTCGATCACCTCGGTCAGCATCCGGCTCAGATCGTATGGTGCTGCCAGCTTCTGGGTAACCTCGAGGATCTGCTCGAGCGTCTCGGTCCGTAGCTGCTGCTTCTTCGCCGGTGCTTTCATGGTCTTGTTCCCGGGTCAGCTATCGCGGATCGCCATGTCCAGGCATACGAAGTCTATGTCGATACCGGATATGCGTTCGCGCCTCTTGTCCGCCTCGCGGTCAATCTGGCCGGTGACCTTCTCCATTGCCCGCTGGGTGATGAGGATCTCGCTGCGGGCCGCCAGGTCCTCACCCAGTTTCGACGCCGTGTTTACGGGGTCCCCGAAATACTCGACTTCTCCAATCAGGAGAAGTTTGCCCCAATCGATGCCGATGGATATGTATGCCCTGTCGGCGCTGTTGCGAGTCTCGTTCTGGCGGGATAGTTCCTGGTTGATCTCGATGGCCGCCGCGATCGCTCCGTCAACGTCGGGGAAGAACGCGTAGCAATTGTCCGTCTCGGCCTTTAGCAGGATTCCGCCATGATCGCCCACCGCTCGAGCCACTACCGGTCGGACGCGATAGATCAGGGCGAGGAAATGGCAGATTCCAAGGGCGCGGGTAGTGCGCGAGAACCCTGACATGTCGCTGATAAAGACAGCGCCCTCGGTGCCGAACTGCTGCCAGATTTCGTCATCGATCCTGGCTCTGTCGGCCACGTCCTGGCTTGCGGAAAACCGGGCGAGGACAGCATCGAACTCCTCCTCGGAATCGGCATGCTGCGCGTCCGGGTTCGCTGGTTTCCTGGCCACGAGTCCCCCTGTCTCAACCCACTGTCGTGCGTCAAAATAGCACGGTCCGGATCATGATGCGCCCCCGGGCGGACGGGTTCCCCCCAAGGTGTCGAGGCCGCCCTCGCCGATCGGGCGCTGCCCATGATGGGGCTGTTCGGCGGTGCCCCCGTCGAATCGTCGGTTTCGTCCCATGCTGCGGCCGAGAACTGATCATGGCCAGCGACCTCGGGAGAACCGACACCGGCTTCGCCGGCGCCAGCCTCAACTGGTCGAGCGCGGGTGTCGGAAGCAGACTTTGCACCCGCCGGGTCCGCCGTGACCGGTGAGAATGATCCTGGCGGGTGGGGGAGACGACGATTTCGGGTTAGGATCGTGGGCGTCAGCCAGTCCCGTCTCATCGCCGAGGAACAGGAAAATGACCGCAAGGGTGCGTCTAGAGAACGTCCAGAGAAACGCCTCCATCTTCCGATCGGTGCTGGATGGGGCCACCCTCGCTGCCACCGGCCGGGAATTCGGTATCAGCGGGCCGGCGGTGCGCCAGTTGATCGGTCGGATGGTCAATGATATCCGGGAGAATCTGGACGAAGACCGGCAACCGGGGCCCCATTCCCGGGGCGTGAAGGAACTGCGCAACCACAAAGCCGTGTGGCTCCAACTCCTGGAGGAGTGGGTCGCGCGGCATTCCGCTGACCGGTGATGCGCCGCGCAACCGAGCCGGCCATATCGCCCCGGACCGCGACCTCCCATCGAATCCCCTCATCCGATTGGGACCCCGTCTCGAAACTAGATACCCTGGGGATTGACGACCGGTTTCAGCAGGTGCGAGCGATATGAGTATGCGGCGACATGGGGGATCTTCTCTAGGTTGGGCAACGGCCTTGCGTATTTGCCTTTTGGGGACGCTGCTCGGTTTGGTCGGCTGCGCGACCCCTTTTGAAAAGGGCGACTTCCCGAGCGCCTACGCCTTGCGGCCCGCCTCGGAGGCGCCGGTATGGCAGGCGCTCGCCCACGCGACCCTCGGCAAGGGTCCGGACTGGTTTGTGCCGCTCAACCGCGGGCCGGACGCGCTGAAGATGCGCTTGGCCCTGATCGACAGTGCGACCGAGTCTATCGATGCGAAGTACTTCATCTGGCACGAGGACCACACCGGCTCGCTGTTGCTGGAGAGGATCATCGCTGCCGCGGACCGGGGAGTACGGGTTCGCCTGCTCATCGACGATATCGAGCTGTCGAAAGCCACGGACGAATGGGTAGCGGCGGACGCCCATCCCAACGTTTCGGTGCGCATCTACAATCCGTTCGCGGTGCGGGCGAAGGGCCCCGTGAGCCGGTTTCTGGACAACCTCAATGACTTTTCCCGGGTGAACCACCGGATGCATAACAAGGGGATCGTCTCGGACAACGTCGTGGCCATCATCGGCGGGCGAAACGTGGCTGACGAGTACCATGGCTTTGGCGAAATCGCGAACTTCAGGGATTTCGACCTGATGGTCGGCGGCGAGATCGTTCCCGCTATCTCCTCGACGTTCGATCACTTCTGGAACTCTGGCTGGGCCTATCCCGCGTACGCGGTGGAGCCGGACGACAGGCATGACGAAACGGCGCTCGCCGTGCTGCGTGCTCACCTCGCGGACAGGGAAATCGTGATAGAGCCGTGGCTGGAGATGAATAACGCGGGTCAGCATGACTGGACGCCCGAGCTGGTCCACTTCGCAAAAACCGCCTTCTCCGGATCTGCCCGGGTGCTCGTGGACCGGCCCGACGTGGACGACCCGGACCCTGCTGTTCAGGTCACCTCCCAGCTGAGGAGAGTCTCGGGCGAGACACAGAATGAAATCATCGTCGTCACTCCGTATCTGATTCCCAGCCCTGGCACCATGGACGTTGTCTGGGAACTCGAGGATCGCCAGGTCGAGATCATCGTCCTCACCAATTCACTCAACACCAACAACCACGTAGCGGCGCACGTCGGGTATCGTCGGCATCGTGATGATCTGGTCAATGCCGGCGTCGATCTCCACGAGTACCGCATCGACGCAGAATCCCGGAAGGAATACGAGGCTCGCGGATATCGGGCCGACCATTTCACCGTCCATGCCAAGGTGATTATTTTTGACCGGCGGCGGGTGTTCATCGGCACATTCAACGTAGATCCACGTTCCATGTACATCAACACCGAGCTTGGGTTGCTCATCGACAGCCCGGGGTTGGCCGAACAGATCCGGCAAATGGTGGAGGTGGACTTCCATCCGGCCAACGCCTGGCACGTAGTACAGGACGACAAGGGTCACCTCCAGTGGACCGGCCACGACAAGACGCTGGACCGTGAACCTTCCGAGAGCAACTGGCGCCGGTTCCAGGCATGGCTGCTGGGGTTGTTTCCCATGGACAGCCAGCTCTAGTCGGCGACCCGGGATCTGACCCATGACATCAACCATTGCCCGCCGGGAATTTCGAATCGGGGACGGAGACCCGGGCTGCACCCCACAGAATGCGCCCGCGCCCGGCCACGGACTTATCGCCCGGCAAGGCCGCCGCGCTAAAATGGCGGCGAGAGTCACCGACAGCCGGGTAGCAAGGCAGCACACCGGGAGGATCTCGTGAACCAGCCCCAGGACACCCACAGCAAGGTCATCGGATATCTGCTCTGGATCTTCGGTTTCATGGGCGCCCACCGCTTCTACTATGGACGCCCGATCAGCGGCACCATCTGGTTTTTCACCCTGGGGCTCCTGTTTGTGGGCTGGATCATCGATCTGTTCCTGATACCCGGTATGGACGAGGATGCGGACTGGCGCTACGAGGAGGGTCCCGTCAGCTTCAATGTGACCTGGATCCTGCTAACCTTCCTCGGGATCTTTGGCGTGCACCGCTTTTATATGGGGAAGTGGGTGACGGGCCTGATCTGGCTGCTCACCGGCGGGCTGTTCCTGCTGGGCGTGCTCTATGATTACTGGACCCTCAATGACCAGATCAGTGAAGTCAACCGCTCGGAGGTCTGAACCCGGGTGACGCCTGCCCGGATCGGGCCGCCGGCTTACCGGGTATGCTGTGCTCCGGAGCGTCCCGCGGACAACGCGTATTGGCGTGATTCCAGCGATCAGTTACCCTACGCGCTCATCTGGAATCGACACGAGCAGCGTTCGTGTCCTTGCCGATCGGCGGCTGACGATTCGGGGATGGAAACAGGAAAGGGGTTTGGAGTTATGAAGGATCGGTTCCGCGTTCTCTGGGCGGCGGCCCTGTCTGGCCTGTTTTTCTGCGCCGGGATCGCCGTCGCTGATGAGTTCCCGGAGGGATGTGTGTCCTGCCACGTCCAGAAGATCGGCGACGTCGATTTCCGGCTGAATACGCTGCTGGCCCAGATCGGGCATCGGAAAGTGGATCGCCTGAAGGTGATCCCCAGGGACTGCGGACGCTGTCATGCCAGTGACGATGGCGAGGACAGTTTCACGGTGATGATTCACCAGATCCATTTCGACGTCCCCAATATCAACCTGTTCGTGCAACGGTACGGCGGCGCCTGCACCCACTGCCACGAGGTGAATACGGAGTCGGGCGAAGCTGGGCTCAAGAACGGGCCGAAAAACTGGTAGGGGGAAACGATGATCACCAGAATATCTCGGAATCGTGACCGGGCGTTTTCCACCAGAAACGCGGTCCTGTTTCTCCTCGCGGCCCTGTCGATGGCCTGGACCGGCGCCTGCCTTGCGGACGACTATCCGGATGGCTGCGTGAGTTGTCACGTCGGCGACACACCGAAACCGAAATCCGCATACCGGTTGGATCTACAGCTCGCCGATCTCGGCCATGGCAAGGGCGGCGAGAGGACCAAGGAGATCCCTACCGGCTGTTTCCGTTGTCACGCTTCGACCGGGGATGGCGCGGCCGGCAAGCTGGGCCCTTACATCCACCTGATCCACTTCAGGGGAGAGAAGAACCCGTTTCTGAAGAAATACGGGGGCGACTGCAGCTCCTGTCACCAAATGGACCCGAACACCTGGCGAGCCGTGGCCAAGAGCGGGCCGCGAAACTGGGAGATGACGGTCGGCGACACCAAGATCCCGGACTAGACTTCCGCGCCCGGCGTGTCCTGCCGGGAAGCACGACAGGAGGGCCCGCCCATAATCGGGCCCTTTTCTTTTTCGGCGGCCGCGCGGGTAGGCCGGGTAGCGGGACAAGCCCCGCAGGACGCATTGATATGGAGTCGGTCAGGGGACGGGGGCGGTCGAGGGCGACCGGGATGCGCGGCCCGCACCCGGATCTGCCCGACTTCCGCGGGTAGATTTTGCTCGCGACCGCCCCCGGCATCCGGCCCACCCGCTTGGCGCGCAATCCCCTGGTTTCTATTGCATTGCGTGCGCTGCGCTGCCGCAAATTCCTGGAACTTACTGAAATTCAATGCTGGACAGGAGTGCCTTGCGCTCAGAAATCGTTTTGCGTCGCAAAAGTTTCCGGGTATGCTCTGTGGCCGTCATACATCTGTAAGGGAGAGCCGTGATGGCAGCACGCAACGCACTCGTGACGGGTGGTACGGGGGCCATTGGGCGGGAAATCTGCCAGACGCTGGCCGACGCCGGGTATCGAGTGGCGGCCAACTGCTATCCGACCGACGCCGATAATGCGCGGGTCTGGATCAAGGGCTTGAATGGCAGCGGGGAATCCATCCGCCTGGTGCCGTTCGATGCGGCTGACTACCAAGACAGTGGCCGGGGCGTGGCCGAGGCGGAGGAGACCGTCGGTCCTATCGACGTACTGATCAACGCGGCCGGCATCACCCGGGACGCCGTCCTCGCCAAGCTGGAGCCGGAGAACTGGTCAGCCGTAATCCGCACCAATCTCGACAGTGTCTACAATGTGACCCGCCGGGTCATCAGCGGCATGGCGTCGCGGGGTTTCGGGCGGGTCGTGAACATCTCCTCGGTCAACGGCCAGCGTGGCCAGTTCGGCCAGGCCAACTACTCGGCCGCCAAGGCGGGAATCCACGGGTTTACCATGGCCGTGGCGCGGGAAGTGGCGCGAAAGGGCGTGACCGTCAACACCGTTTCGCCCGGTTATATCGAGTCCCCGCTGGTCCTGCAGGTGCCGGAGCAGGTGCGGGAAAAGATCCGCGAGCAGATCCCCGTCGGGCGATTCGGAACACCCAGGGAAATTGCCCGGGCCGTGCTGTTCCTGATCGACGACGCCTCGGGCTTCATCACGGGAGAGGACCTGTCCGTAAACGGCGGGTTCCACATGGATTGATCCCGGGTAAATGCCTGTGCCTGTCCGCGTCATCCGCAAGTATTCCAACCGCCGTCTCTACGATCCGGAGACCAGCAGCCATATCACCCTGGACCAGGTCCGGGACCTGATCGTGGCCGGAGACCGGGTCCGTATCGAGGATGCCAAGACCGGTGAGGACATCACCCGGAGCATCCTGCTGCAGATCATCGTCGAGCGGGAAGAGGCCGGGCGACCGCTGTTGAGCGCTGACCTCCTCGAGCAGTTGATCCGTTTCTATGGCGGGGCCATGCAGGAGTTTTTCGGCAACTACCTCGAGCGCAGCGTCGGCGCCTTCGTGGAGCAGCAGGAGGATTTCCAGAAGCAGGTCCTGGACCTGGTCAAGAATAATCCCATGGCAGATCTCGCCAAGCGCAACCTGGCGCTCTGGAACGAGCTCCATGGTGTCTTCGGAAACACCTGGCGCAGCGCACCGCAAAAGAAAGACAGTGACGATGAAGAATCATAATATACTGTTTTAAAAAGATATTTAAAAATACTTTTATAAATTATTTTGCAATGCAAAAAACTCATGCTAGAGTTGTCCCCGGTGAGATTTGGTATTCAACACAGGGGAATGCGTCATGAGCAACGAGATCTTTGATTTCTTCGAGAAGGGCCAGAAGGCCCTTGAGCCCTACGGCCAGCTGAGCGAGCTCGGCATGGATGCGGTAGAGAAGTTCGTGAATCTGGAAGCGGACATCGCCAGCGATATGATCGACCTTACCGTCGACCAGCTGCGGGTCCTGGGGACCGCTGAAGATGCGGCCGGTTTCACTCAGGAGCAGGGTCGCCTGTTCACCGAGTATGCCGGACGCGCCCAGCAGCGGGCCGCCGCCTGGCTCGAGACGGTGACCGGGGTGCAGAAGGCGTTCTTCGACGTGGCTAAGAACGGCTACGAGGAAGCTGCCGCTGCCGCCAAGGCCGCCGCGCCGGCCAAGGCGACGCGCAAGAAAGCGGCCTGATTTCAGGCATCCGGAACGGCGGCCCTCGTGGCCGCCGTTTTTTTGGCGGATCGTCTAATGGCGATACAGTAAGGAAGCTGGCACTCTTAGAAGGATTTGCAGGAGGGAGATCGGGGCATGTCTGACAAAAGAGAAATCGTCGTATTGAGTGCGGTCCGCACCGCTATCGGAACTTACGGGGGCGCCCTGGCTGGCACACCGCCAACCGAGATGGCGGCGACCTGCGTCAAGGCAGCAGTCGAGCGAGCGGGGATCGAGCCGGCTGACGTCGGCCACGTGGCGTTCGGCAACGTCATCCATACAGAAAAGAAGGACATGTACCTGTCCCGGGTAGCTGCCGTGAACGGTGGCCTGCCCCATGACACCCCGGCGGTCACGGTAAACCGCCTCTGCGGGAGCGGCCTGCAGGCGATCGTTTCCGCCGCCCAGCTCATCCTTCTGGGGGACGCCGACTGCGCCATCGGCGGTGGCGCCGAGTGTATGAGCCGCGCCCAGTACTGGGTGCCGGGACTGCGCTTCGGTCAACGCATGGGTGACGGCCAGGTGATCGACGCCATGGTGGGCGCCCTGACCGATCCTTTTGACGACTGCCACATGGGCATTACGGCCGAGAACGTGGCAGCGAAGTGGGGCGTAAGTCGAGAGGAACAGGATGCGCTCGCGGTCGAGAGTCAGACCCGGGCCGCCAAGGCCATCGCCGCCGGTTACTTCAAGGACCAGATCGTGCCCGTCGAGGTCCGCGTCAAGAGGGACATGGTGCCGTTCGATACCGACGAGCATGTCCGCGCCCAGACCACTATGGAATCGCTTTCCAAGCTGCGCCCGGCGTTCCAGAAGGACGGGACCGTGACGGCGGGCAACGCCTCGGGCATCAACGATGCGGCCGCGTCCGTCGTCCTCATGGAGGCGGGGCTGGCAGAAAAGCGCGGCCTCAAGCCGATGGCCCGGCTGGTGGGATATGGGTTCGCGGGGGTGGATCCCAAGTACATGGGCATCGGCCCGGTGCCGGCTACCCGCAGCCTGCTGGACCGTATCGGCCTGTCGGTGGACGATATCGACGTGTTCGAGGTCAACGAGGCATTCGCCGCCCAGGCCCTGGCTGTCGCCAAGGACCTGGACCTGCCGAGAGACAAGACCAACCCCAACGGCAGCGGTATTTCTCTCGGTCACCCCATCGGGGCCACCGGCTGCATCATCACCGTCAAGGCGCTCTATGAACTGGAGCGGACCGGCGGCCGTTACGCCCTGGTCACCATGTGTATCGGCGGCGGTCAGGGGATCGCGGCCGTCTTTGAGCGTCTGTAAGAAGAGAGGTTGCCGTGCTGGACAAAGTGACACCGGAGAATCTCCGGTCCTATCTCGAAAATAGCGAGGCCGCCGTGCTGGAAAAATTGAAGCCGGAGAACCTCCGGTCCCAATACGAGCTGAGCAGGCTATTGGCCGGCATGTCGGCGGACATGGCCAAGCTCTATCTCCGCTGGATGGTCAAGCTGGCGACGCACCCTGGGGCAACGATGAAGACCGGCGCCGGATTGGCCGCCGACTGTCTGAGTATCTCCGAGGAAGTCCTGCGCAGGGTCTCCGGTGAAGAAGTCGAGGAGCGCAAGCTGAATGGTGACCGGCGATTCGCGTCGGAAGCCTGGGAGCGGAACCCCCAGTTCCGGGTGTTGCGGCGGGTCTACGAGGCCTACGGTAAGGCCGTGCTGCGCCTGGCCGACGAGACGCCGGGCCTGGACCCGGAGGAACGCAGGAAGATTCGCTTTTTCACGGCCCAGTTCCTCGATGCCGTCGCCCCGGCCAACTTCGCGATCAGCAATCCCGAGGTGCTCGAGGAAACCGTCCAGAGTCGCGGACGGAACTTCATGCATGGGGTGCGCAACTTCTGGCATGACCTCGATCTCACCCAGGGCAAGCTGAATATCAGCATGTCGGATCTGGGCGCCTTCGAGGTAGGCAAGAACCTGGCGTCGACCCCCGGTGAAGTTGTCTACCGCAATGAACTGATGGAACTGATCCAGTACACGCCGACCACCAAGCAGGTGTCGCGGCGTCCGCTGCTGATCATCCCGCCCTGGTTCAACAAGTATTACGTGCTCGACATGCAGCCGGCCAATTCGGTGGTCAAGTATCTGATAGACCAGGGGCAGACCGTATTCCTGATCTCCTGGCGGAATCCGGACGAGGACACTCCGGACAAGTCCTTCGACGATTACATGCTCGAGGGTCCGCTGGAGGCCATGGATGTGATCGAGGAGATCACCGGGGAATCCGATGTGAACGCCATGGGATACTGCCTGGGCGGCATCCTGCTGGCCTGCCTGCTCGCGTGGCTGGACGCCAAGGGCCGCAATCCGATCCGGTCGGCGACCTATCTGACGACCCTGCTCGACTACTCGGAAGTCGGCGACGTCAAGGTCTTCGTGGACGAGAAGCAGTTGGACAGGCTGGAGCGGCTCGGCGAGGCGAAGGGTTATCTGCCGGGCGACAATGTCGCCTGGGGATTCCGACTCTTGCGGGCCCCGGACCTGATCTGGAGCTTCGTCATCAATCATTACATGCTCGGGCGGGACCGGGTGCCGTTCGATCTGCTTTTCTGGAACGAGGACACCACCAACATGCCCTTGTCCTGTCATATGTTCTTCATGCGGAACATGTACATAGACAACAGGCTGAGGGAGCCCAACGCCATCGAACTGGCCGGCGAGCCCATCGATCTGACCAGGATCCAGACCCCGGCCTACATTCTCTCGACCCGCGACGATCACATCGCGCCGTGGAAGACCACCTACGAGGCGACCCAGTTGTTCTCGGGCAAGTCCCGTTTTGTATTGGGGAACTCCGGGCACATCGCCGGTGTGATCAACCCGCCGACACGGGTGAAGTACGGATACCGGGTGGGCACGGGCAATCCGCCGGATGCCGAGGACTGGTTCAAGCGGGCCAAGGAGAAACCCGGCTCGTGGTGGCCGGACTGGGTCCAGTGGCTGAGGCGCTACTCGGGCGGCAAGGTCCTCGCGCGCAAGCCGGGCAGCAAGACCTATCCCGGTCTGGAGCCGGCACCCGGGACTTACGTGCGCAAGATGATCCGACCGGAGAAGCGGCCGCTCTTTTAGCGCAGGTCCGGGCGGGCAACAGAAAACGGCGATCGCTAGCGATCGCCGTTTTCTGTGGCTGGGAGTGCCCGGATGTCTGCGGCAGGCCTCAATACATATGCTGGCCGCCGTTCACCGACAGCGTGGACCCGGTGATGAAATCGGCCTCGTCCGAGACAAGGAACAGCACGGCGCGCACGATGTCCCGCGTCTCTCCGAGCCTACCCACAGGGATCCGCTCGATGATTTTTTCCAGCACCCGTTCGGGCACGGCCTGCACCATCTCTGTGTTGACGTAACCAGGGGCGACGGCATTGACAGTGATGCCAGCCTTGGCGCCTTCCTGGGCCAGCGCCTTGGTGAATCCATGGATTCCGGATTTTGCGGCGGCGTAGTTCACCTGACCGTACTGTCCCGCCTGGCCGTTGACAGAGCCAATGTTCACGATGCGCCCGAACTGCTTCTCGCGCATGCTCTCGATGACGGCCCTGCAGAGGTTGAAACACGACGTCAGGTTAGTCCGAATGACGTCGTCCCATTGCTCGAACGACATCTTGTGGAGGGTCCCGTCACGGGTGATGCCGGCGTTGTTCACCAGAATCTCCACTGGGCCGAGCCGCTCGGTCACGGCTGCTACCCCTTCCTGCACCGCGGCGAAGTCGCCGACGTCGAACTTGAACGTGGGGACGCCGGTGGCCCGCTCGAATGATTTCGCCCGCTCCTCGTTCCCGCCGTAGTTGGCGGCGACCTTGAACCCGGCCAGGTGCAATGCCTCCGAGATCGCTCCACCGATGCCTCGGGTCCCGCCCGTGACAAGCGCAACACGCCCAACCATGTTTTCCTCCATTGCGAGACCTTCCCGCGTCCTTGGCCAACCGATCCAACATCATCGTACTACTGGCGGCCGGTTCCAATTGGCAATTGGTCTAAGCTTACTGTCCTCGGGGGCACGGACGCGCCTTGTCGCACAAGCGGAGCGCTCTACCGCGGGCATGGTGGATCTCGGTGTCTGCGCATTTATGATCAACGCCTGACGGCGGACGGCGGAGGAGCGCATCGTGGACCTGGAGATCAACGGCAAGACCTACGAATACGATGGGGATCCCGAGCAGCCTCTTCTCTGGGTCCTGCGGGACTCGATCGGACTGACCGGCACGAAGTATGGCTGTGGCATCGGCCAGTGCGGCGCCTGCACCGTCCATGTAGACGGCGTTGCCCGTCGGTCCTGCATGACGCCGGTGGGGAAAGTCGCGGGCCGCTCGGTGACCACGATCGAAGGCCTGTCCGAGGACGGCGGCCACCCGGTACAGCGGGCGTGGCTCGATGAGGACGTGGTCCAGTGCGGGTACTGTCAGGGCGGACAGATCATGGCAGTCGCGTCGTTGCTTGCCCAGGTGCCGTCCCCCACCGACGAGCAGATCGACGAACTCCATACCAACCTCTGTCGTTGCGGCACCTATTACCGGATACGGCGAGCCATCCACCTCGCCGCCGAATATATGAAGGAGAAGAGCTGACATGGTCAGGCTCAAGCTCTCCCGAAGGGAATTCCTGACCGTCTCGGTCACCGCGGTCGGCGGTGTCATGTTCGGCATGGGTCCGGCATGGCTGAGAGCGGCCGAGGATGCCAGCGAGCTGAACGTCTTCGTGACGGTCGAACCAGACGGCGCCACTGTCATCGGCGTGTCCCAGCCGGACATGGGCCAGGGAATGTATACGACTATGAGCATGCTGGTGGCCGAGGAGCTGGACGCGGACTGGACTCGGGTCACCACGAAACAGTTGCCGTTGATGCTGAAGCGGGACCCGGAAGGCAAGCTGGCCTGGGCATGGGTGGGGCAGGGGGCCGGCGGAAGCACCAGCGTGGTCGAACTCTTCGGCCCGCTGCGAGAATTCGGCGCCCGGGCCAGGCGGCAGCTCCTGCTTGCCGCCGCCGATTCGTGGGACGTCCCTGTTGACGAGCTCGGCACCGAACCCGGTGTCGTCATCCACACCGCGACGGGTCGACGGGCCCCGTTCGGGGACCTGGCCTCCCGCGCGGCCGTGGTTCCTGCCCCGGAGGAGGCGCCGCCGCTGAAATCCCCTGAGGATTTCCGGCTGATCGGCAAGGATTTCGAACCGAAGGCGACCCACGAAGTCGTGACCGGTGCCGCCGGATACGGCGTAGATGTGCGGCAGGCGGGGATGCGGTATGCCGTCATCGCCCGCTGTCCCTGGTTCGACGGACGGCTCATCGGTTTCGACGATACCGAGACAAGGAAGGTGGACGGAGTCCTGGATGTGGTGGAGATCCCGGGTCCGCCCCCTGGCGAGCCCTACAGCACCATGGCGCCCGGCGTGGCGGTGGTCGCATCTTCCACCTGGGCGGCCATGAAGGGGCGGGATGCCCTTAGCATCCAGTGGGACGAGGGGCCGTTCCGAAACGAAACCACGGCCTCCTTCGATGCCGCCTGCCAGTCGGCCCTGGACGCCGGCGACGGGCAGGTTGTCCAGGAGGTCGGCGATTTCGATGCTGCCATGGCCGCGGCGGCGACGACGCTGACGGCCCGTTACCGGCAGCCGTATGTGCACCACGCCACACTGGAACCACAAAATTGCTTCGCCCATGTACAGGAAGACCGATGCCTGGTGATCGGGCCTTTGCAGATGCCGGCCAGCGCATCGCGCCTGGTCGCCACGCTCACCGGCCTGGACCGTCTCGCCATCGAGGTCCGGATGACCCGGCTGGGTGGCGGTTTCGGGAGGCGGTTGACTTCGGATTACGTCGCGGAGGCGGTCCTGGTGTCGAAGGCCACCGGTCTGCCGATCCTCGTCCAGTGGACCCGCGAGGACGATATGGCACACGACTTCCTGAGGCCTGGCGGCTGGCACGAGATTACCGCCGGGCTGGACGACAGGGGCAGGATAAGCGCTTGGAGGCACCGGGTGGCAAGCCCGTCCAAGTACTACCGCCGCCCGGACGAGGAGCACTGGCAGTCGGAGATCTATACGGACGACGCGCCGGTGGGATTGGTGGACAATGTCAGGTACGAGTATTTCGACATGGGTTCCGGTGCCTGGCGGGGCAGCTGGCGGGCGCCGGCGCACACAGCCAATGCCTTCGCCATGGAGAGCCTCCTCGACGAGCTGGCACACGAGATCGGACAGGATCCCCTCCAGCTGCGCCTGGCGCTGCTAGGGGAGCCTCGGGTGCTACCGTATTCCAACCATGGCGGCCCGAATTGGAACCCCGGCCGTTTGGCGAAGGTGCTGCAGGTCGCGGCAGAGAAGGCGGGCTGGGGCCGCAAGCTGCCCGAGGGGGAAGGGATGGGGATCGCCGGGCACTTCACCTTCGGCGGTTACGTGGCCTGGGTCGCCCACGTGTCGGTGTCGCCTGGCGGAGAACTCCGGGTGAGGCGTCTGGTCGGAGCCGCCGACTGCGGGCTCGCTGTCAACCCGAAGGGCGTCCGCGACCAGATGGAAGGAGGTGCCTGTGACGCGCTCAGCACGGCGCTGGGACAGGAACTGAGCATCGACGGGGGCCGGCACCGGGAGACCAATTTCCACGAGTACCGGATGATGCGAATCGTCGATGCGCCACCCGAAATCGAGGTGCACATCGTGCAGGGGGCGGACGAGCCCTCGGGCATGGGCGAACCGCCCGTTCCACCCCTGGCGCCGGCTGTCTGCAATGCGATCTTCGCGGCTACCGGGCGTCGCATACGCCACCTGCCGGTCGGCGATTCGCTAGCCCGGAAATGATCAGGCGTCAATAGGTACAACTGACCGCGAAAATCCCCCTGCCCGGAACCAGACTCCTACCAGGAGAAAGCGGCGGCGCCATTGCGCACCGTGGTATTGGTGTGACGCCGTCTTCAAGGTGGCTCAAACCCATCCGGGGTGTGCACCGGGAGGAGACTGGCATGAGGTGGCTCGTAATGTTTGCGTCAGCGATCGTCCTGGCCGCCGGCTGCGGTGGCGGGGGCGGGGGATCTTCATTCCAGCCCAGCGGAGCATCCCCGACCGGTATCTGGGAAGGCGTTATGACGTTCGATTCGGGAGATAGCGTGGAAATGGTCGGGATGATCGCGGAGACTGGCGAGGCTATGTTTCTGGCGGACGATGGCCAGATGATGTGGGGGTCCGTCAGTGGAATAACGAGTAACCGATTCACGGTCGGGTTTGAGTGGGCGCTACCGCCCGGGTTCATGACGCCAGGCGGGGGCCTCGGCGGCACCGGTGAGGCGAGCTGCCTGTTTGTAGAGCGGGTGGACATGGACTGCGATTTCACTTCGACGAGTGACGTCCACGAAGTATTCACTGGCACCGTGGGCGCCTCGTACAACGACCTCTATGAGGACGGTTCCTCACTAGCGGTATTGGCGGGAGACTGGCTGGACGTCGAAACCAACAGTGAGGTGATCAGTATTGACGCGGCCGGCCGGGCGTTCTCCCAGGACGCCATGAGTGGCTGCGTGTTCAATGGCACCGTCATGCCGATCGCTCCGGCCTACAACGCCTACGATTTTGCCCTGGTCATCGACGGCTGCACCGATCCCGACCTGGCACTGCTAAACGGGACCCGTTACGACGGGCTCGGTGCCGTGGGTGACGATCTTCAGCCAAAAGACACGTTGCTGTTCGGGGTGCACGGGGAGGTGATGGGAATGCCGGTCGCGATCCGGGGCGAATACCGGAGGATGTGATTTCGCCAGATCGCGGGTCACGGGTATTGTGCCTGCGGGGGCCTGCGGCCCTGGTCCGCAGGCCCGGTCCGGCCCGCTCCCGACTCTTGACGGGGATCAGCGCGAGGCTGATCCATCCGAGAGGGTGATCTCGTAGCGCAACACTTCGGCCCCCTCGAACAGAATGGTGCCGGCGGGCGTCATGCCGAGCTTCTCCGCAACCCGGATGGAGGCAGTATTGTCTTCCATGATCAGGGCGATGAGATGATCGAGTGCGAGGTCGTCGCGAGCGTAATTCAGCGCCGCCGTCGCGGCTTCGGTCGCCAGGCCCCGGCTCCACCGGTCGCGGGCGAGACGGTATCCGATCTCCACCTCGCCGAGTTCGGCGAGAAATTTCGGGCCGCACATGCCAATGAGCTCATCCGTGGACTTCTCGACGACGGCCCAGCGGCCAAACCCGTATCTTGCGTAGTCGGCCAGCGGTCCGTTGCGAAGATGTCCCAGGGTTTCATCGACGGAAGCCGGGACTACGCCTTCGGCGTACCGGACGACTTCCGGGTCGCTGTTTACGCGGAAGATCGCCGGGGCGTCTTCAATGACGAATTGACGCAGCAGGAGGCGGGGGGTCTCAAGGATCGTACTCACCGGGCAGTCTCCAGTCGGATTGTCGCCAATGATATCGTCGAACCCACGAGACCAATGGCCGGGGCGATACTACGGGGGACCGTTCCACGGACCTGTCTGCCGCCGGATCGCACCGAATTGCGCACAGGACCCGCCCGACGCCACAAGTCAGCCCCGGGGACGAAGCGGGGAATGATCCGCTTTCCCATGAACATAATCCTGCCTCCGGATTCCGTTAAATGGGCCAGGATCAGGGGACGCCGGGCCTGATGTACCGGTGTCCTGGTTATGTCAACAGAAATATGTAACGAAACTCACTCCATGGCCGCAAAGCCCTGTTTTTTTCGCTTGCGCGCGCGGTTCCACTCTTCCTATTCTGGTGCTCGTCGGGAGGGGAGGGACCGTCCCGCCGGAGCAGAGGCCTCAGGTTTCGAATGGAGATCGACCATGAGGCGACTGCTGACGCTTGGCATGATGATGGTGTCGTGGACCGCGATGGCGGCGCCACCGTCCGGGGACGGCATCTGCGACGCCCTGAAGGGTGGCACACCCGGGCTGCACGGTCTGTGCGTCGCGTATTGCGTGGCCCAGGACCTGGGCAATCCGGATAACGCGGAGAAACAGTCGGCCTTCAGCCTTCTGAACGCATACGAGCGCAAGCGGGGTCCGGGCGATCCGGACATGCCCTGTCTTGCCGAGGTCTCCCGCGAAGTTCCCCCACCGCCGGAGGCGACTTGTCCTTGCTGGACCGTCGAGACTCTCCGTATGGCGCTACCCGAGCCAACCCGATGCGAGACGGGTAGCGATTACATGAAAGCCTTCCAGGAAGGCGACACCGGTAGTAGTGTCGCCAGCCTCGACTTTCCGATCTCTCTGTTCGGTCGTGTGTGTTGGCTCCAGGACGGGATCAACGGCTCGGTCGACGAGCAATTCGTTTTTGGTCTGGATGACGGCGCGGTCGAAGGCTGCAAGGCCTTATGGAGCTATCACGCCCAAAGCACCAGCTGCCCGGGTCTGTGATCCCAACGCCACGTGAAGGTGTCGGGGATTCGCCGGATCGCCGGCGTTAGCTGCCGGGGGTCGCAGGCTGGGGCGATCCGCCCGCGGGACCAGAGATCCACGCCTAACCGGCGCGGTCCGCTCCATGTGATGACGATGCCCGGATGCGGCCAGGGGTCGTCAACATCTGAACTGCTCCTTCAGCGCACCGTCGATGACGAAGGGCGCGCCCATCTGGCGGAAGACGGTCTTGCCGGCGAGATATGTTGCTACAACATCGGCGAGTTCGCCTTCGGTGACCGTGTCCGGGACACAGAAGCGCTTCTTCCTGGCGGTGGCCTCGGCCGACTGAACGCCGTCGACGTAACCGGCCACATAGGCGGCTGCCGCTTCCCTGCCGGCTTCGTCACTGTCGTACATGCCCAGCCACTGGGCTCCGGTCATGAAGGGCTGTGGTGGCTCCTGGGCTGACACCGCGGCGACCCCGATCAGGCACACCAAGGACAAGGCGGCGGTCCTCACCGGGATAGTGCGTGATTTCATCTTCGTGGCTCCCTGTTTGTCAGGCGGAGTCTGAGCCGAGCCCGTTCCAAAGCACGGGGTTCGCGGAGAGCCGCCCGCTATCTGTTCGGACAATCACCGGGCGAATCGGTGCGATCCGCCGGCAGATACCGGCGTCGGTCACGAGAGGGACCCGTGCTCGAGCGGCCGGTCCCGATGGATCAGTATCCACTCGGCGTGCTCGTCCAGGGACGCATTCCCGAGTGCCCGCAGAATCTGCCGGCGTTGGCTATCGTTGTTGGCCTCGTCCAGTTTGCGGCGCGCATTGCGGAATATCCGGGCCATGAAGACGTACTGTTTGATCAGTTCCTTTTCAGCGCGCTTTTGAGCATAGGCCTCGCGGACGGCCGCGATGAGCGGCAGGATGCCCATCAGCAGGAGGAGTGCGCCCTGGATCCCCTGGCTGAGTCGCTCGCTGGCGAAGGCGAGGGCGGCGGTCACCGCAATGCCTCCCCACAGGCAGGCAGCGCCGATTGCCGAAGTCACCCGCGTGTGACGGATCCGCTCGTCGATCTTGCGCGTGTAGTATCCGAGCTGGCCTTCCGGTTTGCCGTCCGGAATGCCGACCCACTCGCGGATGGCGAATTCGAGCCCGGACACCGGGCTGCCCTCGAGGCGGTCCACGCCGCCGTGGCCGGCGACGCGCATCACGTTGCGGATCCAGCCGAGCTCCACGTCCTGCTTTTGCAGAAAATTGTCGTGGGCATACTTGCTGTGTTTCTCTCCGTGCACACCGGCCGCGGCCCAGTAGAATTGCACCCGGAGGCCCTCGGCCAGCGCCCGGTAGTCCAGGTACTTCCGGTGCCATGCGCCGCGGTTGGCGAGCCAGTGAAGCACGAGGCCAAGCACGAAGAAGCCAAGGAAGGCGTATACGGTCCATCCCATGCCGGCCACATCCGTGTAACCGATGAACGCCAGGCCCATGAAGACAGCGACGGTATAGATCAGTCTCAAGGCCAGCGTCACCTTCTTCTGGTAATGGATCGCCAGCCAGTCGGCGATCCGGAACATCCGATCGATGCTGGCGACGGCTCTCTTGAGATCCTCCGGGGCATCTTCAGGTAACAGCGGCCAGGCGCCGGCTTCGATGTCTTCGGCATGCTCTGCAGCGTCCGCGTTGAACTGGGCGGTCCGCGTGAAGATCTCCTCGTAACTGGCCGGCAGTTCCTCGGTGCGGGGCCTGTCGGCGTCCGTTGTGAACCAGGTGGCCTGCAGCGGCTCGAATCCGTCGGCGGGCGAGCCCTCGGGACGATCCCTGGAGCAGACGATGTGGTAGACGAGATCGCTTTCGTCGTCGGCCAGGATCTGGCGCATGCGCGTGTTGTCGCCGGTGAATCCCGGCATGATGTCCCATTGATGGAACTGCACCACATTAGCCGTGCCGCCGATCATGTCTGCCGGCTTGCCGTCCCACAGCGCCAGTAAAACGTGTGAGTGGGCACAGATGTAGACGCCCATCTGGGCGTACTGCAGATTGCGGCCCTGGCCCGGGTTGGCGATGGAATCGCGGTTCTGACCCTCGACGATCCCGAGGGAATACACCTGAGCGCCTTCGCACAGGGACTCGAACTCCTGGCGAGACGTCTCGGTCTCAAAGTCCTCCATGTAGAGGTCCCTGGGCATGGGCATGGGCACGATCAGCGGTACGTCCAGCGATCGCGCTACCCGAGCCACCAGTCGGTCGGCACCTTCTGACAGCGGTGTCATCACCGTCAGGGGGAGGTCCGGGAAGCGGCCCCTCATGGTCAGAAGGAAGCCGCGGATCATCTTCTCGAGCGCCGGGACCTCCGACGGGACGAGATCGCGATGACCTGTGACCCCAATGACAAGCGGCACGGGCGACTGCTGATGCTCGGGAGCATTCGGGACCGAATTGTGCGAGACGCTGCCGACTTCCGACTGATTCGAATCGTTCATCTAGCTCTATGAATAGGTTCGTAGGCGACAGTCATTCTAGGCCAGAAACGGAAACGCCGTCTCCGGGAGGAGACGGCGTTTGGTGAAGTGACGCCGGAGGGTGTCCGGTTTGCGATTATCGAAACCTTACGGACCGGCGGTCTTGCCTGTGCACATCACGCCTACGTCCGCCAGAAGATTCTCGCCGTCGTACTCGGGCGGACAGTAGTGTCCCGGATAATTCCCGACTTCCCAGAGGAAGTACGACAGATTCAGCGAAAGGCCAAGGACATCCCCGTATAGCGTAGCGGGTACGCCGGCGACCTTGAACGCGCCACCGTCCTCCGCTTCAGGCGCGATAGCATTGACGACAGCGGCGTCCACGAGATCGGACGCCTCGCCGAACTTCTTCTTCTTGATGGACGTGGCAACGGGCGACAGTGCCGCGAGGATCGCAGATTTCGCTGTATTCCCCAGAGTGCTGTCCGAAATAAGTGTTACCAGGGCGTCATACCTGTACGACGCCTCGTCCTTGATGTCCTTGTCGATCCCGCGGGTCGCCTGCCGTGAGCCATCTTCCAGGCGTAGGAGGAACGAGTTCACGCCGAATATGGACGGCGAATTGTCACGCTTGAGGCCTCCCGGCGGGTTCTGGCAGACGGTGTCGATCGGGTACAGGACGCCTGAATCCCCGTATGGCATTTCGTCGGGATCCGATGACCCCCGTTCGGGGTGGTACACCTGCTCGAAGCGTTCGACCCGGCAGGTGACAAGTTCGTCCAGCAGATCACCGATCAGCACATCGGAGAAAATGAAGTTGCCGGCCGAGATGTCGATGTCATCCTCGAAATCGGCATAAACGTAGATGCAGGACTGGTCGTCCCCAAGCGAAATGGGCCATGTGTGGTACGGCACCGAGTAGTCGCCCGGAAGCCCCAGCTGGGCAAAGGTCAAGGGGGGCCTCACGCTGCAGTCGACCTCGATGATGCGGATATCCGCTGCCACATTTTGGTCAGACGTGGTGTCCTGCGTGTAGGTCAGGCGCACGGTCTTGTTGAACACACAACCAGGGAGGCCGTCGTTGTCGCCGTCATTTACATTGGCGTCACAATCTTCCGCGGCCAGCACGTCGGTATTGAGGATGATGTCCTGCGGATTCTGGGCATCCTGGATAGAGTCGCAAGACGAGATGTCCAGCAGGCCGGGACTGGCTCCGTTGGCGTCCGCGATTCCTGTGGCGGAAACATCGATTTCGCACCGGTTCAGGGTGCCCTGGTTGCGGCGGGACAGTCCAATGTACGACCGATCCGCCAACGCGCCCGCCGTGATCCCGAGTGGACCGTTGCCGAGGGGGCTGGAGAACAGGAGCGGCAACGGACCGGACCCGGTTTCGAGTATCGGATTTCCGCTGGCGTCCTTTTGCCACCTGAGGATCTTGACTATGCCGCCGGATACTGTGACGACGAACTGCTCGCTCAGACTGAAGGTCGCAGCCGCGCCCGCACCACCGGTACCTGTCACCCAGGCGCCGCTGGTCACGTTGCCGCCAAGGACGCTACTGGCGAGCGTGGTTGCAACCGTGTGCGCCGGGGTGGGCTGACCGGCCGCCGGGAGATCTCCGGCCTTGATATAGGCGACAGTCCCGGGGTTGGCGACGATAATCAGGTCCCCGACATTGAACCCACCGCCGGGGACACGCACGAAGGCCGTATCCGTAATGCTGTCGGGATACGACGCACAGGTACCGTTAGACCCGAAGCAAATGGGCCCGGTCGAGCGAGGGTTCTCGTAAGGGAAGGGCTTGGCGGGCCCGCCGCCACATGCGGCCTCGTCCATTATGGTCACCGAAGGCGTCGAGGAGCCTTGCCCGGAAGACGCGACCGCCAACTTCCCATCCTGGGCAATGGAGAGCCCCTCGGGCCTTGCGGGACAGCCGGCGATGGACGAATCACAAAAGACCGTGCCATCGGCATAGTTATCATCGGCGGTGTAACGGACCAGCCAGCCGCGGTTGGTATCCGCCGCGAGAATCTCGGTCCCGACGTCGTTGCCGCAGGTGTTCGTGCGGAATGCGAAGGAAACCAGGCTCGAGTAATCACTCGAGTCAGTATTCAGTAACAGGGACTGAAGCTGCTCCCAGTCGAGTTCAGAGACGTGATTGTTCGCCGAATTTCCCGATACCCATTCCAGGGTCCGAGCCGAAGCAGGGCCCAGAGCGGCGAGACAGAAGGCCAGAACCACCATTGACGCGGCGGTCATTGAACGTGAACGCGTAAACATGTCGAACACCCTCCCCCGGATGCAAAACGACAACAAGGTAAGTGTAGAGATCGCGCGTCAGAAAAGCTAACGGCAGAAATTAAGGTTAAATGAAACTCATCTGCCCGAGTTCCCGCCCAGCATGTTCTTGTATCGTTCCGCTTCGGCCGGTTTCCCCCAGTCGTCGTACAGCCGGGAAAGCCGTCTAACCGTCTGTAATTTAAAGAACTCGAGGCCCCCTGTTTCCCCGCTGAGTCCGGCGAGGCTGCGGAGCAGCTGGTCCTCTGCATCCTCGAATTCACCCTCCGATTCGAGGCAAGCACCGTTGACGCCGTAGGCGACAGCGACGCGCCAGTGGTCCTCCCCCAGCGCGGCCGACAAAGTGGCAGGTGCTCCCGTCACCAGCTGGCATGCTTCCTCCATCTGGCCACTATCCGCCAGGACGTTGCCCAGCGCGACCTTGGTCATTGCCACATCGGGGTGGTCAGCGCCCAGCAGAAGTATCCGCATTTCCAAGGCCTCACGCAGAAGGGTTTCAGCTTCCTGCATATGACCCGTCTCGTAGTGCCACTGCGCGAGCGCCATCATTCCCCGGGCAATATCGGGATGCTCTTTGCCATGAATCTTGCGCTGGATGTCGAGTGCCTGGCCGGCAAGCTCGATAGCCTCGTCAGTACGTCCGGAATCGTTGAGGAGCGAGGCGAGATTGACCATCGTTGATGCCACTTCCGGGTGTACTTCGCCAAAGACCTGCCGCTGGATCGCGAGCGCTTCCAGATACAGCTTCTCGGCCTCGCCGTACTCTCCACGATCGTGTAACAGGAAGGCAACGTTGTTGAGGCCGATGGCGATGGCTGGATGCGTTTCGTCCAGAAGCTCCCTGTTCATGTCCAGGGCCTCCCGGAAAAGAGCTTCGGCGTCCTCGGCGCGGCCGGCGCTGTACAGGACAAGAGCGAGATTATTCAGATTGTTGGCGATATCCGGATGCGGTTGATTTCCAAACAGCTTCTTGCGCGTGTCGAGACTCTGGCGAAGCAGCAGTTCGGCATCATCGTAGTTGCCCTCCTCATAAAGCACGAGACCGAGATCCTCGAGATTCTTGGCGACGTCCTTGTTTTCCTCGCCGAGGGTCTCACGCCTCATGTCCAGCGCCTGTCGAAGCAGGAGTTCCGCGTCCGCGAAATCGCCACGCACGGTCTTGACATATGCAAGTCCGGCCAGCGTATCGGCGACCAGCGGATGCCTGTCGCCATAAATGGCGCGCCGCTTGTCCAGAGCTTCGTTGTAGGCGGTCTCGGCCTCGTCCAACTGCGCTTTCAGGGCCAGGACTCGACCGAGGCTGTCCAGACTCTCGGCGATCTCACCCTCCGGGACGTCCAGCCCTCTACGCTGGTCCACTGATCTCCGCAACAGGGGGACCGCCTCGCTGAACAGGCCCAGGCTGGTGTAGACCTTGCCAATCGTTTCCATCAGCTTGGCCTGGATCTCCGGCTCGTCCGCCAATTCAGCATCGATGCGCTCGGCGCCGGCATCGAGGATCTCCCGGGCTGTGATCTCGTTGCCACGGGCCTCGGAAGGGTCGGAGACCTCGAACAGCCCGACGATAAAGTCGGAGGTGCGTTTGGCAGTCTGGGCCTCCACCTGTGCCCTGGCCCGCTGCTCCTCGGCGATCTTGCGCTGCTGGGTGGCCACGATGGCGCCACCGGTGGCGGTGACGGCCATCACGGCCAGCATGGCCACCACGGCACGCTTGATGTTGCGGCGGCGCCGCTCGGCCTTGACGGAGTCGTCGATGAACGCCCGCTCGTAGACGTTCAGCGTGACCTCGTTATCAACCAGGCCGACGCCTTCCTCCAGCGGCTTGCCCGAAGGCAGCAACAGGTCAGGATTGCGATTCTCCTTGATCCAGCGCTCGGCAGCGGCACTGACCCGGCTGTGGACGCGCAGGTTCTCCCGGTTCTGCTCCACCCACTCCTGGACGCGCGGCCAGTGCCAGAGCAGCGCCTCGTGAGTGACCATGACGGCGGCGACATCGTCGTCAAGTTCGGTGACGAACAGGCGGGCCTCGATGAACGCCTCGACCAGTTCCTTCTGCTCCGTGCTATCGAAGTCTTCCAGGTGGGCACGGCGCCGCCCGATCGCCTCCTGGGCGCCGCTACGAACGTGGATCAGCTTCTCGAGGACCTTTGGCAGGGCGCCCTGGACGTTGGGTGGCAGTTTCGCGTAGACAGACTCGGCCCGCCTGGCCAGCGATCCCTCGACGCCGCCCAGTTCCTTGTAGGCTTCGAGCGTCAGGGTGCCGTCCTCGCGCCTGCGCTCGTAGAGTTCCTGCAAAGTGAACTGCAATAGCGGCAGGAGTTCGGGTCGGGCCGCGGCCGCGTCGCGCAGCATGTCATCCAGGCGCTCGTTGGAGGAAGGGTCTTCCTCGAATCGGAGCCCCGCCGCCCGGGTGGGGAGCCGCACCATCTGTCCGATCTCGGTGGCTGTCGGCGGCATGAGATCGTATTGCCCCGAGCCCTCCTTCAGTTCCACCAGTTTTGGCACAGTGGCGCAACGCGGATACATGTCGCTGCGGAAGGTGCTGACGATCCACACCCGGCCCGAGCGCGACAGCTTGTCCAGGCAAGCGATGAACTTCTCGCGGTCCTTATCGGTCACCCAGTCCTGGGTGAAGATCTCCTCCATCTGGTCCACCAGCAGCGCGAGACGTGCCTGGGGGGTCTTCCCCCCCTGGCCTTGCCGGGAGAGGTCGGCAGCGTCCTGGGCCAGGGAGGTCTTGATCAGCGCCAGCGCCGCCGTGGGCGACTGCCTCAGCACCTCGCCGAGTTCCTCGGGACTCATGTCGGGAAGCCGGATGCCGTCCTCCCGCAGCAGCGCCGTGGCGAGACCGAGAAACAGGTCGCCGCGCACGTCACTGGGCCGGTAAACCGCCCGGCGCCACATGCCGACGCCCTCGATGACGCCCGGTTGGGTGAGCATGGGCATTACGCCGGCGCGGGCCAGCGAAGACTTGCCGCCGCCGCTCATTCCCAGCACCAGCACGAACGCCCGGCCCTCGGAGGCCTGTCTTCGCAAGGCGTCGAGGACGTCGCCTATGGCCCTGGTGCGGCCGAAGAAGATGGGCGCGTGTTCATAGTCGAATGCCTGCAAGCCGCGGAACGGTGAGCCTTTCTTCCATACGGCGGTGGCCGCCATCTGGGCGCGCGCCGATTCTGGCAGTGCCCGCTCTATGACCTTCCGCAGGTGCCTTTCCAGCACAAGCTCGAATTCGCTGGCGGAGTCGAACGGGTGGAAAGCGGCCTTGAGGGTGCCTTCTTCGGTGTCGTGGAACCAGCGGTTGATGAACCTGTCGAGCTTTTTCTTCTGCTCGATCCTCTCCATCAGGGCGTCTTCATCATCAAGCTGGACCGACGCCTTGGCCGTCTTGCGATAGACCAGCAGCTGGGGTCTGCCGTGATCCTGAAATCCCTGGACGGCGTCCTCGAACTCGAATTCGGTACCGGATTCGTAGCGGGAACCATCGGCACGGGTGAATTGCTTGGGCAGCCGGGTACCCAGCCGGGACCACAGGATGGCCACCATGACGTCAGCATCGGAGGGCTTTGAAATCTGCGTCTGGAAGGTGTCCGTCGCCAGCAGCGGCTCGTGTTCCCAGAACACCGGTTCGAGGACCGCCCGGCCTGCGAACTCGCTCTGCAGCCGATCCATCACCCGCTGGGCCAGCGTACGCTCCTCGTACACATCGCCCGGCGACGAGATGAAGAAGGTCAGTTTGCGGACTTCAGACATCGTTCAGTCGTGACCCAAGCTCGGCAATCAGTCCCTGACGCCGGTGGGCGCCTGATTAGTCCGGTGAAGCATGGCGCACTCGCGGCGGATGGGCAAGCGAGTGAAATCCCTTGCATTTTTGTCCTCCAACCGGCCCTTGGGGCAGACCGAGGCCGAAAGGGTACGTTATGTAAAATTCAATAAAAACAAAAGGTTGGGTTCGCGTAAACGGGCAGTGGTCCATTGACATCCCAATCGGCCATATGTAAGTCTCGGGCCCGCTGAAAAGGGCAAACCCACCGAAAGGCGGGGACGCAAAGCCACCGGTCTACGGGAAATTCCTAAGACAGCGGGGTTGCCAGGATGACGACATTGAAGGCCCCAGAGCCGATTGCGTGCGCGTGCGGGCTTTTCCCATTGCCGACTTTTCCTGAGGACGGTTCGACCCCCGCGACCTTGGCTGCTGCCCGTTGTCCACGTCTGCGCTATGCAGGCGTGCCGCCAGGTCAGAGAGAGAGGGTCGAACCATGCATCGGGTACCAATGAATCGGAAATCCGGCGGCGCGCTTGCCGCCGCCGCCCTGTCGCTGTCTGCCTGTGGTGGCGGTGGCGGGGAGGGGTCAGGTGATGCGGTGGTCGTCGAGGGTGACTTCCCCATCGCCTTCGTTTCGCGAGACGTCGAAGCCGTGGGCAACCCCACGGACGGGCTGATATTCCGCGAGGGCGGAGACTTGCTGGTGATGGACCTTGCATCACCGAGCGCTGGCACCACCAATGTCACCGCGGTCTACACCAAGGGAGCCGGAGACGTGTCCGACCCCGAGGTCTCCTACGATGCCACGCGTCTGCTTTTCTCCATGCGCGGACCGGACGACGACACCTGGAACATCTGGGAATACGAGATTGCCACCGAGGCGTTGCGGAGAGTCATCGCCGATGACGCGATCGCCGATGCCGGTGACGACGTGGATCCTGCCTACCTGCCTAGCGGCCGCATCGTGTTCTCTTCAAACCGCCAGGAGAAGTCCCGGCAGTTGCTGGCAGAGGAAGGTGTCGAGCCGTATGCGCATCTCGACGAGTACGAGCGGGAACGGGCAATCCTGTTGCATGTCATGGATGCCGACGGCACCGACATAAGGCAGATTTCCTTCAACCAGAGCCACGACCGCAATCCTGCCGTGCTGACGTCCGGCGAGATCATTTTTGCCCGCTGGGATCATGTCGGGAACAACAACCACTTCCCGCTTTTCTTCTCCAACCCGGACGGCACCAATATCTTCGTCCAGTACGGGGCCTTCAGTCCCGGAAACAGTTTCCTCCACCCCCGCGAGATGCCAGACGGGCGCGTGCTGTCGTCTCTAATGCCCCTGTCCGGGACCAGCGAGGGCGGCGCGCTGATGGCGGTGGATATCCGCAACTTCTCCGAATTCGATCAGCCCGCCCCTCAGGCCCCCGCCGGCGCGGTCGGCCAGCAGAAGGTCACCTTGTTCGACATCGAGCTCGGCCGGGAGAACAGCGTGTATGGCCGTTACACGACGCCATATCCCCTCTGGGACGGGACGCCACGCGCGCTGGTGAGCTGGTCTCCGTTCCGGCCGGAGGATGAGGTCAATCCGCTTACCGGCGAGGTGATGGAGGTCGAGGGCCCGCCTCATTACGGCGTCTACATGTTGAACATGGACGACAAGACGCTCCGGCCGGTTGCCCTTCCGCCGGAGGGAATGGCCTATACGGACCCGGTGGCCATCGCCACCCGCCCAGTGCCGAACACCATCGCCGACAAGCCTCTCGATCCGGATCTTGCTGCCCGGGGACTCGGCATCCTCAACGTCAAGAGCGTCTATGACACCGATGGCCTGGATCTGATGGGCGTACGGATGCTTGTCCCCGGAGAGGACATCCCAATGACTGAGCCGCCGCCGGGCGACAGCCGCAGCGAGGTTCCGGACATCGCCACCCTCAAGGATCCAGCTCTGACGCTGGCCGCCGACCGCCCCGCCAGATTTCTGCGAGTTGTCCGGGCGGTCCCGACACCGCCGGGACTGTCCCGTGAGGCGATCGGCGAGACCGACATGGAGATGCAGAAGATCGTCGGTTACACGGTCATCGAACCTGACGGCTCCTTCCGCATACGGGTGCCCGCCGACACGCCCCTGGGTTTGTCCGTAGTGGACGCGGAAGGTCGGGCGCTGCAGGTCCACACCAACTGGATACAGGTTCGTCCGGGTGAGACCCGGACCTGTAACGGTTGTCATTCGCCGCGCCGGGGCAGCGCGCTGAATTCGGCCCCGGTCGCCGGATTCCATCCCAACACGCTTCTTGCCGCTGAGTCCGGCGAGTCCATGGCCGAGACCCGAACTCGGATTGATTCGGCGGCGATGGACCTTGAGACTTACATGCGATTCGTGGATGTGTGGACGGACCCGGCGGCCGCCGGCCGGAATCCGGATCCCGAGCTGGAGATCACCTACGACGGGCTGCCGGCCGGCGTGCCGGTGCCGAGCGGTGGCATCATCAATTATCCGGACCACATCCAGCCGCTATGGACACTCGACCGCGGGGCAGGCCCCTGCGTTCTGTGCCACAACAGCAATAATCGAGATGACCCGATTTCGCGGGGACTGGACCTGAGGGATACCGTCGGTGGCACCGGACGGCTGGTGTCATACGAGGAACTCTTGGTGGGTGATCCGGAAATCGATCCGGACACCGGTCTTCCGGTCATCCGGGTTGACGACGACGGAGACGTTGAGGTCGTCCGGGAGCCGGCCCTGGTCAGCACCGGAAGTTCCACCGAAAGTTCTCGTAGCGCCCATCTCATGGAGAAGTTGGCCGAGCGCGAATTACGGGCACCCCAGTCCCTGACCACTCCGCCGTCAGTGGATCACAGCACGATGCTGAACGATTCCGAGATGCGCCTTTTGGCCGAATGGATCGACCTGGGGGGGCAGTACTACAACGATCCGTTCGACGACGCCGACGGAGACGGCTATCGGCCCCGGAGCGAAATCCGTGGTGGTGTTCGCGGACTGTCGGAGACCGCCTACGAGGAGAGCGTCCATCCGGTGTTGATGGAACAGTGCGCCGGTTGCCACCAGCCGTTCGAAGGTCTCGGCATCCCCGGCGAGCCGGTCAACCCCAGCTTCAGCGCTAACAGGCTCGTGCTCACCGGCAGTGTGGAAGGCGACTTCAACGTGACCGTATCCATGGTCAACGACGTCTGCAATCCCGCCTCGAGCTACCTGCTCTTGTATCCGACCTCCGCTGAATGGTCGACGCCGGCTCATCCGAGGATCGACGATCCGACGCTGGTAGACGATCCCGGCGATCCTGCGGCCGACGACCGGCCTGTGCTGATACCCGGTGAGACCGGCTACGGAGTCATTTTCGACTGGATCGCCGCCGGCGAGTGCGGGACCTGACCGGAGCGCGTGGTGGAAGCGAGACTGATCATCCTGATTACGCTCTGCGTCGGCCTGACTGCCTGCGGAGATGACGTCAGCGTGGAACCAGTGACGGCCAGCGGGTCCGCCCTCTGCGTGGCGGACTTCGAGCAGTGCGTCAATCCCGTCTTCGATGCTGTGATCACTGCCAGCGGAGGCCAGGCGACCTGCGCCGGGAGCGGTTGTCACGACGTGAATGCCGGATCGGGTGGTGCGTTCAAGGTCTTTCCGCAGGCCGAACCCGGGTCGCCGGAGATGATGTCGAACTTCTTTGCGGCAAAGGGTTTCGCCAACCTCAATGATCCTGACCAGAGCAAACTGCTGCTGGAACCCTTGCGCGGTGTATTCGCCATCTCCGGGACTCACACCGGTGGCGACATCTTCCCCAACACGGCTGACGCCTGCTACGGGGTCATCCACGACTGGATATCCATCCGTGTAGAGGACAGTAATGCGTCCAGCTGTGGGTTCTGCACGCCGGTGGACGTATCGACCTGCGGGTTCTGAAGCGATGAACGGTCACCGCAGGACATCGGGCTTCTCCCCGCGACGTTTCTGGCTCGGCGCGGTCGTCGCCATGGCTCTCCCCTGGCCGTCCTTGGAGTGCCAGGCGGGCCGCGCTGAGCCAACCACTTCAGTCGTCGCTCCCTTCGTCGAGATGCACAGCGGGCCAGGGCGTGGATACCCTGTTTTCCACACCGTCGAGCGTGGGGGCTCTCTTGCCCTGATCAAGCGGAGGACGGACTGGGTCAAGGTACGGGCACCAGATGGGACAGAGGGCTGGGTGCGGGAATCCGACGTGATCCGGAACACTGCGGACGGGAGGTCCTACACGGGACGCGACGCGGTGATGGAGGACTACCTGTCCCGGCGGGTCGAGGCAGGCTTCGCCACCGGCGACTTCGATGGTGACCGATCGTTCACTGTAAGGGCCGGGTACCGGCTGAACGAGTTCTTCCTCGCGGAGGCCGGGCTAACGGAGGTTTCCGGCTCCTTCTCGAGTACGCGGCTCTACCACGCCGACCTTCTGGTACAGCCCTTTTCCAGATGGCGGGTCAGTCCGTTCTTCAGTCTCGGGACCGGCCGTTTCCGGAACGACCCCAAGAAAGTG
>JAHEFR010000030.1 GCA_024640085.1 Gammaproteobacteria bacterium
CCGGCCCGACGACGGCCAGGCGGTGATCTGCCGCGGCCGGTTGAGCATCTACGAGGCCCGCGGCGACTATCAGCTGATCGTCGAGAGCATGGAGCCGGCCGGCGAAGGCGACCTGCAGAGGCAGTTCGAACTGTTGAAGAACAAGCTCGCCGCCGAAGGCCTGTTCGCTGCGGACCACAAGCTGTCCCTCCCCGCCCTCCCCGGCCGGATCGGCGTGGTCACGTCACCGACCGGGGCCGCCATCCGCGACATCCTCCACGTGCTGGCGAGACGCTTCCCGGCGGTGCCGGTGCGCATCTACCCGGTCCCGGTCCAGGGTGAGGGCGCCGCTGGGAAAATCGTCGCCGCCCTGGAACTGGCCGGCCACAGACGCGATTGCGACGTACTGATCCTGGCCAGGGGCGGCGGCAGCATCGAAGACCTGTGGGCCTTCAACGAGGAAAAGCTCGCCAGGGCCATCCACGAATGTCCGATCCCGATCGTCAGCGCCGTGGGACACGAAATCGACTTCACCATCGCCGACTTCGTAGCGGACCTGCGAGCGCCGACCCCTTCCGGGGCAGCGGAACTGGCGGTGCCCGACGGCGCTGACTGGCTGCGGCGTTACGGTCAGGTCGGTTCGCGGCTTCGGGCCCTGGTCGGACGTCGTCTCGCCGATCTTGACGAACGCCTGGGATGGCAGCGCGCCCGGCTGGAGCGGCTGCACCCCGGCAACCGGCTGCGGCAGCAGGCCCAGCGACTGGACGAACTGGAGCAGCGCCTGGTGATGGCCAGCCGGGGCCGGCTCCGGCATCTGGGTTCGGAGTTGGCCACCCTGGCCGCCGGACTCCGGGGGTTTTCCCCCCTGCCGCGGATCATGACCGCCCGGGAGCGGCTGCGTAGCGCTGACGGCAGGATCCGGACTGCGATCCGGCATCGCATCGAGAGATCCCGGGGACGACTCGAGGCCCTGGACAAGACCCTGCGGGCCGTCGGGCCGGAAGGGACCCTGAGCCGCGGATACGCCATCGTGACGCTGCCTGACGGCGCAGTCGTCAGGAGCCCGGCACAGGTTGGGCTGGATCAGGAGATCGGGATTCGGGTCGCAACCGGCGGTTTTTCGGCCCGGGTCACCGGCAGGGATCAGGGGCGGTCGTAGAACCTCGCGATCACCGGGCGGAAGCGGTCCATGTCTACCAGGAAGGAGTCGTGACCCTGGATGGACGGCAACACAACGAATTCGACCTCCCTGTCCGGATGCTCCAGGCACTCGGCCAGATCCTCCTGCTGGTTCACCGGGAACAGGAAGTCCGTCTCGGCCCCGATGACCAGGGCGCGGGACACGGTGGACTTGCCCAGTTCCGTCGCCACACAACCACTGTGCTCGCCCACGTCGAACAGGTCCATGGACCGGGACAGGTAGAGATAGCAGTTCGGGTCGAAGCCGCCGATGAATTTGACGGCGTGGGCTTCCAGATAGGCCTCGACCTCGAAATCGATGCCGAAGGAATCGCCCGGATCGTGTTCCGCCCCGGTACGCTCCCGTCCGAAGCGTCTGGCCCATTCCTCGGCAGAACGGTAGCTGATCATGCCCAGCTTGCGGGCAAGCTGCATGCCCAGGATCGGTGGGTCCTCGGGAGCGTAATTACCGCCGTTCCACTTGGGATCGGAGCGGATGATCTCTCTCTGCAGGGATCGCAGGGCGATAGCGAAGGGCTCGGCCCGGGCCGCGGAAGAGATGGCCACGAGGCCCGTGGCGGCCTTGGGATAGAGGGTGCAGAAGGCCAGCGCTGACATGCCGCCCATGGAAGCGCCCACGACGCTGTGGAGATGCAACACGCCGAGGGCCTTCACCACCTCGTAAGCGGCGCTGGCGATATCCTCGATGCAAAGCACCGGGAAGTCCAGCCGCCAGCGCTTGCCGGTAGTCGGGTTGATGGAGGCGGGACCGGTACTGCCGAAGCAGCTGCCCAGGGAATTGACGCAGATGACGAAATAGCGCCGGGTGTCGATCGGCCGACCGGGGCCCACCATCTCTTCCCACCAGCCGGGCGACGGGTCCTCACCCGAAGACGCGGCGTGGGCCGACGGCGACAGCCCGGTAAACAGGAGCACAGCATTGTCCCGCTCCGGAGACAGTTTGCCCCAGGTCTCGTACGCCAGGTCCATGGACGGCAGGCTGCCGCCCCGGTGCATCTGGAACTCGGACTCGAGATGTAGGATCTTTCTCGCGGAGAACATTGGCCTGCCTGAGCCGTGTTCGGGCGGAACGATGAATTTTCCGTGATAGGACGCGGGATTACCAGCGTCACCGCTCCGGGATTCCCGGCAGCCTCCCGGGCAGGGATGCCTGGGCGGCAGGGATGGAGAGGGCGAGAAATCCGCAGCCCGGTCGTCCGGTACAGACCGGACTCCTAGCGCTTCTTCCCCTTGAGATGCTTGCGCAGACGTTTCTTCTGGCGCTCATGCCGAGGCGTGGTCTTGCTCCTGCGGCCGGCGTAGGGATTCTCGGGAGACCTCAATTCGATACGGACCGGCGTCCCCTGCAGGTCGAAGGCCCTGCGATAAGTGTTGATCAGGTACCGGCGATAGGTTCCCGGAAGCTTCTCGGC
Organism: Gammaproteobacteria bacterium; assembly: GCA_024640085.1. Lineage (GTDB taxonomy): Bacteria > Pseudomonadota > Gammaproteobacteria > Steroidobacterales > XN24 > JAHEFR01. The sequence goes on from JAHEFR010000030.1 coordinate 2,592, forward strand.
CTGGCTCCCGTGAATGACTACCGTAGGGGGGTTCCGACCGCCCTGGTGGGCATACCGCAGCTTGATCCTGCGACCCCGCACCATTGGCGGCGGATGGGCGATGACCGCCTCCTCCAGAATCTGGGTGAGCCGCGGCGTCGGCATGTCCCTGAAGGCGGCTGCCCTGGCGGCGTCCACCGCCGCCAGCAAAATACCCACACCTGAACCGTGCAGGGCCGAAATGAAGTGGATGGGGGCGAAATCCACGAAAGGCAGGCGGAGATCGATCTGTCGTCGCACGGTCTCCCGCTGGTCATCGGAGAGGCCGTCCCACTTGTTGACCGCCAGCACCATGGCCCGGCCGCGCTGGACCGCGAGCCCCAGCAGGCTGGCGTCCTGCTCGGTGACGCCCTCGGCACCGTCCAGTACGGCGATCACCACCTGGGCGCTGTCGATCGCCTGCAGCGCCTTGATTATGCTGAATTTCTCTATGACTTCGTCCACCCGGCTGCGACGCCGGATGCCGGCCGTGTCCACCAGCGTGTAGTGTCGGCCGTCGCGCTCGAAGGGCACGTCGATACTGTCTCGAGTGGTGCCCGGCAGATCGAAGGCGAGGACGCGGTCCTCGCCGATCATCCGGTTGATGAGCGTCGACTTGCCCACGTTTGGCCGGCCGATCACGGCTACCCGCGTGGTCTCCTCCGGCGGGGCCTCGGCCGCGGATTCGGGAAACGCCTGCAGCAACTCGTCCATCAGATCCGCGACTCGATCGCCGTGGGCGGCGGAAATCACAGCGGTCTCGCCGAAGCCGAGACCGAAGAAATCGGACGATGCGACGGCCGAATCCAGGCCTTCCGCCTTGTTCACGACCAGGCGCACCTCTGCGCCACGCTTGCGGAGCAGCTCGGCCACGTCCTGGTCGGACGCCGTGACGCCCTCGCGGGCGTCCACCATGAACAGCACAATGTCGCTCTCGTCCAGGGCCAGTAGGGTCTGCTTTGCCATGAGACCGGCGAGACCTGTCTTCTCCCCGCCCAGGCCCCCGGTGTCCACCACGATGTACGGCACCGGCCCCACCCGACCGAACCCGTATCTGCGGTCGCGGGTGAGGCCGGGGATATCGGCCACCAGCGCATCCCGGGTCCGGGTGAGGAAATTGAACAGGGTGGACTTGCCGACGTTCGGGCGACCGACCAGCGCGATGACGGGAAGCACGGCGGCCCCCGGAAACGTCAGCCCGCGTCCGGGCGCTTCGCCCGATAGGCCGCGAGGCGACCCGACTCGGTCTGGAAAAGGACCAGTTCACCCGCCGCCACCGGCCGGCCCACGATCGCGGCCTTGTCGACCTGCGCCCGGGCTTCGAAGTCGCCGGTCACGGCATTGAGCCAGTGGATATAGCCCTGGTAATCGCCCACCACCACGGAGCTGTTGGACGCGGCCGGGGCGGTGACGCCCCGCATGTGAAGCGCTTCCTGACTCCACAGGATTGCGCCGCTGGCGCGGCTCAGGGCCACCACGCTGCCCGACCGGCTGGTCACGTACAGCGCCGTCCAGTCCGCGGCGGGCGCCTCGTAGCTGGCCACCTCCTGTGACCACAACACCTGGCCGGACTCCACCGCCAGGCTCGCCACCCGCCCGTTGTAAGCGGCGGCGTAGACATCCTGGCCGACGGCTGTGATCGCTGCATCGATGTCCGCCAGCCGCTCTAGTTCCGACTTGCCGCTAGGCGGCGCGATGACGTTCTCCCAGCGGATGTCGCCGTCATCCAGATCGTAGGTAGCGATGCGCCCGTTATCGAATCCGGCCACCACGGCTGCGCCGACGATAGCGGGCGAGGAGTTACCACGCAGCGACAGCCGCGGCACCGGCTGCTCCACGTTCCAGTACTCACTCCCATCGGCGGCATCGAGCGCCCGGAGGCGGCCGTCCACGGTCCGCGTGATGACCATGCCGTTACCGATAGCCGGGCTTGCCAGGACTTCCCCTGACACCGACATCGTCCACCGCCCGGTGCCTTCCAGGGCGTCCAGCGCCACCAGGGCTCCGTCGGAAGTCCCGAAGATGACCAGGCCTTCGCCCACGCTCGGACCGGCGGACAGCTCCAGCTTCGTATCCACCGCCCACACCCGGCGGCCCGACTCCACGTCGACGGCGATGACCTTGCCGTCATGGGCGCCGGCGTAGGCGCGGCCGCCCTCCACGGCAGGCGACAGCCCCAGCATCAGGAACTCCGTGCCGTCTCCGATCCTGTGCTCCCATTCCTTGGAGACGCGGAACGCGGCCTCGAAATCGGTCAGCTCCGCCGGCGGATCGATGGGCTCCTCGTCGTCGCCGAAGATCGAACAACCGGTGGCCAGGACGGCGGCCAGGATCAGTGCGACATAGCGGATCATGCTTCGCCCGACGGCTCCGCCACCGCGTCGTCCGCAGGCGAAAGGCCGAGGGCGTCCCTCTTGAGCCTGACGGCGCCGCGGTCGATGACCCCCTCTGCCGTCTCCTTCAGGGCCAGTTCGTATTCCTCGAACGCAGCCTGGGCCTCTCCTCTGCTGGCCAGGATATCGCCCCGGATCTCGTGGAAGCGCGCGGCGAACGCCCCCGCGCGGGACAGATCCAGTACTTCCAGGGCCCGCCCGTCGTCACCGGCGGCAAGCAGCACACGCGCCAGCCGCGTCCTCGCAACGCGCTCGAGCTCCGGGTCCCCGGTCGATGCGACGACGGCCTCGAGTTCCCCTGCGGCGGCCTGGAGATCGCCCTGCTGGACCAGCAGCCGGGCCATCAGCAGGCGACCCTGGTCCAGGTAAGGCGTGGCGCTGTAGTCGGACGCCAGGGTCTCCAGGTCGGCAGCCGCCGCGCCCGGGTCGCCCCCGTCCACCGCCATGGCCAGAGATTCGTAGACGGCCCCGGCCGCCTCGGCGCGTGACAGCTTGTAGGACTTCCAGTAATTCCAGCCTGCCAGCCCGCCTATACCGAGCACCAGCCCGGCGATCACGAACGTGCCATTTTCCTTCCACCAGGTCTTGATGACCTGGATCTGTTCCTTCTCGGAAAGATATTCGTCCACTTCAATCCTCTCTGCTTGGTCAATCCCTGTCGGACCCGCCGCAAAGGGCGCGCAGGCGCTCCGGCAGGTCGCTCACTGATACCGTTTCCTGCTGGCTGTCGGTGCGCAGCGGCTTGACGATGACAGTCCCGCTTGCCAGCTCCTCGTCTCCCATGATCAGCGCGTGCGCGGCGCCGCTACGGTCCGCCCGCTTCATCCTGGCCTTCATGCCGCCGCCGCCGCAGTGCAGCCACAGGCGCAGCCGCGGCAGCGCGTCTCTCAGTTCCTCAGCCAGCGACTGGGCCCGGGATTCCGCGGCGGAACCGAGGGGCACCAGGTAAACCTGCGGTGTCCGGGTCTGCGGGGCCAGTCCAGCGTCGGCAACCAGTTCGACCAGCCGCTCCTGGCCCATGGCCCAGCCGATGGCAGGCACTGGCCGGCCCCCCAGCTGTTCCACCAGGCCATCGTATCTCCCGCCGGAGCACACGGCGCCCTGCGCACCGAGCTGGTCGGTGGTCCACTCGAAGACCGTCCGGGTGTAGTAGTCCAGACCCCGGACCAGCCTCGGATTAAGACGGTACCGGACCCCGGCCGCGTCCAGTATCCCCTTCAGACCGGCGAAATGCTCGGCTGATTCCGGGTCGAGATGATCCGTGATGCGGGGAGCGCCTTCGATCACGGCCGCCATGTCAGGGTTCTTGCTGTCCAGGATACGCAGGGGATTCTGCTCCAGCCGCCGCCGGCTGTCCTCGTCCAGTTCGTCGTAGCGATCACGGAAATACCCCACCAGCACATCACGATACTCCGCCCTGGACTCCGGCGTGCCCAGGGAATTCAGCTCGAGCCGGAGCCCCTCCAGACCGAGCCGCCGCCAGATCCTGGCAGAGACCAGGATCAGCTCCGCGTCGATATCCGGGCCCTCCAGCCCGAAGGCCTCGGCGCCGATCTGGTGGAACTGCCGGTATCGCCCTTTCTGGGGCCGTTCGTATCGGAACATGGGGCCCGCATACCAGAGACGCGGCTGCTGGTTATGAAACAGGCCGTGGGTAATCCCCGCCCGTACGCAGCTCGCGGTGGCCTCCGGGCGCAGACTGAGGCTGTCGCCGTTGCGATCCTCGAAGGTGTACATCTCCTTCTCGACGATGTCCGTCACCTCACCGATCGAACGGGCGAACAACTCGGTCCGCTCCATCAACGGCAGACGGATCTCACGGTATCCGTAGGCCTGCAGGGTCTCCCGCGCGATTTCCTCCAGCCACTGCCACACATACGTCTGGTCGGGGAGTATGTCGTTGATCCCGCGCACGGGGCTGATAGACCGGGTCATCTGCTGGCGCCTTAGTCAACCGTGCCGGAAGGGACCGAGAATCGGGCCAGGTTTCCCTGCCGGCTGGACTCAGGGATCGGCACATCCTGTCCGCCGTAGCTCAGGCTGACGCCTGGCCAGAACCCCAGGGACACGCTGAACGGGCCCCGCCCGGTGATCGTCCGCCGGGTCCCGGCGCGGCCCATCTCGTATGCCAGCCGGCGACCGTCGGCATCCCTGACTTCGAGCCAGGAGTCCTGTTCAAACACGAATACCAGCACGCCCGGCGCGGCGGGCTCGGGAGGCGCCGCGGGTGCGGGTTGCGCGGCAGCCGTTGCGTTATCCGGCGCTCCGGCACCGGCCCCGACGTCAGCCTCCGTCGTGACTCCAGGCGGGGCCTGCCCCTCGCCGGCGGCGGCAGGCTCGACGGGCCCTGCATCAGCCGCTTGCGACGGTGAGGGTTGTTCGACCGGCGGCGGCGGGCGCTGCCGCGGCGGCTTCACCGCGGACACCTCTCCTGTCGGGGCGCCGGTGTCGGGCAGGGTCGTCGCCGGACCGTCTTCGTTCTGCAAGATCCCCCACAGGACGACGCCCACCACGAGCACGGCGATGATCACGAGGCTTTTGAGCAGCCAGCCACCAGAGTGCTCGGATACCGATTCCGCGACGGTAGTGGATACGTCCAGGTCCAACACGGCGGCCGACTGCTCCGTCGCTACCGCGTCGTAGGCGCGGATCACGTCGTCGGGATTGAGCTCGACCAGGCGGGCGTACTTGCGCAGGTGACCGCGAGCGAAAACGGGGGCCCCCAGGTCGCCGAATCGATTCTCCTCCAGGGCCAGCACTACCGACTCGTCCAGATTCAACGACGCCGCCACCTTGGCGGTGGATATGCCCCGGGACCGGCGCGCACCCATGAGCAGATCGCCCGGCAGCGGCTCGAACGCCTCTACCTGACGGGGATCGATGTCGGGCTTGTCCGATTCTGTCGTCACGACAAGTCCCCGGTTACTCGGGCGGCGCCGCCTGATCGGGGAATTCGACGCGCAGTCGCTCACGATACTCGTTTGCGGCCGCCTGATTGCCCAGGGCCGTCTCCACCCTGATGCCGAGGGAAAGCGAATCCGGTGTCGCCAGACCGCCCTCGTGGAACCGCTGCAGGAACGCCCTGGCCTGCAATGGCCGATCGGTATCGTAACTCAGCATGGCGAGGCGCAGCAGCGCCTCCCGGTACCTCGGGTTGGCCGCTACCGCCTGGCGCAGGAAGGTCTCGGCCAGAGCCGGGTCCGGGATACCAAGTGCGCAGACGGCAGCATTGGTGTAGGCCACCTCCGGGGTACGGTAAAGAGGGTTCTTCGCCGCAGATTGGAAATACTTTATCCCGTCACGGCGCTTGTCGTTCCGGCACAGATAGCCGCCATAGGTATTGGCCACGTCCGGGTCGTTCGGCGCCAGCCTGACCGCCTCCCTGTAGTTCTCCTCGGCGAGGTCAGCCTCGCCGAGGCGCTCATAGAGGATGGCGATATAGGTGCGTGCGCTGGCCAGCTTGGGATCCTGCTTGACGGCCTTCTCCAGCTTCTCCCTGGCCATGGCGAGGTCGCCCTTCTGCAGATAATTGGCACCGAGCTGCAGGTTGGCCTTTGCAGCCTCGTCCAGGGAGATCTCTACCGGATCGGACTCGGTGGTGACACAGGCCCACTGGAACACCAGCAGCATGCAGACCAGGGTCGCGTTCAATGTTCTCATCATGGCCGCACCGCTACCTGCACCAGTTTCTTGCCTAGCCGAATCCGGGTCCGATCGTTGACGCGCCCGGCCAGTTGACCGCAAGCCGCGTCGATATCCTCGCCCCGGGTCTTGCGGATAGTGGCCCGTACCCGGTTACGTAGCAATATTTCACGGAACCGCTCGATGGCCGCCACCGGCGAGCGACGGTAGCGAGTGCCGGGAAACGGATTGAACGGGATAAGGTTGACCTTGCCTGGCCGATGCTTGAGCAAGGCAGCCAGAGCAGCAGCATGGGACGGCTGATCGTTGACCCCGTCCAGCATCACGTATTCGAAGGTGATGAACCGGCCGTAGACTTCAGACGCATAGCGCCAGCATGCATCCAGCAGCTCCTCGATGGGATAACGGCGGTTGATGGGCACCAATTCGTTCCGCAGGGCATTGTCGGGCGCATGCAACGACACCGCCAGCGCCACGTTGCAGTCCTCGCCCAGCTTCTCGATCATGGGCACGATACCCGAGGTGCTGAGAGTCACCCGCCGCCGGGACAGGCCGAAACCGAAATCGTCGAGGAAGACCTGCAAGGCCGGGATCACGTTGCGGTAGTTCGCCAGGGGCTCGCCCATGCCCATCAGTACCACGTTGGTCACGATGCGGTTTCCGTCCGGGCTGTACCCCAGTTCGCGGTTGGCAAGCCACACCTGACCGACGATCTCGGCGGTGCCGAGGTTGCGGTTGAACCCTTGCTGTGCAGTGGAACAGAAGGAGCAGTCCAGCACGCAGCCGACCTGGCTGGAGATGCAAAGGGTGCCGCGCGCCGGTTCGGGGATATAGACCGTCTCGATACCCTGGGTCTCGCCCATGCCGAGCATCCATTTGCGGGTACCGTCAGCGGAGGACTGGGCGGCGACGATGCCGGGTACGCGGATCTCCGCCACCTCCGCCAGCTGCTGCCGCAGGCTCTTGGACAGGTCAGTCATGCGCTCGAAATCGTCCACGCCCTGACGGTAGATCCATTGCATGATCTGGCGCGCGCGGAACGGCTTCTGGCCCAGGCCCGAGAAAAAGCGCTCCATCTCCGGGCGGGGAAGTCCAAGCAGATTGATGCGATCGGCAGTCACGTAGGTCAGGGTCCCGGGTCAGCGGGTCCGCGGGCAGATCTGGTCGTCGGAGAAGAAGAACGCAATCTCCTGGCGGGCAGTCTCGGGACCGTCCGAACCGTGCACTACGTTCTCCTCGATGCTGCTGGCGAAGTCCGCCCGAATCGTCCCGGGGTCGGCCTTGGCCGGGTCGGTGGCGCCCATGATCTGCCGGTTCTTGTCGATGGCGTCGTCACCTTCGAGAATCTGGACCATGACAGGACCCGAGGTCATATAGCTGACGAGATCACTGTAGAAGGGACGCTCACGGTGAACGGCATAGAACTTACCGGCCTGCTCCCCGGTCAGGTGGAGCATGCGGGCTGCTACGATCTCCAGTCCCGCAGCCTCTAAGCGACGGTAAATCTCGCCGATGATGTTCTTCTCGACTCCATCGGGCTTGATGATGGAGATGGTCCTCTCTCTGGCCATGTGGATACCCTGGGGAAAATGATTGGGAAAACCGGCGTCCCGGCGGCGGTATCCGCGATGGGGACGGGATAAACTGACAAGTGTAAATGCGGCCCCGAAACCCTGCAAACTGAACGATAGAGTTGACAGGCCCTAGACGTTGAAGCTCTCCCCGCACCCGCACTCCCCCTTGACGTTGGGGTTACGGAACCTGAAGGCCTCGTTGAGACCCTGGCGGACGAAATCCACTTCGGTGCCGTCGATCAGAGGCAGGCTGGTTCGATCCACCACGATCTTGACCGACCGGTCCTCGAACACCACGTCATCCTGCTCCACTGCGTCGGCATAATTGATCACGTAGGCGAAACCGGAGCAGCCGGTCTTCTTGACGCCCAGACGCAAACCAACGCCGCCGCCTCGTCGATGCAGGTACTCGCGGACCCGGGTCGCAGCGGATTCGGTAAGGCTGATGGCCATCGGTGTCTATTCCTCTGTCTGTCTTGCGTGGCTGGCGGCGCTCTCCAGGGCGTCCTGGACCACCAGGAGCACGCCGAGCTTATGGTCCGGGACTTCGAGCAGGGCCGCAAGTGAAAGTGGATCCAGCCAGGTGGTATCGGCCAGCGGTCGGCCATGGGCCTGCTCCGCCACCCACGAGGCGGCGGCGATGGCATGGGGACAGCCATAGGCCCTGAAAGCGCCCTGCTCAACTGTCGCGCCCCGCAGCCGGAAATCGAACTCCACCCGGGTCCCGGACGCCTCGTCCCCGGCCTCGCCGCTGACGACTCGTCCCAGCAGGCGTCCGGCATTCACCGGGCGCTCGAAGCGTTCCTGCACCTGCGGGCTGTAATCAATGATATCCATGATTCCCCCCCGGTTCAGCTTGCCTGCCGCTCGCTGTTGTCACCGGCTTTCGGCGCCAGGCCCCTGAGCCGATGCACCTGTTCCGTTACGATCTCCACTGCCCGGTCAATGTCCGCGGTCGTCGTATAACGGCCGATGCTGAAGCGGATGGAACTCTGGGCCAGCTGGTCGCTGCGGCCCAGGGCCCGAAGCACGTAGCTGGCTTCCCGGGTCGCGGAGGTGCAGGCCGAGCCGCTGGATACCGCCAGCTCCCGCAGGGCGAACAACAGGCTCTCGCCTTCGACACCTTCGAAGCTCACGTTGAGGATGCCCGGGATCCGCGCCTCGGGATGCCCGTTGAGCAGCACGCCGCCGAGACGCCGGATACCGTCCCACAGCCGGTCCCGGAGACCTTCCAGTCGCTCCGTTTCGGCCGCCATCTCTAGGCCCGCCAGTCGAAACGCTTCGCCCATGCCAACAATCTGATGCGTCGGCAGCGTTCCCGACCGCATCCCTCTCTCATGACCACCGCCATGGATGATCGGTTCCACGCGGCTGGCGGTCCCGCTGCGCACGAATAGCGCGCCGATCCCCTTCGGGCCGTAGACCTTGTGTCCCGAGACGGACATCAGGTCTACCTGCATCCGGTCCACGTCGATGGGCAATTTGCCGGCGCTCTGGGCCGCATCCACGTGAAACAGGATGTTGCGTTCCCGACAAAGGCGGCCGATGGCTGCCACGTCCGAGATCACGCCGGTCTCGTTATTGACGTGCATGATCGAGAGCAGCACCGTGTCATCCCTGAGGGCCTCCCGCACCTGCTCCGGCGTCACCCTGCCCTGGTCCTCCGGGACGAGGAAGGTGACCTCGAATCCTTCCCTCTCCATCTGCCGCGCGGAATCCAGTACGGCCTTGTGCTCGGTCCTGCTGGTGACGATATGGCGCCCGCGGTCCCGGAAGGCGTGGGCGACGCCCTTCAGGGCCAGGTTGTCCGACTCCGTCGCCCCGGAGGTCCAGACAATCTCGGTGTGGCTGGCCCCCAACAGGCGGGCAACCTCTCTTCGCGCCAGTTCGACACGCCCCTGAGCGTCGCGGCCAAGCTGGTGCGAGCGCGATGCGGGGTTGGCGAAGACCCCGTCCTTCGTCATGCATTCGCACATGACGCTGGCCACGCGGTCGTCCACCGGCGTGGTGGCGGCGTAATCCAGGTAGATGATGTCCTTGGAGCAGATCATGTCGTTTCCACGTCCGTGGGCCGGTCATCGTGGTCCCGGCCGGAGCCCGGAGCCACGGCAGACAGTATGCCACGCAGGATGGCGATCTCGTTGCCGTCCGGCTCTGCCCGGGCGAACAATCTGCGTAACCGCAGCATGAGGTGCCTGGGGTTGGCAGGGTCCAGGAAACCGGCGCCCACCAGCACCCGCTCCAGATGATCGAAGAACTTCTGCATCTCGTCGGCCGTGGCCAGCGGCGTCTCCCGGCGGTTCTGCAGCCGGTCTTCGCCTCCCCGGGCGACCATGATCTCGTAACCGATGACCTGGACGGCCATCGCCAGGTTCAGGGAGCTGAAATCAGGATTCGTCGGGATCTGGACCAACATGTTACAGAGCTTGAGGTCGTCGTTGCTCAGCCCCGACTGCTCGGGCCCGAAGACCACGGCTACGTCCCCCGATCCGGCCTCGCTTACCACCCTCGAGCCGCATTCCCGGGGCGTCACGAGCGGCCAGGACAGGGACCGCCGTCGCGCGCTGGCTCCGATGACATAGCCGCAGCCGGCGATGGCTTCGGCCAGAGAATCGCAGACCGTGGCCTGGTGCAGCAGATCGGCGGCGCCGGTAGCGCGGGCGCTGGCCTCCGCGGAGGGGAAGCTGGCCGGTTTCACCAGGCAGAGCCTGTCCAGGGCCATGGTTTTCATGGCCCTGGCCGATGCCCCGATATTGCCCGGGTGCGAAGTCTCCACCAGAACGAACCGCACAGGCAGGGGCTCGAACCGCGAAGACGCGTCAACAGCACTGTTCATCTCTGCTATTCTACCCGCCCCGCGGAGGCCCCAGCCAAGGCCCTGCCGCATCCCGAGGACCTCCCGACCCGGACTCCGCAGCAGTCGGAACAGGCTCTCCCGGCAAACGATCGGACACGAACTGCAACATGGCGCTCATGAGTGAAATCAGCGAACAACGGGTTGCCGCCGAAACGCGTCCTGTCCCGGCCGTGGCCGGCCACCGCACGCCCTGGCGCGACTGCGCGCCATCATTCGGCCCGTAACCATGCAGCCGCTCATGAACATCGGCGTCCGCGCCGCGCGACGCGCCGGCGATATCATCATCCGTAATATCAATCGGCTGGACAGCATCAAGATCAGCTCGAAGGGCCGAAACGACTTCGTCAGCGAGGTCGACCGGATGGCGGAAGCGGACATCATCGCCACCATCCGGCGCAGCTATCCCGACCATGCATTCCTCGGCGAGGAGAGCGGCCGTACCGGGGATTCGGATTTCGTCTGGATTATCGATCCGCTGGACGGGACCACCAACTTCCTCCACGGGTTCCCTGTCTTCGCCGTGTCTCTTGCCCTGACTCACCGTGGCCGCCTGGAGCAGGCGGTGGTCTACGACCCCATGCGCCAGGAGCTTTTCACGGCAAGCCGCGGAGAGGGTGCGCAGCTCGACGGCAGGAAGATCAGGGTGAGCGGGCAGCGCAGCCTGGAATCCGCTCTGATCGGCACCGGTTTCCCGTTCCGGGGCAAGGAGAGCTGGCTGGAAACCTATCTTCCCATGCTGAAAGCGGTGATCGCGTCCACGGCCGGAGTCCGGCGCCCTGGCGCGGCCAGCCTGGACCTGGCCTACGTCGCCGCAGGCCGTCTGGACGGTTTCTGGGAGATGGGACTGCACCCGTGGGACATGGCCGCGGGATGCCTTCTGATCCAGGAGGCCGGAGGCCATGTCAGCGATCTCGGCGGCGGCGGCGATTTCCTGGAACGCGGCGACGTCCTGGCAGGGAACGGTCGCGTCCACCAGGCGCTGATGCAGCTTCTTGGCCCGCTGATGCCGCCGCCGAACGCCGGCTGAGCCAGAGGTCCCGTCAGGGCAGCGCGTCGAGTTCCGAGTCGTCCTTCTCCGGCGGCATCAGGTCTGTGGCGCTCACGTCCAGCGCCAGAGCGACGGGGCTGGCCACATAGATCGAGGAATAGGTGCCCACGCCCACTCCGACGAGCAGGGCGATGGAAAACCCGCTGATCGCCTCGCCACCGAACAGGAACAGGGCTACCAGCACCAGCATCGTCGTGCCCGAGGTCATCAGGGTCCTGGCCAACATCTGGTTGATGGACAGGTTCATGATCGCGCCCGTCGTCTGCTTGCGGATCCGCAGCAGGTTTTCGCGGATACGGTCGAACACGACGATCGTGTCATTGAGGGAATAGCCGATCACCGCCAGCACCGCCGCCAGCACGGACAGGTCGAATGGCAGATGAGTGAAGGAGAAGAACCCCAGGGTAATGAACACATCATGGACGAGAGCGGCCACCGCACCGACCGCGAATTTCCACTGGAACCGGAAGGCCACGTAGGCCAGGATCATCAGTAGCGCGAACAGGGTAGCCAGACCGCCGGCCTCGGCCAGTTCCTCGCCGACCTGTGGGCCTACAAACTCGACCCGGCGGAGGCTGACGCCGGAATCTACGTCGCGCAGGACTCCCATGACCTGATCGCGCACCTCGCTGCCGGCCGTGTCTTCACTCGCCTCGAGCTGGATGACCACGTCCCTGGAGCTGCCGAAATTCTGGACGATGGCCGTGGGGAAGCCCACCTCGGCGAGACCGGACCGGATCGCCGTCAGGTCCGCCGTGGCCGGGAAGCCGGCCTCGATGACCACGCCGCCGGTGAACTCGATGCCAAAGTTCATGCCACGCACGAACAGGCTGATGATCGAGAGCACGATCAGGATTCCGGATATGGCGACAGCGATCCGGCGCTTGCCCATGAAATCGATGTGGGTGGTCTTGCTGAGAAATTCCATCCGTGTGTCCTCAGATCGCCAGTCGCTTGACCCGCCGTCTGCCGTAGATCACGTTGATGACAGCGCGAGTACCGACGATGGCGGTGAACATGGAAGTCAGGATGCCGAGCGACAGGGTGACCGCGAAACCCCGGATCGGGCCGGTGCCGAAGGTGAACAACACCACCGCCGCGATCAGGGTGGTGACGTTGGCGTCTGCGATACTCGAGAAAGCCTTCTCGTACCCCGCCTGGATACTCGCCTGAGGCGAGTTGCCGTTTTTGAGCTCCTCGCGGATGCGCTCGAAGATCAGCACATTGGCGTCGACGGCCATACCCGTGGTCAGCACAATACCGGCGATGCCGGGCAGGGTCAGGCTGGCCTGGAGCATCGACAGCAACGCGATGATCAATACCAGGTTACTCAGCACGGCCAGGTCGGCGACCAGCCCGAACAGCTTGTAATAAATACCCATGAACAGCACGACCAGCACGAAACCGATCAGCACGGCCCTCATGCCCTTGTCGATGTTGTCCTGGCCCAGGCTCGGGCCGATGGTCCGTTCCTCCACCTTGTAGATCGGAGCGGCCAGCGAGCCGGCGCGCAGCAGCAGCGCCAGGTCACGCGCCTCGACAGGGTCCAGTCCCGTGATCATGAAGCTGGAACTGAAGACACCGCGGATGGTCGCCACGCTGATGACCTCTTCCTCCACTCGCGTGACGTCCACCATCTGGCCGTCGCGCTCCACCGTCTCGCGCTTCTGCTCGATGAACACCACCGCCATCCCCTTGTTCAGGTTCTGCTGCGTGGTCTCGCCCATCTTCCGCGCGCCCTTGGCATCCAGATCCACGAACACGGCGGGCTGCCCTTCGGAGAAACCCGAGGCCGCGTCGGTGAGCTGATCGCCGGTGACGATGACGTCGCGCTTGAGCAGCACCGGACGCCCGTCCCGGTGCTGGTACAGCTTGGACCCCAGCGGCGCCCGGCCCCGGCTCTGGGCCTCGAAGGGATTGTTGTTCTCGTCCACCAGCCGGAACTCGAGGGTGGCGGTGGCGCCAAGTACACGCTCGGCCTGAGCGGGATCCTGCACGCCTGGCAGCTGCACGACGATGCGATCGACGCCCTGCCGCTGCACGACCGGCTCCGCCACACCGAGCTCGTTGACCCGATTGCGCAGGGTCACCGTGTTCTGCTGGATGGCGAAATCCTGCCGCTGGCGAATCTGGTCCTCGCTGAGACGCACGCGGACCTCGTAGTCGGCCCCGGCCGAGGAGGTGTCCACCACCAGGTCCGGATCGGCATCCTGGATCAGCTGCTCCGCCGCCGCCATGTCCTCCGGGCTGCGCAGCACGATGACCACTCGCTTGCCGTCATGGGTGACCGAGGCGTAGCGGATCTTCTCGTCCCTGAGCATGGAGCGGAAATCCGATTCGTACCGATCCAGTGCCTGCCCGATGGCGGCCTCCATGTCCACTTCGTAGAGGAAGTAGACGCCGCCTCTCAGATCCAGTCCGAGGCTCATGGGCCTGAGCCCCATGGACCTGAGCCACGCCGGGGTCCGGGGCGCCAGCGTCAGAGCCGCCACGTAGCCCGCCCCCAGGTCGTCCCTGACCAGGTCCAGGGCCTTGAGCTGCTCCTCGACGCTGGGGAAGCGCACCATGACCCGGCCCTCTTCCAGGTAGGCCGCCCGGTGGGTGATGCCGGCCTGTTGCATCACGCCCTCGACCCGGGTGACCGTCAAGTCGTCAAGCGGCTGGGTCGATTCCAGGGAGATCTGGATCGCCGGATCGTCGCCGAACACGTTCGGCAGCGCGAACAACAGCCCGATAAGGACCACGAGGACGACCAGGACGTTCTTCCACGTGGGATACCTGTTAAGCACGGTCACGGCATGGAACTCCGGAGTCAGGCGCTCTTGAACGTACCCTTCGGCATGACCATCGATACGGTGTTCCGCTGGATCTTCAGCACCACACCGTCGGCCACTTCCACCTTCAGGAACTGCTCACCCGCTTCGGTGACCTTGCCGAGAACGCCGCCGCTCGTCACCACTTCGTCGCCGGCTTTGAGTTCCGCGACCATCTTCCGGTGCTCCTTGGCTCGCTTCGACTGGGGCCTGATCAACAGGAAGTAGAAGACGACGAAGATGAGAATCAGGGGGATGAAGCTGGTCAGCGCGTCCGGCTGACCGCCCGGAGCCGCCTGCGCCCAGGCGCTGTTAATAAAGAAATCCATCGGTAGTTTCCTCAACAGTGCCGCGCCCTTGCGGGAGCGGAAAACAGCGCGACATTATGCCTGAATCCCGGCGGCAAACCTACGGGGCCGGGCAACGGCCCTGATCGCGCACCCCTCGATCCGATGTGGCTCAATCACCGGGAGCGTCCCTCAGGGCATGGAACTCCCGAACGAAACCGGCAAGGCGGCCCTGATCGATCGCATCGCGCAGGCCTGCCATCAGTTGCTGGTAGTAGAACAGGTTGTGGATCGTATTCAGCCGAGAGCCGAGGATTTCGCCGCACTTGTCGAGATGCCGCAGATAGGCCCTGGAGTAATTACTGCACGTATAGCACCCGCATCCCGCGTCGAGCGGCGTCTCATCGTCCTGATAGCGGGCGTTGCGGATCTTCACGGTGCCGTGGCGGGTGAACAGATAGCCGTTGCGCGCGTTCCGCGTCGGCAGGACGCAATCGAACATGTCGATGCCACGCTGTACCGCCTCGACGATGTCCCCGGGCGTTCCGACGCCCATCAGGTATCGGGGCCGGTCCGCGGGCATCACCGGCCCCAGAGTCTCGAGCACGGCCAGGCGCTCGTCTTCCGCCTCGCCCACGGACAGCCCTCCTATCGCATAACCGTCGAAGCCAATGCCGCTCAGGCCGTCCAGGCTCGCCAACCTCAGGTCCCGGTACATGCCCCCCTGCACGATGCCGAAAAGGGCCGCCGGGTTGTCGCCATGGGCCTCCCGGCTGCGCCGCGCCCAGCGTAGCGAGAGGTCCATGGACTCCCGGGCCTCGGCCTCCGTCGCCGGGTAGGGCGTACACTCATCGAATATCATGACCACATCCGAATCCAGCTGTCGCTGGACTTCCATGGACGTCTCCGGAGAGAGGAAGACCGGGGAGCCGTCCACTGGCGAACGGAATCCCACTCCTTCCTCGGTGATCTTCCGCCGGTGGGCGAGGCTCCAGACCTGGAAACCGCCCGAATCGGTGAGGATGGGGCGATCCCAGTGCATGAATCCATGCAGCCCCCCGTGTTTCCGGACGATCTCCGGGCCGGGCCGAAGCATGAGGTGGAAGGTATTGCCCAGGAGAATCTGCGCCCCGGATGCCTCGACCTCCTCGGGCGTCATGGCCTTGACCGTGCCGTAGGTGCCGACGGGCATAAAGGCCGGCGTGTCCACGACGCCGCGCGCGAACTCCATCCGGCCCCGGCGCGCGGCCCCGTCCGTGCATGACAGGGTGAATTTCATGGCATCCTCTCCGTGCTCCGGGTCAGGAACATCGCGTCCCCGTAACTGAAGAAACGGTAACGACTTTCCACTGCGTGCCGATAGGCGTCCAGGACCCGCCCGACGCCGGCAAAGGCACAGACCAACATCAGGAGGGTCGACTCGGGCAGGTGGAAATTCGTGATCATGGCGTCCACGGCCCTGAAATCGTGACCGGGGTAGATGAACAGGTCTGACTCGCCGGAAAAAGGCGCCAGCGAGCCGCCGGCGGCCGCGGTCTCCAGACTCCGCACCACCGTGGTGCCAACGGCCACCACGCGGCCGCCCCGGGCACGAGTCTCAGTTACGGCCCTGCAGGTATCCGCCCCCACCTGGATCCGTTCCGGGTGCATGCGGTGCGTGGCGATGTCGTCCACCCGCACCGGCTGGAACGTACCGGCACCGACATGCAGCGTGACCGCCGCCCGCCGCACCCCCATCCCGGTCAGGAGGCCCAGCAAATCCTCATCGAAGTGCAGGCCCGCGGTGGGCGCCGCGACTGCTCCCGGGCGCTCGGCGTACACCGTCTGGTAGCGGACCCGGTCGGCCTCGGAGTCCGGCCTGTGGATATAAGGCGGCAACGGGACGTGCCCGTGGGCCTCCAGCAGCGGCATCACTTCGCGATCGAATTCCAGGCGGAAAAGTTCGCCCTCGCGTCCCAGCACCGTCGCCTCCGCGTCTCCGTCCGTGTGGATGATGCAACCGGGGCGGGTCGGCTTGCTGGCGCGCAACTGGACCAGGGCCCGGCTCGTGCCCTCGACGCGCTCCAGCAGCAGTTCCACCCTGCCGCCGGTGGATTTCCGTCCAAACAGCCTTGCGGGGATCACCCTGGTGTCGTTCACCACCAGCAGGTCGCCCGGTTGCAATAGCCCGGGGAGATCTTCGAAGCGCAGGTCCTGAGTCCGACCACTCAGCCCGTCCACAGCCAGCAGGCGACTCGCACGGCGCCGCGCGAGTGGTTGCTGCGCGATAAGCTCGACCGGCAGATCGTAGGAGAAATCGCTGCGATTCATGGGCGGGCGAATCTTAGCAGCTTCGCCCCCCGCGTCGGCCCCTCGCTCAGGTGCCCAAAGGCGCCGGCTGATCGGGCCGCACCGGTCCCCGGGCCGGCGCGGGCGGCGGTGGCGCGGGTGGCCATGCGTGATGACGACCCGTCGCTTCCTGTCGGGGGAGATCGACTTCGAGCGTCTGCTGTTTCTTCTTGCGGACGATGGAGAACTTGATGGTCTCCCCCGACTCGTATGAACGCAGGATTCGCATGGCGTGCCGCGGACTGGTCGGCTGTCGGCCGTCGATCGCGAGGATCACGTCGCCATCCTGCAGACCAAGAGACTCATCTTCAGGCGCCCGCACCACCAGCAGGCCCGACTCCGTATCGAAGTAGTCGCCCAGTTCAGGCGTCAGGCTGACCAGCTCCAGGTCACCCCATCTGCCGGGGAAGCCGATGTTGAAGTGGAAATTGGATCCGTGCTCCAGTCCTTTCAGCGCCTCCATTTCCTCCAACTGCTCCAGATGATCCAGGTCGTCCAGATCGAATTCCCAGGCCCCGCCTGGCGCGCCGACGACCAGCCGCATCGGGTCCATCTCCTGCGGCACGACCGTAGCCGTCATCTCCTCGCCGTCACGGCGATACCGGATCCTGACCTCCTGACCGGCCTCTACGCCTCTCATGTACGCCGTCAGGCGCTCGCCCCCGTCGGCTTCGACCAGATCCTCGTCGTCGATCGAGACCATCACGTCGCCGCTGCGGAGACCAGCCTTGTCCGCGGGACCATCCGGAGTAACACCCACGATGTGCACTCCGGGTCCCCTGGTTTCGGGGGTGCGGCCGATATTGACGCCGAGCATCGGTCGCGGGCCGATCGCCTCCAGGCCCCGCAGGGAGAAATACAGCCCGTCCTCAGTCAGGCGGGCGGACAATTCGCCAACCTCCCGGGCGGCCTGTTCCAACCGGGACTGGGCCGCCTCAAGCCTGGCTTCCAAGGCCTCCTGGCTTTTCTCAGCCTGCTCTTCTTCGCGGGCCTGAGCCTCCTCAGCCAGGGCCTGGGCCTCCTCCACCCGCGCCTGGGCCGCCTCATCTTCGGCTGCCGCCAGCGTCACTTCGTTGGTCCCGGCCACTGCCGGTTCCGCCGCCTGCGCCCGGTTGGCCATGGCCAGGGAGGCCGCGAGCAGCAGCCAGGCGAGGCCTGTTCCCAGTCTTACGTCGTTCCTGAACACCTCTTCACCTCCGGTAATGCTTCTGCCGCGCTCAGTACCCCGGGCGCTGCAGGCGCGAGTACTCGACCTGCACCAGGGACTGCATCAGATTCACTCTCTCCTTCCACAGCGCATGTCTGTGCGCCTGAGTCAGGCCCAGCGCATCCGCGGCATGCAACCGCAGATCCACCAGGGCGATCCTGTCCTCCAGTTCCGCGATGGTCATCGCCGTCCGGGCTCTCTCCACCTTGGGCTGTCGTGGCATCGCCGCCCGCAGCGCCTCCAGCTTCCGGGATCGGGTCTGCAGGGCTCTCAGGGATACGCCGTTTCCGCCATCCACGAGGCCGGAGACCGTGGCCGCAGGGGTGGTCTCCAGCGGCGCCTGGGACGGATCGTTCCCGTCACCGCCGACGCGCATGAGCAAGGCGAGTCCGAGCAGAAACGACGCGGCGATGGCCAGGCCCGACGGCCAGTGCAACCGGTGTGCGGGCGCAGCGGCGACGCTGCCCACCGCCACAGTCCGCCAAAGGTCCGCGGGGGGCTCTACAGGCGGCAGTCCTCGCAGCATGTTCCGGATCAGGCGGTGCCGATCGATCTCACGCCGGCATCGCACACAGTCCTCCAGGTGGGCGCTGACGGCCAGGTCCACTGGTCCCCCGTCGCGCGCACTCAGCAACTGGTCTGTGTTTGCATGCATGACAATTCACCTTCAACCGTGTTCCCCAGCAGTTCCCGCAGGCTCTGGTGCGCCCGCGACAGCTGGGATTTCGAAAAACTCGTGGTGCGGCCCATCATTTCTCCGATCTCCTGATGGGTATATCCCTCCACGTCGTACAACCAGACAACCGCCCTCGCCGTCGGCGGCAGGAGGGCAAGCGCCCGTTCGGCATCGAGACCGCCGTCCATGGAGGCCGCATCCAGACCATCGTCTCCGCCCAGCCACCCGTCCCCGGCGCCGTCCTCCGGCACCACGGATGGGGCGGCGAGCCGGTGCCAGGCGGACCGAAGATGGCCCAGGCACTTGTTGACGGCGATGCGCTTGATCCATCCGGGGAACGCCTGGTCGTCACGCATGGTGTCGATCTTCCTGATGACCTCGATCGAAGTCTCCTGGAGCACATCGTCGGCATGGGCGGGGCTCTGGAGCATCCGGGTGGCGAGCGTGTACACCGGCGTGCCGTATGCACGGTACAGGACCTCGTGGGCCTTCATGTCGCCTCGCCTGGCCCGGGCCAGGATCGCGACGTCTACGTTGCAGTCTGCAAATCCTGACATCTTGCTAGGTAGGATGCGGGAATCCCCTCCAGGGTCGCAGTGGATCACCAGTATGTGACAAGCCGTGGCCGCGTCGTATCCCGCAGGGAGGTTTCGGGACCGGCTGATCCGCCCGAGACCGGTAAGTTTCCCGGCAGGCACCCCGGCTCCCGTCGCCCCCCGCCCGATGAATCTTGCGCCCCGATCCGGGGACGGGTAGCTTTGCCGGACCCGCGCCGGGATGGCGGAACTGGTAGACGCGCCGGACTCAAAATCCGGTGGGGTGAAACCCGTGCGGGTTCGACTCCCGCTCCCGGTACCAACGCTCTTTGCAGGCCCCCGTGGCCGCCGACTGGCCAGGGGGAAATGTCGCCATGGTCGCGACGATACCGGCCATGAGACCCACAGGATGTGAACTCGACCCGATGCCGCAACCGCCTATCCGCCGCGCCGAAAAGCGCCTGACAGCCGAATACGCCGCCCATCGATCGGGGCGACTGAGGGATGTCGAATACGACATCGACCTCGACCTGGACGGGGGTCCGGAGTCCTTCTCGGGCGTTGCGACGCTGACGTTCGGACTGTCCGGCACCAGCGCCCCACTGACAGTGGATTTCACGGACGGCGCCGTGGACGCTGTCACCGTCAACGGCCGGTCGGTGGCGGTGGACTACAACGGCAGTTTCGTGATCCTGCCGGCTCACGCTCTGGCGGAAGGCGGGAATCAGGTCCGGATAGGATTTCGTCACCCCTACAGCCGTTCCGGCCAGGGCTTGCACCGATTCGTCGACCCGGAGGACTCACGGGTCTATCTGCACTCACACTTCGAGCCCTACGACGCCAACCGGTTGTTCCCCTGCTTCGATCAACCGGACCTCAAGGCGTTCTACACCCTGCGTGTCACCTGTCCTGATTCGTGGCAGGTGGTGTCCGCGGCGGCAGCCGAGCGGACGGTATCGGCCGGGGATGCCGCACGTTGGACTTTCCCCCGCATCGGTCCCGTCAGCACATACATCTTCCCGCTGCACGCGGGCGACTATCGGGTGTGGGACGAGGATGCCAACGGTATCCCGCTGCGGCTGCTGGCGCGGCACTCGCTGGCGGAATACGTCGTCCCGGAGGACTGGTTCCGGCTGACCCGGCAGGGATTCCGGTTCTTCCAGGACTGGTTTGACATGCCCTATCCCTACAGCAAGTACGACCAGCTCATCGTCCCGGAATTCAATATCGGTGGTATGGAGAACGTGGCTGCGGTCACCTACAGCGAGAGTTTCGTCAAGCGCGGCGGTTACACACGCGACGACATGGAGCGCCACGCCAATGTCCTGCTCCACGAGATGTCGCACATGTGGTTCGGGGACCTGGTGACGCCGGCCTGGTGGGACGGCCTGTGGCTGAAGGAGGCTTTCGCGACCTACATGGCCTTCCTCGCCCAGGCCGATGCCACCGAGTACGGCGATGCCTGGCACATGTTCTACGCCGTGAGCAAGCAACGCGCGTACGACGCCGATCAGCGGGTGACGACTCACCCGATCCAGGTGCCGGTGGGGGATACCCACTACGCGTTCTCCAATTTCGACAGGATCACCTATCAGAAGGGCGCCTCGGTCCTGACGCAGTTGAGCCACTACGTCGGCGCCGACGCGTTCCGTGACGGCGTCCGCGCCTACCTGAAACGCCACGCCGGTGGCGTAACGCGGCTGCAGGACTTCATCGCCGCCCTCGAGAGCGCCTCTGGGCGCGATCTGACGCCCTGGGTGAGGGAATGGCTCGACCTGGCCGGCCTCAACAGCCTCGGGGTCGAATGCCGTTGTAACGGAGACACCATCCAGGAACTCAGCCTTGTGCAGCGCGCGCCGCCGGAACACCCCATGTTGCGGACCCATCGGCTGCAGCTCGGGCTCTACCGGTTGGACGAGGACGGCGGATTCCGCGCCACCATCGTCCCGGTGCTGGTGCGGGGCGAGCGCACGACCGTGACAGCCGCGACCGGCGCCGCCCGCCCCACCATGATTTACCCGAATCACGGTGACTGGGGCTTCGTGAAGGTCGACCTGGACCCCGCCACCCTGGGCGCCATGAGAGCAGCCCTGCCCCACGTGCCAGATCCCCTGGTCCGGTCGATGTTCCTGCAGAGCTACTGGGATATGACACGGGAAGCGTCGCTCGGCCTGTATGACTACGCGGACCTGGCCCTCGCGGTGGCCGAGGAGGAATCTTCCAGCCGGATACTGCAGCAACTCGCCGCGAGCCTGCGAGATGCCATGCGGTATCTGCATGCCCTGCCGGAAGGTGCGGATCCGGAACGCGACGAGGCGGCCAGGCGGATCGAGGCCTTCGCGGGCGAGAGCGTCGTTACGGCGCCCACGGGCAGCGACCTGCAGAAGCTGTGGATCGATACCTTCCTCGCGGTGGCCTGCAGCCGCGATGGCGAGGAGGGTATCAGGCAAATGCTGGTGTCCCCCCAATCGGCCGGCCTGCCGCCGCTGGATCGGGATCGCCGTTGGCGGGCCGTGATCGCGCTGAACAGGCTGGGCGCGGAAGATGCCGACGACCTCCGGCAACGGGAACTGGCGGCGGACCCGTCGGATAACGGACGGCGGCTGTCGATGGCAGCGGAGGCCGCATGGCCGAGTGAGGAGAACAAGCACAAGTGGCTCGACCGGGTCCGCGACACCGCAACTGATCTCTCACTTGCCAGACGCCGCGCCATCATGGCCAACCTGTTTCCCGCCGGCCAGTACGCCCTGTCGGCATCGCTCTCCCGGGACATCCTGGACTCGCTCCCCCAGGTCGGCGCCGACCACGAGGATGCCTTCCTGCTCAGCTATGGCGACCTGATACCGATTCTGGGCCGACCGGATAGCGTGGAGCGGCTGGCCGAGACCATCCCGCGCTACGAGGGAATCAGCCCGATATTGCTGCGCGCTCTGAAAGTGGCTCATCAGGAAGACGCCCGCTTTGTCGATATCGCCCGCCTCGCCATGGACCGGTCCACGATCCGGCGGTGAGACCAGCGCCGGGACCGTCCTGCCGTGGCGCGGGTCAAAAGATGATGGTGACGACGATGTGGTCCACGAAGAAACCGGCCGCCGGCGCCTGGTTCGAAAAAATCCTGCCGTAGACCGGCGCATTCACTGTCGTGGGCTGCGCTTTATTGATGTTGACGGTGACGGTGAATGTGCCGCCAGCGCCATCTCCCCAGATCTGGTTGCGGTTGGCCTTGGTGTAGAGGTTGTAATCGAGCGTGTTGGGCCCCGCGAACATCTGGCGGTTTATAGCGCTGCCGCTCATGCCCGCGCTGAGCTGGATATTCACCTTGCCCTTGCCGCCGTCACAGAACATCTGCACGTTGCCCGCGGTATCGATATTGGTGGGCGACAGGGGAGGATAGAGACCGAAATTGACCGGGATCGCCGAGACAGAACACGCCAGGGCCGCCACGGCCAGGGGACAGGCCGCCAGCAGCCCGAAGGCCGCCAGCAGACATCGCGCCGCGTGCCTCATTGCCCGTCCTCGTATCGGCATCCCACGTCTCCCAGGTCCGGTACCGTATCACCGCCGACCGGCACACTTACAGTAAACCCGCAGGAGCGCCCCCGCCAGCGGAGGACGCCGTGGGCCCGGCCGGCGACCTCCCGGAGGTACACGGCCCCGTCGATACCCACCGGGGACCTCTCCGGCGAATCCTCCAGGGAAACCCGACCGCCCTGGGGGGCCGCGGAGCCATCAGGCAGAATCAGCCTGAACATGACATCGTGGCCCTCCGCGGCCGGGAAATCCGCCAGCACGCCCGCGCCCGCGTACGGGGTGACGACGGTCTCCAGATGGTCGATCCTGGCGTTCAATGGCACGTCGTCCAGATCGATGCTTACCCGGTTCGCCTCGAAGGGCCGGAGGCCGGGAAGAAGAAGTCGCCCGGTCCCGTTGGTCCGGCCGATCTCCTGGTTATCTACATAGACGCGCACGCCCTCGAAGCCGTTGACCCTGACCACCGCGAACGCGTCCCGGACTTCCCGGGTCAGGAAAGGCATCCCTCCGATCCAGGCCGCTGACCCGGCGGCACTGGCGCGCCAGGCCAGTCCATTGTCGTCGTGATCCGACTCGAGCCGGTAGTTTCCGATCCCAGTGTTCGCCGAGAGATCAGCTTCCCAGAGATCGTTATCACCCTGGCGGCCAGCCGCCACACGGTAGCCGAACCCTGGACCCCGCGGCAGATTGGAGCGGACTTCGCCGCGTGCGCGCCACTGGCCATCGTCCACACTGATGTCGGTGGTGGTCGATCTGCGCCCGCCGAGGGAACGGGTGAGGCCGATGCCGATAGCATAGTCCGACTCGTCCCCGTCCACGTAGCTGCCGTAGCTCACCAGCGACCACTCCCGGCCGATGGACCGCGAGTAGCTGAGGCTTGCGAGACTGCTGCGGGTGGAATCGTGATACTCGCGGCGGGCCAGGGCCGCGGAGATCGAGCCGCTGCTGCCCAACTGGACTCCGGCACCGATCGCGGCCGACAGCTTGATACCCAAGAGATCGCCGTCATCGGCAAGCTGCCGGTAGTCTTCCCCGCTGTGGCGGAAGGCCACATTGAAGCGATACATGCGGGTCCGGTATTCGTGACCCAGGAAGACGTCGATACCGGAGCCTCCGGAATCCGCCTGGCTGAACCCGAGTCCCACCGAGGTGACGCCGACTCGCGGCAGCGCCCAGGTGATTCCCCCGCCCAGTCGGCCGACGTCCGCCGAGTACTGTGCCTGGCCCTCGACGGTCAGGTGGTCGTTGAGGCCATAACGGTGGAATCCGGACAGAAAGGCGTCGCCATAGTCGTTGCTCTTTACACCGTAGTCCTGCCTGAACGATCCCAGGCTGTAGGAGTACTCGGACAGGCCCTTGCGCAGCAGCCGCTGGCTGGCGTAAAAGTCCGTCACCACCACCTGTTCCCGCCCGGTGAGGTCGCGGGTCACCAGACTGACCTGGCCGGCGCCGGTGACCACCGGGATATCGTCGAACCGGTACGGCCCCGCCTCCATCTGTTCCGAGCTCGT
>JAHEFR010000031.1 GCA_024640085.1 Gammaproteobacteria bacterium
GGTAACGCTGGCCCGGCCACAGTCCGGGTGGATGGGCCTGAGCGGACCCGAAGACCGGGGGACGGTCCCGGACCGGATATACCGTGGCATCGTCATCGGTCTGGTGCTTTTTGCGACACGGCTAGCCTGGTTCGTCCAGCGTGTCCAGGTCCCGCCGCCCGATGTGCCGTCCGTTGCCTGGGCCGACGGTCTCGGCTCTCGGGACTGTGGTCCTGTTCGTGACGCGGTCAGACGTAAGCTCCCGTCCTGCCTGAACTTTACATAACGTGGGGAAGCAATTGACTGGAGAGTCCCGGACTATACTCGGACCATTCGGGGGTACAGCGCCCCAGGGAGTGGGAACCATGAACACACGAACCAGAACGATCGGGTGGGCTCTTGCCGCGTTGGCGGGTGTTGTCCTCTGGTCCTCGGCGACCGCCGGCGACACAGGCCGCAGCTTCCGCGCCGGTCAGATGAAGGCCATGACCCAGAATCTCTACGTCGGCGGCGACATCTTCCTTCCCCTGCAGGTGCCGCCCGACCAGTTCCCTGCCGCGGCGCGGGAGGTGATCGAGCAGATCATCGCCACAAACTACCGGGAGCGGGCCGCTATCCTTGCATCCGAAATGCTGGTGGAAATGCCCCATGCCATCGGCCTTCAGGAGGTCTACCAGGTACAGGTCTGCGTGAAGGAGCTGCCGGGGGTCTGCATCCTGGACGATGACTACCTGCAGATCCTTCTGGACGAACTCAACGCCGATGGCGACAACTACGCCACCGCCGCCACCGTCGAGAACATCAATCTCTCGGGTCTCGAGGTGCCGGCGGACCTCGGTTTCGGACCGGTGACCCTGATGGTAACCATCATCGACCGGGACGCGACCCTGGTCCGCTCGGACGTGATAGTCGATGACACCTACGGGCGAAATTTCTGCGCCGGTGTGCCAGTGAGCAACCCTCTGCTTCCATCATTCACGAAAATCCTCCGCGGCTACACGGTGGCGGACATACAGGTAAACGGCAGGGACTACCGGTTCGTGAACACGCATCTGGAAATCACCGCCGACGGTTCGGCATCCGAGCCGGCGTTCCGCACCGTTCAGTTTCTCCAGGCCGCTGAGCTGGTGGGTCCGGCGCCCATCCCTGTCCCGACGATCTGCGAGCCCACCGGGGCCGTTCCGCCGCCGATCTTCGGATCGACCGACGTGGTCGTCATGGTGGGCGATTTCAATTCCAACCCCGTCGAGGGGCCGTTCGAGCCATGCCTCCTGCCCGGAGGCGCATGCCCGACACCCTATGCGTTTTTCACCGGCGGAGTCCTGGTGACGCCTGGCGGGGCGTTCGAGGTCGGGCCGCTCGTGGATACCTGGCTCTACCGGGAGAACGATCGCTTCGAGGAGGGATACACGTGCTGCCAGGATGGGCTGCTCGACAACGCTGAGTCGGAGTTGTACGAACGCATCGACCAGGTCTGGATCAAGCCGGCGCCCGATCATTACGGCGGGCCGTATGTGCGGGGAGTCGACGCGGACGTGGTGGGCGACCAGCCCGCGGACAAGACTCCGGACGGCCTCTGGCCGTCTGACCACGCCGGCGTGGCGGTAGGGATGGTCCTGCGCATACCCAGATAGGTCGTGTCCCTGGCCGTGAGCCCGGGAGACATCGCCACCAGAGAACGGGCGCTGCACGGACGCCCCTTTTTCCGACGGAGCGGTCCATAATCCACGACCATGACAGATGAGTATTTCCGGACCCTGGCGGATCGGTTGCGCCGATTCGCTGACGAGCGTGACTGGGACCAGTTCCACGCGCCAAAGAATCTCGCTATGGCGTTGATCGTGGAGGCCGCCGAACTGGCGGAGGAGTTCCAGTGGCTCAGCCCCGCCCAGAGTGCCGAACCCGACGAGGAGCGGCGGCAGCGGATCGAGGCTGAGATGGCGGACGTGCTGATCTATCTCGTCCGCCTGGCGGACAAACTTGACGTCGACCTGCCGGCGGCCGTGAGCGCCAAGATCGCCGAGAACGAGTTCAAGTACCCGGCGGAGCGGGTGCGCGGGAACCCGGCCAAGTACGACCGGTACCAATGAACTACAGGCACGCCTTCCACGCCGGCAATTTCGCTGACGTTGTCAAGCACGTAGTCCTGTTGTGCCTGCTGAAACG
The DNA here is from genome assembly GCA_024640085.1 of Gammaproteobacteria bacterium. Classification (GTDB taxonomy): domain Bacteria; phylum Pseudomonadota; class Gammaproteobacteria; order Steroidobacterales; family XN24; genus JAHEFR01. The sequence goes on from JAHEFR010000031.1 coordinate 2,146, forward strand.
GCTGATCGAAAAGCCGAAGCCGCTGTGTTACCTGGAAACCCACGCGGGCCGCGGAGTCTACGACCTGGAAGACGAGCGGGCACGGCGGACGCGAGAGGCGGACAATGGCATCCGGCGGGTGGCGGCGTCCGCCACGGAGGCCGGGCCCGTCCAGGATTACATGCGTATCGTCCGGGGGATCAACAAGACCGGCGAGCTGACCGTCTACCCCGGGTCGCCGGCCATCGCCGCGGCTGCGCTGCGTCCCGAAGACCGGCTCCGGTTATGTGAGCGTCACCCGGAGGAGGTGGAGATCCTTGCCCGACATTTTCGGGCCGACAGGAGGGTTTCGGTGAGCCCGGCAGACGGGTATGCGGCCCTCGGTGGGCTTCTCCCTCCCACGCCGCGCCGCGGTTGTGCGCTGATCGACCCGCCCTACGAGTCCGCCGACGAGGTAGATCGGGTGCTGGATGCTGTCGCCCTGGGGCTGCGTCGCTGGCCGACGGGTATTTTCGCGCTCTGGTATCCGATCAAGGAACGCCGTGATGCCATCGCCTTCCGCCGCCGACTGGCGAAACTCGGCGTAAGTGTCGCTGTGCTCGAGTTTTGCGTGACTCCGGACGATAACCCGGCCAGGCTGAACGGATCGGGCATGGCAATCGTCAGCCCGCCCTGGGGACTGGAGACCCGGATGAGGCTGGCGCGCGATCAGCTCTCGGAAATCCTCTGCCGACGGCGTCCCGCCCGGGCCGAGGTCGTCATCATCGCGGCCGATAAGCAAGACAGGGATCGTTCCTCACGGACATCGCCCCGGCGGCCGGTGAGGGCGAGAGGGCACAGTCGCCCGTGAGTGTCCCCAGGACAGGCCGCGCGTGGGGCAGGGCGCTGCCCGCCCTGGCAGGTATCGTATTCCTGCTGTGGGTGCTGGCGGTCGGCCGTCCGCCACGCCCGACAATGCTGTGGCACGAGTTGTATAACCTGGGCCACATCCCCTTGTTCGGCGTGATCGCGCTGCTGGCTCTTGAGGTGTCGCGAGGGCTGCTGCCCGGGTTCAACGCGCGGCCCTTCTCCCATTACCTCATTGCGTTCGTGTCGGTGGCGGTTATAAGCCTCGTCTCCGAGATCGTCCAACTGGACCTCCCCGGGCGAAAGGCGGAAGTGCAGGACGCGGTGCACAACCTGATCGGCGCGGTCTGTTTCCTGGCCATACGGTCTGCAATCGACCCCGGCTATCGGTCCCAGGGGAATCGCGCGCCTCGCGGCCTGCTGGTTGGCGCCGCCCTTTTCGCTCTGTTCGTCTCTTCCTGGGATCTGATCGAGCTTGCCTGGCACTATGGCATGCGAGCCGCGGCCGTCCCGGTGGTGGTCGATTTTGACAGCCGCTGGCAGCAGCCGTTCATCCGGCCCCTCCGGGCCAGCCTGACCATCGTCTCGGCCCCGGACGAATGGCGGGGAAATGGGGGCCAGCGGGTCGCGGAGATCCAATTCCCGCATGAACCCTGGCCCGGAGTCACCATCGTGGAGCCCTACCCGGACTGGACGGGCTACCACACCCTCCGGGTGCGGATCTTCTCTCCCGGCGCCGAACCGGTGCCACTGACGTTCCGGATCGACGACGCGCGACATAACCAGGAGCACAAGGATCGGTTCAATCGGACCGTGAATATCGAGCCGGGCCTGAACGATCTGTCTTTCGCTCTCGATGACATCCGCAGGGCGCCGGCCGACAGGGAGATGGACGTTTCCGAAATCACGCAGATCATCCTGTTTACCAGCAGACCCGACCAGCCTTTCCGCCTCTACCTGAGCGATATCTGGCTGGAGTGAGCGGCCGGGTCACCACAGCCGGGGACCACCCTGGCGTGGTGTCTCTTCGTGGCCGGGATCGTATGGATGAAGCCCTCGCCAGCAGGCGCCGGCCATTATGGGCGTCCGCGCATCCCGGCGATATACACCGCATCCTGTCGAGGAGCGCCGGGCAACCGGACCACGCTGGAGCCGCTCAAACGCCATCCAGAACGACGCCGGAAATGGCCTGACTGGTCCTGCGTCAGGCTTCTTGCATGAAGACCCGGCAGGTCTGTAGCGCGTCGTCTTCTTCCGGGATGTCTGCGCAAAGGGAATCGAGACGGGACTGGATGGCGCGGATCTGCACGTCGTGGGTACCGTCGACGTTCCACTCCCCGAGCTTCTCCCCGAGGCGTTTCATAATGCGGCCGGTGCGGTTGTAGATCGCGTCCGGGTGGCCGTCCAGTTCGGTCAGCAGCTGTTCCGTAGCGGCGGCGATGGTATCGGCGTCGTCCGGGGTCAGCCTGATCAGGCCGGATACGTAGTAGTAGCCCCACTGGAACCGTGTTGCCGGGCCCTCTGCGGTGTCATAGCCCCGTTTGAGCCAGGCCAGCGCTTGCTCCGTGTCGCCGTCCTGTTCCGCCAGTTCCGCCAGGCTGGGCATGAAGTAGTAAGGCTGTCTGGACTTCTCCAGCTCTTCCAACAAGAGTTCTCTGGCGTAGTCGGACTGCCCGGAAGCAGTGAGAACGTACCAGGCGGCGTTCATGAACGACTGGCGCTGGTGTTCCGAGATGGCCTGCTCATTCGCCTGGTCCACGTCTTCCCTGGCCTGTGCCGCCACCGATTCCGGAACCGGGTCTTCCGAATCCATGGTCGCGATCAGGAGTCTGGCGTACCGGGTCCACAGACGATCGGCAACCGAGGTCCTGGGATCGGCGGCGATGGCGTCGAGTCGATCATTCCAGGCCGCCACCAGAGCCGCGCGCTCCTCGGTGTCGGGAGCCGTCAGACCGGCCACCATATCGTCGGCGTAATAGATGACCAGTGGAACGTTGGCCCGTGAGAGCTCTGCGTCCGCCAGAATAAGGTTCACGCGTTCGACTGCCCCCGACTTCTGTGCGGAGCTCATCTCGTACGGATTGTCCTCGTCCTTGCCGGCCTCGATGGCAGCGCGGAGATATTCCGCGTAGAGCCTTGCGGATGCCGCGGCCAGTTCCGGCGGACAGCCCTCCGACATCATGCGGAAGGTCTCTACAGGATCCAGTTCGCCGAGGGCCCTGTCGTTATCCTGGGACCAGGAGTAGAACCCGAGGAGTTGATAATCGTCCGGTTCCACCTCCTCGCCGGCCATGACCGCACGGACGATGTCGGGCACGGGGCGGACGCCTTCGAGGGTCAGGTCGAGCACTTCGGCGTACAGCCCGATGTCCAGTCCACCCGGGATGCGTGTCAGTTCTGCCCCGTCGGGACTGAATATGATGATGGTCGGGTAGCCCCTCACGCCGAACCTGTCGCCGTATTTTTGGGCGCGCTCCGTGTCGCCGTCGAGATAGACCGGGACGAACAGCCTGGATTTCTCGACGAACTCCGGGCGGCTGAATATTTCATCCTTGATCTGGTGGCACGGCGGGCACCACACGGCGCCCCAGTACAGGAACAGTGGTTTGCCCTCCTGTTTCGCCAGGGCGAAAGCGGATTCCACATCCCCTTCATGCCATTGAATGTCGTGGTTCGCCGGCTCATGCAACGCCTGAGATTCGCCCGCGGGTATAGTCGCCGGCGGGTCCGCCTCCGGAGGCGGCGATTCGGAGCGCCCGCAGCCGGCCATGACCAGCGCAGCGGAGACCGTCAGCAGGAGTGTCCGTTTGTTCATCAGGAGTTACCGCCGTGTTTCGCTGTATTCTTTACGACTCCCAGTCCGATGACATGTTCCGACAGGGCGGGGAGAGGCGCGGAGTTTAATACCGATGGGGCGAGCCTGCCAGCGATCACCACGGTGAGCCTGCGCGTGGTGCGGTTCGCTCATTCCTGGCCGGGAGTCGAGATTTGAAGGGTCTTCTCCGTGTTTTTGCCGTCCTGTTGTGGCTCGTGGCGGCGCTGGGCTGCGCTCCTGATCAGGACCCGTCAGCCGGTGCCGATGGCGCCATGACCGAGGTCGGGAGCATCCCCGAGGGACCCCTGCCGGGCGATGTCACGCCCACGTCCGTTCACTTGGAACTGGAGATCATCCCGGACCTTCCGCGATTCACCGGCCGGGTGCAGATATCCCTGCGGGTGGATGAGACGCTCGACAAGTTCTGGATGCACGGGGACGGCTTGGAGATTCATAGCGCAGCGCTCGTGCTGTCCGATGGAGAGCGGGTCCCGGCGACCTGCGAGCAAGTCCACCCCGACGGAATCGTCCAGGTCACTCTGTCCCGAGAGGTGGAGCCTGGGGACGGGGTCCTCGAGATCGAGTACGGCGGCGAGTATTCCGACAGCTCGATCGGGCTGTTCCGTGTCGAGCAAGGGGGCGATGTCTACGTCTTTTCAGACTTCGAACCGATCGCGGCCCGACGCGCGTTCCCCGGCTTCGACGAACCCAGATTCAAGATTCCTTATCAGATCGAGATCACCACCCGCAGTGATTACACGGCCCTGTCCAACGGGGCGATAGTCGGTGAGGATGGTCTGGGTGAAGGGCTCAAGCGGGTCCGGTTCTCCGTCACGAGGCCGCTGCCATCCTATTTGATTGCGTTCGCCGTCGGCCCCCTCGACGTCGTGGAAGGACCGCCAGTCCCGCCAAACGACTGGAGGCAGGATCCCCTGCCCCTGCGGGGGGTGGCGGCGCGAGGTCAGGGGGCCGGGCTCGGCTTCGCGCTGGCCAACACGGGCGTGATGGTGGAGACTCTGGAAGCCTATTTCGGACTCGCATATCCCTACGAGAAGCTCGATCTCGTGGCCGTACCGGGCTACTCGGGCGCCATGGAAAACGCCGGACTCCTGTTCTACAGCGAAGACCTGCTGTTGCTAGACGACCATGCCTCCTACCGTCAGATCGAAGCCCTGGGCGCGACAAACGCCCACGAGCTTGCCCATCAGTGGCTCGGCAATCTCGTCACCATGGCCTGGTGGGACGATCTCTGGCTGGCGGAGGCGTCAGCCGACTGGATGGCCGTCAAGATCATGACCGCCTGGAGACCGGATCTGCACTACGATCGGGCGCAGCAGGCCAGCGTTTACAGAACCATGGATGAGGATAGTCTGGCTTCGTCCCGCAGCATACGGGAACCGGTGACCGATGCCACGGGCATGTATGCCGCCTTTGACAACCTCACTTACACCAAGGGCGCTGCGATCCTCGGGATGCTGGAAAGTTATCTCGGCGAGGAGGCATTCAGGGACGTATGGCGGCTGCATATGGAGAGATTCGGCGACCGGACAGCGACGGTCTTCGATTTCATCGAATCTCTCGACCAGGTCGCGGGGGAGGACAAACCGGCCGGAGAGATCTTCCGTAGCTTTCTTTTCCAGCCCGGCGTCCCGAATGTCACCGTGTCTGTCCGGTGCACGCCGGAAGCGGCCGTCGTCTCCCTCGGCCAGAAGAGGTACCTGCCCCTCGGCGAGGGCACGGAGGTTACGGGTCGCTGGTCGATTCCCGTATGCATGCGCTGGGACAGCGGCAGCACGGAGGACCGGGCGGGGAGCTGCGTGGTGATGAGCGAGGCCAGCCAGGAAATGAGCCTGGGAGTCGACTGCCCCGGCTGGATCATGCCAAACCGGGCGGCCGCGGGGTACTACCGCTGGATTGTCGAGCCAGGAGAGTACATGCCCGTCGGCAGCGCGAGCCGGATGCTGGACGATCGAGAGGGCATGTCGCTGGCGGACAGCCTGGCCGCCAGCCTCAACGCCGGCGAGACAGGGGCAGGGGGATACCTGGCCTCTGTCCCGGACCTGGCGGCGGCGCTAGAGCGGTCTGTGTCGATGGCGCCGGTACCCGAGCTGAGGCGCATGTTCGACTACCTGCTCGGCCCGGACGACGAGGAGATGGCGCGGGCATACCTGGGCGCGATCTATCAGCGCAGGCTGGAGTTCCTGGACCGACCCGGCGGGGCAGAGGCCGGGTCGGAGAGGGCGAGATTCCGATCCGAACTCATCGCTTTCCTGGCCGATGTCGTTCGCGACGAGACCCTGCGCGAGCAGCTTGCCGCGCAGGCGGCGGACTACACCGGCTTCGAGGGCGACGGGCGGATCCATCAGGAGGCGCTGCCGTCGGACCTGGTCCGTACGGCGCTGGTGGTCGGTGTCCAGGATCTGGGCGAGGAGTACTTCGATCATCTCCTGTTTCTGCTGGAGCGAGAAACATCCCTATCGGTGCGGAAGGACCTTCTATCGGCCATCGGCAGTCCTCGGCAGCCGTTGTTGCTGGCGAGATCACGCAACCTCCTGCTCGACGAACTCGTGCGTGAGAACGAGGTCCCCGTGCTTTTCTGGTCGTTGACGAGACCGCCGCGGACCGGTGGCAGCTGGGACTGGTTCCAGGGCAATCACGCCGCCCTGGTCGATCGTTTCCCGGAGTGGTACAGGTGGGGCATCCCATCGTACTTCGCAGCGCTCTGCGAGCAGGACCAGGTCCCGGAGCTCCGCCGCATTTTCGACCGCTACGAGCAGTCGATACCGGGTACCGCGACCGCTCTCCGTCAGGCCGGTGATCAGGTGATCATGTGCGACGCCTACCGCAGTCGGCATACGGAAGCGGCGCGCGGATTTTTTCGGTCCCTGGCCGGGCCCGGGGGTCCGCCCGACAACGCGGGGTTTGCCGTCGGGGACGGAGGGGGCTAGCTTGGGGCCTGTTAGCCCTTATTCTGGCGGCGGCGATCGGGCAAGGATTAACAGGCCCTAGACAGGAAACGCGGGGGCGGCGGATCTTGAAGATGTTACGCAGGAGCAGGACAGAAGCGGGGCGCCCGGGCATCCCCGAAGTCCGAGCGGGAACCATGAGGAGGCAGGGTCCCGCGGCCCGCCTGGTGGTGCTGTACGCCGCGGCATTCGCCCTTGCCAGCATCGTCCTCATCGCCGACGCACCACCACAAAGCAACCGGTTCCTCGCTGAGCTGTACCACTTGCGCCACGTACTGTTCTTCGGCATCGGCGGGCTTATCGTGCTGGAGCTGACAGCCCTTGTCGGTCGCCGATGGATCCGGAAGCGGTCCCTCTATTATCTCGTGGCCGGTTTGTCAGTCGTGGTGATGAGCCTGGGCCTGGAGTTGATGTATCCGGGTGCATCCGGGTTCGACGGCGAACGATTCGCCAGGAACGTCCTGGGGAGTATTGCGTTTCTGGCGACAAGCGGCGCCCTCGATCGTCCTCTGCGCCGTGAGCACGACTGGCTCCGTGGGCGTCCCAGGCGCGTTGTCGGGTGGGGCGCCGTCCTCGTCATGCTGCTTGTCATGCAGTCGCTGATTCCGATCGCCGTATCCTACGCGGGACGGAGCGGGGCCTATCCCCGCGTGGTCGACATGACTGATTCCTGGCAGCAGCGCTTCATCGAACCCCGTGACGCGCTGTTGTTCGTGGGCATGCCGCCAGAGGGATGGAAGTCCAGGAACAACCGGGTCACGGCGATGGTCCTGTTCGAGCCGAAGCCGGGTTCGGGCGTCATGATCCACGAGCCTTATGCGGACTGGACCGGTTACAACACCCTGCAGGTGCAGGTCTTCTCGCTGCTGAACGACAGCCGGCGCATCGTGCTGAGGGTGGAGGACAAGCGGTCCGAGCATCCCCTGGGCGACCGGACCGACCTGCCGTTGGCGGTGGTCCCGGGATACAACCTCTACGAGATACCGCTGGACCAGATCAGGAAAGGCCCCCGGGACAGGAAGCTTAGGCTGAACAAGATCCGGCGAGTCGGTGTGTTTTCTACCGGTAGCGACGAGCCTTTCATGCTGTTCTTCAGCGACTTCCGGCTGGTAGACCGCCCACGACCCGGGTCCGCGCCGAACTAGCGTTCCCGTTTGGATAGGTGGGCACGACGTGCTTTACGCCTCGTCTATCGGCGGTATGGGCTCGCCCTGATCGTAGCGATCGATCTTGAAGTCACTGGCGCCATAAAGGATGGCCACGACGGGATTGATCAGATTCAGGAAGCAGAAGGGCAGGTAGGCCACCGTCGCGACCCCCAGTGTAGCGGACATGTAGGCTCCGCAGGTGTTCCACGGGACCAGGGGCGAGGTCAGGGTCCCTGCGTCCTCGATGGTGCGTGAGAGATTGCGGGCCTTCAAGCGACGGCGCCGGAACTCCTCCCTGAACATCCTGCCCGGCACGACGATGGACATGTACTGATCGGCGGTCACGATGTTGGACAGGATAGTCGTGCCCACGACCGCTGATATCAGGGAAGCAGTGCCCCGGGCTGCCCGGACGATGGCGGCGATCATGCGCTCCAGGAGCCCTGTGTGTTCCATCACCGCCCCGAACGACAAGGCGGTGAGGATCAGAAAGATCGTGTTCAGGAAGCTCAGCATGCCGCCCCTGGACAACAGGTCGTCCACGACCTCGTTGCCCGTCTGCGACGTATACCCGTCGAACAGCGAAATCCACACGCCCTTGATGATCGCCAGCCACTCCGGCAGCCCACTCGCACCGGCCAGGGCCATGGCCCGTTCTGGTTGGGCCACGGCGGCGAGGACCGCGCCGACGCCGGCTCCGGCGAGGATGGTCGGGAGCGCGTGAACCCGCCTGATCGCCAGGAAAATGATCAGGGCAACGGGAAGAAGGATGACGGGGCCCATATAAAATTCCCGGGCCAGCGTTTCGCTCAAGGCGCTTATGCGGTCCATGTCGCCATGGGGCGAAGATGCCGCCCCGACCCCGGCGAACAGGACTACGGCTATCAAGAATGAAGGGCCCGTAGTCCACGCCATATGCCGGATATGGGTGAAAAGCTCGGTCCCCGCGACCGCGGGCGCGAGATTGGTCGTGTCTGACAGGGGCGACATCTTGTCGCCGAAATAGGCACCGGAGATGATGGCGCCGGCGGTGATCTCCGGCCTGAGACCCAGGCCGATTGCGACACCCATCAGCCCGATACCGATTGTCCCGGCAACCGTCCACGAGCTGCCGATGGAAAGGGCCACGACGGCGCATATCAGGCATGTTGCCGCATAGAACACCGACGGGTGGAGGACCTTGAGACCGTAATGGATCATGGCCGGCACCGTCCCGGACAGCATCCACGATCCAATCAGGGCGCCCACGGCCAGCAGGATCAGCATGGCGCCGATGGCGACGGATATTCCAGCCGATATGGCTTCGTGGATGTGGGGCCAGCGGTGACCATTCTTGAGGGCGATAAGGCTTGCCACAACGGTCGCCAGCACCAGGGCCACCTGGTTGGCGCCGTAGGAGGAATCCTCGCCAAAGAGATAGACCGACAAGGCGAGAAGGAAGACCAGCACGAACAGCGGCGCGAGGGCATCCGCCATTGAGGGTATGCGTACGACGGGTCCCGATTCGTCCGCTGTGGTCTTGTTGTGTGCCATGGCGTCCTGGGATCCCTGAGGAGAGCGCAGGCACGGGGGCCGGTTCCCGTGCGATAGGCCAGTATAGGGGGCGGGCCCCGTGAGCGGAACGATCGCGAAACCCTTGAACCGCGACACACGCAGCCGATGCTAGACTCGGTTCAGATGCCGGAATCGTCATTTCCCACAAATAGCTGCCCCGGTCTGACTGTGCCTTGCCGATGCCAGACACTGTGATCCTGGACCATCCCTGGGAGGTCACCCCGGCCGAGGCCCGCGCCATCCAGGATCGCCTGCGCCCACAGGTAGTCACTACCGACGACCTGGGCCCGGTCCGATTCGTCGCGGGTGCCGACGTGGCCTTCGGGGATCACGGCAAGATCACGACAGGGGCCATGGCGGTGATGACGTTCCCGGCTCTGGAACCGGTCGAGCATGCCGTCGCCCGGCGTCCGACTTCCTTCCCCTATGTTCCAGGGCTGCTCTCGTTCCGGGAGATCCCAGTGCTTCAGGACGCCTTGGCGGGGCTGAAAACTCTGCCCGACATCATTCTCTGCGACGGCCAGGGCCTCGCTCACCCGCGCAGGTTCGGACTTGCCTGTCACCTCGGTGTGTTGACCGGGATTCCCACGATCGGTGTGGCCAAGAGCCGGCTGACCGGATCCCACGACGCGGTGCCCCGGGGAAAAGGGCGGTGGACGCCGTTGGTGGATGGCGAGGAAGTCATCGGCGCCGTGCTGAGGAGCCGCAAAGATGTCAGGCCGCTCTATGTTTCCATTGGACATCGCGTATCGCTGGAAACGGCCATCCGCTACACGCTGAGCTGCATCACGCGCTATCGTCTGCCGGAGACGACCCGTTGGGCGGATCGGCTGGCCGGAGGGCGCTGATGGGGCCCGTTGCCGGCAGCATCGGACCGTGCAGGTGACCGCGCGTCAGTCGAGGATGACGTCGGCGTCCAGGCCGGTCTCGACCGTCACCGCCGCGGTGCTGCGGAAGTCGAAATTGCTACCGGGGATATCGGGATAATCGTCGGACCCGGGGTCGTCGGAAACGGAGTCGCATGTGAAGGCCACCGTATACTCGCCGGGCGAGACGAATCCGATGACGAATTCCGCAAACTCGGCGGCGCCGTCCCATGACACCGCTGCCGTGGTCAGGACTTCACCGCGACCGTCGTCGACTTCCGCGTCCATGTCGTCGATGTAATCGCCGGCTTCGAACAGGTCGTCTTCCGGGTTCGCGAACAGATAGGCGCGGTCGCCGCCGTCACACACAGGGGTCACCGTGTCATCGTTCTCGGCCAGAAGGGCCGGATCGACGTGGCCCACGATAGTCCCTGTTTCGGCACGATCCGTGATCCGGAGCGCGGGTCGGAGGTACCAGTTGGGATCCTGGCCCTCAGGGGCATGCAAAGCCTGGGCGAGGTCCCAGTCGATGATGAAATCCGCGTCTCCGCCCACCGGCACGACAAAGCCGCTGACGAGCTTCAGTCCGGACTGGCTGCCACTGGGAATGTAAAGAGGGGCGGTCCCACCGCCTTCGAACTCCACGAGGGAGTCCTCCACGTCTTTCTGCGCGTTGACGGCCAGGCGCATCCAGTTGTAGCGGCCTGCCAGCACCATCTCGTCCACGACGAGATCGGCGCTGCTGTCACCCTGTAGTTGCAGGAGATCGATACGCTTGCAGGGCGTGCCGTCGCAGTCTTCTGCGTCCGGATCTGCCGGATCGATGGGGATGAACTCGGAAGGGCCGTCGGCGGGCTTGATTTCGACGCCTGTGAATTCGACGATGACTGCGGTGATATCGGCATCGATGGGAGTATCGGTCACGCCGACCGACAGGCTGCCGAATTGGGGTCCGCTACCACCGCCGCAACCACCGACCGCTGCAGTCGCGAGAATCGCTGCGGTCAGGCGGATGCACGGCCGGGAAAGGGGATCGAGGGTTATCATGCTGTCTGCTTCCCTTTTTGCCAAGGCGACATCGCTGCCGATGTCCGGACTCCGGGTTAGACCCTCCCATCCCCAAGAAGAACTCTACTTACGGCACCGCCGAAAAAGTGTGACGCAGTTCACGTCGGCCGGCATCCCCGGCAACGCGGGAGCGGAATGAAAAGTTGGTAATTGAGCACACCGCCGACCCGATCACGGCTGTGCATCAGGTCTGCGCCCCCGGACCGGGATGGCCCGGATCGTCCCTGTCGGTAAACCGCACGATGAGCGGGATATCGCGGTACACTCGGCCTTCCACCAGCACGAAACCCCTGGCAGAAACCCGAGGAAACACCAAGCTTTACCCGGAATCCTTTCCGGCGCAGGAGGGGGAGGCTCGTGTCCTGAACAGGAGCAGGGTCGCTGGAGGCGCAACGACAATTACAGACGGAGGGGCAATATGACCCATACAGGAAGAGCGGCGATTCATTTCATTCTCGTGGGTCTCCTGGCGCTCAGCGCCACGGAAAGCGCACTCGGGAAGGAGGATGAGGCCGGGCACAACAAGGACTATCGCACTTTCCATCAGGACGGGACGATAGATTTCGGAGAGATCGGGGATTCCTATGACGCTGACCTGGTGCTCTATCTGGCCGGTAACCAGTTCATGGTGATGGAGGAACTGGTAAAGGATTTCCTGTCGACAAATCCCGGTATAGAAACCGTGTACGTGGAGACGATCCCGCCCGGGCAGATCCTGAAGCAGATCATGGAAGGGGGTGAGATCAACGGGCAGAAGACGGCGCAGAATCCGGACGTGTATGCCAGCGTGAATCTTGGGCATCTGAAGAAGCTGAAGGCGGCTGGGCAGATGCAGGAGTACATGATTTACATCCATAACAAGCTGGAGCTCATGGTGGCCGAGGGCAATCCGAAGGGCATCACGGGACCGGAAGATCTGGGCAGGGACGATCTGGTGCAGTCTCACCCCAATCCGATCACAGAAGGCATATTCAAGTTCTACGGCTCGGAGATGCTCAGGGACCTCGGTCTGTACGAGAAGGTCACCGGCAATGCGGAATGCCGGGAGTGCTGGGCTGTTCCCGACAAGACCTGGTTTACGGCACGCCACCACAGGGAGACGCCGGACCGGATCGAGAAGGGCATGGCAGACGTCGGTATCGTCTGGACAACGGAAATCGTCGAGGCCAAGAAACACGATCGAAAGATCGACGGAGTACCTATCCCGGCGCCCCTCAACAAGGCTCAGAAGGTCGGCTACGCTATCGGCGCGCTGAATACCGGTCGTAACCAGGACAACGCGGCAGCCTTTCTGGAGTATCTGGCGACTGACAAGGCCCAGGCGATCTACGAATCCTACGGGTTTGTTCCCGCGTCCTCCGAGGAGCTGGAGCTCAAGCCCATTCCCTGAGTCCCGGATCTGTCGCGATCCGGACGGACGAGGATCCAGGCCCCGGTACCGCAAGGACCGGGGCCTGCTTTCGTCTGCCCTCCGCGGGGCGTGCGGATGTCGAGCCGTTGCGACGCCGCGCCGGATACGCAGAGGTCATGGCATGCGCCCGGGGCTAAGTGCAGCCGGCAGACCTTTACCCGTCATCGCCGGCGGGTACACTACGCTACGATGCAAGGTGCTACGTCCATGCGAAACGGTCTGCCGGTGTGGCTCATTGCCGCGCTGCTGCTCGCGGCATGTTCCCGGTCACCTCCTCCGGAACAGGGATCGCCCCGGGCGAGCGGCCCGGCGGGAACTCCGCTGGCACTGATCGGGGCCACGCTCATTGACGGCACCGGCGCTGCGCCCGTCGCCGACGCTGTCGTTGTCCTCGACGGCGGGACAATCGCATGCGCGGGGCCGGAGACCCAATGTCGCGTGGCGGACGGCGCCCGGGTGATCGATCTGACCGGGCGATGGATCACGCCGGGGATCGTGGATGCTCACGTCCATTTCTCCCAGACCGCATGGGGCGACGGAAGGCCCGATGCCCTGGATGTCCGGTCCCTGTACCCATTCGAGGCCGTCCAGCACCGGCAGCGCACGATGCCGGAGAGGTACTTCAGATCCTACCTGTGCTCCGGTGTGACTGCCGTATTCGATGTCGGCGGGTTTCCCTGGACCTGGGGGTTGCGGGAACGTTTCCGCGATGACCCCTTCGCCCCCAACCTTGCCGCAGCCGGCCCCCTTATCAGTCATGTCAGTCCGCCCGAGTGGGTGCTGCCTGCCGAGCGGCAGATCATCGAACTGACTGACAGCGAGGCCGGTCGAGTCGGCGTCCGCTACGTCGCCGCCAACGCTTCAGATGCCGTCAAGGTCTGGTTCATCCGGCCCGCGGAGGATATGCGATCGGAGATCGAGACGAGATTCCTGGCCGTTGCGGAGGAGGCCCGGACCTACGGCATACAGCTCATCGTGCACGCCACCGCGCTGCGGGAGGCCAAGTTCGCGGCCAGCACCGGCGCGCGTGTCCTGGTTCACAGCGTCGGCGACCAGCCGGTGGACGAGGAGTTCATCGCCATGCTCACTGATCCGGCCCACGAGGTGATCTACACGCCGACGCTGACTGTGCGGGGGGGCTACGTGAGGATGTATCAAGCGGGCTTGAGCGGCGTGCCGCCGATGGTGGACGATCCCAATCGCTGCGTCGATGCGGACACCCTGGCCAAGATCGCTGAATCAGCACAGGCAGGAGAGTTCATACCTTTCGGCCAGGAGCGGCTCGACGCTTACGCCGAGCGGGCCGCAGCCGGCTACGGGGTGATGGTCGCGAACCTGAAGACGCTGTACGAGCGTGGCGCGACCATCGCCATGGGGACCGATGCGGGGAATCCACTGACGGTGGCGGGCCCGTCCGTCTATGCGGAGATGGAGGCGATGCAGGCCGCGGGGATGCCGCCCATGGCCGTGATCGTGGCGGCGACGCGAAACAGCGCCAGGGCCATGAATCGCGAAGTCGACCTGGGCACCATCGAACCGGGGAAGAGCGCGGACCTCCTTGTCCTGGCATCGAATCCGGAAGAGGATGTGGCTCACTTCAGGGACCTGGATGCGGTGATCCGCGCCGGGAAGTTTCATTCGCAGCATGCGTTGCAGCGACCGGAACGAGGAGCGCACTGAGCGACTATGACGAAGCCGATCGACAACAGCTTCTGGGTGATCCCTGATGTGCTGCTTGCCGGCGAGCACCCGGGAGCAGCCGGCGAGGAGGAAATGACGCGTCGGTTGCGCCGTTTCCTGGTCTCGGGCGTCAGCCAGTTTATCGACCTGAGCGACAAGACCGAATGTCTGAATTATGAAGACATTCTGCAGCGCGAGTCGGGGGCGCTCGGCGTCGAGTCGCGCTACTGCCATCACCCGATACGGGACAAGGGCATACCCAGGAGCCCGGTGCAAATGGCGGCCGTCTTCCGGGACATCAGCGACGCCCTCTGCCAGGGACAGGTCACATATCTGCATGCAAATCGCGGCGTCGGGCGCACCGGCGTCGCCGTCGGCTGTTACCTCGTGGAGTGCGGCCTGGCCCCCGATCGCGCCATCAGGAAGCTGGCGATCCTGTACAGCGCCATGGAGATGAGCGCATGGGAACCAAGCATCCCCGAGACGGAGCAGCAACTCGAGTACATCAGGCACTGGGAGGCCGGGGCAGGCCAATCCTGACCCCCGGCGTGCCCTGCAGCCCTCGCCCTGCGCAGTACTGAGGATATGGTGCCGCCGGACCCACGCGGGATCCCTGGTTCTGCAGAGCGCGAGATCGGCATGTCCCGGGTCGTCGACATGCTCCCCGACGCCGTGGCGACGATCTTCAAGTGCTTGATGCACGAGCCGGGATTGTCGCGGCAGGAGCTGCGCCGGCGTGTCTCGGGTTACCTGGTGGATATCGAGACCCGGGGCCGCGAAGCCGACTATATCAATGTGGGGCTTGCCCAGACCATCGCCAACCGGTGCCACCCCACGGACGCAGGATTGCCGACAACTCGTCCGGGACCTTAAGGGCTTCCACGTATTCCGGCCGGTGCGCCAGTGGCGAGTCCATGGCTCCGGGCGTCACCGCGGCCGGAGGCGGGGGTGGCGTCACGTCCGCACCCGGCGACGAGTGCTGGCAGCCACAGGATGGCTATAGAGAGGGCGAGATGAAACCGTGCGGCAGGCCGCCGTATCAGGGCGGCGGCTGCTTCAGCCGTAGGCACCGATTAGCCCCTTCAGCCCGTAGGCGAGGAGGCCCCAGAAAGCCAGGCTCGCGCACCATAACAGGACGAACCAACCGAGACGCTTCCGCGTCCGATGCGGTTGAGGGGTGTCAGTGGTGGTAGCCCGCATCCGCCGATACCTTGCCGCGGAAGATCCAGTACACGTAGGCCGTGTAACCGAGAATGATCGGAAGCATAACTACCGCCCCGACGAGCAGCAGGCCCTGGGCGTTAGGCGCAGCAGCCGCTTCGTGGATGGTCAGGCCGTAGGGGACGAGATAGGGATAGATGCCGATCATCAGACCGACAAATCCCAGCAGGAATAGTGTGCAGGCCCAGATGTGGGGCGAATAGGTTGCCCCGGATCGCAATCCGCGAGTCAGATTCCAGAAGGCAACTGCTACGAGGATGGGTAC
Organism: Gammaproteobacteria bacterium; assembly: GCA_024640085.1. GTDB lineage: Bacteria > Pseudomonadota > Gammaproteobacteria > Steroidobacterales > XN24 > JAHEFR01. The sequence continues at coordinate 17,965 of JAHEFR010000031.1, forward strand.
GGGAGTCAGTGGCAGCAGCCGCGACCAGTCCACATCGGGATACCGCAGCCCCCAGCGATCGGCCGCCGCCACATCCAGGGCCGGCACCCAGAAACTCACCACGGCCATCATCAGCATGACGATGACCGCGGCCACCAGGCCCACCCGCCTGGCCCACTCCAGCAGGTCGCCCTCGGTCTTGATCACCAGCCATGTGGCGCCCAGCAGGGTGTAGCCCCAGACCATGGCGCAGCCGACAACGAAGCTGAACGGCGTGAGCCAGTCGAACATGCCGCCCACGAAGCGACCGTCCTGGAGGTGGACGCCCTGTACCACAGCCCCCAGCACGAGCCCCTGGGAAAAGGTGGCGACCACCGAACCCCAATGGAAGGCCTGGTCCCAGACCCGTCGACCGGCGCCGCTCGCCTTGAACCGGAATTCGAAGGCGACGCCGCGAAAGATCAGCGCCGTAAGCATGAAGCCGATGGGCATGTAGACCGCCGGCATCAGCGCGGCGTAGGCCTTGGGGAAGGCGGCGAACAGGCCGCCGCCGCCGAGAACCAGCCAGGTCTCGTTGCCGTCCCAGACAGGTGCGACCGAGTTCATCATCACGTCCCGGTCCTGGTCGGTGGCGGCGAACGGAAACAGGATTCCGACCCCGAGGTCGAGGCCATCGAGGATGATGTACAGGAACACCGCGATCGCCAGTAGCCCCGCCCAGATCATCGGAAGCTCGAACAGCGACATGGCTCAGCCCTCCACTGCTTCGTCGCGGCCCAACGCCAACGGCAGGCCGATGATCGGTTTCCCTTCGTCCTCGCCGGGGGCCGGCCCCGAATCTTCCGGACCCTTCCGCGCGAGCTGGAGGATGTAGTACATACCGGCGCTGAAGATGATGACGTAGGCGAAGACGAACACGATAAGCGACGTCTCAACCGCCGCCGCCGTGACGGGCGAGGCGGACTCCGCAGTTCTCAGCAGGCCGTAGACGGTATATGGCTGTCGTCCGACCTCCGCGGTAATCCAACCCGCAAGCACGGCGATGAACCCGGCCGGCCCGGACAACAGGCACAGGCGCAGGAACCAGGGCTGAGACTCCAGCCGCTTCCGCCAGACAAGCAGCGCGCCGAACAGGCCGATGAACAACATCAGCATGCCAAGGCCAACCATGATGCGGAAGGCCCAAAACGTGATCGCCACTGGCGGGCGTTCGCTCGCTGGCCATTCCTTGAGGCCGCGGATCGGGCCGTCGAAGGAGCCGGTCACGATGAGACTTCCGATCCTGGGGACTTCCAGTTCCAGATCGTTCCTCTCCTGTTGCTCGTCCGGCATAGCGAACAGGATCAATGGCGCATCACGCTGGTACGTCTCCCAGTGGCCCTCCATGGCCGCCAGCTTGACCGGCTGCAGTTCGTATACGTTGGCGCCGTGCTCGTGGCCGGCGATCATCTGCATGGGTACGACGATAGCCAGGAAGCCCAGCGCCATGTGGGTCATGACCCGGGCGGGTTCCATCCGCGTTCCGCGCAGCAAGTGATAGGCGCCGACCGCCCCTACCACCAGCGCCGTCGTGCAATAGGCGCTCAACACCATGTGGACGTAGCGGTAGGGGAAGGAGGGATTGAAGATCACCTCGATCCAGTCCGTGGCGAAAAACACGCCGTCCCTGATCTCGTAGCCGGCCGGCGTCTGCATCCAGCTGTTGGCGGCCAGGATCCAGAAAGCCGATATCAGCGTCCCGACGGCGACGATGCAGGTCGAGGCGAAGTGCAGCCTCGGCCCCACCTTGTTCCAGCCGAACAGCATGATTCCGAGGAAGGACGCTTCAAGGAAGAAGGCGGTCAACACCTCGTATCCGAGCAGTGGGCCGAGCACGTTGCCGGTCAGTTCCGAGAACAGGCTCCAGTTGGTGCCGAACTCGTAGCTCATGACAAGGCCGGAGACAACGCCCATTCCGAAGGAAATGGCAAAGATCTTCACCCAGAACCGGTAGAGCTGGAGATAGACCTCGCGCCCGGTCTTCAGCCAGAGCCCCTCGAGCATCGCCAGGTAGCTGGCCAGGCCGATGGTGAACGCGGGGAAGATGATGTGGAATGAGATGGTGAACGCGAACTGCAGTCGCGCTAGGAAGACCATGTCGAGCCCGTCCGTCATAGGTCCCCGCTCCCGATCCAGGTGAAACCAGGCGGCCGCTCACCCGTATCTCGAGCCGCCAATCTATAGCTTAACGCATCACCGCGCGTCGGCGCTTTCCCCCGGGAGAAGGCGCCGACGCGCGGTGATGCGTCGGGTCTACTCTACGGACATGATTCGAACATCGAAATTGAGGGCCTGGCCGGCAAGGGGGTGATTGAGATCAAGCACTATCGACTCGTCCAGTACTTCGTGCACGCGGACCTGAAAAGGCTGACCGTTAGGCCCTTCGCCGTAGAGCACCTGGCCGACTACGCGCGCGTCCTCAGGGATGCTGGCCTCCGGGACCTCACGGAACAGTTCCGGGTTCACTTCGCCGTAGCCGTCGGTGGCGCTCAGGCGGATACTCTGGGTGTCGTCTTCCGCCATGCCTTCCAGTTTCTCCTCCAGCGCCGGCAGGATCTGCCCCGCGCCCTGGCTGTAGGTCAGCGGATCGCCTCCCACGTTGGTGTCGGCGACGGTGCCGTCGTCGAGCGTAAGGGTGTATTCGATGGCAACGGTTCGACCGGTCTCGATCACTATCTTCTCCTTCCCGGGCCCGGGATCTTCGGCGGCGAGCGCCGACGTCGCAGTTCCGAAGACCAGAAGGCAAAGGATGGCGAAACGGCGCGGCAGCTTTGGGTGGTTCATGCAGAGGTCTCCGAAAGTCCTTGAGAGTAGACGGACAGAATCCGCCGCACGATCAGCGAGGCTCACCTTCAGGGCGCGACGATACCAGGGAGGAAGAGCGTGACTCGACGTCGCCGGAGACGCGACTTTGTGGCGAACGCTAAAGACTTTACGTGAAGCGGATGATCAGGGCAAACGCGGCCGCAGAGGCCACGGCGGACTTTCCGGAACCCGTTCAGCCGCCGTCCGGAAGACGCGTGTTCTCGAACAGCAGCAGGCTGACATGGCCGTCCTCGGCCACGCTGGTCAACATGAGTTGGCCGAAATGGAAACTGAATTGAGACACTTCCGCCAAGGCCGTGAGGTATCGCCGTTCTAGTTCCATCGCATCAACGGCGCAGGCCATCATGGTCCCGGCCAGAGGACCGAAGCTGATTTCGTCCGGTGTCTTGCCGGCGGAAAGGCTGCCCACGTAGCGGTTACAGCCGCTCTTGCCGCTGACCTTGTCGCCATGGACAACGAAGGTGATCTCGGGCTCCGCCGGCATGGGTTCCCGCAGACCAAAACCGACCAGCCGCCATTGGACACCGTCGAGAGTGTCCGTGGACAGGTTGCCCGAAACCTCCGCCGGGCCCTCTTCAAGTCCTCCTCCCGTGAGGCGCCAGCGCCGGGTGGCAAGTTGGGATGGGCAGCAAGCGGCATCCTCCGGTCCGGCCTGCACCAGATCAACGACGATCACACCGCTTTCCAGTTCGAGCTTGCGGATCTGGACACGGTCCCCCAGGGGGGCTGTCCCGATGTTCACGACGGTGGATCCCTGCCGCTTCAGCGCGGCGATGTAAGTGAAGCTGCCGGACCCGCCCGAACTCCCGGCCAGCAGGACGACTGTCTCGTTCTGTCCGTCGTCGTCCAGATCACCGGTCACCATGAGGTCGTCGATGAGATCCACTCGCGGTCGCGAGGCGCCGCCTTCCTCGAACGGCGTGCCCTCGTAGCGCCCGTCGGTGAGGGTCACCGGTGAGGGATAGATGCCCGAGTAGCTGGCCACGGCAGCCTCGGCCACAGTCGGTGCCGTCAACGCGGTTGCAGACGGCGTGACGACCGCGGCAGGCGCGGTTTCCGTCGGGACCGGCGGCGGTGCCGGTCCATCTCCGCAACCCGCCGCCACACCGCAGAGACCGGCTAGAAGCAGGACTCGGCGCCTCATCCTGTGACCTCCCGGTCGTTGCCAAGAGCGAGTTGTGAATTATCCCACAGACACTGTCCCGGAGCCTTCGGGGTGAGTGGCGTGCGCCGGGCGTTTAAACGCGCGCCGGCTTTTCGGCATCTCACGTAGGAAGTCTGCCGGCGACCGGACCGGCGGCTGCAGCATCTTGACATGGAAGGGCAACGGATGGAGGGGAGATGACCGAGGCGGTTCCGCGATCGGACTCGGCGAGCCTCGGGCGCGTGGCGATCCGCGATACTGCGGCACAGGACCGTGTCCTGGACAAGGGTCAGGCGCGCAGACGTCGTCTGGTCGCCATCGCAGCGACAGGCGCGGTACTGATCGCCATCGCGGCCGCCGCGGTCCCGACAGCGCAGCGATTCCTGGCCGCCGACCGTTCCGTGCCACTGGAGAGATTGCGACTGGCGACCGTCGACCGGGGGGATTTCGTTCGGGACGTGGCGGTCCGAGGCCGGGTGGTGGCCGCGGTCAAGCCGACCGTGTACGCGCCGGCCGACGGCGTGGTGACGCTGGAAGTCAAGGCGGGCGATACGGTGGAGGAGGGTGCAGTGATCGCGCGCGTGCACAGTCCGACCCTGTCGAACCTGCTGGACCAGGAGAAGGCGACTCTCCAGCGCATGCAGACCGAGCTGACCCGACAGGGCATCGAGCGCAAGAAACGCGAGCTGCAGAACCAGCAGACCATCGATATGGCCAGGGTAGCCATCACTGCCGCCGAGCGGGAGCTCCGCCGGGCCGAAGCGTCCTGGGCCAAGCAGATCATCAGCCGCCAGGACTACGAGAAGGCCAGCGACGAGGTCACCCGCGCCCGGCTCGAGTTCGCTCACGCCGAGCAAAATGCGCTCCTCGAAAGCGAGAGCCTGGAGTTCGAGCTCAGGACACGCCAGTTCGAGCGCGACCGGCAGGCGCTGCAGGTGGAAGAGCTGGAGCGGCGCGTAGCCGGGCTCGAGGTGGTCTCCCCGGTGTCCGGAATGGTCGGCGCCCTGGCGGTGGAGCAGAAATCCCAGGTCGCGGAGAACCGGCCGCTGCTCACGGTCGTGGACCTGACCGCGCTGGAAATCGAAGTCCAGGTGCCGCAGGAATACGGCGACGATCTCGGGCTCGGCATGCCCGTCGAGCTCAGCTTTGGCGGCGCCGGGTACGACGGGGAGATCACCGCCATTTCGCCGGAGGTCAGCGAGAACCAGGTCTCCGCCCGCGTCCGCTTTTCCCGAGACGTGCCCCCGGGGCTGAGGCAGAACCAACGGGTCTCGGCGCGCATTCTGCTGGAATCGCGCGAGGACGTCCTGATGGTCCAGCGAGGTCAGTTCGTGGACAGCGGCGGGGGCCGTATCGCGTACGTGGTCGACGGCAATCTCGCCCGTCGCCGCCAGATCGGGGTTGGAGCGGCCAGCATCGGAGAGGTGGAAATCCTTTCCGGTCTGACCGAGGGCCAGACCATTGTCATCTCGGACCTGGGCCAGTTCGAAGGGGCCGAGACCGTGTTGCTCAACGACTGAGGGAATCGTCATGCTTCAAATGCGTCATATCAGCAAGGTATACCGGACCGACACGGTCGAGACCCACGCCCTGCGCGACTTCAATCTCGTGGTGGAGGAGGGTGAGTTCATCGCCGTCAGCGGCCCGTCCGGCTCAGGTAAAACCACCTTCCTCAACATCGCCGGCATGCTGGAGGACTTCACCGACGGCAACTATTTTCTGGACGGCGAGGACGTCAGCAATCTCAGCGACGATCAGAGCTCGCGTATCCGCAACGAAAAGATCGGCTTCATCTTCCAGAGCTTCAATCTGATCCCGGACCTGGACGTATTCGACAACGTGGATGTCCCCCTCCGGTACCGGCGTTTCTCCGCGGTCGAGCGACGCCGCCGAATCGAGGAGGCCGTGGAACTGGTGGGCCTGGGGTCGCGCATGCGGCATCTGCCCTCGCAGCTTTCAGGCGGCCAGCAACAGCGCGTGGCCATCGCGCGGGCACTGGCGGGCGCACCGCGGTTCCTCCTCGCTGACGAGCCCACCGGAAACCTGGATTCGGAGATGGCCGACAGCATCATGGGGCTCCTTGAGGACATCAACGCCGCCGGGACCACCATCGTCATGGTGAGTCACGATCCGGAACTGGCCGGCCGCGCCCCGCGGAACGTCCATGTTCTCGACGGCGTAGTGCAGGAGCCGGTCGAGGCCAGCGATAGGCGGGGGGCGGCGGTCCCCCCGTCCGGTCTCGCGCTGGTCAACTCCTGAGGTTCGCGGCCGTGTTCGCTTATTACGTCCGCCTCGCGACCCGGAGCCTGTTCGCCACCCCCGCAATGACCGCATTGATGGTGTCGACCATCGCCCTGGGGATCGGCGTGTTCATGGCCGCCGTGACCACCTACTACCTGATGTCCAACAACCCCATCCCCCAGAAGAGCAGCGTGTTGTATGCCGTCCAGCTTGACGGTTGGGATCCCGCGAAGCCCTACGACGACGACCAGCCGGAGCAGGCCCCATGGGAGTTGACCTATCGCGACGCCATGGCGTTGCGGGAATCTGACCTGCCCACACGCCACGCAGCTATGTACAAGGTCTCCCTGGTCGTCCAGCCGGATCGCCGGGAGCTGAAGCCGTTCCAGACAGTGGCTCGCCTGACTGACGGCGATTTCTTCGACATGTTCGACCTGCATTTCGTCTATGGCGGCGCCTGGAATCGGGCGGCGGACGACGCGGGCGAGCGGCTGGTGGTGATCAGCAAGAGCAGGAACGATGAGCTGTTCGGTGGCGAGGACAGTGTAGGTCGCCCGCTGCGCATGGACGACGACGAGTTCACCGTGGCCGGGGTCGTCGAGGACTGGAACCCGGTACCGAAATACTACGACCCCAACAACGGCGCCTTCGATGATTCCGAGGACATCTTCATCCCCATGGGAGCGGGTCGGGAGATGGAGCTCTTCTCCTCCGGCAACACTAACTGCTGGAAGGACGAGGGCCTCCACTCTTTCGAGGACTTCCTCGGTAGCGAGTGCGTCTGGTGGCAGTACTGGGCCGAACTGGAAACCCCGCAACAGCGCGATGCCTACCACGCGTTTCTGGACGGCTACGTCGCCGACCAGAAGGCCCTCGGCAGATTCGGACGGCCCATGAACAACCGACTGACACCGGTCGATGAGTGGCTCAAGGTCCGCCAGGTCGTCCGCAACGACAACAAGGTCCTGGTGGGGATCGCCTTCCTGTTCCTGGCCGTATGCCTGTTCAATATCGTGGGCCTGATGCTGACCAAGTTCCTCGGCAAGGCGCCCCAGATCGGCATCCGCCGGGCCCTCGGGGCGAGCAAGGGCGCTGTCTTTCGGCAGCAACTCATCGAGGTCGGCACGCTGGGGACAGCAGGCGGCTTGGCGGGGCTGGGCTGTGCCTGGCTTGCGCTGAAAGGGATACAGCTACTGTTCCCCGGCTTTGAACACCTGGCGAGACTGGATCTCACCATGGTGACGGTGGCCGTGGGTAGCGCCATCCTGGCGACGGTGATCGCCGGCCTCTACCCGGCGTGGCGGGTGTGCCGCGTACCCCCCGCGGCCTATCTGCGGCTGCAATAACGAGACGGTGCAGGAGGATGCCGACGATGGAATTCGGACCAATCTGGAGAGCGGCCCGGCGGAGCAAGACCGGCCCGGTGCTAATGGCGTTGCAGATCGCGCTGACGCTGGCGGTTATCGTGAATGCTGTGTTCATCATCCAGCAGCGGATCGCCAAGATCACGCGGCCGACCGGTATGGACGTGGACAATATCGTGACCGTGCAGAGCTTCGGTATCGGGGACGACTACGACGCGCAGGATGGCGTCAGGCGGGATCTCCAGGCGCTTGGGGCCATCTCCGGCGTCGTCTCCGTCGCCAGCACCCAGGCCGTGCCACTGTCGGGCAGCGGCTGGGGGACGCAGTTGTCCACCGACCCGGAGGACGACAGCACACAGGTGGGTGGCGCGCAGTATTTCGTGAGTGAAGACGCCGTGGACGCCCTCGGTGTCACGCTGGAATCGGGGCGTGCATTCACCAGCGATGACATGGAGTATCCGGAGGATTACGGCGCGCCCGTCAGCCGTATCATCATCACCCGTGCGTACCTGGATGCCCTGTTCCCCGGCGGCGGGGCCACCGCCGGCGCGACTGTTTACGATAACCTGGGCAATCCCATCACGGTAATAGGCGTCATGGAACGCATGCACGGTTCCTGGGTGGGCTGGGACAAGTTGGAGAACGTCCTGCTGGTACCCCGGGTATTGCCAGGCAGCGGGGCGTACTACCTGGTACGGGCGGAACCGGGCCAGCGCGACAGCGTCATGCCCCGGGTGGAGGAGACCCTGGTGGCGCTCGACGATCGCCGGGTGGTCGAGGGCCTCAGGACACACGCCGAGTACAAGGACAGGAGCTACGAGGGCGACAGGGGAATGGCAGTCATCCTGGCGGTCGTGATTGGCTTGATGATCACCGTCACGGCTGTCGGTATCCTGGGCCTTGCAAGCTTCTCCGTCAGGCAGCGGATCAAGCAGATCGGTACCCGCAGGGCCATCGGGGCCCGCCGACGGGATATCCTCCGCTATTTCATGACGGAGAACTGGATGATCACGACCCTGGGCGTCGCGCTCGGTTCATTGCTTGCTGTCGGAGTGAACTTCTGGATGGTCAGCAGCTTCGAACTGGAGCGCCTCAACCCCGTCTACGTGCCTGTCGGGGTCGTCGCCCTCTGGTGCCTGGGTCTTCTCGCGGTGATGGGGCCGGCGCGCAGGGCCTCGGCGATTTCGCCGGCAATCGCGACCCGGACCGTATAAGGCCGGCGACGCCGGGCTTCCGGGGACCAAGAAGGAAGCGCCGGCGGCGTTCAGCCGCCGGCGCAAACTCCGGGAGGTTCGCCGACGAGCCCGGCAGGGGAGTCGCCCGGGCGTGGCGAGGTCGGTGGTCCGTCCCGGAGGAGGGAACCTGTTGATCAGCCTGCCGGT
>JAHEFR010000011.1 GCA_024640085.1 Gammaproteobacteria bacterium
CCGGATCCGACCCGTTACCGATCGCGCTGACTGGCTTCAGATCGGACTGAAACCCCCTATATCCACTCCGCCGCGGCCCGCTCGGATGATGGTGCCGGCCGGGACCTCCTCCCAATGGACAGTCTCACCCAGGGGCTCCGAGACCACGACGATACTTCCCGCGGGGATCGCGCCGAGGGCCGGGTCGAGTTCCTTCAGGATCTCCAGATCCGTGGCGTAGAAGAGGCTGCGTGGCGTGCCGTGGTTGGCGTAGCGCACCGCGTATATGGACTCGCCGTTTGCGGCGGCCGCGGAGAACTGGAATTCTTCGTCGATGCCGTGCCGTCTCATGCGTTCCTCGATCAGCGCCACGGTCCTGGCCAGTGCGGCCGGGGGATCGTCCTCGAGCCCCAGGGTGAGCGCCAGGTGGAAGATCACTTCCGAATCGGTGGTGCCCCTGATGCTGTCGAAATGCTCCGGCGCTACCTCGAATGTGAGCTCCCGGCGCAGCACATGGAATTCCGGGATCAGTCCGTTGTGCTGGAACAGCCAGCGGCCGTGCCTGAACGGATGGCAGTTGCTCCTCTGCACCGCGGTCCCCGTGGTGGCACGGATGTGCGCCATGAACATGCCCGACCGGATATGGGCTGCCAGGTCGCGGAAGTTCTCGTCATTCCACGCGGGCCGGATGTCGTGGAACACCCCCGGCGTCTCCAGGTGGTTCGAGTACCAGCCGATGCCGAAGCCGTCGCCGTTCATGGGCTCGGCGCCCATGGTGGACCGCTCGCTCTGGACCAGCAGGGAGTGTTTCGCATCGATCAGGGCGATGCTCATGGGGATGGTCGGGCCCGTGTAGGCTATCCAGCGGCACATCAGAGGATCCTCGGTGGGGTGGGTGCGATACCGGATCCAAATATACCAGCGACGTGACGATCAGCCGCCGATATCCAGGGTTTCTGCGGCTCCACGGTTCAGTTAAAATGCCCGACCCCTGCGGCGGGCCGTTAGCTCAATGGTAGAGCACCGGGCTTTTAACCCGTTGGTTGAAGGTTCGAGTCCTTCACGGCCCACCATTCCCGCCCCCCGTTTCAATGCCCCGGTGAGACGAACATCACCACGAGCCGCTCGGCCCGGTCACGCGGACCCTGTTCGGTCCGGCGCGATCGCCACGGCGGCGGTCCTCCGCAGCGACTGGTCGGCGGCCCCCATGCGGCTCGCCGGTTCAGCGCGTGGGCGCGGTAGCTTCCAGTTCTGTCACGATGCGGTCCGCGCCATAGACCTTCTCCAGGGCCTCCATCATCACCGCGGGATGGACGGCGACGCCGCGATTGTCGTCGATGTCGTACCAGTAGCTGCCGGCGATGGCCTGGCGGTTGCCGTCAAAGGCGAGACCGACGATGTTCCCGCGGGCATCGACGACCGGGCTGCCGGAATTTCCGCCGGTGAGGTCCAGGGTGGCGACATAATTGACCGGGGTGTCCATATCCAGCAGGGGGCGCGTCTTCAGCCAGGTCTCGGACAGGGCGTAGGGCTCCTCGCCGGTGGCGCGCTCGTAGACGCCTTCCAGACGGGTCATGGCCGGGATGTCCCTGCCGGCCTCGCTCCAGCCCCGGACGCTGCCGTAGGTGATGCGATAGGTGAACGTGGCGTCGGGGTAGACGCTGGTGCCCATGATCTGGAAGCGGGCGTCGGCGATCGTCTCCTCGGCCTGGAGGAGGGGCGCCTCGTACTCGTCCTGGTACCGTTCCAGGAGCGCCCTGGCATCGCTATCCAGGGCTCTCATGAGCCGGATGATCGGATCCTTCGATTTCTCCACGGCATCGATACCGCCGTCCCAGAGCTTCTTGCGCTGGGCCACGTCGTCGAGGGTGGTGTCGCGCACCAGCCGGGCGGCCATGGACTCGGGCGATTCGTTACCCAGGGTCTTGCGGACCAGGGGACTGTCGTGGCCGAGGATCTCCCGGAGTTTCTCCAGCCCAAATGTGATCCTGAGCTGTTCCAGCCGCTTGTGGATAGGCGCGGGCGAGAGCACACCCTGTTCCACCCTGGGGAGAGCGGTATCCGTGTAGCCTCTCAGGCGTTCGTCGTTGGGCTTTTCCCGTTCCACTGCCGCCCGCACCAGCTCGCGGGCATCGGTCATCAGCTTGCCCTGCAAGCCGCCCATGCGCTCCACCATAATGTAGGGTTCGTAGAAGGTCCGGTAGGAATCCAGCGCTCGCTGGATCTGGTGCCAGGCGTAGATGCCCGGGGCCAACGCTTCGTTCGCCGCGACCGCCTCCTTCAATTCCAGTTCGCCGGAGACCTTGTCCGCGATCAGTCGCGGGTCGAGCAGGGCAGCGAGTTCGTTGCGCCTGAACTTGATGCTGTTTTCGAGCCGCTTCAGATCTTCCTGGACGATCCTCCGGGCCTCCTCGTCCTGCAGGGCAAATTGCCGGTACCGGCCCCTCAGCTCGACGTAACGCATCAGCCAGCCGGGCAGAGTGACGGCGCGGAGGAATTCGTACTGGGCGACCGTGAGTTGTCGCTGGGTGCTTCCGGGATGCCCGGTGGCGAACACGGCTTCGCCCACGTTCGGGCCCTCGGAACGCCAGCCGAGGAACGACGGCGGCTGCGCAGGCTGCCCGTCCTGGTAGGCGCGGAGGAAGGCCATGTCCAGGGTCCACCTGGGGAAGCTGAAGTTGTCGGGGTCGCCGCCGAACACCCCGATGTAGACGTCCGGTGCGAACACCAGGCGTACGTCGTCGTAACGCCGGGTCTTGTAGAGAAAATACTGACCGCCGTTGTAGAGGGAGACGATCTCGCACTTCAGCATGCCTGCCGAAGCGGTCTCGCAGGCTTGCTCGAGACGGGTCCAGGTCTGCCTGCGGGCGTCGTTGGCCGCCACCTCACCGAGATTCGCGGTCGCCTCGTTCACCGCCTCCGTTACGTCCTCGATGCCCTCGAGGAAGTCGACCTGCATATTGGAGCAGGCAGCCTCCGCCCCCGGATGGGCAGCGTACAGGCCGTTTCGCCAGACGTCGTTTTCTTCGGTGGTGTGTTCGGCGAGACAGGATTCGACGCAGTGACGATTGGTCAGGATCAGCCCCTGGGGCGACACGAATGAGCCCGTGCAGCCGCCGGTGCCCGTCAGGCGCACGGTGGCCAGGCGGGTCCGGTCGAGCCAGGCCTGGTCGATTTCGATGCCGTAGGCTGCCTCGACCTTGTCGGCGGGAAAGTTGTCAGGGGTCCACATGCCTTCGTCGGCATGGACGCAGATCGGAATCAGGAACAAAAACAGCAGGATCGGTCGCATGGAGGGGTCTCCGACGTCGGGGCGGGCACCCGATTATCCGTTGCTGTGGGGTCGGAGCCAAACTGTCCCGGTCATCGGCGGGTTCAGATTCGTTCCGGGCGACCTTTTCCAATGGCGCGGGGCGCCGATCGGGTGAATCCGTGAATGGAGCCCGGCCCTGCCGGCGTGGTCGCGATGCGCTCGACCCCGGTCAGGAGCGACCGCCGCGAAGCGGCGCTGCACGACCCTCGATGTGAGGGCCGTGCAGCCGCGTTGCCGGTCCGCTCAGTTGGCGGCGACTTGTGTCCGGGCGCGTGCTTCCAGCTCGTCCCAGGTCCCCAGCCGCCCGTGGGCATTGGCGACCGTCTCCACCTGCAGGCCGAGAGGTACGAAGTTCTGCCAGAATGTCACGAAGTTCTCATTAGCTGGGGGTATCGGGCCGGTGGGCGGAAAATTGAAGACGTCCGCGCCGTATAGGATCTTTTCGGCTGGCAGGTAGACCACGTAGTAGTCCTCCGCATGCGCATTCGGGACGCGATAAATCTCGATCCGCCGATCCCCGTCTTCGATAACCTGCTTCTCCTTCAGGGCGGTCAGCCGGGGTTCCGCCGGCGCCGCGTGAGTTGTGTTGGCGCCCGCGAAATGGCGGTCACGGACGATGCCTGCGAGATAGTTGTGGATGCTCGCGTCGGCGAGCAAGGTCGATCCCGTAGCCGCGAGGGCGTCCACGCCGTTGGTGTGGTCGCTGTGATGGTGCGTGATCACGGAGTACTTCAGGGGCTTGCCACCGGTGAGTTCATCCAGTTGCCCGAGCTCGCCCTCGATCGCCGCCGTGCCGCCGCCTGCGTCCACCGAGACCAGGTACTCTCCCATATCCACGTACAGATTCTGGTAGGGTCCGTTGCCGATCCAGACGCCTTCGGCCAGCTCACGGAGCTTCTGTTCCGGCGGGGGCGCCGGATCGATGGCCGGGACATCGGCGGGCAGTTCGAACATGCCGGACACGTCACCGTTGTAGCTGATCTCGACGAGCTTCGCGTCGAAGGTCTTCTGGCCTGCCATGCGCTGCCAGCGGCGCTGGGGTGTCGGGATGCCCTCGATGTCCTTGTAGTCCTCGAAGTAGCTTTCGGCCAGGGCGTCGCCGACGACGAAATCGGGAAACAGGATGTCGTAGCGGCGGATCAGGCCGGTCTCGCTATCCACGTGCACCATGTAGACCTGGCCGTTATCCCAGGCGACCGATAGCACGTCGTGGGTTCGGTCGTTGATCCGCGACTGCCCCGCCCAGGTCACGTTCTGGGCGCGCTGGTAGATTCTCGCGGCCAGCAGGGCCGGCACGACGCGGTGGATGAAGTGGGTGTTTGGATCGATGGGCGCCGGCGGCGGAAACGAGACCATGCGGGTCAGGTCAATCTGTATGCTCTCCTCACCGTTGACGATCTGTCGCACCGGGAACTGGCCGCCGAAGGCGGCATAGAAATTTCCGGTGGCCTTGTCGTAGGCGAGCTCAGTCGTTGTCGGAACCGTATCGAAAGGCGGTCCGAGACGACGGCTCTGGTAACGCTGGAAGATCGTGTTGTTCTCCTTGAAGTGGACCGTGTTGATCGCGGTAATCGTGTCCGCTCCTCCGTAGGCTTCGACCATGTTCGTGATCACCGGCTGGGCCCGCGCGTAGACGTCGAGGAAGACCTGGGCATTGGCCGAGGGCGCCGAGATGACACCGGCGACGGTGGCCAGCGCGATCGCTGCGAGACCACTTCGGGGCGGACGGGGGGAAGGACTCTCCATGGGCACTCTCCTGGGGATGCGGTGTCTGTTCCCGACCGGCTCGACGGCCAGGGTGTTTCGAGCTTGACTGACGTGTCGGCGTTTTTCTCCCCGGAACCAGGACAGACGCGGTGACCCGTGCCAGCGCCGCGACGAGCGGTGGCGGAAGGAGCAGACGGGCAAGCCTACTATCGCCGGCCTGGTGCAACGCAGCATAGTCAATCGTGAATGACTGAGGTAAGTTCTACATCCAGCGGTGTAGCGGGCTGCCGGTCACTGGATGGAGTCCGGCGACACCGTATCAATGGCCGGCGCCGTGGCAAGCGGCAGGGGAGGTCGGTATGGATAGCAAGGCACGTGTGCGTGCTGCGGTGAGGACGGCGCTGACGACCGTTGCGGGGATCGGCATCGGCGTCAGCGGAAGCGTGGCTCACGCCCAGGACGACGTGGCCGTGCAGCAGAAGATCACGGTCACCGGCAGCCGCATCAAGCGCGTCGACTTCGAGGGGCCCCAGCCGGTCACCGTCATCGATCGCGAGGACATCGAGCGCTCCGGCGATCTCAACGTGGCGGACGTCATCCGGCGCACTACCTACAACACCTTCGGATCACAGCGCCAGAGCGGCGGGAACAGCTCCCAGAGCGTGAACGCGGCCGACCTCCGGGGCCTCGGCGCCGACAAGACCCTGGTGCTGGTGAACGGTCGGCGACTGGCCGGGGCGCCCACCGAGCAAGGCACGGTACAGAACCTGACCCTGATCCCGCTGGCGGCGGTAGAGCGGATCGAGGTGCTGAGAGACGGTGCGTCGGCCATCTACGGCTCCGACGCCATTGCCGGCGTCATCAATATCATCACGCGCAAGGACTACGAGGGTATCCATCTGTCGGCCTACCAAGGGCGGCCGACCCAGAACGGGGGTGACGAAGACACCTACAGCATCACCGGCGGCGTCAGCGGCGCGAGGGGCAATATCACGTTTGCGCTCGACGCCCAGCAGCGAGATCTGGTGTACAACGCCGACCGCAGCTTTTCGGCTGAGGGCACCAGTTCTGCCGGCTATCCCGGTTCCTATTTTGCGTACCTGTCCACCGACGATCCGAGGAATCCCTTTGGCGAGTTCGTATCTCTCGGTATATTCCCGGATCCCCGCTGCCCGGCCGCATTGAACACGGATCCAACCTATCCGGATTCTGTCAAGCAGTCCTTCGGCGGTGACCAGGGGATCTGCCGTTACAACTACACCTCCGTATCGGCCACGGAGGCGAGCAACGACACCAAGAGTTTCTTCGTCAACGCCAACTACGAGATCACCGAGCGGACCAGCTTCTACGCCCAGGGGCTGTTCAGCCACAACGACTCGTTCGGCCGTTACGCGCCGTCACCGATCTTCGGCCTGGAGTGGTCCAAGGACGACCTGAACAATCCGACCAATCCCGCCAACCCCACCAACGCAGACGGAACCCCGTATCCCGGGCAGTCCTTCGCCTTCGATTTCGACGACGACGGGGTCAATGATTTCGAGGTGGACGGCCCCTTCGATCTTTCGGTGCTGTACCGCAATGTCCCGACAGGCCCCCGGGACAGCACCTTCGAGGATGACCTGCTGGACTACGTCGCCGGCCTGGAGGGCTCGGTGGACTGGCTGGGCGGCACGGACTGGCAGCTCGGCGCCTACTGGAGCAAGCAGTACACCAACGATGCGAGCGTCGGTGTCGTCCTCCAGCCGGCCCTGGAAAGCGCCATACAGGAAGGCGACCTGGATATCTTCGGCGTCCAGGACACGTCTTTCGCCAGCATCCAGGCCCAGGGCGAGGGCATCAGCTTTACGGCGACCTCGGATACGCAGTTCCGGATCACCGGCGGCAACGGCCAGGTCAATTTCGACGCGTTTCAGATCAGGAACGGGCCGGTACCCGTGGCCCTGGGATTCGAGTACCGGGACGAGGATTTCGAGGAGCAGATCGACGAACAGACCGCCGCCGGCAACAACCGGGGCGCGGCCGGGCAGGTGGTACCCGTCTCCGCGGCCCGCACCGTCAGTTCGCTGTTCGCGGAGACGGCGATCCCGGTGCTGGGCAGCGTCGAGCTGAATCTGGCGGGCCGCTACGATCGCTACAATGATTTTGGCACCACCATCAACCCCAAGGCGAGCGTGGCCTTCCGGCCCCTGGACGTGCTGCTGATGCGGGCCAGCTACGGGCGGGGTTACCAGGCGCCGGATCTCAAGGACCTCTACGGGGCGCCGGCGGCCCGGGAGAGTTTCGGCGTCATCGATACCTGGCGCTGCGCTATGACGCCCGAGGATACCGATGGCGACGGCCGTGCGAATGTCCCACAGGACGAACTCCCCCAGGGCCATCCCTGCAATGACGAAGGGTTCACCAACGTTTTCTCGGGAATATCGGGCGGCAACCGGAATCTTGACCCGACGAAGTCGGAACAGTGGAATCTCGGATTCGTCTGGAATCCCGTCGAGGACCTGTCGGTGGGTCTGGATTACTACAAGATCGACATCGACGACGAAATCGGGCAGCTCACCTACCAGCAGAAGCTGGACCAGGAGTATGCCCTGCGCCAGGGTGGCGAAACCGGCAACGCCGTCGGCGACGTCACCCGCACCAGCGGCGGCCGGCTGGTCACCGTCACCAGCCTGAACACGAACATTGCCACGAAAAAGACCGAGGGCCTGGATTTCGACCTCAGCTACGGGTTCTCCATGGGCCGGTTCGGGGATCTCAATACCACCCTGTACTGGACCCACGTGCTGGAGTTCGAGGAATCCGATTCTAACGATCCGCTGCAGACCGCCCACCTGGACGGCACTCTTTTTCATCCGAAGGACCGGGGTCAGCTGACCCTGTCCTGGGACATGGGGGACTACACGGCCACCATCGTCGGCAACTATATCGGCCACCAGTCCGGCGATCCGACCTGTGCTGCAGACGATGACGAGTGCTATTTTTCGTCGTGGACGACCTGGGACGTGCAGGTCGCCTACGCCACCCCCTGGAACGGCCAGATTACCGTTGGCGCCCGCAACGTCTTCGACCGGGATCCCTCTCACCAGAGCGACTTCTACGACAACTATCAGCACGACGTGTTCGGGCGCGTGCCCTACGTGCGCTGGGAGCAGGATCTGTAGGCGCTTGTGGACTGCAGTGCCGTCGCGCCAACCACGGTGGCAAGGACTCGGCCCTGCCGGGCGCCGTAGGCCCGGCACCGCTCCAGCGATGGTATCTGGTCACAGGGCGCCCCGCGGTAGAGAAAGTCAGATCTCTCCGAAGTCCCCGTGACGCCCGAGGCCCTTGGCGAAACGGTCGGCGCCGGTGACACCCTCGGCGCTTAAGGCGGCAATCCCCTCGCAGAATTCCGACCGCAAGGCCTCGTCCAGCGGTTCACCATGCAGGTCCAGGGCCGAGCGGCGGTCCGCGGCCATGCACTCGGGCGGAAATCTGGCGATATCAGCGGCGAGGCTCTCCGCGAAATCCCGTCCCCTGCCGCTGCCGACCACGTGCTCACACAAGCCGATCCGCAGGCATTCGTCCGCATCCACGCGCCGGCCGGTCAGGATCAGTTCCAGCGCCCGGCCCTGGCCGACCATCCGCGGCAGGCGCACCGTTCCTCCGTCTACCAGGGGAACACCCCAGCGGCGGCAGTAGACGCCCATGAAGGCCTGTTCTTCCATGACCCGGAAGTCGCACCACAGGGCGAGCTCCATGCCGCCTGCCACCGCTGCCCCGTTGACCGCGGCGATGACAGGCTTGGACAGGTGCAGCCGCGTGGGACCCATCGGGCCGAGAGGCGGTCCGGCGTCCCCGCCGAAGTGCAGATCGTGGAGCCAGTCCCTGGGTCCCTCTGCGAGGACCTTCAGATCGAAACCGGCGCAGAACGCCTCGCCGGCTCCCGTGAGGACCGCGACCCGGGCCTCACGGTCCCGATCGAACTCGACGAAGGCCCGGTGCAGCGCCCTAGCGGTTTCGGGGTCGACGGCGTTGCGGCCCTCGGGACGGTCCAGCACCACGGTGGTCACCGGCCCGGATCGACATATCTGGATGTTCATCTTCACCTCTCCGGTAATGCACGGCCCCTTCCGGAATCTTAGCACCGGCCACGGCACTCCCTCTGGCCGCATCCAGGGTGGGCTTCGTCGCGCCCTGTTGTTGTTCTCCGGTAGACAGTCACGGGAGTCACAGGCTTTTTCACCGGTACTTGATCGAGATCAACTCGATAACCGGGTCCTGACGCGAGAATGTGCCGCCAGGGGATGCTCCGCAGGATCACCGGTTTTGCTGCGGTTTCTGGATCGAGCATTTTTGCTTCCGGTCCGTTAGAATCCTCGGGAAATTCCGTCACGCAAGCCAAGGCCCGTGGGGCGGACCCGGCACATCGACCGGCAGTGAGCCAGGTCGGTTGGGCGGATCCGGGGTCTCGCGCGAATCTCGAGGACAACGGGAGCGATGAGAATAAAGATCAAGAGGGGACTCGATCTGCCCATCGCCGGCGCGCCGGCCCAGCGGATCGAGGACGGTCCGCCAATCCATCGCGTCGCCGTTCTCGGCAGAGACTTCGTCGGTCTGAAACCGACGATGCTGGTAGAGGAAGGCCAGCGGGTGAAGCTCGGCCAGCCGGTGTTCACCGACAAGGGAAACCCCGCCGTGGCCATCGTGGCCCCCGGGGGCGGCACTGTCCGGAAGATCCGCCGCGGAGCGCGCCGCGTGCTGCAGTCCGTCACCATCGATCTGGACGACCGGGAGGAGGAGGAGACCTTCCGTCACTGGCCTGCGGACCGGTTGTACAGCCTGAGCCGGGGGGATGTCGTCACCAACCTGCTGGCTTCCGGGCTCTGGACTTCGTTCAGGACCCGGCCCTACAGCAAGGTGCCCGCGCCCGACAGCGACCCGGACGCCATCTTCGTCACCGCCATCGATACCAATCCCCTGGCGGCCGATCCCCAGGTCATCGTGGCCCAGGCGGCGGAGGACTTCGGTTACGGCATGACGGTGATATCCGAGCTGACCGAGGGCCCCCTGTATTTATGCAAGGCGCCCGGCGCCGAGATCCCGACCCCGGATATTCAGCGTCTCCAGGTCGAGGAGTTCGAGGGGCCGCATCCGTCCGGTCTGGCGGGGACCCACATCCATTTCCTCCATCCGGTCAGCGCAAACCGGACCGTGTGGACAATCGGCGTCCAGGATGTCATCGCCATCGGTCGCTTGTTCACCACCGGGCGGTTGAACCCGGAGCGGATCATATCCATCGGCGGTCCGCCGGTGCTCGATCCGCACCTTGTCAGGACGCGCATGGGTGCCGCGGTGGCGCCCTTGATCGACGTGCAGCTGCGGCCCGGCAAGATTCGCGTGCTCTCCGGCCCCATCCTCTCCGGATTCCGGGCGGCCGGCTGGGCGGCATACCTGGGCCGCTATCATAATCAGGTGTCCGCACTCTACGAACCCACCGAGCGGGAGTTCCTGGGCTGGATCCGGCCCGGACACAAGAAGTTCTCGGTTACCCGGGTCTTCATCTCGAGTCTCCTGAAGCCCGGTGAGTTCAACATCAATACCTCCCAGAACGGCAGCCCCAGGGCCATGGTTCCGATCGGGTCCTACGAGCGGGTCATGCCGATGGACATCCTGGCGACGCCCCTGCTAAAGGCCATCCTCGTTCGTGACACGGACATGGCGCAGAAACTCGGTTGCCTGGAACTCGACGAAGAGGACCTGGCGCTGTGCACCTACGTCTGCCCGGGGAAATACGACTACGGTCCGATCCTCCGTGACAACCTGGACATGATCGAGAAGGAAGGCTGATGTCGCGCCTCAGAAAGTTCCTCGACAGCATCGAGCCCATCTTCTCCAAGGGCGGTCGATTGCACCGGTTCGAGGCCATCTACGAGATGGTCGACACGCTTTTCTACTCTCCGGCCGACGTCACCCGGAGCGCGCCGCACGTGCGCGACGGCATCGATCTGAAGCGGATCATGATCTACGTGTTCCTGGCGGCGCTGCCGGTGGCACTGGTCGGGATGTACAACGTCGGCCTGCAGGCGAATACGGCCCTCGCCGAGATGGGCCTGAACGGCATCGGCGGTTGGCGCGGCGACGTGCTGGAGCGCTTCGGCATCGGCTACGATCCGGCCAGCGTCGCAGCCTGTTTCTGGCAGGGATTCCTGTATTTCCTCCCCGTCTACGTGGTGACGCTGGCGGCGGGCGGTTTCTGGGAGGTCCTGTTCGCGCTGGTCCGCAACCACGAGGTCAACGAGGGATTCTTCGTCACCTCCCTCCTGTACGCGCTCATCCTGCCTCCCACCATCCCCCTGTGGCAGGTGGCTCTCGGCATCAGTTTCGCGGTGGTGATCGGCAAGGAAGTCTTCGGCGGCACCGGCAAGAACTTCCTGAATCCAGCCCTGGTCGGACGGGCGTTCCTGTTCTTCGCCTATCCGGCCCAGAACTCGGGTAATGCGGTCTGGACCGCTGTCGATGGATTCACCGGCGCCACGCCCCTGGCGGTGGCGGCGGAAGGGGGGACCCAGGCGGTGGTCGCGGACGGCGTGACCTGGATGGACGCCTTCCTCGGTACCATCCAGGGCACGATCGGGGCGGAATCGACCCTGATGTGCCTGGTCGGCGCGGTGTTCCTCATCTACACCCGGGTGGCGTCCTGGCGGATCATGCTGGGGGTATTCCTCGGCATGTTCCTGCTGTCGTCCCTGTTCAACGCCATCGGCAGCGATACCAACCCCATGTTCGCCATGCCCTGGCACTGGCACCTGGTGCTCGGTGGCTTTGCATTCGGCATGGTGTACATGGCTACCGACCCCGTCTCTGCCTCGATGACCTCTAGCGGCAAGCTCTGGTATGGGGCGCTGATCGGCGTCATGTGCGTGTTGGTCCGGGTGGTCAATCCGGCATACCCGGAAGGGATGATGCTGGCCATCCTGTTCGCCAACGTGTTCGCTCCGGTCATCGACTACTTCGTCATCCAGGCCAACGTGCGCAGAAGGATGAAACGCAATGCCTGAGGAAAGCGGTCGCAAAGGCTGGCTCGCGTCACTGCCCAACGACAGCGTCGCCAAGACCCTGGTGGTAGCAATCGGGCTCTGCCTGGTCTGTTCCGTGATCGTCTCGGCCACCGCCGTGGCCCTGAAGCCCCTGCAGGAACGCAACGCGGCGCTGGCCCGCAAGATTCAGATCCTCAAGGTGGCCGATCTGATGGAGGAGGGCGGGGACGTGGATGCCCTGTTCTCCCAGGTCGAGACCCGGATCGTGGATTTTGACACCGGCCAGTTCACCGACGCAGTGGATCCGGAGACCTACAACCAGCACAAGGCCTCCGAGGACCCGGCCACCAGCATCCGCGTGCCGCCCGAGCAGGACATCGCCAACATCCAGCGTCGCGCCCGGTATGCGCCGATCTACCTGGTGCGGGAAGGGGACGAGATCGAGACCATCATCCTGCCCATCCACGGTTACGGTCTCTGGTCCACGATGTATGGCTTTCTCGCCCTGGCGGGTGACGGCCGCACCGTCAAGGGCATCACCTTCTATGAGGACGGCGAGACGCCGGGTCTCGGCGGCGAGATCAACAATCCGCGCTGGCAGGCACGCTGGGAGGGCAAGCAGGTCTACGACGAGACCGGCGAGGCCCGCCTCCGGGTCATCAAGGGATCGCCAACTGCCGGGTCGCCCGAGGCGGTCTACCAGGTGGATGGGCTCTCAGGCGCGACGCTGACAGCCAACGGCGTGAGTTTCACCATCCGCTACTGGATGGGAGACGAGGCTTTCGGGCCGTTCCTCGCCTGGCTGCGGGAAGAGGGGGGACTATCGTGAGTAGCAGTCAACGCAAGATCCTGTTATCGCCGGTGGTCGATAACAACCCGATCACCCTGCAGGTGCTGGGCATCTGTTCGGCGCTCGCGGTGACGACCCAGCTCTCGACTTCGGTGGTGATGTGCCTGGCAGTGACGGCAGTGCTGGCCGCGTCGAACGTGTCGGTCAGCCTGATCCGCAACCATATGCCGACCAACATCCGCATGATCGTGCAGATGGTCATCATCGCTTCACTGGTCATCGTCGTCGACCAGTTGCTGAAGGCATATGCCTACGACATCAGCAAGAAGCTCTCCGTCTTCGTCGGCCTGATCATCACCAACTGCATCGTCATGGGCCGGACCGAGGCCTTCGCGTCCTCGAACAAGCCATGGCCGAGCCTGCTGGACGGGATCGGGCACGGGCTCGGCTACAGCGCCATCCTGCTGGCGGTCGCCGTCGTCCGTGAATTGTTCGGGTCGGGCAAGCTGTTCGGTCACGAGATCTTTCCGCTGGTCACCGACGGCGGCTGGTACAACCCGAACGGGCTGATGCTGCTTGCCCCCAGCGCCTTCTTCCTGATCGGCCTGATCATCTGGGGCGTCCGGGCCTGGAAACCGGCCCAGGTAGAGAAACGTGAATACCAGATCAAGGTCGTCCACCGGACGGAGGCGATCTGATGGAAGCCTATCTCAGCCTGTTTATCCGCTCGATATTCATCGAGAATCTTGCCCTGTCGTTCTTCCTCGGCATGTGCACCTTCCTGGCCGTGTCCAAGAAGGTGGAGACAGCCATAGGGCTGGGCCTTGCGGTCGTAGTGGTCCAGGTCATCACCGTGCCGGCAAACAATCTGATCTACCACTTCCTCCTTAGAGAAGGCGCCCTGGCCTGGGCCGGCCTGCCCGAGGTGGACCTGAGTTTCCTCGGTCTGCTGACCTACATCGGTGTCATCGCGGCCATGGTGCAGATTCTCGAGATGACCCTGGACAAGTACTTCCCCGCTCTTTATCACGCGCTGGGGATATTCCTGCCGCTGATCACGGTCAACTGCGCGATCCTCGGCGGATCCCTGTTCATGGTGGAGAGAAGTTATACCTTCGGGCAGAGCGTGGTGTTCGGTGTCGGCAGCGGTATCGGCTGGGCCCTGGCTATCGTCGCACTTGCCGGCATCAGGGAGAAGCTGAAGTACAGCGACGTCCCGGACGGTCTGCAGGGGCTGGGGATCACCTTTATTACCGTAGGGCTGATGTCCATGGCGTTCATGGCGTTTTCGGGAATCCAGCTCTAGGACACGGGCACGCAGGAACAGGACAGGGATCCATGCTGACAATCATTCTCGGCGTCGTCATGTTCACCGGTATCGTGCTGGCGCTGGTATTCATCATTCTGGCCGCGCGCTCGCGGTTGGTGGCCACCGGCAGCGTCGATATCCTGGTCAACGCCGAGCGCACCATCAATGCCAAGGTGGGCAGCAAACTCCTCGGTGCCCTGGCGGACGCCAAGCTTTTCGTCGCCTCAGCATGCGGTGGCGGTGGCACCTGCGGTCAGTGCAGGGTCCGCGTGCTCGAGGGCGGCGGCGGTATCCTGCCCACCGAAACCTCGATTATCAATAAGCGTGAGGCCACCCGGGGCGACAGGCTATCCTGCCAGGTCGTGGTCAAGAACGACATGCGGATCGAGGTGCCCCGGGAGGTCTTCGGCGTCAAGCGCATGGAATGCTCCGTGCGTTCCAACAAGAGCGTGGCCACCTTCATCAAGGAACTGGTGCTGGAACTCCCGGCCGGCGAAGACCTGAATTTCAGAGCCGGGGGCTATATCCAGATCGAGTGTCCGCCCCACACGGTAAAGTATTCGGACTTCGAGATACCGGACAGATTCCGCGACGACTGGGATCGCTACGACCTCTTCCGCTATGTGTCGAAATGCGAAGAGTCGGTGATGCGAGCCTATTCCATGGCCAACTACCCCGAGGAGAAGGGTATCGTGATGCTGAACGTCCGCATCGCGACGCCGCCGCCGCAGATGCCGGAGGCCCCGCCGGGCATCATGTCCAGCTTCATCTTCGGCCTCAAGCCGGGCGACAAGGTGTGGGTCTCGGGGCCCTTCGGCGAGTTCTTCGCCAAGGACACCGATGCCGAGATGGTATTCATCGGCGGCGGAGCGGGCATGGCCCCGATGCGGGCCCATATCTTCGATCAGCTCAAGCGGCTCCATAGCAAGCGCAAGATGAGCTACTGGTATGGCGCCCGCAGCAAGCGTGAAATGTTCTATACCGAAGACTTCGACATGCTGGCGAAGGAGAACGACAATTTCCAGTGGCACGTGGCCCTGTCGGATCCGTTGCCGGAGGATAATTGGGACGGTTACACCGGATTTATCCACGAAGTCCTGTTCGAGAACTACCTCAAGGATCATCCGGCGCCCGAGGATTGCGAGTACTACATGTGCGGGCCGCCGATGATGACCAAGGCGGTCCTGCAGATGCTCCACGACCTCGGCGTCGAGAAGGAAAATATCCTGCTGGATGATTTCGGTGGCTGACCGGTCGTTACCGATCTACGCTCAATAGAGGACCATGTTGATCACGTACCTGCTTGCATTCGCGATCTTTCTCGCCGCCGTCGCAGGATTGGCTGCCGGGTTGGTGTTGAGCGGACGCCGGATCCAGGGCAGTTGCGGCGGGCTGAACAATGTCCCGGGCGTCGAGTCCGACTGTGGCGGCGCGTGCCGGCAGCCGTGCGAGCGGCGCAGACTGGCCAGGAAAAAAGCCGCCGGCGAAGCGGCGTAAGCGGGAGGAGACCCGATGGCGTACACAGCGCGCGACTACATGTCGCGAAAATTCGTGACATTCACACCGGACATGGACGTGCTGGAGGCCACCGACCTGATGGTGCGTCACGGTATCTCCGGGGGCCCGGTGGTGGACAGGACGGGGAACCTGGTTGGCGTCATTTCGGAGATCGACTGCCTGCGAACAGCGAAACAGGGCGCCTATCATGGGTCGGGCGGCGGCCGGGTCAAGGAAGTCATGCGCACCGAATTCATCAGCGTCGATGTGGACGACAGCATCATGCACGTGGCCAAGCTCCTGCTCGACACGAAAGGTTACTGGCGTGCTTTTCCGGTGATGAAGCAGAACAGGGTGGTCGGACGCATCATGCTGCGCGATGTCCTGAAAGCCTTCGAGGAGATGAGCCGGGAGGACGCGGACTGAAGATCGTCCGGGCGCCGTCGTCATCCCGGAGGAAATCGCTCAGATGCGCCGCAAGTGATCTCGACTGACTCCCTGGCATCCGCAATCCGGAGGTCTTTCAGCCTGCAGCGCCCGCCCGTTTCTTGGTCTTCTTGCCTAGCCGACTGGCCGCCTTCAAACGCTTCTCCGCCATGGCGATGAGCTTGTCCTGCGAGCTCCGCTTGTCGCGGCGCCGACCCGGGGTCCGCTGCACGTAGCTCCCATCGGCCTGCATCTCCCACGCTGACCGATGGTCGTCCAGCTGGACGTCGAGTATTTGCCGCAGGCTCTTGCGGAGAGGCGCCTGCTCGACTGGTACCACCGTTTCGACCCGTGATTCCAGATTGCGACGCATGCAGTCGGCGGAACCGATGAAGTACTCCTCGTCGCCGCCGTTTCGGAAATAGAAGATACGGGCATGCTCGAGGAAGCGACCGACGATGCTCAGGACGCGGACGTTGTCCGACAGTCCCGAGATCCCGGGACGCAGCCGGCAGGTGTCCCTCACGATGAGGTCCACTTTTACACCCGCCATGGAGGCCTCGTAGAGGGCCCGGGTGACGTCCTTGTCCTCCAGGGCGTTCATCTTGAACTGGATGAGGCCCGGGCTCTGTTCCGAGTGGCCGTCGATCTCCCGCCTGATGCGTTCGAGCAGGCCTTTCTTGAGATGTTTCGGGGCGGGCAGGAGCTTCTTGTAGTCCCGGTTGGGCACGAAACCCGTGGTCAGGAAGTTGAAAAGCTCCGTGAGATCCTCACCCAGGTCCGCGTCGCAGGTCAGCACGCCCATGTCGGCATAGATGCGTGCCGTGCCGGAATGATAGTTGCCTGTGCCGAAATGAGCATAGCGGCGCAGTCCGTTGTAGTCCTGCCTCAGTACGAACACCACCTTGCTGTGGGTTTTCAGCCCCACGACCCCGTAAGAGACGTGGATGCCTTGCTCTTCCATCTGGTTGGCCCAGCGGATGTTGGCCGACTCGTCAAACCGGGCCTTGAGCTCTACCGCCACCATCACCTGCTTGCCGTTGTGTGCCGCTTCCATCAGGTAGTCCACGATCCGCGACTTCTCGGCGGTCCGGTACAGGGTCATCTTGATGGCGAGGACCTTGGGATCGCGTGCCGCCTCCCTGACGAAACGTTCGACCGTGGTGGCGAAGGACTCGTAGGGGTGCTGAAGCAGGATGGGACCCTGGCGGCGGATCAGGTGAAACAAGTTGGGGACGCCGACGATCTTGGCGTTGTCCACCGGATGGTGCGGCGTATCATGCAGATCCTGTCGGTCTATGGACGCGATCTGGAAGAGATCGCGCTTTTGCATCAGGCCATCGACTTCGAATACATCGATCTGTTCGTCCAGCCCCATTTCCGCGGCGAGCATGCCGCGGTGGACCGGCGGCATGCCGCGGGAGACCTCCAGCCGCACGATGGGGGCGAACTTCCTCTCCCGGAGTTCGGACTCGATTAGCTCCAGCAGATCGTTGGCCTGTTCCTCCGATCGCTCGGTAATGGCGTTACGCGTGACCCTGAATAGGTCCCAGCGCTCGATCTGGATGCCAGGAAAGAGTCGCTGCAGGTTGTGGGCGATCACGTCCTCCAGGGGCACGTACAGGGTATCGTCCCCGACCTGGAGGAAACGGGGGACCCCGGCGCCGGTCGGCACCTTGATCCGCACCAGGGCGTTTCCCTTGCCGTCGGGGCGCTGGATGGTAACCAGCAGATTGAGGGACAGATTCGAAATGAACGGAAAGGGGTGGGCCGGGTCCATGACCATGGGCGTCACCAACGGATAGATATTCCGCATGTAGTGCTGCTGCACCATCGCCTGCTGGTCAGGGGTGAGCGCGTCGTATCCGGCGATACGGATCCCCTCTCGCCAGAGCAACCCCTTCAGTTCGGCCCCGAGACGACGCTGGTCCCGCTTGATGTCCTTTACCATGGCGTGACAGGCGTCTATCTGTTCCGCCGGTGTGCGGCCGTCGACAGAGAGTTCGTGGACGCCGGCCCCTACCTGTTGTTTCAGGCCGCCGATACGCTTCATGAAGAATTCGTCGAGGTTCGAGCTCAGAATGGCCAGGAACTTGACCCGCTCCAGCAACGGGTTGCGCCGGTCCGATGCCTCGTGCAGTACCCGCCTGTTGAATTCCAGCCAGGTCAGCTCGCGGTTGAGGTACCACTCCGGCGAATCCAGGTCGAAACGCGGTCCTGCTTCCGCCATGGACTCGGCGATCTCTGCGGACATGATGCGATGGTCGTTGCTGGTGTTTGTCATCGGGGCGCCCGCGGGAGGTGACGGACCATTAACGCTAGCACAATGTGGGCTGTCAGGTCTTGTCGGCCGACCGATTTTCCGGATGCTGTATGTGCTTGCGTGTAAACACAATAATCGCTATCGTGGGTGCAACGTATGGATCGACTCGCCCCTCGGCGGATGATCCAGAAGGCATTGAGCGATCCTGAGCAGAAGAAAAATGCAAGAACAGGGATCGCTTCGTTGATCCCGCCCTCTGGGCGGGTCTTTTTTTGGTAAACACGGAATGAGTTCCCAGGACAGAACAGTCACAGCGTTCGCGCCAGCCTCCGTGGGTAACGTCGGGGTCGGGTTCGACGTATTGGGTCACGCGATCGATGGAGTCGGGGACCGGGTGACGCTGACCGGGATCGACGGCGCGGAGGTCTGCCTCCGGTCAGTGGCGGGCGTGGTGAGCGAGTTACCCCGCGTGCCCGAGGAAAACACGGCTCTGCGTGCGCTGCTCGCCATGCAACGGCGATTCGACCTCAAGACCGGCGCCGCAGTCGGCATCGAGAAAGGGATCCCGATGGGATCCGGTATGGGTGGCTCGGCGGCTTCCGCCGTGGCGGCGGTGACCGCCGCTGCTGAATTCTGGGGACTGGATCTGACGCCGGCACAGCGGCTCAGGTTCGCGCTACAAGGGGAGGAGGCGGCCAGCGGCGCGCTCCACGCGGACAACGTTGCGCCGAGTCTGCTCGGGGGGCTGGTCCTTTGCGGACCGGGCGACCCGCCCACGGCTACCCGGCTGCCGGTACCCGCGGGCATCGCCTGCGTGCTCGTCCACCCGCAGATCGAGATCAAGACCCGGGACGCCCGCAGGATGCTCCTGCCCAAGGTGGATCTCGGGGATCATGTCCGTCAGACCATGGCCATCAGCGGCTTCGTCGCCGGCTGTTACCGCGGTGATCTGGAGATGATCGGCCGATGCCTGAGGGATTTCGTCATCGAGCCCCAACGCCAGGGGCTGGTGCCGGGGTTCCGCGGCGTCCAGACGGCCGCCATGGATGCCGGGGCCTTGGGATGCTCCCTGTCCGGCAGCGGCCCCAGCATCTTCGCCTGGTGCGCTGAACCGGATGCCGCAGCGGTGCGCACCGGCATGCTCGGAGGATTCTCGAAGGAGGGCGTGGAATGCGACGCCTGGGTCTCGGCGGTTGACGCGCCGGGCGCCCGAATCGAGACCGTCGGCTGAGTCGAACAAGGCATGTTCGACAGGGACACTCGTCGCGGGGCAGTCTTCGCGACAGCCGCCTTCACCTTCTGGGGCGTAACCCCTCTCTACTACAAACTACTCGGAAGCGTGGGTCCGGTGGAGGTGCTGGCCCACAGGATCTTCTGGACCGTCGTCATGGGATGCGTCGTGCTCCATGTTCGTCGCGACTGGCGGCGCATGCTGCCCGTAGTCAGGTCCCGCCGCACCATGATGACGCTGCTGGCCAGCTCATTGCTTGTCTCGACCAACTGGCTGGTCTACATCTACGCCATACAGACTGGCCGGGTACTCGATGCCAGCCTCGGTTATTACATCAATCCGCTGGTGAACGTGCTGCTAGGAATGGTGTTTTTGGGCGAGCGCATGAGCGCAGCACGTACCGTTGCGGTGGCGCTTGCTGCCATCGGCACCGCGATCCTGGCCTTGAGCCACCAGGGCAGCCCCTGGATCGCCCTGTGCCTGGGCTTCAGTTTCGGGTTTTATGGCCTGCTGAGGAAACAGTTGCAGGTGCCCGTCGTCGGTGCGCTCGTGATCGAAACGGGATATCTGCTGCCCGCTGCCATGGCGTTGCTCGCATGGCTGACGGCGACCGGTGTTGCAGCCGTGCCCTACCAGGGCGTGACCACAAGCCTGCTGCTGGTCGCGGCGGGCCCGGTCACCATGTTGCCGTTGTTGTGGTTCACCAAGGCGGCGCGAAGACTGCCGCTCAGCGTCGTGGGACTCTTTCAATATATCGGCCCGAGCGTCAGCTTCCTGTTGGCCGTGTTCCTGTTCGGAGAAGCGTTCACCCGGACCCACGCCATCACGTTCGGATGTATCTGGGCAGGTCTCGCCATTTCTACTGCCGACGGGTTACTGCGGGCGCGGCGGACGGAGCGGCTCTTGCGACCGGTCCAGCAGGCAGACGGGGCCGCCGGACCAGAGTAAAATCTGGTCTGGTTCGCCCGGAAGCCCCAACCCTCACCGTCATGTCAAACCTGACGACGCCAAACCTGATCGTCATCGCCCTGATTGTCATCGCCGGCGGCCTGCTCTTTTTTGGGGTGCTTCTGGTCTGGCGCAAGCTCAACCGGTCACCGCGCATGGTTTTCC
The DNA here is from genome assembly GCA_024640085.1 of Gammaproteobacteria bacterium. Classification (GTDB taxonomy): domain Bacteria; phylum Pseudomonadota; class Gammaproteobacteria; order Steroidobacterales; family XN24; genus JAHEFR01. Next base: position 20,645 of record JAHEFR010000011.1, read on the forward strand.
GCCGGATCGGTCATCGCCGGTTGGCTAATTTGGTGCTGCCCGACGGCATGGACGGCGAAATCCATGTGGACCATCTTTTCCTGACGGACCGGGGGTTGCTGGTGCTGGAGTTGCGCAACGCCTCCGGGGCGTTGTTCGGCGCCGAGTCCATGGATGAATGGCGGGTCATCGACGGGGTCAGGCGATTCACGTTCCGGAATCCGCTGCCTGGCCTGGAGGCGAGGATTCACTCGGTCCAGCTCATTGCCGGAGACATCCCGGTAGAGGGGCGCGTGGCTGTCATCGGGACTGTCGTCTTCGCGGCCGGCCGGCCTCCAGGGGTTGCCACCCTCGCAGAGGTGGCGGAGGAGTTTCAGCGCGCCCCTAAAGACGAGGGCGCAGCGGCCGTGTCGGAGGACTGGTTGGGCGCATGGCAGCGTATCGCCGAAGTCGCCAGAGTCCCGGCCTGATCAATCCCGGTCAGGCAGCCGCCCGACGCTCATCCCGGACGCAATGGTCCGCCAGGATCCGGGCGACGCATGCCGTCAGTTTCTTGGCGGTGGCGATATGTAGAAACTCGTCTGGGCCATGGGCGTTCGATTTCGGTCCGAGCACGCCGGTGACGAGGAACTGTACCTCGGGAAAGCGCTCCCCCAGCATGCCGATGAACGGGATGGTGCCACCGGTTCCGAGATACATGGCGCCGGCTCCGAAGGCTTCCCGGGAAGCTCGCTGCATGGATGACTCCAGCCACGGGGCCAGCGCCGGCGCATCCCAGCCGCCCAGGCTCTGTTCGACTTCGAACTCGACCTGTGCGCCATGGGGCGGGTCGTCCTCCAGCACCGCCCGGACCAGGGCTGCGGCGGCAGCCGGATCGGTAGTCGGAGCCAGGCGCAACGACAGCTTGAGTTCGGTTCGGGGGCGCAGGGTGTTGCCGGCATCGACCAGAGCCGGGATGCCGCTGGCGCCGGTGACGCAAAGGGTCGGACGCCAGGTGTTGTTCAACAACAATTCAGTCGGATCGGAAGCCACCGGACACGTCCCGCCGGCCCATCCGAACCGGCCGTGGACCATTGCCCCCAAAGTCTCTGCCGCCGCCCCCGCCTGGCTCACGCGAGCCTCGGGAATCTCCACATGGAGCCCAGGTGGGACGATCTTCCCGCTGAGTTCGTCCTCGAGACGGCTCAGCAGGGCCCTGGCGACGCGGAAACTGGACGGCACGATGCCGCTGGCCCCTCCGGAATGCACTCCCTGCTCCAGCACCTTCACGCGCAGCGTTCCGGTGAGATTGCCCCGCAGGGACGTGGTACACCATAGCTGGTCGTAATTGCCGCATTCCGCATCGAGGCAGATCACCAGGCTCGGTTGACCGATGCGGTCCGCGAGACTGTCCATGTAACAGGGAAGATCGAAGCTGCCCGATTCCTCACAGCCCTCGATGAGGATGACGCACCGGGCGTGTGGGATCCCCTGTTCCTGGAGCGCCCGGATGGCGGTCAACGAACCGAAGATGGCGTAGCCGTCGTCAGCGCCGCCGCGGCCGTAGAGCTTGCCGTCCCGTATCACGGGTTCCCAGGGAGAGAGACCATCGGACCAGCCCGAAAACTCGGGTTGCTTGTCCATGTGGCCGTACAGGAGGACCGTGTCCTGGCGCTGACCCTCTACCTGCACCAGTAGCACGGGCGTGCGGCCTTCCAGCCGGATGACTTCGACCGTCATCCCCGTGACCGGTTGCTCCCGGCACCATCGTTCCATCAGAGCGACCGCGGCGTCCATATGCCCCTTCGCGGCCCAGTCCGGTTCGAACTGCGGTGACTTGTTGGGGATGCGGATGTAGTCGCACAGGCGTGGCACGATACTCTCGTCCCAGGTCGCCTCTATCAGATTACCAGCGCGTTCGTGATCCATGCCGGGTCCTCGAAACGGTGACTCGTTCCGCTATTCTAGCGTTACTGCAGGCGTGTCTGTGTAGGGGGGCTGGATTTGCTGCGTGGGCTGCTGATCGATATCGCCGGGGTGGTGCACGTGGCAGACACGCCCGTCCATGGAGTCCGAGAGGCGATCCGCCGCCTACGCGAGGCCGGGCTGGCATTGCGCTTCGTCACCAATACCAGCCGGCGGTGCCGTGCGGCGCTCCTGGACCGGCTCCGGCAGATGGAGATCCCGGTCGAGGAGCACGAACTCCTGACCGCGCCGCTGGCCGGCCGGCATTGGCTCGAGAGCCGCGGGCTGCGGCCGCACCTGCTGATCCATCCCGGACTGGCGCCGGATTTCGAGGGAATGGAGTGCCGTGAGCCTAATGCCGTTTTCCTGGGGGATGCCGGGGAGTACTTCGACTACCGCCGGCTGAACCGGGCGTTCCGCGTCCTGCTGGAGGGCGCGCCATTGGTAGCAGTGGCTCGGAACCGATTTTTCCGGGAGGCGGACGGGCTCAGCCTGGATATGGGTGCCTTCGTGGCGGCGCTGGAGTATGCCGCCGACACGGACGCTGTGATCGTCGGCAAACCGTCGCCCGCGTTCTACGAATCGGCGCTCGCGGACATGGGCTTGACGGCATCCGAAGTGCTGATGGTGGGCGACGATGTCGAAGCGGATGTGCTCGGCGCGCTCGACGCTGGGCTCGACGCGGCCCTGGTCATGACGGGGAAGTACCGGCAAGGCGACGAAAAGCGATTGCAGGAGACGCAGGCCCGAGTCTGGGTGGATCTTACGGAATTAACATCAAATATATTAAAAACAATTGGATAACATATATATTAAATGTTGATTCGAGAAGTTGAATTCAGCCCGAAAAACTGCCTGGCGTTGGCTGTGGTCTCGCGCGCCAGTTGTTGCAGCGACTTGCCGGCGCAGGCCGCCACGGTTTCCGCCACATGGCGCAGATACATGGGCTCGTTCCGCCGGCCGGCCGGTCGCGGTTCCAGATTTCGGGGCAGAAGATAGGGGGCGTCGGTTTCGAGTAACAGCCTGTCCTCCGGGATGGTCGGGACGAGTTCACGCAGGTGCAAGCCACGGCGTTCGTCACAGATCCACCCGGTCACGCCGATGTACAGCCCCATGTCCAGGTAATCCTCCAGTTCTTCGCGGCCGCCGGTAAAGCAGTGAGCCACTGCCCTGGAAAGTCGCGGCAGGTACTCGGCGAGTATAGGCTTGAAACGCGCGTGGGCGTCACGCTGGTGGAGGAACATGGGTAGCCCGGTCTCGACCCCGATCTCGAGCTGGGACCGGAACGCTGTCTCCTGGTCCTCGTGGCTTGAAAAATTCCGGAAGAAGTCGAGCCCGCATTCACCCATCGCGACGACTTCGGAGTGGCGCGCCAGGTCCGTCATCCATTCCGGGTCGTCCCCCGTCCAGTCCTTGGCGTGATGGGGGTGGACGCCGGCCGTCGCCAGGAGCCGGCCAGGGAAGCGGCGGCACAGGGCCAGGGCATCATGACTCGATCGCCTGCAGCTGCCAGTCACGACGATCGTGTCCACGCCGACGTCGGCGGCGCGTTCGAGGACTGCCTCGTGGTCATCGTTGAAACTGTCGTGGGCCAGGTTGGCCCCGATGTCGATAAGGCTGACACGGTCTTCGCCGTTCCGGGGGGAGTCGTTCATCGGATCCAGGCCAGTGCCGCGGGCAAGGCTCGACCGCCGTTCACCGGCCGGTCGGCTTCGGGTCGGCTCCGGACTTTACGCGCTTGCGTGGGGTCTTCTTCCTTTTGGCCGCAGTGGCCGCGGGCGCAGGCGTCTTCGCGGCAGCCGTCGGTGACTTGGCCGGCGCGACTGTGGCGGCGCCATTCGATCGCCCCCTCGACTTGGACTTTGACTGTCCGGCAGCCCGTCGCTTCCGGGTCGCCTTGCGGATCCTGGCGGCCCGTGCCGCGTAACGTTCAGCTGCCGTCTCGAGGGCGTGGAAGGCCTCGGTCAGGTATTTGGGAACGACGTCGATATCTGGCACGGCGTCATAACCGGCGACGATGCCGATGTCGAACTTGCCGTCGTAGCTGAAGACCGTGATGTTCATCGACAATCCCGGCGGGATAGCCGAGATCGGATAGGCGCTCAGCATCCTCGCGCCCCAGAGATAGAGTGGCTCTCGGGGCCCCGGCACATTGGAGATCAGGATGTTGCCCAGGGGAGGGAGGCTCTCCGCGATCCCCATCAGTTCGCTCGCCTGGGCTACGCTCTGCATGGCCAGCGTGTATGCGGACACCGCTGCGGGCGTCATCGCCGCCGCGTCCTTCTTCACTTCGGCGCAGGACCGGCTGACGGCCTTCAGCCGCCGCAACGGATCCTGGCCTGCGCGGCCCAGCGTGACAGGAAGGATGGCGAGTTGATTGCCCATCTCGTCGTTGCCGTCCCGGCGGAGGGAGACCGGCATCTGGGCTACCAGTGGCGCCGTCGGGGACTGGCGGTGATGGCGCAGATACCTGCCCAGTGCGATGTCGCAGAGGGTCACGATGACGTCGTTCAGTGTCGTGTCGGTGGACTTGGAGATCGTTTTCAGCGGTGCCAGGGGGAGCTCGCCAGTCGCGACCCTGCGGGCCCGTGTCACCACGGTATTGAGGCGAGTTCGCGGAGCGGTGAAGGGGATCGGCAGGTTTCCGGGCTGCAGGCCCAGTCGTTGCATGGTCATGCGGCCGGCCATACCGCCGATATCCCGGGCCGTGCCGAGTGCCGACTTGAATAGTCCCAGACCCTGGCCGATACGGGTCGCGAGACCCCCGCCGGCGCACTCCCGGAAGCTGGTGATGCTGGTCGCCTCCCAGTTCGCGCGCAGGCGTTGATCCTCGGCGGATTGGTTAAGGGTTTCGATCAGGAGCTGCGTGAGGGTGGCTCCGTCGCAATAGGAATGATGGATCTTCACATAGACGGCGAAACAGCCGTCTTCTAACCCGTCTATCACGTGCAGCTCCCATAGCGGGCGCTTCCTGTCCAGCAGCACGGGGTGCATCCGGCTGACCAGTTCCATCAACTGGTCCCTGGTGCCCGGTCTGGGTAGCCGGGACCTCCGCAGGTGATATTCGAGATCGAAATTCTCGTCTTCTACCCATTCGGGCTTGCCGAGCAGAGACCCCTTGAGCTTGAAGCTGAACGGCGGTCCTGCCGGGCGCTCGCTCATGGCGGCGACCAGGTCGGAAACGAAATCTCCCTTGTAATCCGGCGGAGGCTTGAACAGCTGCAGACCCGCCACGTGTTTGGGACTGTCGGCGGTCTCCGTCAACAGGAAGGCATAATCGTATATGGAGAGACTTGGCATGGAATCAGTGCGCTCTGCCGGCGTGTTTCGGGCGGGAGATTTTCTTTCGTGAGCCCGAAATTATAGGGTACCGTCGACACAATCGCCCCCGGAACGGCAAATCGTATTTGTTGCGGCGCGATCGCTTGCATAAGATTCGTGTCCAGCCCACAACGGAGGCCCTCGCGTGACCCACTCTCCTTACCCGTGTTTGCTGTCGCCCCTGGACCTGGGATTCACCCGGCTGCCCAACCGGGTGCTCATGGGCTCGATGCACACGGGCCTGGAGGACAGGGCAAAGAATTTTCCCAGGCTAGCGGACTACTTTGCGGAGCGGGCCCGCGGCGGCGTTGGCCTGATCGTCTCGGGAGGTATCGCTCCCAACAGGGCCGGATGGGTGGCGCCGTTTGCCGGCAAGCTGACTTCCCGACGCGAGGTCGGGCGGCATCGCCTGGTTACGGATGCGGTGCACCGGGAGGGGGGGCTGATCTGTATGCAGATTCTCCATGCAGGGAGGTACGGTTACCACCCGCTGATCGTCGCGCCGTCCGCGATCAAGTCGCCCATCACTCCCTTCAAGCCGCGGGCCCTGTCCACGGGCGGGGTCGACAGGCAGATCCGGGATTTTACGCGCTGCGCAGCGCTGGCCCGGGAGGCTGGATATGACGGCGTGGAAGTGATGGGTTCCGAGGGATACCTGATCAACCAGTTCCTGGTCACCCGCACCAACAGGCGCGACGACAGATGGGGAGGAGATTTCTCCGCCCGGATGCAGTTGCCCGTTGAAATCGTCCGCCGGGTCCGCGAGGCTGTTGGGCCCGATTTCATCATCATCTACCGCCTTTCGATGCTCGATCTGATCGATGACGGATCGAACTGGGAGGAGATCGAGACGCTGGCCCGGGCCGTCGAGGAGGCGGGAGCGACGATGATCAATACGGGGATCGGCTGGCACGAGGCCCGCATTCCGACCATCGCGACTCTCGTGCCCCGGGCTGGTTTCACCTGGGTGACCCGCCGTCTGATGGGTAAGGTGGGCGTGCCCCTGATCACCACCAACCGCATCAATCGGCCGGATGTGGCGGAAGCAGTCCTCGCCCGCGGGGACGCGGACATGATCAGTATGGCCCGTCCGTTTCTCGCCGACGCCGAATTCGTCCGCAAGGCGAAGGAAGGCCGGGCCGACGAGATCAACATCTGTATCGCGTGTAACCAGGCCTGTCTCGACCACACATTCAAAGGCCAGGTGGCTTCCTGCCTGGTCAATCCACGGGCTTGTCACGAAACTGATCTCAAGATCGTCCCCGCCGCCGTCCCGAAACGGATCGCCGTCGTCGGCGCCGGCCCGGCGGGGATGGCGGCCGCCGTGATCGCCGCGAGGCGGGGCCACAGGGTCGTCCTGTTCGAGGCAGCGGGGCAAATCGGTGGTCAGTTCAATATGGCCAAGCGCATACCGGGCAAGGAAGAGTTTCACGAGACTCTGCGCTACTTCAGTCGTCAGCTGGAACTGAACGGGGTGGACGTGCGCCTCGAAACGGAAGCTGACTCTGCCGGACTGCTGGAGGAGAAATTCGACCACGTCGTCCTGGCGACGGGCGTCACGCCGCGTGTCCCGGCGATCCAGGGGATCGATCACCCGAGTGCCGTCTCGTACGTGGATATCCTTACCGGCCGAGTCGAGGCAGGCCGCAGGGTCGCGATCGTGGGTGCGGGCGGTATCGGCTTCGACGTGGCCGAGTTCCTCGCCCACGCGAACGGGGCGCCGGCCGTGGAACGGTTTAACCGTGAGTGGGGCATCGACTCCGACCCCTCGATCCGCGGTGGCGTCGACGGTGTGGAACCGGCGCCGGAGCGGGCCGACCGACAGATCGTCCTGCTGCAGCGAAAGTCGGGCAAGCCGGGCGCCGGGCTGGGGAAGACCACTGGCTGGATACACCGTATTCAGCTCCGACAGCAGGGGGTCGAGACCATAGCCGGCGTCACCTACGATCGGATCGACGACCGCGGCTTGCACATTTCCGTGGCCGGCGAGGTCCGGGTACTCGAGGTGGACACCGTGGTCATCTGCGCGGGCCAGGAGCCCCAGCGCAGCCTGGCGCAGGACCTGGAAGCAGGCAGCCTGCCCCATGACCTGGTGGGCGGGGCATTCGAAGCCAGGGAACTCGACGCCAAGCGCGCCATCGATCAGGCGACGCGGCTTGCGGCGGTCTTATGATCCCCGCCGGTATGCAGAATCCATGACCGGTGTTCCGACCCGGCTCCGGGGAACAGGCGACGACCGGCGGGCACTTGTCGCCACCGATGCGCCTGGTTCCATCAATCGGTACGAGTGACCTGGCTGCCCCCCCGTCACAGCTGGATATCTTCTCCGTCGAGCCCGCGGCGGGCTCGCTTTCTGTCCGGCGCAGTTCGCGGGCGAAGCGACTATCGGTCAGGGTGCTCCCCCACGGACATGCGGAGGTTGTGGTACCGCCCCGGACCCGGGCGGCGGATGTCAGCGCTTTCATCGCGGCCAGCCAGGAATGGATCGAGCGGACGCGTCGGCGCGCGATCCACGGGGCTCCATCGGCCGACGTCTCCTTGCCAGCTCGGATCGACCTGGCGGCGGTGGGGGAGCGGTGGCGAGTGGACTATTCTCCGCCGCGGCCGAAAGCCGCCCTGCGGGTCGAGCCGGCCGATGACGGTGGCCGCCTGCTGGTATCCGCCAACGATGTCGAGGCGCGTCACCTGCTGCGTCGCTGGCTGGCAGCATCAGCACGAAGGATACTGACGCCCCAGGTAGAGCGCATCGCCGGGGAGACCGGATTGCGGCCCGCCGCCGTCAGCATCAGACGTCAGAGGACCCGGTGGGGGAGTTGCACAACCAGGCGCCAGGTGAACCTGAATTGTGCCGCTCTCTTCCTGACGGAGGCACTCGTCGAATATCTCATCGTGCACGAACTCTGCCACCTGCGGCACATGAACCATTCCCGCAAGTTCTGGTCACTGGTCGGGACGATCGTACCCGACGTTCGCGCCAGGGAGGCCGCCCTCGCGGCGTCGTGGAATGCCGTGCCAGGCTGGGTGTTCTACGGAGGCTCGGCCTCCTGACCCGGCGCGATCCCCGTCCTGGCCTGCCGGAAAGGTGGGGTGGTCTTCAGGCCATGGGCCCTAGTCGACGAACAGATCGGACATCAGGGGTCGGGACGGATTCACCGCGTAGGATTTGAAATCGGTCACGCCGGCTTCCCTCAATACGTGCTCGTCGATCAGGAGCCGGCCCGTGTATTCCCGGCTGTCGCGGGTCAGAATCCACTGGGCCGCGTCGGCCATGATGTCCGGCGTTCTCGCGCAGGACGGGTCCACCGCATCGCCCAGGATCCGTAGCGCCGCCGTATCGATGATCGTCCTCGGCCAGAGCCCGTTGACCGCCACGCCGTCCTCGGCAAATTCCGCCGCCATGCCCAGCACACACATGCTCATGCCGTACTTGGACATGGTGTAGGCGGTGTGATCCTTGAACCATCTCGGAGCCATGTTCAGGGGTGGCGACAGATTCAGGATATGCGGGTTGTCGGCGGCCAGCAGGGCCGGCAGGCATGCCTGGGAGGTCGCGAACGTGCCGCGCACATTGACCGAGAACATGAGGTCGAATCGCCGCATGGGCGTTTCAAGGGTGCCGGTGAGGCTGATTGCGCTGGCATTGTTGACAAGGATGTCGATGCCGCCGAAGTGGTTGACCGCCGTATCGACGGCTATCCTGATCTGGTCCTCGTCGCGGATGTCGAGCTGGATCGGCAGAGCCTGCCCGCCGGCGGCCTCAACCTCGTCGGCCACCGTGTGGATCGTGCCCTGGAGGAGATGGTGTGGCTGCGCGGTCTTGGCTGCGACCACCACGGACGCGCCGTCGCGAGCGGCGCGCAAGGCGATGGCGCGGCCGATGCCGCGACTCGCTCCGGTGATGAAGACGGTCTTGCCGGCAAGATTGTCGGTCACTGGGATACTCCTGTGCGTAATCTGCTCAGGGCTTCGGCGATGGAAGGCAGGGCTGAAGCGCTGGGTTCACTGATGACGAAATCGGCGTGTGGTGTAAGTGGTGTGGGCTCGGGATTGATTTCGACGATAAGGGCGCCGGAACGCTGCGCGATCAGCGCGAGCTCCGCTGCCGGGTACACCATGGCGGAAGTGCCGATGGAGAAGAAGATCTGGCACTGTGTCGCTGCGGACCGGGCCTTTCGCAGGGCATCTTCCGGCAGCATCTCGCCGAACCAGACCACGGCCGGACGGACCGGCGCTCCGCACCGTGGGCAGCCCGGCGGATCTCCTGGGCGCCAGGCCGCGGGATCCACGTCCTGGCCATCCCCGGAGCAGACGTTTCGGAACAGATTGCCATGCAGTTCAATCACCGAAGGGCTGCCCGCCCTCTGATGCAGTCCATCCACGTTCTGTGTCACCACTGTCGTATCGCCGCGTCCACTCTGCATGGCCGTGATGGCCGCATGGCCGGCATTGGGTTCGGCTTCCTCCACCAGCTGGCGCCGCCACTGGTACCAGCCCCACACCAGCGCCGGATCTCGGGCAAATCCCTCCGGGCTCGCCAGCGTCTCCGGGCGGAATCGCGACCAGAGGCCGGTCATGGCGTCGCGGAACGTGGGGATGCCGCTCTCCGCTGAAGCGCCGGCTCCGGTCAGGAAGACGATGCCGCGCGCGCTGGACAGGCGCTCGGCCAGGGCACTGACCACTCCGGCCCCCGCGCCGGGACGGAGACGGCCGGCCGTCTCCGGGGGCACGACTCAGGCGGCCGCGCCGGCGAGTTGCCGAAGCACGTAATGCAGGATTCCGCCGTTACGGAAGTATTCCTGCTCCTTGGGCGTGTCGATGCGGAGCCGGGCGCCGAAACGGACCGGGGCGCCTGAATCCGGCGTCGCAGTGACCTGAACCTCTCGTGCCCTGGCATTCTCCAGGCCCTGGATGTCGAAGACTTCCTCTCCGGTGAGACCGAGGGACTCCGCGTTCTCTCCCTCCATGAACTGGAGCGGCAGGACTCCCATGCCGACCAGATTGGAGCGGTGGATCCGCTCGTAGCTCTCAGCGATCACGGCCTTGACCCCGAGCAGGTTTGTGCCCTTGGCGGCCCAGTCTCGCGAGGATCCGGAGCCGTATTCCTTGCCGGCGATGATGATCAGCGGCGTGCCTTCCTCCCGGTACTTTACGGCGGCGTCGTAGATGGACATCTGTTCGCCGTCCGGCAGATGACGCGTCCAGCCGCCCTCGGTACCCGGAGCCAGCCGGTTGCGGAGGCGAATATTTGCGAATGTGCCACGCATCATCACTTCGTGGTTGCCCCGCCGCGAGCCGTAGGAGTTGAAATCCGCCTGGGCCACGCCCTGGTCCATGAGGTAGCGACCGGCGGGGCTGTCCTTCGCGATGCTCCCGGCCGGGGAGATGTGATCGGTGGTGACCGAGTCTCCGAGGACGGCCAGTACCCGCGCGCTGGCGACATCGTCGACCGAGCCCAGTTCCAGGGTCATGCCCTCGAAGTAGGGCGGATTGCGGACATAGGTGGAGCCAGGGTTCCATTCGTAGATATCGCCTTCCGGAACGGGCAGGGAACGCCAGTTGTCGTCGCCGAGAAATACGCTGTCGTAGCTGGTCCGGAACATGTTGGAGTCGATGTTGTCCATGACCGCGTCCTGGACCTCGTGGGCGCTTGGCCATATGTCCGCGAGATACACCTGCGCGCCACTGTCGTCCTTGCCCAGTGATGCGCTGGTGATGTCGATGTCCATGGTTCCCGCGAGGGCATAGGCCACGACCAGGGGTGGCGAGGCGAGGTAGTTCATGCGTACCAGCGGGTGGATGCGGCCCTCGAAATTCCGGTTTCCGGAGAGCACGGCGCAGCCGACGATGTCATTGTCGGCGACAGCGTCCCCGATCTCCTGTTTCAGCGGGCCGGAATTTCCGATACAGGTCGTACATCCGTAGCCGACTACGTTGAACCCCAGCTGCTCCAGGTCCTTGAGCAGACCCGAGCGGTTGAGGTATTCGGTGACCACCTTCGATCCGGGGGCCAGGCTGGTCTTTACCCAGGGCTTGGTACGCAGTCCTCGCTTGCGTGCGTTACGCGCCAGCAGCCCGGCGCCGAGCATGACCGCCGGGTTGGAGGTATTGGTGCAGCTGGTGATGGCGGCGATCAGCACCGCGCCGTCGTGGATCTCGAAGTTGCGGCCGTCGCTTGATACAGACGCGGTGGCATCGGCGGTGGTGCGTTTTGCCTTGATGGGCTCCATCTGCGCCTCGAACGCACCCTGGGCCTTGCTCAGCGGGATCCGGTCCTGGGGACGGCGAGGACCGGCCAGGCTGGGCTCCACATCGCCCATGTCCAGTTCGAGCACGTCGGTGTACTCGGCATCGGTCTGGCCACCTGTCCGCCAGAGCCCCTGGGCCTTGGCATAGGCCTCGACGAGCTCGATGTGAGCCGGGTCACGGCCGGACAGGGCCAGGTAGCGGATGGTCTCGTCGTCGATAGGGAAGATGGCGCAGGTGCTGCCGAACTCTGGCGACATATTGCCCAGGGTGGCCCTGTCGGCCAACGGCAGGTTGTCCAGGCCGTCACCAAAGAACTCGACGAACTTCCCGACCACGCCCTTCTTGCGGAGGATCTCGGTGACTGTGAGGACCAGGTCCGTGGCTGTGGCGCCTTCGCGCAGGTCCCCCTTGATCCTGAATCCGATGACCTGCGGGATGAGCATGGTGATCGGCTGGCCGAGCATGGCCGCTTCTGCCTCGATCCCGCCCACGCCCCAGCCCAGGACCCCGAGACCATTGATCATGGTGGTATGGGAGTCCGTGCCCACGAGCGTGTCCGGGTAGGCTCGCCTGGCGCCGTCTGACTCGGCATCGAACACCACGCGACCCAGATGCTCCAGGTTCACCTGGTGGACGATACCGGTATTCGGCGGGACCACGCGGAAGTTGTCGAACGCGTTCTGCCCCCAGCGCAGGAACTCATACCGCTCGCGGTTGCGCTGAAACTCGATCTCGTTGTTCTCTGCCAGGGAGTTGATCGTCCCGAACCGGTCAACCTGGACCGAGTGATCGATCACGAGTTCCGCCGGTGACAGGGGGTTGATGGACTCGGCGCTTCCGCCCAGCTTGACCACAGCGTCTCTCATGGCGGCCAGATCGACCACGGCGGGCACGCCGGTGAAGTCCTGCAGGATGACCCTGGCCGGCGTGAAGGCGATCTCCTTGCTGGGCTCCGCGTGAGGGTCCCACTCGAGAAGCGCGGTGATGTCCTCCCGCGTCACGTTGATGCCGTCCTCGTGCCTGAGCAGATTCTCCAGAAGGATCTTCAGGGAATACGGCAGCCGGTGTGTGCCCTTCAGCGACTTCAGGCTGAAGATCTCGTATTCGCGGTCACCGACCGTGAGGACGGTGCTGGAGTTGTTGTTCTCGGACATGATTCCTCCGCGGGGCAGTGAGCGAGTGAGCGCAGGCCTGGCTCGAAACAACCATTATATGCCAACGGAGTTCCGGTCTCAGGCGTCGCTTGCGTCTCATGCCCTGGTCGGGACGCCGCCGGCGGCCTCGATCATCGCGTTGTCGATGATCCCGCCGCCGAGGCAGACCTTCCCGACGTAGAACACGACGAATTGCCCGGGGGCGACCGCCCACTGGGCGTGGTCGAATACCACCCTGAGACTGTCGTCCGAGGCATGAACCGTGCAGTTCTGCAATGGCTGTCGATGACGGATTCGTGCCCGGCACGCCAGCGGCAGCGCCGGCGCCGAACCGGAGATCCAGTGGACGTCGGTTGCCCGCAATTCGCGGCACATCAGCATCGGGTGGTCGCGACCCTGGACCATGATCAGGACATTCCTGGACAGGTCCTTGGCGGCGACATACCAGGGCGCTTCGGGTCGGCCGCTGGCCCCGCCGATGCCGATCCCCTTGCGCTGCCCGATGGTGTAATACATCAATCCCGCATGGTCGCCAATCGTCGTGCCGCGTTCGTCCTCCACGAGTCCCGGGCGGGCGGGGAGGTAGCGCTCCAGGAATTCCCGGAACGGACGCTCGCCGATAAAGCAGATCCCCGTGCTGTCCGGTTTGTTGTGAATGGGCAGGCCATTGTCGCCCGCCATTTTTCTCACATCCTCCTTGACGAGATCGCCGATGGGAAACAGAGCATTGCGCAGACGCCCGGCGTCCACCGAGTGGAGGAAATAGGTCTGGTCCTTGTCCCGGTCATGAGGGATGAGAAGGCGTCCGTCTCCCGGAGAGCGGGCGTAGTGACCCGTGGCCACCCGGCTCGCGCCGAGCCGGCGGGCATAGTCGAAGCAGACGCCGAACTTGATTTCCCGGTTGCACAGCACATCCGGGTTGGGAGTGCGGCCGGCCTCGTATTCAGCGAGGAAATAGCGGAAAACCCGGTCGCGGTACTCCCCGGCAAAGCTCACTCGATGCAGTGGAAAGTCGAGCAACTCCGCGACCCGGAGCGCATCCTGATAGTCCCCGGCACTACTGCAATAGCCGTCTTCGTCCTCGTCCCAGTTGAACATGTACAGGCCATGGACGTCATAGCCATGACGCTTCAGCAGCAGGGCGGCCACCGATGAGTCGACGCCGCCGGACATGCCGACGACGATCCGGTTGTCCGGTCTTTCCGTCATGGGGGTGATTTTATTTGCCCCGGCCTCGGGCGGGCCAGTCGGGTATCAGGCCGAGACGTGGCGCCCCAGTGCTTGGGCGTTCGGCGCCAGGTGGGTCAGGAGGTCAATCGGGTACCGTGCTCCGGCAACAAAATCGTCGAGGCACCGCATGACCAGCGGGCTTCGCAGCCGGTCCTCCCTGAGGAGGATTTCTTCCCGCGTCATCCAGACGGCCCGGCAAATCCCATCGTCCAGGCCCCGCCACGGCTCGTGATCGCGGCATCGGCCATCGAAGGCCACTCGCAGGAAGGTCTGCCGATTCAAAGGACTTTCCCAGAGATAGACACCGACGACGGCTTCCACGGAGATTCGCCAGGCGGTCTCTTCCAGGGTCTCGCGGACCGCCGCCTGCACCAGGGATTCATCGGGCTCCAGGTGTCCTGCCGGCTGATTGAAGACCCGGCGCCCTGAAACTTGTTCCTCCACCATCAGAAACCGTCCGTCCCTTTCGACGACGGCTGCCACGGTCACGTCAGGTGCGAAGGTCAACGTTCAGGTCCTAAAAACAATTCTAGAAAGTATTCTTAACTTTATGAAAATATTATATTTATGAGATATTCAATTGACGGAATTCGTTGGCCGGGATGCTGTGCGCCCAGATTTCGTCGAAGGTGTTCAGGTATCGGCGGGCGACGCCGGGCTCGTTGGTATCGGCGATGCCTTCCCAGCGGTCCGCGTCGGACCGGAATACGACAGCATGTTCATCGGCGATCATGAAGACTTCGTTATGGTCGCGGTAAGTTTCATGGACATGCCGGAACTCGATAAAGCTGCTGAGTCGCCGTCCGAGATAGACGAAGCGGTTGCCATCCCTGAGAGTCCGGTGGGGATTGGTTACCAGTACCCGGATCCGCGCGTAGCTACGGGACAGGCAGAGGTGCTTGACGGCCTCGATGAAATGCTTGTCGTCGTATATGCCGGTCTCCAGGTCCCGGGTCATGATCGCAAGGCTGCGCCCGGCCTGACCTGCCACCGAGATCATGGCTTCCCGGAATTCCTCCCGGTCGGAGAAAACCTGTCGGGTACTTGCCAATTCCTGCCCGATTGTTGATGTCCTGGTGATCATCAGTCTAGTCGCATTGTCCGCGTCATTAAACGATGGGCAATCCCCGCCTCCATGAATTCCTCGCCCTCCGCGACGAACCCTGCCATCTCGTAGAAGCCAACGACCTGGCTCTGGGCGTGGAGGTAAACCTTGTCGATCCCCCGGCATGACGCCGCTTCCACGAGGCGAGCGAGAAGCGCGGAACCGATCCCTGAGCCCCTCCATGGGCGCAATACCGCCATGCGACCTATCTTCCCGGATAACTGGAGTCTGCCGGTGCCGACTACGTCACGGTTTACGGTTTCGGCGATGACGTGCACACAGGCCTTGTCGCGACCGTCCCACTCGATCTCGGGCGGAACCGATTGCTCGGCCACGAACACCTCCTGGCGGATGCCTCGAATCAGGTCCCGGTCCTGCTCCCATTCGGCGACCCTGATCCTGAATCCGGTGGTCATCAGACCGCCTCGTCAGTCCCGTCGATCCAGCTCAGACTGCCGTTGGCCAGCAGGTCTCGAACGACGGCCAGTCCATTGTCTGCCCCTTCCAGGAGCTTGTGGTCGAGCCGGCGCCCGTCCGCCAGGAGGCTGCAAAATCGGGCGGCGGCCGCCGGCAGTGCCCAGGCGGCGCCGTCGGCGAACAGCCAGCATCGGGCGTCTCCGGCGGCCCACGCGAACCTCGACGCGGGATCTCTCGTCAACCGGCCGTCCGCCGCCAGCCGCTGACGGATCTGGTCGAGCCCCGGAACGGACTCCGGCCTGTCGGGCAGCAGCCACGGCTTGCCTTCGGTGACAAGGCGGCCCAGCAGCTCCTCGAGACGTTCGTCTGTCGCACGGGACGCGGAGGCAAGCAGCCGTCCAAAGCGGCGAAGCGCCGCAGAGGAAATCCTGCTCCCCTCGACTTCGCCGGGTTCCAGATCGGGGTCGACGTACATGGGGTTCCCCGACTCCTCGCACATGCGGCTGGCCAGCGCCAGGAGGTCGGAGACTCCTGGTGCACGAAATCCCACCGAACAGGTTACTGACTGTTCCGTCGAATGGCCGAAATGCGCTACCCCCGGTGGCAGGTAAAGCACGTCCCCGGGCGTGAGCTGGTGACGGATGCTCGGACGGAAGTGCCGCAGGACCCGTACATCGCTGTCATCCCGGCAGGTTAGGTCGCCCGGTTCTGGATCAAGCTCCCATGTCCTGGTCCCCGCGGCCTGGATGAGGAAGACATCGTACGCGTCCACATGGGGCCCCACGCTGCCCCCGGGTGCCGCGAAGCTGATCATCAGGTCGTCCAGACGCCATCCGGGAAGGAATGAGAATTCGGCGAGCAGGCGACCGAGGTGCGGCAGGTGCTTCTCCACGTCCTGAACCAGCAGTGTCCAGCCCGTTTCGGGAAGCCGCAGGAACTCGTCTTCCTCGAACGGCCCGTGTCGCAGCGCCCATCCCGATTGTTCGTCACCGCTTATGATTCGGGATTCAACTTCCGCTTCGCAGGCCAGGCCCGCGAGTTCTTCGGGCGAGGGTAGCCGGTCGAGGTCCGGGATGGCGCCGGCCAGCAGCAGCGGCGCCTTCTGCCAGTGATCGCGCAGGAACGCGTCGGTTCCCAGCCCTTCGGGCCAACGGATCATGTGTCTGCGGGAAGATTTTCCACCAGCGCGGCGGCCAACCCGGTGTAGGCGGCGGGGCTCAGATCGAGCAACCGCTGGCGCGCCTCGTCCGGGAGGTCGAGGGTTTCGATGAACTGGCGGATGGCCTCAGGTCCGACCCTGCGTCCCCGGGTGAGCGCCTTGAGCTTCTCGTAGGGATTCTCGATGCCATAGCGTCGCATGACGGTCTGTATGGGCTCGGCCAGGATTTCCCAGTTGTCCTCCAGGTCAGCTGCCATCCGGGCCGGGTCGGGATCCAGTTTGCCCAGCCCCTTGAGAACGGATTCGTAAGCGATCACCCCATGCGTCGCCGCGACCCCGAGGTTCCGCAGCACTGTCGAGTCGCTCAGATCCCGTTGCCATCGGGAGACCGGCAGCTTTTCTCCGAAATGGTGCAGCAGGCTGTTGGCCAGGCCGAGGTTCCCCTCGGCGTTCTCGAAATCGATCGGATTGACCTTGTGGGGCATGGTGGAGGATCCGATTTCGCCTTCTACGGGCCGCTGGCGGAAATATCCGAGCGAGACGTAGCCCCAGGCGTCGCGACAGAAGTCTGTCAGCACCGTGTTGTACCGTGCCAGGGCGTGGCAGTACTCGGCGATCCAGTCGTGTGGCTCGATCTGGGTTGTGAATGGGTTGGCGGCGAGCCCGAGGGACTCGATGAATTCCCGGCTCAGCGCCGGCCAGTCCACGGCCGGATAGGCGGTCACGTGGGCGTTGTAGTTACCGACCGCTCCGTTCATCTTTCCCATGACCCGGATGGCTGAAAGTTGGTCCCGCTGCCTTGTCAGGCGCGCCGCCACGTTGGCCAGTTCCTTGCCGAGGGTCGTGGGCGAGGCCGGCTGGCCATGGGTGCGGGACAGCATGGGCAGGCCACGATACTCGCGGGCCATGGCCGAGATCCGACTGATGAGTTCGGTCTGCAGGGGCTGCAGCACGCGGCGCCTCGCCTCATCCAGCATCAGCGCGTAGGCGAGGTTATTGATGTCCTCGGACGTGCATGCGAAGTGGGTGAACTCCCTCAGCCTTTCGTCGGCCCCCGCATCCGCCAGGGCTTCCTTGATGAAGTACTCGACCGCCTTGACGTCGTGATTGGTGCTGGCCTCTATCTCCTTGACCCGGGCTGCGTCCGTTTCGGTGAAGCCTTCGGCGAGACGCGTCAAACGTTCCGCAGGCCTGCCGCTGATCTCGCCCAGTTCCATGATCCCGGGTTCCCTGGACAGTGCCTTCAGCCACTCGATCTCGACCTTGACCCGGAAGCGGATCAGGCCGTATTCGCTGAAGATGGGGCGTAGCGCCTCGCCACGCGCTCCATAACGGCCGTCCACGGGGGAAAGGGCGGTCAGGGCACTCAACTTCATACCGGGAAAGAACCATAAATGTTAGGATGCCGAATCATACATCAGATGCGCCGAGCGGGGCTTCGCAGCGACCCGGAAGCCCTGTCCAGAGGCTGCCATCCGCGATTTGAAACTTACCGGAACCGGGCCGCGCCGTCAGCGCGTGCCCGGACCACATCGGGAGCTGAAAATGACCGAAGGATCGTTTCGAACGGAACGCGACAGCATGGGTGAACTCAAGGTGCCGGCGGATGCTCTCTGGGGCGCTCAGACACAGAGGGCGGTGAATAATTTTCCCGTCAGCGGGCTGTGCATGCCCCGCGGTTTCATCCGGGCGGTGGGCCTGGTGAAGTGGGCGGCGGCCCGGGCCAACGAGGACATGGGTTTCCTGGAGCCGGATGTGGCCGAGGCCATCAGGACGGCGGCGGCGGCTGTCGCCGCCGGGGACTACGACGAGCATTTCCCCATCGACGTGTTCCAGACCGGGTCCGGAACCAGCACGAACATGAACGCCAACGAAGTGATTGCGCACCTGGCTTCGGATGCGCTGGGTCGGGCCGTACACCCGAACGACCACGTGAACATGGGGCAGAGCAGCAACGACGTGATCCCGACCGCCATCCACGTCAGCGCGGCCCTGGGGGTGCACGAAACCCTGATCCCGGCCCTGGAGCACCTGGCGGGAACGATCGAGACCAAGATCCAGGATTGCGGGCAGGTGGTGAAGACCGGGCGCACGCATCTGATGGACGCCATGCCCGTCACCTTCGGCCAGGAAATGGGGGGATGGGCCGCGCAGGTCCGTAGCGGTATCGACCGTGTCAGGGGGGCGATGACCCATCTGACTCGACTGGCTCAGGGAGGCACCGCCGTCGGCACAGGCATCAACGCCCACCCGGAGTTCGGTATCAGGGTGGCCAAGGCCCTCGCCGGCAAGACGGGCGTCGATTTCTCCCCCAACAACGATTTCTTCGAAAGCCTGAGTTCACAGGACGCAGCCGTGGAGCTGTCCGGTCAGCTGAAGACGGTGGCGGTCAGCATCATGAAGGTCGCCAACGACCTCAGGTGGATGAATAGCGGGCCACTGGCTGGTCTCGGGGAAATCGCGTTGCCGGCGCTGCAGCCGGGGAGCAGCATCATGCCTGGCAAGGTCAATCCCGTCATCCCCGAAGCCGCCACCATGGTCGCGGCGCAGGTGATTGGTAACGACCTCACCGTCACCATCGGTGGCCAATCCGGAAACTTCCAGCTCAACGTGATGCTGCCGGTGATCGCGCACAACCTGCTGCAGAGCATCGAGATACTCGGGGCCGTTTCCCGGCTGCTGGCCGACAAGGCCATCGCCGGATTCACGATCAACGAGGATCGGCTGACCGGAGCCCTTGAGAGAAATCCCATCCTGGTCACTGCATTGAATCCCGTGATCGGCTACGAAAAAGGGGCGGCGACCGCAAAGAAGGCCTATGCCGAGGGACGCCCGATCCGGGAGGTCGCGCGCGAGATGACGGATCTCAGCGACGAGGAACTGGCGCGGTTGCTCGACCCGGCCGCCCTGACCCGCGGAGGGATCAACAAGTAAGCCGTGCACGAGTCCCTCCCCGGTAACCTCGGAACGCTGATCCGGGAACGACTGTCACATACCGGTCCGCCGGGTCCCGAGCGTATCTCCATGCCGGGAATACCGGGGGACCTGCCCCGGTTGCTGAGGCGGATCCGCCTCGGGCGTATCGTCCCCGCGGCTGTCCTGGTCCCGCTACTGGATCGCCCCGATGGCCTGTCCGTCCTGTTGACGCGTAGAGCCGATCACCTGACCCACCACGCGGGCCAGATCAGTTTCCCGGGTGGGCGGCTGGAGCCCACAGACGAGAGTGCTGCCCATGGCGCATTGCGGGAGTCGGAAGAAGAGATCGGACTGCCGGCGAGCCACGTGGAGATCGTCGGTTACCTAGATAATTACATCACCATCACCGGCTACAGCGTGACGCCAGTGGTGGGCATCGTCCGCCCGGATTTCGACATGCGTATCGACCAGACCGAGGTGGCGGAAGCATTCGAGGTGCCGCTGGCATACCTGCTCGATCCCGCGAAAGTCCGCCGACGCGACAAGAAGCTGTTCGGCATCCACGTGGCTTACTACGAGATCCCGTACCGGGATTACAACATCTGGGGGGCGACGGCGGGCATGCTGGTCAGTCTTCGGATGGCGCTGACAGGGGAGGGGCCGAATGCCTGACATGGATCGACTGCTCGAGATCATGGCGCGACTTCGGGATCCCGAATCGGGTTGCCCGTGGGACGTGGAGCAGGATTTCGACAGCATCGCCCCCTACACCGTCGAGGAAGCCTTCGAGGTGGCGGACGCCATCGCCCGCAAGAACATGGAGGATCTGCGGGATGAACTTGGTGACCTGCTCTTCCAGGTGGTCTACCACGCCCGCATGGCGGAGGAAGCGGGTATGTTCCGGTTCGGGGACGTGCTGGAGGCCATTTGCGAGAAGATGGTGCGCAGGCATCCCCATGTCTTCGCCGATGCCGAGGTCGCCGACGCCCGTGAACAGACCCGCGCCTGGGAAGCACACAAGGCCGCGGAGCGGCTCGAGCGTGACGATCAACCCGCAAGCATCCTCGACGGCATACCACGCGGCATGCCGGCCCTGGCCCGGGCCCAGAAATTCGGGCGCAGGGCTTCCCGGGAAGGGTTCGACTGGGAAGACGGTGCCGGCGTAATGGACAAGGTGGATGAGGAACTGGCTGAACTCAGGGAGGCCCGCCAGGGCCGCGGCGACGTGGGAGAAGAGGTCGGCGACCTGTTGTTCACCATCGTTAACCTCTGCCGGCACGACGGCGTGGATGCGGAGGGTGCGTTGCGACAGGCGAACGCGAAATTCGAGGAGCGTTTCCGCCTCCTGGAGGCCAGGGTCGCGGACTCCGGGCGGGCCCTGAGCGACCTGGACTCCGAGTCGCTGGAAACGCTTTGGCAGGCGGTCAAAGACGCCGGCCACGGCGTTTGATACATCCCCGGAATGCAGCCAGCCACGCCGTTGTCCGCCGACGTTCTGGCCTCGCGACTCGATGACGTTCGCCTTGCGGACGTGGCAATGCTGTCGCGACAAATCCGGGCCCTGGGGAACCTCTCCGGGAAGCCCGCCAGCGAGGAACTGAGACGCCTGGCCGGCGCCGTTGACGAGTCCGTCTCCTGGGTCGAGCGGCGTCGTGACGCCGGTCGGGACGTGACTTTCCCTCCGGACCTCCCGATCACCGATCGAGCTGAGGAGATCGCAGCGGCCATCAGGGACCATCCGGTCGTTGTGGTCTGCGGAGAGACGGGCTCCGGCAAAAGCACACAGTTGCCGAAGATATGCCTGCAGGCCGGCCTCGGCTCGAGAGGGATCGTCGGCCACACTCAGCCTCGCCGTCTGGCAGCCCGATCCATCGCGGCCAGGATCGCCGAGGAACTCGGTGAATCGCCGGGCATGTCGGTGGGCTTCAAGGTCCGGTTCACGGATCGGACCGGCCCTGATTGCCGGATCAAGCTCATGACCGACGGCATCCTGTTAGCCGAGACCCAGGGCGATCGCTGGCTCAGGCAATACGATGCACTGATCGTAGACGAGGCTCACGAGCGAAGCCTGAATATCGATTTCCTGCTCGGGTACCTGAAACGGGTCCGTGCCCGTCGACCGGACCTTCGCGTCGTAGTGACCTCGGCGACCATCGACCCCGGGCGATTCTCCGACCACTTCGATGGCGCGCCGGTGATCGAAGTTTCGGGGCGGACCTATCCTGTCGAAGATCGCTACCGGCCGCTGAAGGATCAGGGTGAAGACGCCACCCAGGTGGACGGTATCCTGGCCGCCGTCGAGGAACTCACAGCCGAGGACGATGGCCAGGGGGACGTCCTGGTGTTCCTCGCCGGCGAGCGCGAGATCCGTGAGGCTGCCGAGGCGTTGAGGAAGCGGCACCCCGAGAGAGTCGAAATCCTGCCGTTGTTCGCGAGACTCTCGGCGATGGACCAGGATCGGGTCTTCCGGCCAGGGCGACGCAGGCGGATCGTGCTGGCCACGAACATCGCCGAGACCTCCCTGACCGTGCCCGGCATCCGCTATGTTGTGGACCCGGGATTCGCACGCATCAGCCGTTACGGTTACCGCAGCAAGATACAGCGGCTGGAGATAGAACCCGTTTCCCGGGCCAGCGCCAACCAGCGGCGAGGCCGATGCGGCCGGCAGCGGGACGGAGTCTGTATCCGGCTCTACAGCGAGGATGATTTCCTCGGCAGGCCGGAGTTCACCGACCCGGAAATCCGCAGGACAAACCTGGCCAGCGTCATCCTGCAGATGGAATGCAACGGCCTGGGCCGGATCGAGGACTTCCCGTTTATCGATCTGCCCGACGGTCGGTACATCAGTGACGGATACCGGTTGCTGCGGGAGCTTGGAGCCGTGGACGCGGAAGGCGGGGTGACGCGGCTCGGGCTCACCATGGCTCGCTTCCCCCTGGATCCGCGGCTCGGGCGGATATTGCTGGCCGCGGCGGAATCCAGGTGCCTGCGGGAGATCCTGCCTGTCGTCGCCATCCTCAGTATTCACGATCCCCGGGAACGCCCCATGGAGGCTCGGGAGCAAGCCGACGAACGGCACCGGCAGTGGCTGGTCCCGGGCTCCGATCTGCTGGGTATCGTACGGCTGTGGGAGACCTATCTGGAGCAGCGACGGCACCAGTCGGTATCCAAGCAACGGCGATGGTGCCGGGAAAACTTCCTGTCATTCGTGAGGATGCGGGAGTGGCACGAGGTCCATCAGCAACTCCTCGCCCAGGCCAAGGATATGGGTCTGAAGGTCAACGCCGGCGACGCAGAGCAGGACCAGGTCCACCAGGCATTCCTTACGGGCATGCTCGGACATATCGGTGTGCGGGACGAGAAAGAGTATGCGGGCGCCAGGGGCGGAAGGTTTACGATCTCGCCGGGGTCCGCACTCTACAATTCTGGCGCCCGGTGGGTGGTCGCCGGCAGCCTTGTGCAGACGAGCCGGGTGTTCGCCCACACGGTGGCGGAGGTCAGGACGGGCTGGATCGAGCGGGCCGCGGCTCACCTGGTGACCAGGAGTTATGAAGACCCCCGCTGGGACCCCGGGCGGGGTCATGTCACCGCCCGAGAGCGGGTCGGCCTGTACGGGCTCGTACTGGCGGCGGGCCGACCGATTGATTTCGGTCGCGTCGATCCCCGGGCGGCGCGGGATCTCTTCATCCGGGAGGCCCTGGTGGAGGATCGATTGGGCGTCGAGGCCCGGTTCATCGATCACAATCGGAGCCTGTTGGCCCGGGTCCACGACCTGGAGGCCCGGCTGCGGCGCCGTGACCTGGTGGCTGACCGGCAGACCCAGAGGCTGTTCTACGAGACCCGCTTGCCGGAGCGGGTGCGGGATCGTCGCCGTTTCGAAAAATGGCGACGCAAGGCCGAGAAGGCCGATCCATCCCTGCTCTGCATGACTCTGGACGATGTGCTCGCGGGCTCGGCGCCCGCAGTGCTCGAAACTGACTATCCAGCCACCATCGACGTGGAGGGCAACACCCTCAGACTCGAATATCGTTTTGAGCCGGGGGACGAGGCCGACGGGGTCACGATCGTCGTTCCGAGGTCGCTGTTGATGATGCTCGACTCCGCCAGGCTCGACTGGCTGGTGCCCGGTTACCTTGAAGAAAAGGTGACCGCCATGATCCGGGCGCTTCCCAAACCCCTGAGGCGGAGGCTGGTCCCCGCACCGGACGTGGCTCGCCGATGCCTGTGCCATCTGGAAGGGGACGACGGCGATCTGCGGTCGCTATTGGCCGGGATACTCACCCGGGAGGCGGGGCTGCCCATCGAACGGGGAGCGTGGTCGGGGGCGGTGCTGTCGCCTCATCTGACATTCAATATCCGTCTGGTCGATGCGGAAGGCGAGACACTGGCTCAGGGCCGGGACCTGGAGTCACTGCGCCGGCGTTTCGGACTCAGTGGCCCGGTGGAGGAGCCGGAGGTCGGCCGCCGGTTCGCGGGGATGACCCGCTGGGAGGTGGGGGAGTTGCCCCGGACGGTCGCCGTCGGGGACGGGGAGACCCTCCGTCATCTATTCCCCGGGCTCCAGGACGATGGCGATTCAGTCTCTCTGGCGTATTTCGCAGCCAGGGAGGAGGCGCTGAAGGCGCATCGGGAGGGTACCCTGAGGCTGCTGCGCCTGGCTTGCCGCCAGCCTGGCATATATATGGCCAAGGAGTTCGGGAAATCCCGCCTGGGCCCG
Source organism: Gammaproteobacteria bacterium (assembly GCA_024640085.1). GTDB lineage: Bacteria > Pseudomonadota > Gammaproteobacteria > Steroidobacterales > XN24 > JAHEFR01. The sequence continues at coordinate 44,833 of JAHEFR010000011.1, forward strand.
CTCCTGGCGGGGCTCGGCCATGGGGGAGGGGACCCGATCGAGGATCTCGTCAGACTGGCGTTCCTTGAAACGTTTCTGCCCGATGGTTCGAGCCCCATCTGGGATGCGAGGGAATTCGAGGCCCGGCTTGAAGAGGGTCGCACCAGGCTCGTCGGCACCGGAGTCGAACTCGGAGCCCTGGTGGAGGATGTGATGACCGGGTGGCGGGAACATCGTGCCGTTGTCCAGGGCGGGCTGACCGGGCCCGGCGCGGCAGAGATTGCCCGGGATCTCGAGCGGCAGCTGGATGGCCTGGTCTTCCCCGGGTGGCTCACGTTGACGCCAGCCCGGTGGCTGAAGGAGTTCCCGCGGTATCTGAAGGCCGTCGCGACCCGGCTCGGGAAGTTGCGCCAGGGCGACGGACGATCAGCCGTAAAGTCCGTCCTCCTGGCGCCGCAAATGGAACGTTTCCAGCGCTGGGAGGCCAGCGGGCGGTCCCTGTCGGACCCGAGAGTTGCGGATTATCGCTGGATGGTGGAGGAATACCGTGTCTCCCTGTTCGACCAGCGCCTTGGCACGGCAGTCACGGTATCACCCGAAAGGCTGGACAAGCAGTGGGAGCGGACCGTAAAGGAGACTGGTGTCTCTCCGGGATAAACCGGGTCGATTGACCGGTCGCGGGCAGTTGACCACAATCCGAGGCTCTGCCAGCAAAGCCGGATGGCCCATCCGGGAACACGGAACCCGCGGGGAGATTGGATGAAAATAGGCGTGGTCATCGACGCCAGTTGCGATCTGCCCCGGTCCTACATCGACAAGCACGATCTCGTCGTTCTGCCCGGACTGCTCGAATTCGGGGACAAGGAGATCGTCGACGCGCGGGACGCCGCCGGCACATTGTCCGTCTATCGTCGATTTATCGCCGACAAGTCCCTGGAGTCCCGCAGCCGGGCCCTGGATGTCGAGAAGATCCGCGACCTGTTCCTGGATGACCTGGTCCTCCGCTACGACCGCGTGCTGGTGATTTGCGTCAGCGCCAACCGGGGGCGGGTGTTCGAACACGCTACCGAGGCCTCCTATGGAGTCGTGCAAGGCTACCGTGAGCGACGTGAGGCCGCCGGTCTGGCGGGGCAGTTCGCGCTGCGGGTGCTGGACAGCGGTAACGTCGGCCCGGGCGAGGGCGTGCTCGCCCACGAGGCTGTACGCATGATCGAGGAAGACGCGCCACCGTTCGAGAAACTCCGCCGCGCGGTGAAAGACATGGTGCGTGGCTCGGTGTGCCTGACGGTGCCGAACGACCTGTGGTATCTGCACCATCGGGCACGGACCAAGGGCGAGAACAGCATGAGTATCGGCGCTTACCGGCTGGGACGGATGTTCGACATCAAGCCGGTCCTGGAGATGCGTCAGGGAGAGTCCCGCGTGGCGGCACGAGTGCGCGGCTTCGATCGCGCCGTCAGCCTGGTGCTGCAGGAGGCCAGGGATCGCCTCGCCCGCGGCCACATGCGGCCGGTGGTGGCCATGAGCTTTGGCGGAGATCCACGACTGATCCGCGAGATGCATGCGTACCAGGAGTTCGAAGCCTTCGCCGCCATGCACCGATGCCAGGTGCACCTGTCGGTGATGAGTGCCACCATGGCGGTCAACATCGGGCCCGGCGCCTTCGCCCTGGGCTATATAGAAGACTGAACCCCAAAAATCAGCAGGCCCTAGTCTCCGCGCTCGCCCCTGGCCTTGCCCAGGAGAGGGGCGAGGAGATCGATCGGCAGGGGAAAGATGACCGTGTTGGTCTTGTCGGTGCTGATTTCCGTGAGCGTCTGCAGGTAGCGCAACTGCATTGCCTGAGGCTGGGCCGAAAGGGTGGCAGCCGCCTGTAGCAGATGCTGCGAGGCCTGGAGCTCGCCCTCGGCGTGGATCACCTTCGCCCGCCGGGAGCGCTCGGCCTCCGCCTGCCGGGCGATCGCCCGGATCATGCTCTCGTCGAGATCCACGTGCTTGATTTCCACGTTGGAGACCTTGATGCCCCAGATGTCCGTATGCCGGTCAAGGATGACCTGGATATCCGCGTTGAGCTTGTCGCGCTCCGACAGCATCTCGTCCAGTTCGTGCTGTCCCAGGACCGAACGCAAGGTTGTCTGGGCGAGCTGGCTGGTCGCCTCGATCACGTTCTCGACCTGGATGACGGCCTTCTCCGGGTCAACGATGCGGAAATAGACGACGGCGTTGACTTTGACAGAGACGTTGTCCTTGGAGATGACGTCCTGTGTCGGGACGTCCATGACGATCACGCGCAGGTCCCGTTTCACCATCTGCTGGATGCCCGGGATGACGATGATGATTCCCGGTCCCTTGACCTTCTGAAAGCGGCCAAGGAGGAAGATCACGCCGCGCTCGTATTCCTTCAGGATCTTGATAGAGCTGAACAGGAAAAGGACGATAAATCCGATGACGAAAGTCGTTAGCTGTTCGAACATGTCGGGATCTCCTACTGATCCAGGGGTTCGACGGTCAACAGGAGGCCGTCGATCTTTTTCACCCGCAACTTCTGACCCTTGCGCACAGGCCCGGTGGTGGCCGCCTTCCAGAGCTCTCCGTGCACCAGGATGTGGCCGCTGTCCGAGAAATCTGATGCGGCCTCTCCCACGGCTCCCAGCATCTCCTCGATACCGCTGACGACGGGCCGGCGGCGGGCGCGCACGGCGAGCCACACGATGGCCATGACCATCCCGCCTCCCAGCAGTCCAATGCCAGTGATCAGGGCGACAGGCACGCCGAACCCGGGGACGTCGGTGTCCATCAGGATAATGGAGCCGGCGACGAAGGCGATGATGCCCCCGATCCCCAGGGCGCCGAAACTCGGGACGAATATCTCGGAGATCATCAATATGATGCCGAGGGCGATCAATGCCAGGCCGGCATAGTTGACCGGCAGGATCTGGAACGCATAGGCGGCCACCAGCAGGCAGATACCGCCGGCCACGCCCGGCAGGATCGCGCCGGGGTTGTAGCCCTCGAACAGCAGGCCGTAGATGCCGATCAGCAGCAGCAGATAGGCCACCGTCGGGTTGGTGATAGTGGCCAGGAACCGGGTGCGCCAGTCCGGTTCGATACGTTCGAGAGTCAGGCCTTGTGTGCTGAGCGTCGCCTGCTCGCCCGCCAGTTCGACAGTGCGCCCGTCGATCTTGCGCAACAGGTCATCGACGTCGTTGGCGACGAGGTCGACGACGCCTGTCTCAGCGGCCTTTTCGGCGCTCAGGCTGGCGGCTTCGCGGACTGCTTTCTCAGCCCACTCCGCGTTCCTGCCGCGGCGTTCGGCGAGGCTCCGGATATACGCGACCGCGTCGTTGATGGCCTTGGCGCTGGCCGCATCCGGACCTGCGGCGGCGGGGGACTTCTTCGCCGGCTGATCTCCGTCCGAATCGGTGTCTCCATCCTCGTCGCCCGCCGGTTCCTTCTTTCCACCGCCCGGCAGGGGCGAGGTTCCGCCCACCGGGATCGGGGTCGCCGCGCCCAGATTGGTAGCCGGCGCCATGGCCGCCACGTGGCTTGCATAGAGGATATAGGTACCGGCGCTGGCCGCGCGCGAGCCCTGCGGTGACACATAGGTCACCACCGGAACCGGCGAGGCGAGGATGGCCTTGATGATGTCCCGCATGGAACTGTCAAGACCGCCGGGGGTGTCCATCTCCAGGATTACGACACTGGCGCCGCGCTCTGCGGCCTGCTCCAGGCCCCCGCGGATGTAGTCACGGGTGGCGGGCCCGATCGGTCCGGATATCTGCAGCATCACGGCGACGCGATCCTGTCCGCCGGCCTGCCATGCTGGCGCAAGGAAGATCGCCGCCGCCAGGGCGCCGATGAAAAATTTGAGACTTTTCGAAGTCATGGACATCTATGACCTGATGTTAGTCCCCGTCGCCATCGGGTGCCACCGCGTCGCGGTCCTGGCACCCGTCTCTCCGCTATACTCGCAGGCTTTGTTGTCGAAGGGGCCCCGCGAATGCGGATCACGTTCATCACTACCGGTGGCACCATCGACAAGGTCTACTTCGATGCAAAGAGCGCCTTCGAGGTGGGCGAATCGGTCCTCGAGCACGTGCTGCGGCAGGGCGAGGTCGGATTCGAATACGAGATCCGCCAGCTCATGAGGAAGGACAGCCTGGACCTCACCGTAGACGATCGCCGGCGGATCCGCGACGAAGTGTTGGCAATCGAGGGCCGTCACGTGGTCATCACGCACGGGACTGACACGATGGCGGATACGGCCAGGATGCTTTCCGGTATCACGGGGAAGACCGTCGTCCTGACCGGGTCGCTCAGCCCGGCGCGGTTCCAGGCCAGCGACGCGGACTTCAACATCGGCCTCGCGGTGGCCGCCGTCCAGTGCCTGGCGCCGGGTTGCTATATCGCGATGAACGGGCAGATCTTCGAGGCTCATCGTGTCAGGAAAAACCGGACAGCCAATCGCTTCGAAATCATTGATCCGGAATGAATCGCCCCAGGAGGGTTGCATGCGTATTTCTTCCTTTATCTATCTTCTCTTCCTCTGTGTCTGCGTCCCAAGCTGGGCGAGTTCCTCTGAGGCCGGGGCTGTGCAGACTGCTTCGGAGACCGCACAGGTAGGGGACAAGGAGATCACGGTTCGGGCCGACCGGGTGGCTCCCGGGATCTACTTTGTCTCCGGCGCGGGCGGGAACATGGGTCTGTGCATCGGTGACGATGGGGTGTTCCTCATTGACGACCAGTACGCGCCGCTGACCGAGGGTATCCGGCAGGTTATCGTCCAGCTGACCGACAAACCGGTGAAATTCGTGCTGAATACCCACTGGCACGGCGATCACACGGGAGGTAACGAGAACCTCGGCGAACTCGGGGCGGTGGTCATCGCGCACGACAATGTGCGTACCAGGATGTCGTCGGAACAGTTTTCGACCTTCTGGGACCGTTCGACGCCCGCTTCGTCGACGGGCGCGTTGCCTGTCGTCACGTTCAGCGATGCCGTGACCTTCCATATGAATGGCCACAGCATACGTGCCTTCCACGTAGCCAGCGCCCACACCGACGGCGATACCATCGTTCACTTTCCCGACGCAAACGTCATCCACCTCGGTGACGTGTTTTTCTATGAGTGGTACCCGTATATCGATATTAGCGCCGGAGGTTCTGTGCTCGGGACCATCGCCGCGGTAAACCTGGTGCTCCCTCTGATCGACGAGGATACCGTCGTCATCCCGGGGCACGGGGCGAGTCCCACGGACCGCAAGAACCTGATCGCGTATCGGGACATGCTGCAAACCGTCACCGACCGGATCCAGGCGCTGATCGACCAGGGCAAGACGCTGGAGGAGGTCCAGTCTGCCCGGCCGAGTGCGGATTGGGACGAGGTCTGGGGCCAGAAATTCATGACACCGGAGCGATTCGTCCGGCAGGTCTACGGGGACCTGACAGGGACTCTGTAACGACTACCGGAGCCCCGCCGGCCCTGATCCTCCGCCCCGGCGGCCGGTTAGCCGCCGACGTCGAAGCTGATGCCCTGGGCCAGGGGCAGGGCGGCGGAGTAGTTGATGGTGTTGGTCTGCCGCCGCATGTAGGCCTTCCAGCTGTCCGACCCTGCTTCACGTCCGCCGCCGGTCTCCTTCTCTCCACCGAAGGCGCCGCCGATCTCGGCGCCCGAGGTGCCGATGTTGACGTTGGCGATGCCGCAGTCGCTACCGGCCGCCGACAGGAATCTTTCCGCGTTCTGCAGGTTGTCGGTGAAGATGGCCGAGGACAGGCCCTGGCTTACCGCGTTCTGCATGGCGATCGCCTCGTCCAGGTTGTGGAACGGGATCAGGTACAGGATCGGGGCGAAGGTCTCGTCCTGGACGATCTGCCAATCATTCATCGCCTTGACGATAGTGGGTTGGACAAAATTGCCGGGCCTGTCGACCACATGCCCGCCGTATAGGATCCGCCCACCGCTGGCCAGAGCCTTCTCCAGCGCTGCCTCGAAACGGATCACGGAGGAGGGGTCAATTAGCGGGCCCATCAAGGTGCCGGGGTCCATCGGGTCGCCGATGCCGACCTGCTCGTACGCTCGAATCAGGCGATGGGCCAGGGTGTCGAACAGCGTCTCGTGGACGAGGACGCGGCGAGTGGTCGTGCAACGCTGGCCGGCGGTGCCCACGGCGCCGAACACGATGGCCGGGATCACCAGGTCCAGGTTGGCATGCTCGTCAACGATGATCGCGTTGTTGCCGCCGAGCTCCAGCAGGCTGCGTCCCATCCGGGCTGCGACCCGGTGTCCGACCTGGCGGCCGATCGCGCAGGAGCCCGTAAACGAGACCAGGTCGACGCGGCTGTCGTCGACAAAGCGCTCCGCCAGTTTCACGTCGTTTTCGACGAAAAGGTTGAAGATCGGCGGAAAGTCATGTCCGGCTAGCGCTTCCTGGCAGATCTTGTGGACGGCGATGGCTGTGAGCGGCGTTTTCGGCGACGGCTTCCAGACGCAGACGTCTCCGCAGGCGGCGGCGATGAACGCGTTCCACGACCATACGGCCACCGGGAAGTTGAATGCACTGATGATGCCGACCAGTCCCAGCGGGTGCCATTGTTCGTACATCCGGTGACCCGGGCGCTCCGAGTGCATGGTGTTGCCGTACAGCATCCTGGACTGGCCCACGGCGAAATCGGCGATATCGATCATCTCCTGAACCTCGCCGTCACCTTCGGCCTTGATCTTGCCCATCTCGAGCGTGACCAGGCTGCCCAGGTCGTCTTTGTGGCGCCGGAGGGCCTCTCCCGCCAGCCGGACGGCCTCGCCGCGCCTCGGAGCCGGAGTCATCCGCCATGCGTAGAAGGCCTCGCGAGCAGCGCCGATGACGGCCTCGTAATCGTCTCGGGCCGCCGTGCGCACCCGGGCAATCAGATCGCCGGTGGCTGGGTTCACCGAATCCAGGAGATCGCCGTCTGTGCACGGCAGGGCCCGGCCGCCGATCCATGCGCCGGGGTTCTCTGCCTCAAGTCCGAGTCGGGTCAGTATTTCATTCATGCATGGTCTCCGGAGACGTGTTGGTGACCGGTTTCGCCGGTCGCCACGAGACGGGCCGACACCTCGCTGGTGCCGCCGTGGCCGTAGTACCGGCCGAAGCGATTGTCCAGGATCTCCCGCAGCCGGAAATCCTCCTGGGCGACGAAACCGCAGTGATCCTCGGGATTCATGAGGACGATATCGAGAACGGCGCAAACGCCGGCGGCGGTCGTCACCTGGATGGCCGACCAGAGTCGGTGGGCGATCACCTGCGGGTAGACCTTATTGACGTAGTTCTCCTCGCGGAACTCCCTGTCCTGCAGGCCCGTTACCGAGACGTAGATCACGACCACGTCCTGGAGCGTCCTGGGGACGGCGTTTTCGAGTATGCGCTTGAGCGTGCCCCGGTCCTCGTTGAGTTTCAGGCCGTTCATCAACAGACGCATCTGACGACAGTGGCCCGGATAGCGCATGGTCTTGTAATCCATGTCCTGCACGCGGCCTGCGTGGGTATCCCCGAGTGAGCCGAGACCACCCGAGGTATTGAAGGCCTCGTACTGGGTGCCGTCGATCTCTATCTCCTCGAGACCCTCCAGCGGCAGCAATTCCACCTTGCGCCCGCCGGCCACGCCCTCGCACACGTTGCCGTACTCGTTGATCAGACCGTCTGTCGACCAGGTCAGCGAATACTTGAGCACGTTGTTCGGATGTTGCGGCAGCGCGCCCACGCGCATCTTGACGGACCGGACCTCATCGAAATGACTCATCAGTTCGCTGGCGGCAATACTCACAAATCCCGGCGCTAGCCCGCATTGGGGCGCGAAGGCTCTGCCGGCTCCGTCCGCCAGGGCGCGGACAGACCCGGTGACGGCCACGTCCTCGGTCAGGTCGAAGTAGTGGAGATCCTGCTCTGCCGCGATGGCAGCGACGCCCTCGTTGAGGAAGTAGGGTAGCCCCGAGATGACCGCATCGGCCGGGTGCGTGGCGACGTGGGCCCTCAACGCCGAGGTATCCGAGGCGTCCAGCGCGAAGGCCTCGATGGCATCGAAACCGTGGGCGTCGGCGACGGAATTCGCCAGGTCGCCGTCCACATCGGCCAGTTGTATTCGGTAATCCCCGGACTCTCCGAGCAGACCGCAGATCAGCGCCCCGATCTTGCCGGCGCCAAGCACAAGTACTCGATGCATAGATTCGCCTTTTTGAGTAGTGTACGGACCCCGTACCAGGCAGCAGGGGGAGGGGGTTTCGGGCCCGATGTGGCGGGCATTTTGCCAATTCGCGGCGGCCGCTTCCACAGCTTGCTCTTTTGCGGTGCGGCAAAGCGGGTTAGGATTGGGTGGTCATGACCCGCGCGCACGAACAGATTGAGTGGCACCCGGCCAGCTGGCGGACTCGTAAGGCCGTCCAGCAGCCCAATTACCCGGACGCCGACGCCGTCGAGGGCGTACTCGCCAGGCTGAGCGAATTGCCGCCCCTGGTCGTATCCGGAGAGGTCGAGGGGCTGAAGCAGCAGCTTGCGGAAGCCCAGCAGGGGCGACGCTTCGTCCTGCAGGGTGGAGATTGCGCAGAAAGCTTCGACGAGTGTACGTCCCCGCGTATCGCGGCCAAGCTCAAGATTCTATTGCAGATGAGCGTGATCCTGCTGCACGGGATGAAGCAGCCGGTCATCCGCGTGGGCCGCATGGCTGGCCAATACGCCAAACCCAGGTCGGCGGACACCGAAACCCGTGAGGGCGTCACTCTCCCGAGCTATCGCGGTGATCTCGTCAACCGCAGCCCCTTCAATGCGGTAGACCGGGTGCCGGATCCCATGCTGATGCTGAGGGGCTACGAACGCGCAGCACTGACCCTCAATTTCGTCCGCGCCCTGGTGGATGGCGGTTTCGCCGATCTTCATCACCCGGAGTATTGGGACCTGGCCTTCGTCAGCCACTCGCCCATGGAGAAGGAATATCGCCGTATCGTCGAGTCGATCGTCAATTCACTCGACTTCTTCGAATCGATTTCCGGAGGACCGGTTCACCATACGCGGAGGATCGATTTTTATACCAGCCACGAGGGCCTCCACCTGCTGTATGAGCAGGCCCAGACCCGTTATATTGAACGCCGCCGGCGTTGGTACAACCTTTCCACTCACTACCCCTGGATCGGTATGCGCACGGCGGATGTGGATGGGGCCCATGTGGAGTTCTTCCGTGGTGTATCCAATCCCATCGGCATCAAGGTCGGGTCTGCCATGAGCGCAGAGTGGCTGCAGGAGCTTATCGACCGGCTGAACCCGCACAACGAGCCGGGGCGGTTGACGCTGATCCACCGATTCGGGGTCAACGACATCGAGCAGCGACTGCCGCCGCTGATCGATGCGGTTCGCGCCACGGGCAGCACGGTCCTGTGGATCTGCGATGCCATGCACGGCAACACCGAGTCGACGGCCAGCGGCCTGAAGACCCGGCGTTTTGACCGGATTCTCCGCGAACTGGAACTCGCCTTCGATATCCACCGGGACATGGGAAGCCACCTCGGAGGGGTTCACGTGGAGTTGACCGGCGACGATGTCACCGAGTGTACCGGTGGCGCAAGGGGGCTGACCGATGGCGATCTCGCCCGGGCCTACCGGTCCCAGGTAGACCCGAGGCTCAACTACGAACAATCCCTCGAGTTGGCGATGCACGTCGCCGGGATGCGCAGACGCCGAGTCTGAGACGGATCAACGCGATCCGGCCGGAATGGAAGGCGATGGAACCTCGCGCCATTGGCCCGGGGCCAGATCGCCGAGATCCCAGGGGCCCACGCGCGAACGGATCAGTCGCAGGGCCGGATGTCCCACCGCCGCCGTCATGCGCCGGACCTGCCGGTTACGCCCCTCCTTCAGCCTGATCTCGACCCATGAATCCGGCACCGTTTTTCGATAACGGATCGGCGGGTCCCGTGGCCACAGTCTCGTGGGTGGTTCGATAAGGGCAGCCGATGCCGGGCGGGTGCGACGGCCGTCCAGGGGCACGCCGGTTCCGAGGCGGCGCAGGGCCGTTTCGTCAGGGATGCCCTCGACCTGCACCCAGTATGTTTTCTCCAGGCCGAAGCGAGGATTGGCGATGCGGGCCTGGAGCGCGCCATCGTCCGTCAGCACCAGGAGGCCCTCGCTGTCAAAGTCGAGCCTCCCGGCGGGGTAGATTCCGGGCACGGGGATCCAGTCGGCCAGGGTAGGGCGGCCTTCCGGATCGGTGAACTGACACAGGACCCTGTATGGCTTGTTGAAGAGGATCACCATCGAGCACTCCGGCGCGGACCTTCCGAAACCGCTGGCCGCCGCCATAAGTAATTCTACCTACGAGCGTCGCTGTTACTGATTTTGGGCGTTGCTGATGCTATTGTCTGTGCGCTGCGCTCGCACGCGGGCGTAAAAACAATGATGATCGATTGGATTTGGGAGGTTCTGATGAAGAAGATCGTAGCATCGCTGGTGTGCATGATCGGCGTGCTGGGTATCTCCAGCACGGTCGTTGCACAGGAAGTGACCTGTGGGGACCTGAAGTGGGGCGACTGGGTCACCGAGCGACCGTACATGGCGACGTCCTGCGCGGGAGTGGTGGAACGCAACGGCGTGCTCTACGCGAAGTTCAACGCCAAGATGGAGCGGTATTTCAACAACGGCGACGTCAAGCTGCGCATCCTTGCGCCTGACGGCTCATTCGATGTCGCCACTTTCCGTCCGCCGTCGGATTTCCTCGCCGACGTGGGCGGTGAGCCGACTCCGTTCTCGAAGATCCCAACCGGCAAGGACATCCGCGTCTATATCCCGGAAGGCCGGTTCACGCTGGTCAGTTTCGAGAAAGAAGTGGTTGTCGAAGCTGTGGCAGTGGAAGAGCCCATGGAAGAGGCCGTGGTAGTGGAGGAAGTCGTCATGCCCACCACCGCCAGCCCGCTGCCACTGATCGGACTGGCAGGCGGCTTGTTCGTCATGCTCGGTGGCCTGGCGGGATACCTGCGCCGCCGCGGCTGATCCGGGATTCGATGTCCCTCTAACGGAAACGGGGCCCCTGGGGGCCCCGTTTTTTATTGGCGCCGACGGTTCCGGCGAATGTCTTATGGCGGGTTGTCGACGGTGGCGATAGGATTTTGCATTGCCTGCAAGAAACCACTATATTGTGCAGCGCAGAAAACATCACTCCCTCAACCTCGAGTGGAACCTAAATAACGTTGATCAACTTATTGTTTTATATTAAGTTGGAGGTCTATAGATGAGTCGAAGCTCGGCGGCTCAAACCGGTCCCGCAGCAGAGGTTATTGGCCCGATCCATGCGGGCTTTGAGGAAATCCTGACCCCGGAGGCGCTGGGTTTCGTTGCCGATCTGGCGCGGAGGTTCGCCCCCCGGGTGCAGGAACTGCTGGAGCGACGGAGGGACCGGCAGCAGGCCATCAAGGCCGGCGCGCGGCCGGATTTCCTGGCCGAGACCCGCCAGGTCCGCGAATCGGACTGGAGCATCGCGGGGATTCCCGCGGACCTCACCGATCGTAGGGTGGAGATTACCGGTCCCACGGACCGGAAGATGGTCATCAACGCGCTCAATTCCGGTGCCAATGTTTTCATGGCCGACTGCGAGGATTCGCTGACGCCGACCTGGTACAACGTGATCCAGGGACAGATCAACCTCCGGGACGCCGTGGACCGCAGCATCAGCTTCCACAGCCCCGAGGGCAAGGAATACCGGCTCGCGGAGAAGACCGCTGTGCTGCTCGTCAGGCCCAGGGGATGGCATCTTTACGAGAAGCACATCCATGTCGACGACCAACGGGTGCCCGGCGCCTTCGTCGACTTTGGTCTCTATCTGTTCCATAACGCCGACCGGCTCCATGAATCCGGCACCGGGCCCTACTTCTATCTGCCCAAGCTCGAGAATCATCTCGAGGCAAGGCTGTGGACCGAGGTGTTCGAGTATTCGGAGAACCGGCTGGGGCTGCGCCACGGTACGATCAAGTGCACGGTCCTTATCGAGACGATCCTCGCCGCCTTCGAGATGGATGAAATCCTGTACGTCCTGCGCGACTACATCGTCGGGCTGAACTGTGGGCGCTGGGATTACATCTTCAGTTTCATCAAGAAATTCCAGGACGATCCCGGCTGCGTCCTCCCGGATCGCGGCCAGGTCACCATGGCGACCCACTTCCTGCGTTCGTATTCCCAGTTGTCGATCAAGACCTGCCACCGGCGCGGCGCACTGGCCATCGGCGGCATGGCCGCCCAGATCCCGATCAAAGGCGACGAGGCGGCCAACGACATCGCCATCGGCAAGGTTGTCCAGGACAAGGAGCGGGAAGCGGGGGACGGCCATGACGGGACCTGGGTCGCACACCCGGGTCTGGTCAAGCTGGCGCGGGACGTCTTTGACCGCCACATGCCCGGACCCAATCAGCTGCAAAGGATGCGGCGCGACGTAGAGGTAACGGCGGACGATCTGCTGGCTATCCCCGACGGCACGATTACGGAGGACGGACTGAGGCAGAACATCAACGTCGGCATCCGCTACCTTGCCGCCTGGCTGTCCGGAAATGGCTGCGTACCGATCTTCAACCTGATGGAAGATGCGGCCACGGCGGAGATCTCGAGGGCCCAGATCTGGCAGTGGATCCGCCATCCCGCAGGCGTCCTCGCCGATGGGCGCCGCGTGACCCGGGAACTGTATGGCCAGGTCCGTGACGAGGAACTCGAGAAAATCCGGGACGATGTGGGCGATGCCCAGTTCGACACGGGCAACTTCGCCGCGGCAGCGGGCCTGCTGGACAAGATTACTCTCGACGACGAGTTCGTCGAATTCCTGACCCTGGTGGCCTACGAGGCCATCGATTGACGATATCCACGAAACCCTGCAGAGGTAAGAAGCGATGACGAAGAGCGCCGAGAAGCTCCAGAAGGAGTGGACCCAATCGCCGCGATGGAAGGGCACCCAGCGTCCTTACTCGGCGGATGAAGTCGTCCGGCTCAGCGGATCCATCGAGATCGAATACTCCCTGGCGCGCCTCGGCGCAGAGAAGCTTTGGAAGTATGTCCACGAGAAGCCCTTCGTCAATGCGCTGGGCGCGCTGACGGGCAACCAAGCCATGCAGCAGGTGCGGGCAGGGCTGGATTCCATCTATCTCTCCGGTTGGCAGGTTGCCGGCGACGCCAACCTGTCCGGCGAGATGTACCCGGACCAGTCCCTCTATCCCGCGAACTCGGTGCCGGCAGTCGTGGAGCGGATCAATCGCTGCCTGCAGCGGGCCGACCAGATCACGCATGCGGAGGGTGACCACAGCATCGACTGGTTCAAGCCCATCGTGGCGGATGCAGAGGCCGGTTTCGGCGGTGTACTGAACGCTTTCGAACTGATGAAGCACATGATCGAGGCAGGCGCCGCAGGTGTCCACTTCGAGGATCAGCTCTCGTCGGCCAAAAAGTGCGGCCACATGGGTGGCAAGGTGCTGGTTCCGACCCAGGACGCAGTCAACAAGCTGGCCGCGGCCCGCATGGCCGCCGACGTCTGTGGCGTGCCGACGGTCCTGGTCGCCCGCACCGACGCCGAGTCCGCCGGTCTGCTGACCTCGGACGTCGACGAGCGGGACCGGGAGTTCATCCTGTCTGAGGAGAGGACATCGGAAGGCTTCTTCCACGTAAGGGCCGGGCTGGATCAGGCCATCGCCCGCGGCCTGGCCTACGCGCCCCTGGCCGACATGATCTGGTGCGAGACACAGGTCCCGAATCTCGACGATGCGAAAAAGTTTGCCGAGGCGATCCGCAAGGAATTCCCGCACCAGATGTTCGCCTACAACTGCTCGCCGTCATTCAACTGGAAGAAGAACCTGGACGACGCCACGATCGCCAAGTTCCAGCGCGAGCTTGGTGCCATGGGCTATACCTACCAGTTCATCACGCTGGCCGGCTTCCACAGCCTGAACTACAACATGTTCAAGCTGGCGAAGGGCTACAAGGAGAGCCAGATGTCGGCGTACGTGAAGCTGCAGGAGGCGGAGTTCGCCAGCGAGAAGGAAGGCTACACTGCCACCAAGCACCAGCGGGAAGTGGGCGCTGGTTATTTCGACTCGGTCACCCAGGCGGTGACTGCGGGGACATCGTCCCTGAGTGCGCTGCACGGTTCCACCGAGGAGGCGCAGTTCGACAAGGCCGGCTGATACCGCCCGCGCGGTCCCGCAGGCAATCGACAACCCCGGCGGCCCGAGGCCGCCGGGGTTTTTTAATCGGCGTGGCCAGCCGTACGTGTTGAGGCCACCTCCGACCATCCGGATAATGCGCCGCGCGGAGTCGTAGAATCCGGAAGCAACAGGGACAGGCTCATGCGTTACGACAGTTTCGAGATACCTGATACTGGCGAATCGATAAGGGTCAACACCGAGTTCACTATCGACGTTCCGGATCGACCGGTTATCCCGTTCGTAGAGGATGATGGGATCGGCGTGGACGTGACGCCCGTTATGCACCGGGTAGTGGACGAAACGGTGCCTAGGGCCAGACTCGTCGGGACCTCGGGCTTCGGGGAGGCCGTCATCGGCCATATGGAGGATTGAATTGGACCGGTCGCTTCCCGCTGCTTGCGCCGGATTCGATCCCGGGTGTCGCCGTTGCCCCCGCTTGGCGGGTTTCCTCGATCAGGTCCGGTCGGACCATCCCGATTACCACGCTCGCCCCGTAGCGCCCTTCGGCGACCGCGATGCCCGGCTTCTCATCGTCGGCCTGGCGCCGGGTATGCACGGCGCCAACCGGACCGGCCGGCCATTCACCGGTGACTACGCCGGTATCCTGCTCTATGCCACCCTGCATCGGCTGGGGCTGGCGACCCGACCCGTCTCCGAAACGGCAGACGACGGGCTTGGTCTCCTGGGTTGTCGCATCACCAACGCCGTCAAATGCCTGCCGCCGGCCAACAAGCCGGTGACATCGGAGATCGTCAGCTGCAATACCTACCTGGCGGCGGAACTGGCCGCATTCGGCCCAGGCGTCGTGCTGGCCCTGGGGCGGATCGCCCATGAGGCCGTGCTGCGGGCCCGCGGCGAGAAGCTGAGTTCCCGACGATTTGGTCATGGAGCGGTGCACGGGCTGCCGGACGGGATCACGCTCGTCGATTCATACCACTGCAGCCGGTACAACACCCAGACCCGGCGCCTGACCGCAGCCATGTTCGAGGCTGTCGTCCGCACCGCCGCCGACCTGGCTGGTTTGTTGCGCTCGTCCGATGACCGATAAGCCCCAAACCGACCGCCGGGTTGATTTCGATCCCCGGCGCGCGCTGAAGCGACTGCCGCACCGGCCAGGCGTCTACCGGTTCCTGGATGGTCGCGGCAGGCTCCTCTACGTGGGCAAGGCGCGGGATCTCCGCAAGCGTGTGACGACCTACTTCCGCGCCGGTGTCCCCGGGGGCAAGACCGGGCAGTTGGTACAGCGCGTGGCGGACATCGAGGTCACCGTCACCGGTAGCGAGGGCGAGGCCCTGATCCTGGAGAACGAACTCATCAAGGCGCACCGGCCGCGGTTCAATGTCTTGTTGCGGGATGACAAGAGCTATCCGTTCATCCATCTGTCGTCCCGTCACCCATTCCCGAGGTTGTCGTTCTATCGCGGATCCCGGAAGATCGAGGGTCGTCTATTCGGGCCTTACCCCTCGGCCGGTGCGGTGCGCGAGACCCTGAATCTGCTCCAGAAGCTGTTCCGGATACGGTCCTGCGAGGACGGCTTCTTCGCTCATCGGAGCCGACCCTGCCTGCAGTACCAGATACAGCGCTGTTCGGGGCCGTGCGTGGGGCTGGTCGATCGGGAGACCTACCGGGCCGATCTGGACCGTGCCGTCCGATTCCTGGAAGGTCGCAGCGACGAGGTCGTGGACGAGTTGGTGACGGAGATGGAACATGCCTCAAGACACCTGGCCTTCGAAGACGCTGCCCGACTGAGGGACCAGGTGGCCCGGCTGCGGCACGTGCAGCAGCATTTCGCCACGGCCCATCGGGACCGCGGCGATGTGGACGTCGTTGCGGTGACCGAGAAAGCCGGAGTCTTCTGCGTCTCGGTGCTGTTCGTCCGGGGAGGGAGGAATCTGGGAGGGCGCACCTGGATACCACGGGCCCATCCGGCCACGCCCCTGGATGAGGTATTGGGGGCCTTCGTGGCCCAGTTTTATGCCGGTCGGCCGATCCCCCACGAAATCCTGGTGGACAGGGATTTCGATGACGCCGAGCTTCTGGAGACAGCGCTGGCCGAGAAAGCGGAGCGACGCGTGCGGATCCGGTCCAGGGTCCGAGGGGAGCGATCACGATGGCTGGACCTGGCGGCGCAGAACGCGACCCACGGCCTCGATCTGCATGTCGCGGGCAAGGCCGGGATGACAGCCCAGCTCGCTTCGCTGGGCGCCGTTCTGGACATGTCGGAGGCGCCAGGGCGGATCGAGTGCTTCGACATCAGCCATACGGCTGGCGAATCCACGGTCGCCTCCTGCGTGGTGTTCTCGGGAGACGGGGCGGTCAAATCCGATTACCGCCGTTTCAACATCAGCGACGTGACGGCGGGTGATGACTACGGCGCCCTTCGGCAAGCCCTGCTGCGACGCTACACCCGGATCAAGCGAGGTGAGGCGGCGCTGCCGGATCTGCTAATGGTCGACGGCGGCAAGGGCCAGCTTGCCGAGGCGGTCCGGGTCTTGGGGGAACTGCAGATCGAGGGCGTGGAGATCGCGGCCGTGGCGAAGGGGCGCAGCCGGCGCCCGGGCCAGGAGCAGGTGTTCTTGGCAGGCCGTGGGCGCCCCTTTATACTGCCCTCCGACTCGCCGGCCCTGCGCCTCATCCAGCAGATTCGTGACGAGGCGCACCGATTTGCAATCGCCGGCCACCGGGCTCGCCGGGGCAAAACTCGCCGACGCTCGGTACTGGAAGACGTCCCCGGCCTGGGACCCAAACGCCGGGGGCTGTTGCTGAGGGAGTTCGGCGGTCTCCAGGGCGTCGACAAGGCCAGCGTCGAGGACCTGAGCAGGGTCAAGGGCATTGGCCGCGGACTGGCTGAGAAAATCTACAACACGCTGCATCCTGCGGAATAGCGTTGAAACCAGAGCTAAATCTTCCCACCATTCTGACCCTCATCAGGATCGGTCTGATCCCACTTTTCGTTGTGGTGTTCTTCATGCCGTTCTGGTGGGCGCGCCCGGCCGCAGCCATAATCTTTTCGCTGGCCGGTATTACCGACTGGCTGGATGGCTACTATGCTCGCAAGCTCGGCCTGACTTCATCGTTCGGGGCCTTCCTCGATCCTGTCGCAGACAAGCTGATGGTTGCTGTGGCCCTCGTGCTCATCGTCCAGACCGACCACCGCCTGATTATCAGCCTCTCGGCCGCGGTCATCATCGGCCGGGAGATCGCCATATCAGCACTGCGGGAGTGGATGGCGGAACTTGGCCGGCGCAGCCACGTGGCGGTCACCGGCGTCGCCAAGCTCAAGACCATATTCCAGATCACCGCGCTGATTATGATGATCTTCAAGCTGGACCTCTGGATACTGCCCATGTATCCCCTCGGGTCCATCCTGCTCATGGCAGCTGCTGCCCTGACTCTGTGGACCATGTTCATCTATCTGAAAGCGGCGTGGCGGAGCCTGGAGGACATGGAGCGGGAGGCCAGGGAGGCGGGCGGAGAGCCGCTTGACAGGTCCGGGTGACCGCTTAGAATAACCGCCCTCCCAGCGGGAATAGCTCAGTTGGTAGAGCACAACCTTGCCAAGGTTGGGGTCGCGAGTTCGAGTCTCGTTTCCCGCTCCAGATGACGAACGTTGACGCCCCGCCGGTCCCGCCGGCGGGGCGTTTTCGGATGTGCCGCAGGTCCGGGAACGAGGCAGTGACCCCTTCTATCGGGCCAATGTCCAGTCCGCCGGCTGACCCCGGCACGTGGCATGTCCGGGTCAGTTTCCTTGTCCGTGGCCGACGAAATCGGGCCACACCCGTCCCCGGCCTTGCGCAGATCCGGCGGCCCGGTCCGCCGTCGCGGCCCTCGCTTTCCCTAATCCCTGCACGGATTCAGTGATTCGGCTCCCTGGCAATAGCTGGCGGAGGCTGTGTCATTTTGGTGTCATATGGGTATTTGATTCCGTCCATTGTGAATCCTTTCCCTGCCTGACAGGGGCGTCCCCCATTTTGGCGCTTCCGGCCCCTATCGGCGTGTTGGAATTGGCCCTTTTATTACCCCTTAATTCACGGCAAGCTTGCCTGCGCTGTCAGGAACCAGTAGGGGTCAAGGATGAGAAGCGTTGTCGTGCCGAGGATTGCCGTTTCGTGTGCGCTGGCGTTGGGCTGGGGTATGGCAGGAGCCGAAGAGACCCCCGCGTACGCGCTCGGCGAGATCGTCGTCACCGGTGAGAAGCCCAGGGTCGTGGACCAGGTGACGACGGTGGACGAGATCACGGCCGACGAGATCCGGCGGCGGGGCGCCCGGAACCTGGAAGAGGCTATCAACCTGTTGCCCGGGCTTTATGTGAGAAACGGGGCCGATGGGGTGCCCCGCATCGACGTCCGCGGCATGCGGACCCGCAATGTGCTGCTGTTCCTCGATGGCGTGCCCTTGAATAGCGCCTACGACGGTCAGTTCGACCCGGCGGCGATTCCGGTCGAAAACATCGCCCGGATCAAGATGACGCGCGGCTCGTCTTCGGTGCTGTACGGCCCGGGAGGCAACGCGGGGGTCATCAATATCATCACGCGGGGCGCAAGCGATACCCTGGATGGCTCAGTCCTCGGCGAGCACAGCTTCGAGGGCTCCGATGACGTCAGGGGTTACGTATCCGGGAGCGCCGACAACGTCGGCATGGTCTTTGCCGGATCCTGGTACGACCAGGACCACTGGGAACTGTCGGATGACTATGACGACACCAGCCTGCAGGACGACGGCGACCGCATCAACAGCGACAACAAGGAGACCACCGGGTTCGGCAGCGTTACCTTCGATCCGACGGAAGCCATCCAGGTCGGTTTCAATATCAATTACGCCGACGGGAAGTACGGCAAGCCGCCCATCACCGTCAGCAACCAGGATTCCGACTACGCCAATCGCGTCCGGTACGAGCGTGTGGAATTCGACGACCTCGCGCTTCACAGCGCCATGTCCTGGGAGCTTTCTCATGCCCTGACGCTTCGTCCCAGCCTGTTCTACAACAAGCTCGACGAAAAGACCGACGGTTACGACGACGAAACGTTCTCCACCCAGGACGCGGCCGGCTCATTCAAGGAGGACGCCACCACCCATATCACCGGAGGCGGACTGCAGCTCGCCTATGAATTCGGCAACGTCGGGCTGGGCACGCTCGCCTTCAATGGCCGCAAGGAAGACTGGGACGCCAATGGATTCACCGTGGAAAGCTCCGGAGGTGGTGGCGGCGGCGGTGGTGGCGGCGGCGGTGGTGGCGGCGGCGGTGGCGGCGGCGGTGCTGCGGCCACACCGGTTCCGTTCAGCCAGGACGAGTCGTACCACATTTATTCTATCGGGGCCGAATTCGAGTACGACACAGGGTCTCCCTTCTCGGGCGTAGCCGGGCTGGGCTGGAACAGGCAGGATCGCAACGGAGCCGCCGACGATGATGATGACTACACCTTCATCGTCGGCGGCGCATACCAGTTTCGTCCGCTGACCCGCCTGCGCGCGTCGGTATCGCGGCAGATCCGGTACCCGACGCTACGGGACCTGTACGCCGCCGACCGGGGCAATCCTGACCTCAAGCCGGAGCGGACATACAACTACGAGGTAGCCCTCGAACAGGGTTTCGCGTCGGGTGACGTGCTGACGGAACTCGTGTTGTATCGCTGCGACGCCAAGGACTTTATCGAACGGATCCCGGGTGGGTTGGCGGAGAATTTCCAGAAGTATCGCTTCCAGGGCGTCGAGTTCACCATGATCTACCGCCCGACGAACGCCCTCAAGTTTGGTGCCGGTTACACCTATCTGGATTCCGAGAATCGTTCTCCACCTGCCGATCCGAACGACTTCGGGTCAGACAAGCTCCAGAACCGGCCCAAGCACAAGTACACCGTTACCGGGGATTACGACGCTTCATTCGGGACGACGGTGCATCTGGAGTTCCTTCGGGTCACCGACAGCTATGCCCTGTCCCGGACGACACCCACCACCGCGCTCAAGCAGGATGACTACAGCGTCGTGAACGCCGTCGTTTCGCAATTGCTCTGGAAGGATCGGATGCGTGTCTTCGGCCGCGTCGAAAATGCGTTCGACGAAAACTACGCGGAATCTTTCGGGTTTCCCCAACCCGGAAGGACCTGGTTCGCCGGCGTCGACTTCAGGCTCTAGACGCGAATCTCGCGCCGGCCGGCCCGGCCGGTTCCCCTTGGGGAGGGACTTCGATTTACGGGGTCCCTTCCTTTTTTTTCCGCCACTGACGCCACGCGATCATGGCCGCGAGGCTCCCGGCGGTGCCGAACACGATGTGGGCGGCGATCGGCCATGCCAGGCCGCTGGTGAGCGAACCGAACTGGAGGTCGAAACCCTGGGCGGCCAGCCACCGGACCAGGGGCCGACTGGTCCAGGCCAGGCCTCCGATCAGGGGAAGGAGGACCAGGCTGTCGCGCCACAGGGGGCGAACACGGAAGGCGAGGTCGAGGAGCACGCCAGGAAGGAGGTAGAACACGGGCATGAGCGCACCATGGCCGACCCCAAGGATCAGGCCGGTCGTGCCTGCCCCGGCGCCGACCACGGTGGCGGCCCAGGCGTAGCGGGAGGACAGGCGGCCGAACATCATCAGGGCCATCGCCTCGAGGCCGTGATGGCCCGGCAGTTTCAGCGGCAGCCTGAATGTGATTTCGAGGAGGATGATGCCCGCGCCGAGCCCGAGAAGGACGGCGAGCTGCCTGGCGTTGATCTGGCTGGTCGATTCAATAGCCGCGAACGATTTCTCTCGCCGCGAGTTGCCAGTCGTGTTCGACATTGTTGTCCTCCGATTTCTCGACCAACAATACCGCGCTGCCGTCGAGGAGTACAGGCCGTGTCCATTCGCTGAGCCGCACCCGTTCGCTGGCTTCCGCCTCGGTTCCGTCCAGTCCGCGAATCACCTCGATCCCGGTCGTCGCGAGCAGGTCAGCGACCCGCATGATGCCGTCGATCTCGCGGATGCCTTTGAGCCACACGAAGCGGCCGTCCTCTCCACCGCGTCTCAGTCCGATGGCCGCCAGAGAGCCGATTTTCCCACCGTGGTCGCCAGTCAATCCTTCGAGCAGCAGGTCCTCTTCTCCGGCCAGCCACTCAGCCGACTCCCGGGTCAGCACGGTATCTTTCGCCGATCGACCATAGACGGTGACCGATACAGGTACCGACTCCCATGGGGCGATACAGAGGCCAGCGTCGGAACCGGGGGCGCTCTCGGCAAGGAGGAATTCACGGCAGAAGGGCGCGAGTTCGTCCTCCCTGCCGACAGTGACGCCGACGTCCAGGCAGAGCGAACTGTTGTGGGAGGTATAGGCGATACTCTCGTGCACGAACAACTGGTGCCGGCTCACCCCTTTCAGTTCGCCGATACCGGCCTGTTCGAGACCGGCGCCCATCGTGCGCGCCCGGAAGCCCGTCCCCCTGCTTTCCAGGTTGTCCGTGTCGTCGATCCCGATAAGGTAACGTCGGGATGTCAATGCAAACCTGCCTGTCGAGATATCCGGAACATACCCGGGGAGTATAGGCGTTCGAAGCCGTGACTCGAAGAGAGGAGGGCGCTGAGAGGCGGAGATATTGGCGCCGGGCGCGCTCATCAGGGCAAAATCAGTCCCGACTCCGGTGGCAGCGGAACAGGGATCGGGAGGGGAATTGAGATCCAGGACCAGCCGACACGGCTTCTGGCGCGAAGTGCTGATCAACCTGGCGCTCGGCCTGGGTATCGCCGTCGTGCTATTCGCGCTGCGCGACCTGCCCCGGTTCAAAGACGTGGAAGACGCGAGCCTGGACTGGTTCATCCAGATCCGGCAGGCGGATGTAGCTGACGACGCGCCGACCTTCGCCGTGATCGATTTCGACGAACGAACCTATCGCGCCATCGGGCAGCCCTATTACACCCCCCGGCGACACCTGCTCAAGCTGCTGAAGTTTGCCACCGAGGGCGAGCCGAAACTCGTCATCCTGGATTTCGACCTGAGCCGCCCCGGCTCGGAACCGGGGGAGGAGGAGGCGCTGGCCGCCTTCCTCCGCGACTATGCGGGTCCCGTGCCCATTATCGCCGTCCAGCCGGTGATCCGCTCGCTCGAGAATCCGGAGGCGGCGCGCACCCAGCGCCCGGTGGCCTTCCGTGAAATCACCCGGGACAATCCTTACGTCTACTGGGGCTCCGCCCTGGTAACAGTGGACGACGATTTTACCGTGAGGCGCTGGCGGGTCTGGGAGCGGTCCTGCACACCCGATGGCCGTCCGGAAGTGCTCCTCCCGGTGCAGATCATCGCGGCCATGCTGGTCGAATACGGCCCGCCGGTCCACGACCGGCTTGAGGCGGCACGACGGGAGATCTTCGATGCCCTGCCGTTCGCATGCGATGCTGAAGACGGCGGTCAGGTCAGGACCCGGGAGACGATCGACGTCGCCGGCCGCGCCGTGCTGATCCAGCCAACCTGGACCGAGAGCCGTATCTTCTACAGCTTCCCCTGGGGCGCGGCGTCCGGGCAGACCTTCGTCAACACGCGTCACCTGGTCACCCGTCCGGCCCTGCCGATCATCGACAGTGACGCCGGGCGGGTGGCTACGGACTGGCTGCGCGATCGGCTGCTCATCATCAGTGGCAGCTATGACGAGGGCGGGGATGTCCACGTGACGCCTCTGGGCGAGATGCCCGGATCCCTGGTCATCGCCAACTCTATCTATTCGCTGATGGTGCGAGGCCAGGTGATTGAGCCCCCATTGTGGCAAATACTGTTATTCCATACCGGCGCCATCTTCGTTATGAGCATGCTGTTCGCCCGCTTCACGTCGTTCTGGGGCATGGTCCTCTCCGGGGCGGTCGTCATCGTGGCGCTGGTACCGCTCACCTTCTACGGTTATAACCATGGTGTCTGGGTCAACTTCACGCTGCCTCTGACGGCGGTCTGGTGGCAGCGGATCATCCGGGGTCTTTACGAGCGATGAGATAACGTGCCCTCGAGGCACGAAAGGGGGGGGTCGTGAAGCGAATCAGTCGGGCGGTTTTCGTCCTGGGGGCGGTGCTGTGTTGGCAGGTGGCATCGGCCGACGCTTGGATCGAATCGTTCTCGGGGGATGCGGGGGGCTACCGCATCAGTCGCTCTGGTGAGTCGGTGACAGCGGCCATCCTCGCCACTCTCTTCCCCGGCGACACGGTGGAGGTCGTGGACCCGGACGGGGAGATGCTCATCGTTTACCAGACCGGAGAGTCCGTGCGGCTGACGCCGGCGGATGGTGCCCATGTGGTCTCGGGTAGCACTGAAGCGCCCAGCGCCCTGCAGAATCTCATCCGCTGGAGCATGGACACGGTCAAGGGCTGGTACGAAAAGGACTATGCGATGACCCGGGCTGCCGGCGTGGTCACGAGGAGCACGGTGTCGGCCATCACCTTCCCATTGTTCCGCGGCGAAGGCTCCTGGGTCGCCGCACGCCCGGAACTGGAAATTTCCTGGGCGGGCGGACTGCCGCCCTATCAGGTGAAGCTGCAGCGGATCGATGCCCTGGTCTCGCCGGAAAAAATCGAAGCCCCCGCTACGGCCATCCGGGTGAGGAATCTGGCCGAGGGCGAGTATCTCCTGACCGTCGACGACGGCTGGCGCAGGGGATCGGCTCGCTTTCTTGTGGTGCCGGAGAGCGACATCCCGAAAGCGCCGCTGGAAGCGGGCGTCATGGATTCGAACCTCAAGGGCACGGTAGAGGCAATGTGGCTGGCCCAGTACAGGCAGGGCGGGTACACGCTCGAGGCCTATCAGCGTCTGCGGGCCGTGGGCGAAGGCTATCCTCCGGCTCACGTCGCTATCGACGCGCTCCAGAACGGACTTTCGCCGCAGGAACCCTCGGCCAGTCAGGAATGATGGACCGCGGACGAGTTTGCGGATACCGTTCTCCCCTGAAAACCCTCACGCCTCGTCTGGTGGGGGTTCTGCACGATCCGCCCGGTATGGCGGACATGCCAGGGTTGTGCAACACTCGGGTCGAGACGAGATGCTCGAAGAAGATGCCGGCCGTCCGGGCAGCGTAAAGGCGGCAGGGGTTCGAGAAGAATACAAATAAGGCTGCACACAGGCATCTACATGCAGCAGGGGGGGAGTGATGGCCGTCGTTCCGGTGCGGGCCATGGGGATCCTGGCGCGAGTGTTCGCGAATCGGGTGGCCGTCCCGATCCTTCTCCTGTTGATCGTTCTCGCTGCTCCGTTCCCTGTCCAGGCCACGTCTGACGAGATCCGGGCGCAGCTCGCGGCGGGCCTCGCAGCCACCGAGACTCGGGGTCCGCGGATCGCCATCGAAGACCATCTTCTGCCCGCCGCCAACGCCGCCCGCGTGTCCGGTGACCCGGGGCTCCGTGTCGATGCCCAGGTCGCTCTTGCATTGGCCTACCAGCGGCTCGGCATGAACACCATGGCCATGGAATCTTTGGCCGGGACCATCGATCTGGCAGACGAGATGCAGGATCCCGCCCGACAGGCCCGGGCGCGCGATGCCCTGGGTCTGGTGCAGCAGTCGATGGGGCTGTACGACGAGGCCATCGAGACCCTCCAGCAGGGACTCGACGCGGCCAGGACGGCCGGCGATGACGGCCCGGAGGCTGTGATCCTCAATGACCTCGGACTGGCCTGGGCCCGATCCGGCCAGGAAGGCCCCGCCGCCATCGCTTTCGCTCAGGCCCAGCGTGTGGCCGAAAAGGCTGGCCGCCATGACGTATTCGTCAGCGCCTGCCTCAATGCCGGGCGGTTCGCCGTCGCCGAAGGCCGCTTCGATGGCCTGGCCGTGGATTTGGCCCGGTGTCGTGATGCCGTCGCTGCGCTGCCGGCCGGCAGCCTCAAGGCGGACACCTGGATCGGTCTCGGCACGCTTTACTCCGACGGCCGCCGCAAGGGCGACCTGCCTGCCGACTGGCGATTGCTCGCATACGACGCTTTCGAAGCCGGTAGAGAGGTGGCGGCCAAGTCCGGCGACGGCCGGCTGGAATCCTTCGCCCTTGGCTATATCGGTGGGCTTTACGAGGAGGAAACGCGATACGAGGCCGCCCTCGGATACAGCCGCCGAGCCGCCTTCCTGGCCGCCGCCAGCGGGGCGCCGGACAGCCTGTACCTGTGGCAGTGGCAGACAGCGCGGATCCTCAGGGCCATGGGCGATGAGGAGGCCGCCGTCGGCGCGTATCGCCGGGCCATCGAGACGCTCGACGTCCTTCGGCCCAACCTGGTGGCCGGGACCAATCTCAGCTTCCGGGAACGGGTCGGGCCGGTGTTTTTCGAGCTCGCTGACCTGCTGCTGCAGCAGACGGCCACCCTGGAGGATCCGGCGAAGGTCGAGCAAAACCTGCTTGCCGTGCGTGAGACGCTGGAGCAGGTCAAGGTGGCTGAGGTGCAGGAGTATTTCCAGGACGAATGTCTCAAGGCGTCCGCTGAAGCGGCCGCCGTGGAGAAAGTGGCAGGCGAGTCGGCGGTCATCTATCCGATCCTCTTGCCGGATCGCACAGAGCTGTTGGTCAGCCTGCCCTCCGGGTTGAAGCAGTACACCACCCCGGTCGGTGTGGACGCCCTGACCGCCGAAGTACGCGACTTCCGCAACGAGATTGAGCGCTACGACGGTCAGGACGACTACCTCAACCACGGGCGTCGCCTGTATCAGTGGCTTGTCGAGCCCATGGTCCCGGATCTGGAGAAGGACGGCGTCAGGACACTTGTGTTCGTGCCCGACGGTCCGCTGCGCACCATCCCCATGTCGGCGCTCTATGACGGGGAGCGATACCTGATAGAACGCTATGCCTTTGCGACTACACCGGGGCTGACACTGACGAGTCCGAGACCTCTGGGCAGGGACCACGTCGAATTGCTCGCCAGTGGGCTGACGGAGTCCGTGCAGGGTTTTCCGGCGTTGCCCAACGTTGCCATGGAACTGGAGAACATCGGAGCCAGATTCTCCTCCAAAATCTACAAGGACGAGGACTTTCAGACAGCGGCGGTGGAAGATGAGATCTCTGTCGGAGAGTACTCCATCGTCCATATCGCGACCCACGGCCAGTTCGACAGCGACCACGCCCGCTCCTTCCTGCTGACCTATGACGACAAGCTCACCATGGAGCAACTGCATGAGACGATTGCGGCCCGTCGCTATCAGGAAGAGCCGGTGGAACTGCTTGTTCTCAGCGCCTGCCAGACCGCGGCCGGCGACGACCGTGCCGCCCTGGGCCTGGCAGGGGTAGCGTTGCAGGCCGGTGCGCGGAGTGCCATCGCCACCCTCTGGTTCGTCAGTGACGAGTCCACCACCCGCATGGTCTCGGAGTTCTACCAGTACCTTGAAGAGACGGACCTCACCAAGGCCGAGGCCCTGCAGCGGGCACAGCTTTCACTCCTGCACGATCAGCGGTACCGGCATCCCAGCTACTGGGCGCCGTTCCTGCTGGTCGGCAACTGGCTCTGAGGGGACACCGATGGCCGGACCGGTAACACCCAGAGGATTCATTGTGGCCGGAGTCGCCATACTGACCCTGGTGTCACAGGCCGATGCTGAAGCAGTGTTCGACGGCAGCGTCGGGCCCGGGGGAGTGCTCAGCGGCGATATGGTGGTCGACTCGGCATTCGGCAGCCAGGTTGGCGGGAATCTGTTCCACAGCTTCACGACGCTCAACGTCAATCCCGGGGAGAGCCTCACGTTTACGTCGTCCTTCGCGGGCGTCACGGACAACGTCATTTCCCGGGTCACCGGGACGACATCCACGCTGATCGATGGACCCGTGTTCAACGCCATCCCCGGTGCATCCCTGTGGATGCTCAACCCCAATGGCATGGTGTTCGGACCCGGGGCATTCGTCGACGTGCAGGGCGGGTTCCACGCCTCCACGGCGAACTACCTCCTGCTGGAGGAAGGTGGGAAATACGGTGCTGATCTGGCCCTGCCCGGGAACACCGTTCTGACCATGGGCAACCCGGCCGCTTTCGGCTTCCTCACTGAGACGCCGGCGAGCATCGAGGTCGACGGTACGGGCCTGTTTGTCCCCTATGGCGAGACGCTCGAACTGGTGGCCGGGGAAGTCATCGTAAGTAACGCGTTCCTCGGCGCTGACGGTGGTACCGTCGCTCTCGCCGGCGTGGCGGCGGAAGGGGAAGTCAGCCTGACCGAGAACGGGTTCGAGACGACCGGGTCGGGCGAGGCTGGCGCCGTGACAATTGCCAGTTCGAATGTCGTCGCCAACGGCGACGGTGGTGGCGCCATATTCATTCGTGCCGGCCAGTTCGTCATGGACCAGGGCGCCAGGCTCGAAGCCCAGACCTTCGGGCCAGAGGACGGCCGCGGGGTCCGCATCGCCGCTGAGGACGCGCGCATCGAAAACAACAGCTCGATCAGCACCCGCACCTGGGATTTCGGCACCGGTGGTGCTCTGGAGATCGAGGCCGGCGGCTCGATCACCGTGGGTACGGGCAGCGCCCTGGAGACATCGACCTGGGGCCCCGGGGCTGCGGGTGCTGTCGATTTCCGTGCCGGGGAGGCCATCACCGTCATCGGCGTGGGCGAGAACATCGCCAGCAGCTACGTTCGCAACCTGAGTGTCGGCGACGGGCCGGCCGGCGACATCTACCTTCAAGCCCCGTTGGTCACCGTGGCCGACGGCGCAATCGTATGGGGCAGCGCCTACCGGGCCGGCCCCGCCGCGCACATCATTGTTGATGCCTCGGAATCGCTGACCGTCACTGGCAGCGACGAGACGGGCTACGGCAGCCGGATCGAAGGTGCCCACTTTGCCGGCGGCCAGGCCGCCACGATCGATATTACTGGCCACGACATGCTGGTCTCAGGGGGGGCATCCGTGGGGGCCTTCTCCACCCGGGCCGGTCGTGGCGGCGACATCACCATCGATCTGACCGGGGACCTGACCGTCGAAGGCAATACCCAGAGCGAGTCGGGCGTGGGTCAGCAGACGTGGATCGATGTGACGTCTGGCGGTACTGCGGATTCCGGCACGATCAACGTACGTGCCGCCAGCGTTAATCTCATCGACGGCGGTATTCTCGTCAGCACGTCGTTCGGCCAGGGCAGTGCGGGACCCGTGAATGTCGAGGCCGGCACTTTCCGTTCGGAGGGCAACACCATTGGTCTGAAGGACCAGGACGGGTTTCCGCAATGGTTCGCTTCGGGCATCTGGGCCGTCGCCGAAAGCGGCGAAGGCGCAAACGCCGGTCCCATCACGATCAGCGCGGACGAGATCAAGATCGGGCGTGGCAGCGGGCTGTTCAGCCGGGCGATCAGCCTAGGGGGTTCCGGCGACATCACTCTCGACGCGAGACATTCGATCACCACAGGAGGCGAAGGCAGCGAGAACGATCTGGGATTCGTGCCGTTCGCTGAAGTCAACGCCGAGTCGACGTTCATGTTCGACTCGGAGGAGGTTGGCGGCAGTATCCGCATGACCGCCCCTGTCATCGACATACTCGAAGGCAGCCTGGTAACGACATACGCGGACGGTGGCGGTCGTGCCGGGGATATCGACATCGAGGCGGGCACGAGCCTGACCTCGACCGCCGACGACGAGTCCTCCACTTTCATCAGCAGCGAAGGTGCGTTCAACGGCGCACCGGGCAACATCAGGCTTAGCGCGCCGGATATATATCTGAGCAGGCTCGACGTTCTTGCAGACATCTCGTTCTCGGAGGCCGATGGCGGCACCATCACCATCGATGCCGACAACAGCATCACCCTGGACGATTACGCCTTTGTCAGTTCGGTCACCTACTACGGCGCGAAGGGGGGCGATATCTACCTGTCGGCGCCGGAGATCCTGATCACCGATGGCGCGAGAGTGTTTACGGATACCTTCGGTATCGGCGAAGTGGCCGGCAACGTCTTCGTCAGCGGTAGCGTCCTGACTCTGGAGGCCGAGGGGAGCATCCAGTCCAATTCCTGCTTCTGCGCCTTCGGAGACGCCGGGTCCATCTTCGTCGACGTGGATACTCTCAATATCTTCGGCCCGTTGCTGCTGACCGGAGCCGACACAGGACTCGTCAGCGTTGCGCTGGGCAGTGGGCTCGGCGGGAATATCACTGTCAATGCGGATGATGTCGTCATGACCGGCGGCGGCGTCATTCAGGCCACGTCCCTGTCCACCAAGGAAGACTTCATTTCCGTAGGAGAGCCGGACAGGGAGCCCGGAGATGCCGGGTCTATCTCCATCACGGCCAGCCGCATCGACGTCACCAGCTCTTTTATCGAGACCAATTCCGTCGAGGCCGCTGGCGGCAGCATCAATATCGACGTGAGCGACCGGATCTACCTGTGGAATTCCAATCTGTCGGCGCTGGCCGAGGGAGTCCGGCCGGATGCGGACGGCGGCAACATCACTATCTCTGATCCGAAGTTCATCATCCTCAATGACAGCAGCATCGCCGCGTCCGCCAATGCCGGTACGGGCGGGAACATCCTGCTGACTGCCGGATCACTGATCCCAAGCGCCTACAGCACCATCGACGCGTCCTCGCAGACGGGGCTGGACGGCCGGGTGGTGGTTGAGGCGCCCAACGACCTGGTGGCGACGACAGCCATCCTGGACGCGCCGTCATTCGATGTCAGCGAGTTCGCCAGGGACCCGTGCGAGATCCGGGTCGATCGGGAGCGGAGCAGCTTCACCATCGAGGGGCAGGGAGGACTACCGGCGTCGCCAGACGACTATATCCCGAGCCCGATAGGGGCGACCGACCCGGACCACCGCAGCGACGCGGATCCCGTCGATCCGAAGACCGTGCTGGCCTGCCGCTGAGGGAACCCCGGATGTCCGCCAACAGCAGCAACAGCCGGATCACCCTGGACGCAGCAGTGGCTGTCATGGTCCCGGGCTGGTGCCTGGCGGCGGCGCTGCTGATGACGGGGCCGGCTCTTGGACAGCAACCCCCGGGTCAGCGGGACACGCCGCTGGAAGTACCGAAGGCGACTTCGTCGGCCGAAGAAGTCGAGATGAACCGACCGGTGCTGCCCGCGCCGCCGACAGATGTCAATCCGGACCGCCTCATCGCCCTGCCGACGGTAGAGGTGGACAAGATCATTATCCGGGATGCGACTCTGCTGGACCCCGCGGAGATCGAGTCAGCGGTCCGCCCCTTCGAGGGGCGGATGGTCACCATCGAGGAACTGCAGCAATTACGATACCGGCTGTCCCTGCTGTACTTCGACAAGGGCTACGTGAATTCCGGCGTGCTGCTTCCCGACCAGGAAGTGAAAGAGGGCACGATCTACTTTCAGGAGATCAGGGGTACCCTCAGTGAGGTGGAGTTGTCCGGCAACAAGTGGCTCCGGGAGAAATATATTCTCGCGCGTATCGCCAAGCCGGGAGGCGACGAAGCGCTGCAGATCAACCAGCTTCAGACATCTCTACAGCTGCTCGAGCAAAACCCGCTGATCCGCAGGATAGACGCGGAGCTTCTGCCTGGCGTGACGCCCGGTGAAGCGGTGCTGCGAATGAACGTCGCAGAGAACTCCCGCTGGCAGTTCGTGACCGGTGTGGACAATCACCGTTCGCCGTCCGTTGGCGGCGAGGAGGCCACCCTCCTGGTACGCAACCAGAGCCTGACGGGACGGAGCGACCGCCTGGACCTTTTCCTGAGCTACGCGGAAGGCCTGCTGGACGGCTACGTGTCCTATACGGCACCGATAAACCCCCAGGACACCACCGTCAGCCTCTATGCGGAGCGCAGCGACACGGACATCATCGATGGTGATTTCGACGATATCGACATCAAGAGCACGATCAGGACTCTCGGTATTCTGTTCGACCATCCCCTCCATCGTTCGCTTTCGGGCAACGTCAACGTCTTCGCCGGCCTCGAATTCAAGCACACCAGGAACAGGCTCCTCGGTACCCGGTTCTCCTTTACGCCGGGAGAAGACAAGGGGGAGAGCGACCTGTCGGTGGCCCAGGTCGGGGCGGAGTTCAGCCGCCTGAGTCTCGAGCGGGTCATGGCAATGCGATTCACCCTCCGCAGAGGATTGCATATTTTCGGCGCCACGGAGACGCCCGAGACCGGGCCCCGCGTCGGCACCCCGGACGGACAATTCACCAGTCTCCTGTGGCAGGGTCAGTACATCCGCAATCTCGACTGGAGGGGGTCGCAACTGTTCCTCAGGACCTCGGCCCAGTGGGCGGGGAACCCGCTCTTGTCGGCGGAGAAAATGCCTATCGGCGGGTACAACACCGTGCGCGGATACCGGGAAAACCTTTTTGTCCGGGACAACGGGTTCGCCGGCTCTATTGAATGGCAGGTGCCGCTGATCGAGGTCGACCGTTCATCCGCTGGCGTTTTCGATGCGCGTCGGCTGCGGGGGGCGACGTTCTTTGATTATGGGGCGTCGAAGGACAAGGACAATGACCTGAATACAGGCGACACCAAGAACCTGTACAGCGTGGGGCTGGGCTTGCTATGGGACCCGAAGCCCGGGCTGCACGGCGAGGTCTACTGGGGATACGCGCTGGAGGACTTCGACGAGGTCGGCAACGACATCCAGGACGACGGCTTCACCTTCCGGTTGAGCTACCGGTTCTAGATCCGGAAAACAAAAAAGGGGATGAGGTCGAAACCTCATCCCCCGTTCAGTCTATCCGGCGCAGGTACATG
>JAHEFR010000072.1 GCA_024640085.1 Gammaproteobacteria bacterium
GCCTGCCGCATGTAGGTGGACTTGCCGCCCATGTTGGGACCGGTGATCACCAGCATGCGGCGATCCCCATCGAGCACCAGGTCGTTGGGGACGAAGGGTTCGTCCAGCACTCTCTCCACCACCGGATGACGTCCGCCGCAGATCTCGAGCCGCGGCTCGTCGGTCAGCTGCGGGCGGCTCAGCCCGAGCGTCAGCGCCCGTTCCGCGAGATTGGCCAGGGCGTCAGTCTCCGCCAGCGCCGACGCCAGCCGCTGGAGATCCGCCAGCACCTCGTTGAGTGAATCCAGTAAATGGTCGTAGAGGGCCTTCTCCCGCGCCAGGGCGCGTTCGCGGGCGCTCAGCACTTTGTCCTCGAAGGATTTCAACTCCTCGGTGATGAACCGCTCGGCGGCCTTGAGGGTCTGGCGGCGGGTGTACTCGGCCGGCGCCCGTCCCGCCTGGCCACGACTGATCTCGATGTAATAGCCATGGACGCGGTTGTACCCCACCTTGAGGGTGGGTATGCCGGTGCGCTCCCGCTCGCGGGCTTCCAGGTCCGCAAGGAACTGGTCAGCGTCCTCGCTGAGTCGTCTGAGTTCGTCAAGTTCTCCGTCGAATCCACGGGCGATGACGCCGCCGTCGCGGATCAGCATGGGTGGTTCATCGACGACGGCCCGGGTCAGCAACTCGCGGGTGGCCGACTGGTCGCCGTAGTCAACGGCCAGGTCGTCCAACCGTGGAGAGTCCAGCGCGCCGATCAGGGCGCCGAGACCGGGCACCCGCCCGAGGGCGGTGCGCAACTGGGCCAGGTCCCGTGGCCGGGCCGAGTGCAACGCGACCCTGGCAAGGATACGCTCCACGTCACCGATGCCATGGAGCGCCTCCAGCGCTTCCTGGGCAGCCCCCGAGGTCAGCAGCGCATCGACCGCCTGGAATCGTCTGGCCAGCGCCTGTCGGTCCCGGATCGGCCGGTTGATCCAGCGCCGCAACAGGCGTCCGCCCATGGCGGTGACAGTGCGGTCCATGACGCCGGCCAGGGTGTGCTGGTGGTGACCGGACAGGCTGTATTCCAGCTCCAGGTTGCGGCGGGTGGCAGCGTCCATCACCAGCGCCTCTTCCCGGTTCTCCAGCCGCAGTCCGCGGATGTGCGGCACGGCGGTCCGCTGGGTCTCCCGGACGTAGTTCATCAGGCATCCGGCCGCGCGCACCGCCTCGGTCCGGTCCTCGCAGCCGAATCCGGCCAGGTCGTGGGTGCCGAACTGGGTGCACAGCACGCGATGGGCGGAGTCGGGCTCAAATTCCCAGGGCGGGCGGCGCCTGAGCCCAGGGAGGTCGTCCAGCCACGCGGGGATCCGGGCGTCTTCGTTTATCAGGCACTCGGCCAGCCGCAATCGTTCCAGTTCCGCCCGCAGGGCTTCCGGCGAATCCATTTCCGTGGCCCGGAAGCGTCCGCTGCCCAGGTCCAGCCAGGCCAGTCCCGTGACAGGCGCACCGAAGCTGATACATCCGAGCAGCGTCTCGCGGCGATCCTCCAGGAGCGAGTCGTCGGTGACGGTGCCTGGGGTCACCACCCGCACCACCTGCCGCTCCACCGGACCCTTGGATGTGGCCGGGTCGCCGATCTGCTCGCAGATCGCCACCGATTCCCCCTTCCGGACCAGCCGGCCGAGGTAATTGTCGGCGGCGTGGTACGGAACGCCAGCCATGGGGATGGGCTCGCCCGCCGACTGGCCGCGACTGGTCAGGGTGATGTCGATCAGCCTGGCCGCGCGCCGGGCGTCGTCGTAGAACAACTCGTAGAAATCGCCCATCCGGTAAAACAGCAGGATGTCCGGATATTCCGCCTTGATGCGCAGGTACTGGCGCATCATCGGCGTGTGCTGACCGAGGTCAGGGCCGGCGTCGGCGGTTGTGGAAGAGGCTGTTTCCTGCATGGGCGCGTGTGGGCGGGACAATCCCGCATCCTAGTCGGCCACAGGCACCTCGGCAAGCAGGCCCGGTGGTAGCATGGCGGGATGACACCGGAGCCCGAAAGACCTTGAAAGTTCTCCATGTCGAGACCGGGATGCGACTCTATGGCGGCGCCCTGCAGGTCGCCTGTCTGGTGCGAGGGCTTGCCGCCCGGGGGGTCGAGAGCCTGCTGCTTTGCCCGGCCGGCAGCGCCATTTCCGCCGAGGGTTACCCCGAGAAGGTGTCGGTGTTCGCCACGCCCATGCGGGGCGATCTGGACATCCCGTTCGCGTGGCGGGTCAAGCGCATGGTCAGGCGCTTCCACCCCGACCTGATCCATCTTCACAGCCGGCGGGGGGCCGACTGGCTCGGCGGCATCGGCGCCAGGCTCTCCGGGGTGCCCGTGGTGCTGTCCAGACGGGTGACCAATCCCGAGCCCCGCTGGGTGGTGCCGCTGAAATACCGGCTGTTCGATCGGGTGGTCACCATCTCCCGCGCCATCCGCGACGGACTGGTGGCCGCGGGTGTGCCCGATTCCCTGATCAGGGTCGTGCATAGTGCCGTACCGCGGCCGGACCCGCTGATCCAGTGGCCGCGTCAGCGCCTCCTGTCAGAGTTCGGCCTGCCGGCGGATGCGTTGATCCTGGGCATGGCGGCCCAGTTCATCCGGCGCAAGGGACATGACGTGTTGCTGGAGGCCCTGCCGGAGATTCTCTCCCGCTTCCCGCGGGCTCGAGTCCTCCTGTTCGGCAAGGGGGGGCTGGAGGAGGATATTCGGCGCAAGTTCCAGGTGGCGGGACTGACCGAGGTCGTCCGCTTCCCGGGTTTCCGTAGCGACCTGACGGATTTCCTGGGATGTCTCGACGTCCTCGTACACCCGGCCTATGACGAAGGCCTCGGCATCATCCTTCTACAGTCCTGCGCCGTCGGCGTGCCGGTGGTCACGACGGCCGTGGGTGGGATTCCCGAGATCGTGCGTGACCGGGTCAACGGGCTGCTGATTCCTGCCGGTGACGCGGCGGCGCTGGTGGGGGCGGTGGACCAGTTGCTTCAGGCCAAGGATCTGCGGGTCCGGCTGGGCAGGGCGGGTCGCGAGATCGTCGAGCGGGAGTTCTCCGTGGACCAGATGGTGGAGGGCAACCTGGCGGTCTACAGGGAACTGCTGGAGTAAGCGGAGCGACCGACCTCGCATTGCCGTTGGCCGAGTCGGCGATCACCAGCCCATAGACAGGAGCTAAACTGACAGGCATGACTCCACGCGACACGGAACTCAGGCGACTGGCAGAGCGGCTGGCCGAGCGGCTGCGCTCCGAGGGCAGGAGCGTGGCCACCGCCGAATCATGCACCGGTGGCTGGATCGCCAAGGTGCTGACCGATCTGCCCGGTAGCTCGGACTGGTTTTCCTACGGCATCGTCAGCTACAGCAATCCGGCCAAGCAGGACCTCCTGGGGGTCTCCCCCGTCACCCTGGTCACTCACGGCGCCGTCAGCGAGGAGGTGGTCCGGGAGATGGCGGAAGGGGCGCTGAAGCGGGGCGGGGCAGATGTTGCGGTGGCGGTCAGCGGCGTGGCCGGCCCCTCCGGCGGGACCCCCGACAAGCCCGTTGGCACCGTGTGGTTCGCCTGGGCCCGGATCGACGCCGCCGGTCTCAGGAGCCACGCCGACTGCCGGCAGTTCGACGGCGACCGGGAGTCCGTGCGCCGACAGAGCGTGGCGGTGGCGCTGGAGGGGCTGTTGTCGCCGTGAGCGGGGCGGGCAGGCGACGGCTGTTTTTCGCCCTGTGGCCGGATCCGGAAGTGCGCACCGGGCTGGCGGCTGCATCGGCCACGGTCAGGGCCGGGGCTTCCGGCCGGGCGGTGCCGGACGAGAACCTCCACATCACCCTGGCCTTCCTCGGTAGCGTGGACGCCGAGATCTTCGTCGGCATCCGGGAGGCCGCCGCCGGACTGGGGGCTGACGCCTTCGACCTCGTCATCGACCGGGCCGGATGGTGGCGGCGGACCGGTATCCTGTGGCTCGGTCCCTCCCGGTCGCCGGCAGCGCTCAATCGCCTGGTGAAGGATCTGTGGACAGCCCTGGAGCCCAGCGGGTTCTGGCCGGATTTCCGCGATTTCCATCCGCACCTGACCATTGCCCGCCGCTGCCGCCGGGCCGTCCTGCCGGAAATCGAACCGGTGCCGTGGCCGATCTCGGCCCTGACCCTGCTGGAATCCCATACTGGCCAGCGCGGCGCCCGCTACTCGGTGATCGAGTCCTGGCCGTTGCGATGATTCCACGGGGATCGGCCGGAAACGCCGGCTGCCGGCACTGGCGTTCTGTGGAATAATCGACCCTTTCCCCTTTCACCCCCAAAGAATCACCAGGCAGGTTATGGACGAGAACAGAAAGAAGGCGCTGGCCGCGGCCCTCGGGCAGATCGAGAAGCAGTTCGGCAAGGGTTCGGTCATGCGACTGGGCGATTCCACAGCGGCCCGGGACGTGTCCGTCGTATCCACCGGATCCCTGGGTCTGGACGTGGCCCTCGGCGTGGGCGGTCTGCCCCGCGGCCGCGTGGTCGAGATCTATGGGCCCGAGGCTTCCGGCAAGACCACGTTGACGCTACAGGTGGTGGCCGAGGCCCAGAAGGCCGGCGGCACGGCGGCATTCGTGGATGCGGAACACGCCCTGGACCCGATCTATGCGGAAAATCTCGGCGTCAACGTGGACGACCTGCTGGTATCCCAGCCGGACACGGGCGAGCAGGCCCTGGAAATCACCGACATGCTGGTGCGCTCCGGCGCCGTGGACGTCATCGTGATCGACTCCGTGGCGGCGCTGACCCCGAAAGCCGAGATCGAGGGCGAGATGGGCGATTCCCATGTGGGCCTGCAGGCCCGCCTCATGTCACAGGCCCTGAGGAAACTCACCGCCAACATCAAGCGGACCAACGTGCTGGTGATATTCATCAACCAGATCCGCATGAAGATCGGCGTCATGTTCGGCAATCCCGAGACCACCACCGGCGGCAACGCCCTGAAGTTCTACTCTTCCGTGCGCCTGGATATCCGCCGGATCGGCGCCATCAAGAAAGGCGACGAGATCACCGGCAACCAGACCCGCGTCAAGGTGGTGAAGAACAAGGTGGCGCCGCCGTTCCGGATGGCAGAGTTCGAGATCATGTACGGCACCGGCATCTCCCGGGAAGGCGAGGTCATCGAGCTGGGCGTCCGCGAGGGCCTGGTGGACAAGTCGGGCTCCTGGTACAGCTACAAGGGCGATCGCATCGGCCAGGGCAAGGAGAATGCCCGCCAGTACCTGCAGGACAATCCTGAGATCGCCGCCGAGATCGAGGCCGGCATCCGCGCCCGGCTGCTGCCTGGCAAGACCCCGGCCGCCGAGGAAGAGGCCGAGGCCGTCGAATAAGGGCGGCGGGGCCGTGGGCGACGGACCCGGTGACGAGAGGGAGTTCACCGCTGCCGACGTGCGTCGGACGGCCATGGATCTACTGGCCCGCCGGGAGCACGCCAGGCACGAACTGGCGGGCAAGCTCCGCTCCCGTGGCATGCCCGCCGATCTGATCGAGTCTACCCTCGACGACCTGGGCAGGGAGAACCTGCTCTCCGATGCGCGCTTCGCCGAGGCATTTGTCGCCTCCCGTATCGGCCGTGGCCAGGGGCCGGTTAGGATCCGCATGGAACTGGAGCAGAGACGGGTCGCATCTGGAGTCATCGAGGAGGCCCTCGGGAATGCGGCCCCAGACTGGGGCGACCTGGCCGCGGAGGCCAGACGCAAGCGTTTCGGCCGAAAGCCGCCCGGCGATTTCCGGGAGCGCGCCCGGCAGGCGCGCTTTCTGCAATACCGGGGATTCGCCGCCGAACACATCAGCCGGGCCCTGGGCGGCGACGACTGAGTTTTCCGCGGGCTGGCAAGCGGCCCCGACACCCCTTAACCTTCACTCTTTTGGGCAGCCACGACGCGAGCAATGAAGAGCGCCGAGTTACGCAAGCGATTCCTGGACTACTTCCAGCGCCAGGGCCACCAGGTGGTGGCCTCCAGCTCCCTGGTGCCCGGTAACGACCCCACGCTCCTGTTCACGAATGCCGGCATGGTCCAGTTCAAGGACGTCTTCCTCGGTCTGGAGAAGCGCCCCTATGCCCGGGCCGCCTCTTCCCAGCGCTGCGTGCGCGCCGGCGGCAAGCACAATGATCTGGAGAACGTGGGCTACACCGCCCGGCACCACACCTTCTTCGAGATGCTGGGTAATTTCAGCTTCGGCGACTACTTCAAGCGCGATGCCATCCGCTTCGGCTGGGAGTTCCTTACCGAGGACCTGGGGCTCGATGCCGACCGGCTATGGGTGACGGTCTTCGAGGAAGACGACGAGGCCGCGGATCTGTGGCTCGACGACATTGGCATCGAGCCCGGCAGGCTCCGCCGCCTGGGCGCCGACAGCAACTTCTGGGCCATGGGGGACACCGGTCCCTGCGGGCCCTGTACCGAGATTTTCTTCGATCACGGACCCGACGTGCCGGGCGGCCCCCCGGGGTCCCCGGACGAAGACGGGGACCGCTTCGTCGAGGTATGGAACCTGGTGTTCATGCAATACGAGCGGTCTACCGACGGCAAGATGAAGCCGTTGCCGAAGCCTTCGGTGGATACCGGCATGGGTCTGGAGCGGATCGCGGCGGTGATGCAGGGCACCTACAACAACTACGACATCGACCTGTTTCAAAACCTGATGCACGCTGCCGCCGAAGCAACCGGGGTCAAGGTCCATGACAGCCCGTCCCTGAGAGTGATCTCCGATCACATCCGCGCCTGCGCCTTCCTCATCGCGGACGGCGTGCTGCCGTCCAACGAGGGACGCGGTTACGTGCTGCGCCGGATCATCCGCCGGGCCATCCGGCACGGTTACAAGCTCGGACAGCAGGAACCATTTTTCCATTCCCTGGTGGGGCCGCTGGATACGGAGATGGGCGAGGCCTATCCGGAACTGACCAGGGCCAGGGAGCGGGTCGAGCAGGTGCTGCTGCAGGAAGAGCGACGATTTGCGGAGACGCTCGACCAGGGCATGGGCATGCTGGAGGACGCCATC
The DNA here is from genome assembly GCA_024640085.1 of Gammaproteobacteria bacterium. Taxonomy (GTDB): domain Bacteria; phylum Pseudomonadota; class Gammaproteobacteria; order Steroidobacterales; family XN24; genus JAHEFR01. The sequence continues at coordinate 7,004 of JAHEFR010000072.1, forward strand.
GCCGGATTGCGCGGCAAGGTCATCCCAGGGAAAACCGCCTTCAAGCTCTACGACACCTACGGGTTTCCCCTCGATCTCACCGCCGACATTGCCCGCGAGCGCGGGCTGACCGTAGACGATGCCGGGTTCGAGCAGGCCATGGAGGCCCAGCGGGAAAGGGGCCGCGCCGCCAGCGTGTTCGGCGCCAATGAGTCCATGGCCCTGGCAGCGGCCCTCCAGGCCGACGGCGTGGACATCCCGCCGACAGAGTTCCTCGGCTACGAGCAGGAAACCGCAAAGGCTCGAGTGGCACTGATCGTGGCGGACGGCAGGGCGGCGGACGCAGCCGAGGAGGGCGACCGGGTCACCCTGTTCCTCGACCGGACACCGTTTTACGCCGAGAGCGGCGGCCAGGTGGGAGACGCCGGAATCCTGTCGGGCGACGGTTTCCGGATGGAGGTGTCGGACACTCAGAAAGTGGGCAAGGCTCATGGCCATATCGGCACCATCGTCGCAGGGTCGGTCTCGACGGGCGCCACGGTGGAGGCCGCGGTGGATTGTCAGCGGCGGCGGAACATCGTGCTCAACCATTCGGCCACCCACCTGCTGCATGCCGCGCTCCGGGAAATGCTCGGGGATCATGTCACCCAGAAGGGCTCCCTGGTGGCCCCGGATCGCCTTCGTTTCGACTTCTCCCACAACGAGCCGGTCACTGCCGACCAACTGGAGAGGATCGAGCAACTGGTCAACGACCAGATCCGTCTCAACGCCGAGGCCGAAACGTCGGTCATGGACTTCGACGACGCCGTGGCTGCCGGCGCCATGGCGCTTTTCGGCGAGAAATACGACGCCCGCGTGCGGGTGCTGCGGCTCGGGGATTTCTCCACGGAATTATGCGGTGGCACCCATGTCGCCCGGGCCGGGGACATCGGTCTGATGAAGATCATCTCCGAGGCCGGCATCGCCGCCGGTGTCCGCCGGATCGAGGCGGTCACGGGCGATCGCGCCCTGGGCTGGGTGAGGGCCGGGGAAGAGACCCTGCATCGCATCGCAGCCCTGGTGCGAGGCGGCCGGGAGGACGCCGAGGAAAAGGTCCGCCACCTGCTGGACCGGAACCGCCAGATGGAGAAGGAACTCCAGCGTCTCAAGGCCCAGCTTGCCAGTGGTCAGGGCGGCGACCTGGCCGACAAGGCCACCGACATCGGCGGCATCAAGGTGCTCGCGGCACGCGTCGACGGCGCCGATCCCAAGGCGTTGCGGGAGGCGGTGGACAGGCTCAAGCAGAAGCTCGGCACCGCCGTAGTCGTGCTCGGCTCGGTCGAGGACGACAAGGCGCGGCTGGTAGCAGGCGTCACCAGGGACGCCATGGACCGGATCAAGGCCGGTGCCCTGGTCGGCGAGATCGCTCCCCTGGTGGGCGGTCGCGGCGGCGGCCGCCCTGACATGGCCCAGGCCGGCGGGTCCGATCCTTCCGGCATGGATGCCGCCCTCCAGCGCGTGTCTGCATACGTGGCGGAGCAACTCGGCTAGCCCGGGATGCCTGCGGAAACTCCGGGCTAGTCTTGGGTCTCGTCGTACAAAAATTCGGCGGGACCTCCGTGGCGAGCCCGAATCATATCCGCCGGGCTGCCGATGTCGTGGCCGCGCGGCGAGCCCGGGGCGACACAGTGGCGGTGGTCGTCTCGGCCATGGGCGAAGCCACCGAGGACCTCGCGGGTCTGGCCCGCGACCTGTCCCGGGCGCCCAGCCGGCGGGAGATGGACATGCTGCTGTCCTCGGGAGAACAGGTGACCATCGCACTCATGGCCATGGCACTCCGGGAACTCGGCCTCGAATCCCGCTCGTTCCTCGGCAGTCAGGTCCGGATACTCACCGACAGCGTCTTCTCCAAGGCCCATATCCGCGAAGTGGAGACTTCGCGGCTGGAGGCCTACCTGGCCACCGGCGGCATTCCCGTAGTGGCCGGTTTCCAGGGGGTGGACGCGGAGGGCGAGATTACTACCTTCGGTCGCGGTGGCTCAGACACCACGGCAGTGGCCCTTGCCGCCGCCCTGGGTGCCGACGAGTGCCAGATTCTCACCGACGTGGACGGGGTCTACACTACGGACCCTCGGCTGGTGCCCGAAGCCCGCAGGCTGGAACGGATCACCTTCGACGAGATGATCGAGCTGGCCAGCCAGGGCTCGCGGGTGCTGCAGATCCGCGCAGTCAAGTTCGCCGGCAAGTACAACGTCCCCCTCCGGGTGCTGCACATGAGCGGCCAGGGGTCGGGGACCCTGATTACCTACGAGGAGCCCGACGTGGAAGCACCGGTTGTATCCGGGATCGCCTTCAACCGTGACGAGGCCGAGATCACCGTGACCGGCGTGCCGGATATTCCCGGCGCCATCGCGGCCATCCTCCGGCCGGTATCCGACGCCCGCATCCAGGTGGACATGATCGTCATGAATTCACCCCGGGACGGGTGCATGGATCTGAGCTTCAGCGTCGGCAGGGACGACTATGCCGAAGCCCTTGCCCTGGCCGGGAAGTCCGCTGCGGCGCTGGGCGCAGGTGAAGTCAGGGGTAACGATCAGGTTGCCAAGATTTCCATCGTCGGCGTGGGCATGCGAACCCACGCCGGCATCGCCACCCGCCTGTTCGAGACCCTGGCCGACCAGGAGATCAATGTCAGGATGGTCTCAACCTCGGAGATCAAGATATCCGTGCTGGTGGCCCGGTCGGACATGGAATCCGGCGTGGCAGCCATCCACCGCAGCTTCGAACTGGATCGCCCCGATTCGTCCTGACAATGAGCATCCGCGCCCACATGAGGGGGCGTGCGTGCGTGGATTTTCTATTCCGCTGTGCATCTCCTACACTTATCTTTCGAGGGAAACTCGAGGGAAAGGGCAATGCTTATCCTGACCAGACGTGTCGGAGAGAGCGTCGTCATCGGCGATGAGGTTTCGGTCACGATCCTCGGTGTGAAGGGAAACCAGGTGCGAATCGGCGTGACGGCCCCGATGGATGTGGCTGTCCATCGCCAGGAGATTTACGAGCGCATCAAAAAGGAGCAGGCCGACGTGCCTGACGAGGCTCGCGAACCGCCGGCCGAAGAGACCTGACGGGCCATCCGAGCCTTTACCTGCTTAACCGCCGTCGGTATCATTGCGCCCCCTTCCGGGGAGGCGTTCAATCGGGGTTATTGGCCGATCGGCGGCCGTCTCGGGGCGGAATCTGTCGGAGAGGTGGCTGAGTGGTCGACACGAGCGCCGCAGGCGCGACTGGACGGGGCCGCACAGCGGCGCCGGTCCGAAGGACGGAGGGCGGAATGCCCGACGCAAAGCGCTCCCCTGCTAAGGGAGTAAGGGTTTAAAAAGCCCTTCGAGGGTTCGAGTTGAGGCCGGTTTGCCGGCCGAAACAACGCGCAGCGAACGGCAGTGAGCGAGCGGCCCCCTTGAGGGGCGAGGAGCCGGAGGCGACGAGTCATCCCGACCGGCGCTTGTGGCTCGGGAAAGAAGTTATCGGAGAGGTGGCTGAGTGGTCGAAAGCGCTCCCCTGCTAAGGGAGTAAGGGTTTAAAAAGCCCTTCGAGGGTTCGAATCCCTCCCTCTCCGCCATCTCCTACAATCAGTTTCAAGCGCCCGTAGCTCAGTTGGATAGAGTACCTGGCTACGAACCAGGGGGTCGGGAGTTCGAATCTCTCCGGGCGCGCCATTTTCTGCATTGAAAACAGACGGTTATCGTCTCAGCTGGTAGCCGTCTTTCTTTTCAGCACGACGAGTGCCGGACTTTTGCCGGACTCTGTTGTGTACTGTTATGCAGAATGCAACGGGCGCCCCGACCTAAGAGTCAATAAAAACCATCAGTTACATCCGCCCTTTTGGCTAAGTGCCAAACAACGTCAACTTTCTTCTGCAAGTGGTTTGCTTTGCGCCAAAGACCGACAACATCTTGCCGAGTCTGTCGTACATGTTGACGGTGTTGTGCCTGTATCAGGTCATCAACGCCTTGCAGGACCTTGACCCGGAGGACCGGTGAGACCGCGTGGATATGGCGGGAGAGATATATACGAAGGGAACGGACGTCAAACCCGCGGCCCTGGTTCGGTGCTAGTCGTCCTTGGGCATTGCGACCGGGACGCTGCCGTGCAGCTTCAGTTCCTCCCGATGCCGCTTCTCCAAGATTTTCTCCACCAAGCCCTCTGGCACCTGCTGGACCTTCTTCAGCACTTCCTCCGGCGGTAGCGGGTGATGCTGCTTCTTGTCCACCATGGATTTCACCTCCATCCGTATTATACGACGCCCCCACTGCGGGCGTCCCTGCGGGTGCTGACATTCCCGTTCCTACCCCAACCGTCTGGCGAACTAACGAGTCCGGTTGAAGCCAGTGTTGCAAGAATCTGGCCTGACGCAACCCGGTATGTTTTGACCGAACGATTTGGCGAATGTGTTGCGTCGATCGGTTGAAACCGCAGCCGAAAGCGGACAATCAAGACTCGTGTCGCTGCCTGGTATCGGGTCGACATTTCTCGCAGACCAGTGACAACCTGCCGCGAACGCGCCCTGCATTAATCGAATGATTGATACGCGCCTATTCCCGGTTCTATAGACTCCGCTTGATATGTTATGCAGCGTGATCTTAGCGGGGAGCTTTCTCGAGACAACAACCTTGCTTGTCAGCTCCGTTTTACAACCCAGATAGAGTTCGCCAATGTTTCACCCAGACGCACGCGGAATTCTGGCGCTAGTCGCGATCGTAATCTGCTGGGGTCTGGCGGTCGTGCTGCGTCGCGTCGGAACGCCCGGCAGCGTAGCGCGCAGGCTCGCGTTCCTACTCGTCGTTGAGGGTATAACTCTCGGCTCTAGCAGTTCGGTCGACTTCCTGCTGATGTCGCCCGGCGAATTCTGGCCGCGACATCCGACCCTCGGCACCGTGTTCATGTTTGCCCACACGCTTGGCGACTGTGCCATGTTGGCTCTCTACCCACCGTTTCTAGCTACCGCACTGCAAACGCCATTGGTCCGCCCGTTTGCGGACAAGCGCGTGAAAATTGCCATCTCGGGTGTCTCCGTCGTGCTGTTTCTTCTGGTGATGCTGGGGCCTTTCGAGATCGGTGGTACGCTGCTGTACCTTGGCTTATTTCTGCTTTTCGGCTTCGCACTCGTTGCATCTATTCAGGCCTGGCGCGCCGCTTCAGGCGCAGCACGTGCAAGGGCTCGTGCCTTTGCGCTCGCGTTTGGTTTTCGAGACATCTGCTGGGGATTGCTTTACGGGTTATCAGTGTGGCAACTGTGGTCGGGAACCTATCAGTGGGTTGCGGACCCGGTTCCTCCCATCTACTTCGTGTATCTACTCGGCACGCTCGTGTCGGTCCCGCTCATCGCCTATGGCATCTTGCGTACACAACTCTTCGACATCGACCTGCGCATCCGCTGGACCATCAAGCAATCGACGCTTGCAGCGACTGCCTTGGCCATCATTTTCGTTCTGACTGAAGGCGCGGACCGGCTGCTATCGTCTGAGCTTGGAAGCTGGGGGGGGCTGCTCGCGGCGGCCGTCGTCGTGTTCTTCCTGGCGCCCCTGCAGCGATTCGCAGAGCGGGTGGCCGGCGCTGCGATGCCGAACACGAAGAACACGCCTGAGTATGTGGCTTTTCGCAAGCTACAGGTCTACGAGGCAGCACTTACTGAGGCGTTGCAAGGAGGCGCAATCTCGGAGAAGGAGCGCGCGCTGCTCGTCCGTCTGCGGGACAGTCTCGGAATCGCGCCAGATGATGCCCGAACTCTGGAGAAAGAATTGCAGATGCCCGGGGTGACCGATCCGTAGGCGGGGTGGCACACAGAGGAACCGAGTTCTCGATTTCCCTAGGACGCGATACCGCAAGCGGTGACCGTCTGCTTCCGACGGTCCATTCAACTGATCGACGCAACACTTTATCTTGGATTGAGAAGATGGAGTGTTATCAATGGCGTACCGAACGCGTATCAAGTACACCGCTGCGCAGAAGGCGGAGATGTGGGATCGCTGGCAGCGGGGAGAGTCGCTTAATGCCATTGGCCGTGCATTCGATCGGCCGTCATCCTCGATCTTTGGCCAGCTGGCGCCGACCGGCGGCATTCGGCCACCACCCCGGCGTCGCGCACGGCTGGCACTGACGTTAGCTGAGCGCGAAGAGATCTCACGCGGCGTGGTCGCGGGTCACTCGATCCGGTCTATCGCCGGATCGCTGAGGCGGTCGTCGCGACTACCGGGCCAATCATGCGGATCAGCTTGCCTGAGCTCGGGCCTGCCGCCCCAAGCCCTGTAAACTGGTGAGCAACCGTGCGCTGGCGCGCCTGGTGGCGAGCAAGCTCCGCCAGCGGTGGTCACCTCAACAGATTGGCGGCTGGCTACGGCGTACCTACCCGCACGATGAGAGCCGTCACGTGTCACATGAGACCATCTATCGCAGCTTGTTCATCCAGGCCCGGGGCGCGCTGAAGAAGGAGTTGCTGCAGCACCTCAGGCGCAAGCGAACCATACGCCGCGCGCGACAGAAGAGTCTCAAGGGTGAAGGACTGGGGCAGATCACCGACACGGTATCGATCCGCGAACGGCCTGCTTCGCTGGAAGATCGAGCCGTACCGGGGCACTGGGAAAGCGATCTGATCTTCGGCACGCACAACAGCCAGATCGCTACATTGGTCGAGCGTCACACGCGCTATGTCCTGCTGGCCAAGATCAAGGGCAAAGATACCGAGACGGTCATCAACGCGCTGGTCAGGCAAGCTCACAAACTGCCGCAGGAGTTGTACAAATCGCTCACTTGGGATCGCAGCGGCGAGATGGCCGATCACCGGCGCTTCACGCTAGCCACCGGCATCCAGGTGTACTTCTGTGATCCGCAGAGCCCCTGGCAGCGCGGATCAAACGAGAACACCAATGCGTTGCTCAGGCAGTACTTCCCCAAGGGAACGGATCTGTCGGTCCACTCGCAGGCCAAGCTCAATGCAGTAGCTCGGCAGCTCAACGAACGGCCGAGGAAAACTTTAGACTATGAAACACCGGCAGAGCGATTTGCCGCATGTGTTGCATCGACCGGTTGAATCGGCAAGGCGTTGCAGACGCAGTCGATGTTTTTCAATAAACACTAAGCCGTCCCAAAGATTCGAGAATCTCCCAACGATAGGGAGGGGGATGTTGAATCTGAAGCACCGATCAAAGATTTGAACCCTCATATATACTGGCCATGGCTGTGGCCATTCGAAAGGGGATTCATGAAAACGCAGCATCCGACAGCGCTTTCTCTGGGGTTAACAATCATTTTTCTGCTTGCGGCATCTCAAGCCGCCGCGCAATGGGCTGCCGAACCGGGCGCGACCGTTCGCAACGGGTTTGGTCCACAGTCAGGTTTTGGCGCCAATCAGTGTCGTGGCGCGTGCGGTGGCGGTTGTCCCGACAGTTGTGTGAAGACAGTTGGCTACGAGTGCATGGACTCAGCACGACTGCGCCGGGTGGTGACCTATGATTGCGGCACCCATCCAGGTTGCCGCGCGCACGATGACTGTCTTGATGCCTGTATACAAAGGGGCACCGCGGTCAGTGACTGCTCGTCGCAGTGCGATGCGGCTGCTATGCAACAATACGGCTTCGAATCATCGGCTTCGTGGCTGACCGGGGGCGGGCCGTACGATGGCCGGATCAGTTTTGAATACACGCGAGAGGCACCCGATGCACTCGAGCCCGCCTTCCATTGCCCAACCGGGGCGAGCCGGCAATGTGCCGCAACAGTTGGCTGCAAGACGGACGATGGCGCATGGGTCGATCCCGTATTTGACAGCTACCCGGCATCAGGCAGCAACGCGATGCGCATTTCCAATTTCCGTTCAGGTCCAGCGTGTGGCGATGGCGTTTGCTCACAGGCAACCGACATTGACATAGTCGGGAGGGACGACTGCCCCGGCGGCAGTTGCTCGCGCTTTGGGATGGAGTTCGACTACGAGAATGCCGATCCATCAGCACCGCTCGAATGCTCCACTTCCACCACCGGCGGTGGTGATGACTTTGTCGGCGACCTGCTCAAGCAGGGTGCCGATGCCATGACTTCGCGCCAAGACAGCGTCGACGCGAACAGTTCAGGCGGCCAGGGCGAAGACGGCATGGCCGAACTCCTGGGCATGTTCGGGAAAGTACTGGCCAGCGCCGATTCCCCTGAGGACGTTCAGATCAGCATGGCCCCACTCGGCCCGGACGGCAAACCCATCGAGTCACAACGTGTCGGCAGCGAGCCGCGCGACGGCCCACCACCGATTCCCCATAGTGTCGACCTGCCTGCAGAGAGCGGCCATCTGTTTATCCCCATGTATCAGCTGGCTGGAAGCGCGAATCTTTCGAGTGTTAAGGAACGGAAGGTCAGCTGTACCCACAAGGGTGTTGCTGTAGTGGAGACGGTATTCCGGTTGAACCCGCGTTAGTATTCTGAAAATTCAGGGACAGTGACTCTATCTCTTCGGAAGAGGTCCGGGCCTCCGTTTCCGCAGTGTCCGACTCGAGAGGCGCTCGAGTTCCTCAACAAATTCCAGGCCTCCTGCGGGAGGCCCGGCGGCGCTACAACATCCATTTCGAGCGAGAGAAATAATGGGGCCGGCAGCGAAACGGACGGCAGGACACTCGCTCAGTCATAAATCAGCAATCAATGTGTGCTATCCGGGACTGATCAGGGCCATCTACACTGTCCTTCGATTGAAATTACATGAAGGATGAACTATTAATAAGGATTCGTGCCCGTGCTTTTCCAAGTTAATTTTGACAGCGTACCGTCGTCAGGGGGGGACCGAAATGTTGAGCGGATCGAGCGCCATTCCAACCATAGGTAACCGCCGGCTCGCCGGCTCCCTGGTACTTGCGACCGCGATGCTCCTGGGTGCCGCCGTCGCCGGCGCCACCGAGATCGAGACCACTGGGACACCGGGCTCGCCAGCTTCGACAAGCACCACCCCCGGCAATCAGTTGCCGCCACCCGCCCCGCCTTTCGGGGGGGTGATCAAGGAAAACGCTACGCAGTCAACACCCTGGTGGCCGCCTCGCGTGGTCCCGCCCAAGGGTGCGCCGAATATTCTGTTGATCATGACCGACGACGCCGGATTCGGTGTTCCGAGCACCTTTGGCGGGGTCATCCCGACACCGACTATGGACCGCATCGCGAATAACGGCCTGCGCTACAACCGGATGTTCTCCACCGCGCTGTGCTCGCCGACGCGCGCCGCGCAGATCACCGGGCGTAACCATCATTCGGTCGGCTTCGGTGTGATCGCCGAACAGGCCACCGGCTTCCCCGGCTACGACAGCATCATCGGCCTGGACAACGCGACGATCGGCCGAATTTTGCGTGATAACGGCTATGCGACCTCGTGGTTCGGCAAGGATCACAACACACCGACTTACCAGGCCAGCCAGGTCGGGCCCTTTACCCAGTGGCCGACGGGCCTGGGCTTCGACTACTTCTACGGTTTCGTCGGTGGCGACGCGAACCAGTGGGGGCCGAACCTGTTCCGCAACACCACGCAGATCTATCCCTTCAACGAGCACAAGAGCACGTTGAAGCTGGATCGATCAGATCCCAATGCAAAGACCTGGCCAGTCACCGGCAAGGAGAGTTCCTGGAACCTGGTCACCGCCATGGCCGACGACGCCATCGACTGGATGTATCGAATTCACCAGACCGATCCCGAGCAGCCGGTCTTTGTCTATTATGTGCCCGGCGCCTCACACGCGCCGCATCACCCGACGAAAGAATGGGTGGACAAGATCCATGCGATGCATCTGTTCGACGACGGCTACGAGAAACTGCGCGAGCGCATCTTCGAGAACCAGAAGAAGCTCGGAGTGATCCCCCCGGGTCTGGAGTTGACGCCCTGGCCGGATGATATTCTGACACCCTGGGACAAGCTTTCACCTGAAGCCAAGAAGCTCTACATCCGGCAGGTTGAGGTGTTCGCCGCCTATGTGGCCTATAGCGATCACGAGATCGGCCGTGTGATCCAGGCATTCGAGGACATGGGCAAGCTCGACAACACGCTGATCATCTACCAGAACGGCGACAACGGCACCAGCGCAGAGGGCGGCCCGGAAGGCACATTCAGCGAAGTTGCGTTTTTTAACGGCGTCGCCCCGCCGGTCGATGTGCAGATGAAATACTACGATGCCTGGGGCACTGAATTCGCGTACAACCATATGTCGGCGGGCTGGTCCTGGGCCTTTGACACCCCGTTCGACTGGTTCAAACAGAACGCCTCCCGGCTCGGCGGAACCAATCAGAACATGGTTGTCTCCTGGCCGAAAGTTATCAAGGACAATGGCGCCCTGCGCGAGCAGTTCCTCCACGTGATCGACATAGTGCCCACGCTGCTTGAGGCCACCGGCATCTCCGCGCCGGAAGAGGTAGACGGCATCCCGCAGAAGCCGATCGAGGGCACCAGTTTTGCCTATACCTTTGATGCCGCCAACGCCGAGGCCCCATCCCGGCACAAGACGCAGTATTTCGAGATGATGGGCCAGTGGGCGCTCTATCACGACGGCTGGATCATGAGCACCAAGGTCAATCGGGCCCCCTGGCAGGCCTTCGAGGCAGCCAATTTGGATCCATTGAACAATCAGGTCTTCCAACTCTATAACCTGGAGGAGAGCTGGAACCAGGCCGAAGACGTTGCCGCGAAGTACCCGGAAAAAGTCAAGGAGATGCGGGCGATGTTCCTGGATGAGGCCAAGAAATACCAGGTTCTGCCCTTGAACGCGTCGGTTGGCGCCCGGGTCGCGGCGCCGCGACCCAGTCTCACTGCAGGTCTCACCGAGCTGGTCTACACACGGCCGATGACCGGCGTTCCACAGGGCGATGCGCCCTACCTGCTCAACACCTCGTACAGCCTCACCGCGGACATTACTGTGCCGAAGGGTGGCGCCGAGGGAATGATCGCGACCTCGGGCGGGCGTTTTGCTGGCTGGGGTTTCTACCTGCTCGAGGGCAAGCCGGTGTTCTGCTGGAACCTGCTGAATCTGGAGTGGGTCAAGTGGGAGGGTCCGGGGGCACTCACTCCCGGCCAGCACACGGTGGAGTTCGAGTTCAAATATGACGGACTCGGCGCCGGAACCATGGCGTACAACAGCTTCGCCGGTATCGGTCGACCTGGAACCGGCACACTGAAGGTAGATGGCAAGGTCGTGCAGACCAGGAAGATGGATAAGACGATCCCAATCATCCTGCAGTGGGACGAGAGCTTCGACATCGGCTCGGACACGATCACCGGCATCAACGACGCAGACTATCTGCCGCCGTTCCCGCTGACTGCGGAGCTGAATAAGCTGACGATCAAGATCGACCGGCCGCAATTGTCTCCCGAGGACATCAAGAAACTGGAAGAAGGCATAAAGAAAGTGGCCGCTGGCCGCGAATAGGAACCAGTTTGCCAGCAACCCGCGCGGGCGGCTCCCCAACGGGAGTCGCCCGCGCATTCATCAGGGCGTGACCGGGTCCTGCCAGGCGGCTACTGGCACCTGCGTTCAATAGACTCGCCACGCATAGGGGCTGCCGTCCCAATGCCAGTACTGATCGTGCAGTGATCCCCGAGGCCCTGAAAGGCGCTCTCGCAGAGGTACAGCGCACAAGCCTGACGATGCTTGACCCTTGCTGATTGACGGCACCGCCACGATCCTGCTCGTTCACCGCTCCCCGCTTGACGGACCTTCTGATGATCCTCGCCTGGAAGGCTCCGCGGTCGGCAGCACTTCGTCCCCGGGGCTTGAGCGCGCCTCGTGGCGCCAGGCGGATTTCGCCTGCGGCGATCTGCTTACCGTACTGACTGTATTGGCAAATTGGGGGACAGTGACACTAACTCTTCGGTCGAGGCCCGGGAAGTCCTCGGTCGAGGCCCGGGCCTCCGTTTCCGCAGCATCCGACCCGAGGGGCGCTCGAGTGCCGCAACAAATCCCCTTGCCGTCGACCTGGCCACCTGCGGTCGAACCCGCGACGAACCTAGTGGGTGCCTTTCGATCCGAAGGAGAACTCCACGCCGACCAACGGACCATTAACGGTCATCGTCTTCAGTGGGAAACCTCCCCCAAAATCGTAATCCAGATATCGCCAGCCCGCGACAAGATCAACACGCTGAAACCGGTATCCAACGCCGCCCAGGAGATCGACTACGGAATCCGACTCCCCGGCACCTATGTCCGCGTAATAGGGAACGTACCAGCGCTCGGAAATGTTGTACTGTCCCCGAACACCGACCAGCGCGTCCCACCGGCTGTCCGACTTGGCATCCTGGGAGGATTCGGGCGGATTTAGGACAACGATCTCGGTCGTGAGGGTCGGCTGGACCCAGAAGTATCGCCCGCCTGCGTAGAGCTCTATTTGATTGTTGCCTGAATCGTATACCCGGTAGCCGAGCGTGGGCTTGATCAAGGCCGCCTGGAGCTCAATCTTGCGTAGATCCAACCCCGGCAGCAGCGGCTCGCGGTCCTTGTGCTGAAGATCGAAGTAAATAATATCCGTCGTCAGTGACCACTTGTTCTTGAGTGCCCGGGCCCGTCCCATGAAAGCCATGTCCAGGTTGTTAACGATATCGTCCCGGGTGATTTTGGTCTTCTGGCCGGCCGGAAGCTCAATGTCGATATTCGGCAGCCAGCCGTAGAGGGCGAAGTCGAACTGCCAGTCGTCATCTGCCGCGCTCGCAGGACCGGCACAGACGATACCGGCGAGCAGGACGAGGCCGAGGACGCCGGTCCGGCGGGCTTTCTTGATCATCACGATTCCTCCAGCAGCGGGAGCCGAGTAGTTTACAACCGTCCACCCTACCCGACATCTTAATCCGAACCGCGGGGTTGACGAAATCGATCCAGCCCCATTCAATTTTCATCGAAAACCTCGTGTCCGATCACTCGCGGCGTCGCCCGCACTTTCGCCAGGGTCAGCAGCAGCGGCAGCAGCGTCAGGTTAGCGGTCAGCGCTACCATCATCGCGAAGCCGGTCAGCAGACCGAAGTAGATCGTCGGCACGAACTCGGATAGGGCCAGGATCGAGAATCCCAGCGTGATGGTCACGCTCGTGTAGACCATCGCCTTGCCGACGCCGTGATGGGATCGGCGCACCGCGGCCATGTAATCGTGATCGCGTGACAGCTCCCAGCGGAACCGGTGGACATAGTGGAGGGTATCGTCTACGGCGATGCCGATAGTGATCGCAGCGATGGTGATGGTCATCAGGTCGAGGCGGATATTCAGCCAGCCCATCAGCCCCAGCACCATCGCTGCGGACAGGATGTTCGGGATGATGGCGACCACGGCGACGCGAAAGGAACGGAAAAGGATCACGAACATCAGGAGGATCGCTACGAACACCGCGCCCAGCGTCATGATCTGCGAATGGAACAGGCTCTGGAGGACGTTGTGGTACAGCACCAGCACCCCGCTGAGTCGCACCGTGTCGGCGGGGATTCCCTGTTCGTCGACGAGATAGTCGCGCAACTTCTTCAGCAGCTTCCCTCGGCGCAGGGAGGGGTCCGATTCGAAGACCCGGATCTGGAAATGGATCTGGTCGAGGGGTTCGTTGAAGTAGGGAGTGATCAACACCTCACGCACGTCGTCGGGCAGCTTGCGATAGAGCACCGACAGGACGAAATCATCGTCGAGGGTCTGGGGCGCCAGCTCCCCGAAGACCTCGCTCGCGGTCCCGAGGGACATCACCTTACCGGTCTCGGGGAAGTCCTCGAGCCCTTCGTGGATACTGCGGATCTGCTTTAGCCCGCGGCTGTTGAACCAGTGGCTGGTTGTCGCAATGCCGGAGTCCTCTGCCATGATCTCCGCCAACTCCTCGGCGAAGGGGTCGTCCGGGTCGATCTCCTCCTCTTCATCCGCCCGCGCCGGGGCGTCGATCACGATGTCGAGGGGCGTCGTGCCACCCAGCTCGCGATCGATAAGCAGCATGCCCTTGTAGATCTCGGTCGATTTGCGGAAGTAGTCGATGAAACGGTTTTCGACGGTCAGCTTCGTCGTTCCGAGCAGGGACACGACAGCCAGCACCGCGCACACCGCGATGATCGCCTTGCCGCGCGACTCCACCAGGGTCGCGAACCAGGTCGTCGCGTTCTCGAACGGATCCACGTAGTAACGCACCGGCGCCGGCTTGAGCAGCATTAGCCCTGCCGGGAACAGTGTGAACGCCAGGACAAAGGCCAGCGCGAGTCCCATGACCATCATCCAGCCGAAATCGATCAGCGGACCGATACGGCTGATCAGCAGGGAACCGAATGCAACCATCGTCGTCAGGGTCGTGTAGAGCGACGGCATGACCTTGCTGTGTAGTGTCTCGCGCACGAGGTCGAACTGCTGCGCCCCGGGGTATTGCCTGTGCAGTTCCCGATAGCGCACGATCAAGTGCAGTCCCAGGGACAGGGTCAGGATCAGTAGCAGGGAGATGAAGTTCGACGACACGACGGTCACCGGCCATTCGACCAGTCCCAGGTACCCCACCATGGCCAGGGCTGCGGCAAAGCAGGTGACCAGGGGCAGCACCACCCAGCGGGGGCGCCGGAAGGCAACGGCCAGGAGAACAAAGATAAACAGGATGACGCCGGCCCCGAAAACCTTGAGGTCGCTGCGGATGAAGTCGATCGAGTCCGTGATGATCATCGGTACGCCGCCGAGATAGAGCGTCGCGTCCTCGCGGTACCCGTCCATGATGGCGCGCACGTCCCTGATGACATGGGCCTGCTGCTCCCTCAGTTGCCTCAGGTTCAGTTCGAATTCGAAGTCGAGGCGCTCGAACTCGATCCGCTCCTCCTCAGTCCACGGCGACTCGTTCCTCTTGTCCAGGAGCACCTGCCGGTCGTGGAACAGCCGCTGGTAGGCGTCTTCTGCCTGCAGGTCGACACGCAAGGCGGTCATGTGCCCGTCGGATCCGACTATCAGGTTTCTGTACAGGGGGCTTTCGGTCAGCTCCCGGCGCGCAAGGCCGCGATCGACCGCGGGGTCGCTGAGCAGGTTAACCCCGTCCGGCAGGTCGTCCAGCTCGATCGGCGGGCTTTGCAGAAGCGGCACGTCCAGCAGCGACACCACCTGGGAGACGCCTTCGACCGCCCGCAGCTCGTCCCGGAGCTGGCCAATCCTCTCGAGCACCGGTTCGCTGAACAGGTCAGCTTTTGGCGAATAGGTGACGATAAGGAAATCATCGGAGCCGTACCGGGCGCGTAACGTGCGGTTGTAGTCCAGCTCCTGGTCGTCCTCGAGCATCAACGAGTCTGCCGATGCCGCCAGCTCCATTCTCGGCGCGAAGTAGCCCAGGGAGGCGACCAGGAGCGTCACCACGATGAGCGTCGCCAGGGGCCGTCGGAGGACGACATCGTCGTAGAGACGGATCAGTCGATTTGATTCGACCGCGTTAGTTGTCACGTCAGGATTGCTCCTCGAGAATCGGGACAAGGGCCGTGATACGACGGCTCAGGGTCCCGTTCGTCGATTGTTCTGTCCACCACATCGCGCGAACCCGCGCCCCGGGGCATTCGAGCTGACCGGGCCGTTCTTCTGGAATACAGCAGTTCCGCGAGCATGTTCATCACCGTTCAGTCGAAGCACGATCCCATGGCGGCCAGCATGCCGCGAACGACATGTTACTGATCGGAGTTCGCTGGCGTCCCGGAGGACAAGGGAGTGCCGTCGTTCCATCTGGCTGCTAAATCCGGGCCAATAGTATCGGGTTCCTTTGCCAAGAATCCCGAAAAAACCGCATTGTAGCGATCCTTCCCGGGAAATCCCCCCGAGTGATCTCTAATCCATCGACCCGGCGAGTCGTGGTCGCCGGCCCGCATCTCCCGGTCATTACACCGTCGAACTGTCCGCAGCCGACAGGGTGTCTTCGGGAGACGGTTCAAACGGCGGCCGCCACGGACGCCATTGGCTGGTGGTTTCCAGGCCAGACTGTCGGTGAGAACCAGCAAATGGCGAGTTGCCACACCACCCGGTCATGCCCGCCGCGACGTGTACGTGTTTCCTGGCGCCGATCAGGTAGACAATGGACGCGATCCGCTTGCTTCTCCTTTATCGGATTCGCGCGGGCGGCCTCAGGACGCCCGGCGGGACGGCTGGCGCAGGATGTAGACTGCGCCGAAGACCATGACTGCCAAGATGGCGGCCTTGAGCGACGTCGCCATGGCGGTGAAGAACGCCATGTAGGCGAGGCTGGCCGCCATCGTCACGATTGCCAGCACCTTTGCCCTGAAAGGGATGACTCCGTGGGTGTGCCAGTCCTGCAGCGGCGGGCCGAAGACGGGATGGGAGTAGAGCCAGTTGTGAAAGCGCAGGGAGCTGCGCGAGAACGCCCACAGGGCGACCAGCATGAAGGGCACGGTCGGCAGCCCCGGCACGAACACGCCGACGGCACCGAGCCCGAAGCAACACCATCCGAGGACGAAGAATACCGGCCGCATGAACCTGTTCCAGGCTGCTGACCAGACTATTGTCGCAGGATCGGGGCGGCTTGCGGGCCCCACCGCGGGACGAGTGACCTATACTTTGTTCCAGGCCTCGGCACGAATGGCATTGCAATATTTTTCGATAGAAGAAAACTATCGGTTTAATAGAAATGTTTGAGTAGACTCAATCATTCCTATACGGTCTAATATGCCCTGATTCGCAAGGGTTTTCACACGTAGGAAAGATTCCAATGTTCAAAATTTCGCTTCGTTCTCTTGCCGCGCTGGCAACAATAATGTCGCTGACGATGGCGGCCAATCCCGCTCTTTCCCAGAATGAGCCCAGGTCGAACCAGTTCTGGTGGCCCGACCAGTTGAACCTCAGTCCTCTTCGCCAGCACGGCGACGAGTCCAATCCGATGGGCGACGACTTCAACTACGCGGAGGCATTCGCCAGTCTCGACCTCGATGCCGTGAAAAAGGACATCGAGACGGTGCTGACAACGTCTCAGGACTGGTGGCCGGCGGACTACGGCAACTACGGCCCGTTTTTTATCCGGATGGCCTGGCACAGCGCAGGCACGTACCGCGTGGCTGACGGCCGTGGCGGCGCCGGCGGCGGTCAGCAGCGATTCGAGCCTCTCAACAGCTGGCCCGACAATGCCAACCTGGACAAGGCGCGGCGTCTTCTGTGGCCGGTCAAGCAGAAATACGGTCGCAGTCTTTCATGGGCCGACCTGATGATCCTGACCGGAAATGTTTCGCTGGAATCGATGGGATTCAAGACCTTCGGTTTCGCCGGCGGCCGCGAGGACGACTGGGAGGCCGACCTGATCTACTGGGGACCGGAGAACGAGTTCCTGGCAGACGAGCGCTACAGCGGCGACCGCAAGCTGGAGAACCCGCTGGCTGCTGTCCAGATGGGCCTGATCTACGTGAACCCGGAAGGCCCGAATGGTAACCCGGATCCGCTGGCGGCTGCCGTGGACATTCGTGAAACCTTCGGTCGAATGGCGATGAACGACGAGGAGACTGTCGCACTGATCGCAGGCGGACATACTTTCGGCAAGGCCCATGGCGCTGCCAATCCGGCTGATTGCGTGGGTCCCGCGCCCGCCGCCGCCGGCACCGAGGAGCAGGGCTTCGGCTGGAAGAACAAGTGCGGCAAGGGTAATGCGGACGACACGATCACCAGCGGCCTGGAAGGCGCTTGGTCCGTCAGCCCGACTGCCTGGACCACGCAGTATCTGGACAACCTGTTCACCTATGAGTGGGTGCAGACGAAGAGTCCCGCCGGCGCGATCCAGTGGGTGCCCGCCGATGAGCAGGCAGCGAACCTCGTGCCCGATGCCTTCGACTCGACCAAGCGGCACGCGCCGATCATGTTTACAACGGATCTTTCGCTCAAGTTCGACCCGAGCTATCGGGAGATTGCGAAGCGATTCCAGGAGAACCCGGAGGAATTTGAACTCGCCTTCGCCAAGGCGTGGTTCAAGCTGACGCACCGGGACATGGGTCCGCGTGCACGCTACATCGGCTCGGAGGTCCCCGAGGAGATGCTGATCTGGCAGGACCCGGTTCCCGCGGTCGACTATGAGCTGATCGACGCAGACGATATCGCGGCGCTGAAGTCCAAGATCCTTGCATCGGGACTGACCGTCCCCCAGCTTGTCAGGACCGCCTGGGCATCGGCCGCCAGCTTCCGGGGCACCGACATGCGCGGTGGCGCAAACGGTGCCCGCATCCGCCTCGCGCCGCAGAAGGAATGGCCGGTGAACGATCCGGACGAACTGGCGGTGGTGCTGACGCGCCTGGAGGGCATCCAGAAGGACTTCAATGGCGCGCAGTCGGGCGGAAAAAAGGTGTCGCTGGCAGACGTGATCGTTCTGGGCGGTGCCGCAGGCATCGAGCAGGCGGCAAAGGATGCCGGATACCGCGTGAAGGTTCCTTTCAAGCCGGGACGTACCGATGCCTCGCAAGCACAGACCGATGTGCAGTCTTTCGCGGTGCTCGAGCCTGGCGCGGACGGTTTCCGCAACTACTTCGGTCCGGGCAACCGCAGATCGCCGCCGGAGATGCTGGTCGATCGGGCCAACCTCCTGACTCTCAGCGTCCCGGAAATGACAGTCCTGGTGGGCGGCATGCGGACCCTGAACGCGAATGCAGCACAGTCCGCCCATGGGGTGTTTACAGACAAGCCGGGCACCCTGAGTAACGATTTCTTCGTCAACCTGCTCGACATGTCAACGAAGTGGTCGAAGTCAGCCGCGGAAGAGGGCGTCTACGAGGGTCGCGATCGCCAGACGGGCGAACTCAAGTGGACGGCCACCTCCGTTGACCTGATCTTCGGGTCGAATTCCGAGCTGCGTGCCGTCGCGGAGGTCTACGCGGCAGACGACGCAAAAGAGAAGTTCGTGCGTGACTACGTTGCCGCCTGGACCAAGGTGATGAACCTCGACCGCTTCGACCAGACCTGATCCTGACGGAGCCAGTCGCTTGAAAACCCCTGACCCGGGGTCCGGGTCGGACCCCGGGTCACGTCTGGAGACGAGCAGCGACGACTCTGTCCTGCCCATTAAAACGGACGGCGGCGTATGGATGCGCCGCCGTTTTACCGTTCTGGCCGCTGTTCGGCCTGCGGGATCGGGCCTCGTGAACAGACTGTTCTTATTTGGTTTGTACCGTTTTCTGACAAATATCCGGGCCTATCAGTGGCTCTTTGGCACTGAAAGCAGTCCTCCAAGGAATACCGGATCGCGGATCCGGTACGCGCCGTCCGTTTCCATCGTCCGCCAGCCTGGTCATGGGGCGCATGGTTCGTCGCGTGCGACAGACAAACACCCAGACCGTCCGATGGCCAAGGTCATGTATCATTTCGGTTCGAGTTCGGCACCTTCCACGGAGGGTCCGCTCCCAATTCATCAGCGATGCGCTATTGAGCCCGAAAGCACACGTCTAAGCACGATTCAGCGCCCGTTTCGGCAGCCCAATGCACCTGATCCCAGCCACATAACGAGGGCCGACCTCATCCCGACGTTTCATATTGCACTCTTGGAGCTTTGACGGGCACTCTCCATTCCATATACAAGGGGAGCCAGGTGCGGAATCCATGAGGGCTGGGAATCGATATACCTGCGGCGCCTGAAGTCATGATTAGAACGGTCGCCGTCTTTCTGTATCTCTCTGCCGCCTTCCAGGGCGCGGTGCTGGCTGCTGTGATCCTTAGACGGAGCCGCAGGGGCGCGCCAGATCAGGTATTGCTGGGCGCTCTCGTCCTGGTTTTTTCTCTTTACCTCGCCGAGTTCGCTGCCTACTGGACGCCGTTCTATCTCACCATCCCGCATCTGCTGTTTGCCACCGTCGCGTTGCCGCTTCTCTTCGGTCCGCTGATCTATGGCCTGGTGATCAAGATCACCGGCGGGCCCGACCCCACGCCGAGATGGCTGCTGCCGCACCTCGTTCCTTTCGGCATCTACCTGGGCCGGCTCGTGCCGTTCTATCTGGCCCCTGCGGAATTCAAGCGCGATTACTTTCTTACCGTGATCTTCACGCGCGACCCGCAATGGGCCCTCGGGACTTACATCATTTTTGCCGTGATCCTGGTCCATCTGGCCGCATATCTGGCGGTGTCCTGGCTCCGCCTGCGGCGCTGGAGCGCCGGCAGTGGTCGCGCCAATCCGGTCGCCCACCGACTGTTGAGCCGATTCCTGGCTGCATGGAGCGTGATCCTGGTGCTCCGCCTTTTCAACCTGCTCGAGGTGGTGTTTCTTGGCTATCGCTACATTGCCGTGGTCGATAATGCTTTGCTACTGGCGTCCAGCATTCTCATCTACGCGTCGGTCTACATGATGCTGGGTTCGGGCTACCAGTCGCTTTTCGGGGCGCTCAGGCCGCCGCCGGAGAAATATGTCAGGTCTCCCCTGGCGCCGGGGCGGGTGGCCGGCATCGCGAAGAGGGCACAGGACGTCATGGAAAAGGAGCAAATGTTCCTCGATCCGGGCCTGCGCCTCGAGACGCTTGCACAGCGACTGGGAGTATCCAGGTACCATCTGTCGCAATCGTTGAATCAGCAACTTGGCAAGACGTTCAACGAGTTCGTGAACGAATACCGGATCCGGGTATTGAAGGACCGAATGGCCGATCCCGAGACGATGCATCTCTCGATCCTGCAGCTGGCGATGGAAGCTGGTTTCGGGACAAAAGCGACGTTCAACAGCGCCTTCAAGAAGGCGACCGGTCTCACCCCGTCCGAGTACCGTGCCAGGCCGCCCGTCGAGAATTAGCGCCGCTGAGTAAAATCCGGTCGGCTTGGTCGATCTCTTTTGCCTGTACTGGCCAAATCCGGCCATGTCCCGCCGATCTTGCAAATCTGTCCTGTTCCCTTTTGACGCCCATGCGTTCTTGCCTGGACCGCTGAAGATGCAACTGTGCCTATCTCTAATTGAGTCCTGGCGGCCACGGACCATGCTGCTGGCCGCGCTGCTCTCTGCGCTCGCTGGCCAAGCTCCGATGGCCTGGTCCGGGGAACGACAGATCCCCAGCCCCGGCGAAGATTCAGGCACGGAGACGTTGGGACAACTTGAAGGCCGCTGGTCGGTCCGCATGGAAATCGTTGGCCAGGGCGGAACCTGGCACCCCCGGGGGCAGCGCCTCGAATGGCGCTGGTACCACATCCTCGATCGGCAGGCCATTCAGGACGATTACATCGCCATCGATGAAGACGAGCAGGGCAAGGCCACGCGCCGGATCATCGGTACCAATATCCGCATCTATAACGGCGACCAGCAGCAGTGGCATATGGCCTGGATCAGCGCCGAGAGACGGCGACTGGCAACCTTCACGGCCGTCAACGAAGGAGGCAGGGTCGTCATGCGTGGCCGGAACGATCAGGATCGGGAGGTCAGGAATACATTCTTCGACATTGGGCGCGAGAGCTTCGACTGGGTGCAGGAATGGACGTTCGATGACGGCGTCTCCTGGGTGCCCGTCGCCAGGATACACGCCACGAGGCTCGAGTAATGGGCGTCCGTGGACTCCTGCCGATCGCCGTCTTGAGCCTGGTCGCCGGCTGCGCAGGGCGAGCGGATGTCGATGCGGCGCGTGACGGATACGCGAACAACGGTGGCGTGAGAATCCATTACAAGGAGATGGGATCCGGCCCCCTGATGTTGTTCATCCACGGCTTCCCGGATTTCTGGTACACCTGGCGCCGCCAGATGGAGGCGCTCTCGGGCCAATACCATACGGTTGCGATGGATCTCCGTGGGTACAACCTGAGCGACGCCCCGGAGGGCGTGGACAACTATTATTACGATAGCCTTGTCGGCGATGTCCTTGCCGTCATCCATGATCTTGGCGAGCAACAAGCCATCATCGTGGCCCACGATTGGGGCGCTGCGATTTCGTGGCGGCTGGCCACGCAACACCCGGAGGCGGTTCAGCTTCTCATCATCTGCAATGTGCCCCACCCGCAGGGACTCAGCCGCGAAGTCGGCACGCGGGAAGGCGGCCTGAGCTACGCCGATCGATTCATTGAAGATGGCGCTGAGGCCAACTTTCCCCCGCAGTGGCTGTCCGGCTGGGTCAGGGACCCCGATGTGCGCGAAGTCTATTTTGAGGCCTTCCGGCGGTCGGATATTCGGGCCATGCTGAATTACTACCGCGCCAACTTCCGCCCAGGCACCGCCACCCCGGAACAAGGCCGGTCGCGTAACGCCATCGAGTGGACGCCCGTCCAGAGTCCGGTGCTGATCATCTTCGGAGAGTCGGACCCGTATTTGCCCGTGGACGGTCTCAACTACAGCTGGCAGTACGTCGCCAACGATCTGCGCATCGAAATTATCCAGGATGCGGGGCACTTCGTTCAGGCCGACGCTCCGGACAAGGTCACCCGTGCCATCGAATCCTGGGTGGCAGATCGACGATAACGGCGGGCATCGCCAGATCGTTGTGCAACTCTTCGAACAGGTAAACGAGGACGATAGTCACAATGAACTACTCAGCAAGAATGGGCGGACTGGCACTGGTAGCGATATTTCTTGCCGGCACGTTGGCGGCGAGCGACGAACGTGCCGACATGGGATCGCTGGTTGGCGCCTGGCGCGTCGACGAGATTACCCTGCAAAGCCCGAAAGGCAGCGGCATGAATCCCGATCCACAACCCGGGCTTTTCATTTTTACGGACGATCATTACAGCATCGCGTGGATCCCGCGGCCAGATGGCCGGGCCGCCTTTGCAACACCCTGGACACCCACGCCAACGGAGATCGAGAGCGCCTATGCCACGGTTCTGTTCAATGCCGGTACGTACGAACTCACTGACACAACGCTGACCACGAGGCCCGTCATTTCCAAGGTCCCCGATCTGTCCGGCGGTCACGCCATTTACGAATACCGCCTGGAGCGGGACACGCTCTGGCTGACGATGGTCGACGAGTACGCCGCTGACGGAAGCCAGGCGCCCTGGGTGGGCAATGTGAGTTTCCCGCTGAAGTTAACGCGGATCGAATAGGCTTCTTGGGGACAGGTCACGATAAGTTACTGATTGCATTTGATTTGAATCGGCATTATCGGCAGTGCCTTGCCCCTAAACACGGCATTTTGGGGCCGAAAACACCCTTCTAAGCGACTAAGACTAGGCGCGCCGGCAATCGCCCGAGTCTAGCCGATACGTTAGGAGTGCTTTTTGGGGCCCGAAAACACGCATATAAGTGCCGCGCGGCGCCCCAAGGGTCCCCTAGATTCAGGCATTTCAGCTATACAGTGAGGTCCGACCCCACGCCGTCACGGAAGATTGGTCAGTTGGACGAAATCCCTGTCGATGATGACGATGTGCCCCACGCCGGCGCGGGCCAGCAGATCCGCGGCGACGCTGCCGAGGGCGCCGCAGCCGAGCACCATGGCCGTGGATTCGAGAAGTCGTCGCTGCCCGCTTCCCCGAAACCAAGCGGGAGCATCTGGCGGTGGTGGCAGGTGAGGTCGTAGCTCATCGCTGCGACGTTACCATGATGGGAAGCGTTCGCTGAGAGCGGGCCGCATTTCTCCGGTCGTCACGCCGGAAGGCGGCCGCGCGGGGCTCACTGCGGGGTTGCGGCGCTTCTCGGGTTTCTCTCGGAATTCTCTCGGGACACCAGTTGGCAAGCTCGCGTACGGTTCATCGGCCCCCGATATCCGGAAGCCGAGGAGGAGGGTTATGTCAAATAGAAGTGCTGCAATCGTCCGGGCATGGCAGCGGATCCGGCCACGAATGACGGTCTGGGCGTTTGGCGTCCGTGTAACAGCGATCGCTTTGGGGCTGATGCTGGTCGGCACATCGAGCGTCCTGGCGGATGTCGGTGCATACAGCGCAAGTCAGTTGCGGGGGGAATGGATATGGTCCGGAATGGTGAAGTTCGCTGCGCCGATACCGGTTCCGGCCCTGCACATCGATGACGCGCCGCCGCATACCCAGGTAGACCCGGGCCAGGTAGTCGGGATCTGGGGGACGCTGCTTGGCATGATGAAGTTCGACGGCAACGGCCACGTCACAAACGAGGACGTATTCAAGGCCGGCGAACTCCAGCCGTTACCCCCTTTCCCGATCCCGTTCCTTCCGCCGTTCCCGGAAATCTACCAGGGAACGTACGAGGTGAGTGCCAACGGGGTTGTCGACATGCTGCTTTCCGGTCGGGATCCGAACAGCCCGGAAGGACAGGTGGACTTCCAGATGGACATGCATTGCCTGTTGAATCGCCGTCCGCCGGAGATGACCTGCGTCATCAGCAGGTTTCTGACCTTCGCCGTCGATCCAAACGGCTACCATGCACCAATCACCGGCGTACTCAACTTCAGCAAGCGGAGATAAGAAACGTGCCGGGGCCAGGCCATGGAGGGCCCGGCCGCGCCCCCCGTCCCGGTTGCCTTGCTGGAACCTCGTTCTGGGGCTGATCCGCCCATCCGGGTTTCCACTGCATCGTAATGGGCGTGTCCGGAAACGCTGACCCGGAACACGCGGCGATTCCCGTCCGACACCTTCTGATACACTGCCAGATGTCAGACTTCGTCGTGATTGGAACAGCCGGATCAGCGATTTGCGGGGCGATTTCCGACTTGGGGAGTGGCTCGTACGGCCCAGTGTCAATCGCATTGAGGGGCCGCGGGGAACGATCGGGGTCACACCACGTGCCATGGCGGTTCTCGTGCGGCTGGCGGACGAGCGCGGCGAAGTCGTGACCAAGCGTCAACTGCTGGACGATATATGGGGCGAGGCTGTCGTCACCGAGGATGCGCTGACACAGGCCATCGTCGAGTTGCGAAAGGCGTTTGGTGACCGGGCGCTGAATGCCAGAGTCATCGAGACCATCCGGCGGGTCGGTTTCCGGCTGCTGCCGCCGGTTCGGACGGCCGGAATGCCGCTCCCGGCCCCGCCCGCCACACCGCCCGGCATCCGACCACTGTGGCGGGACGCCAGGATATGGATTGCCTTCGTCGCCCTTGGGTTCCTGGCGGTGGCGTTCACGATGTTCGGGAAAGATCCCGGTCCCCCGCGTCGGCCCGTAAATTCCGTCGCCGTAATCCCCTTTGCCAATCTGAATGATGATCCGGAGCTGGAGTATTTCAGCGACGGACTGAGCGAAGAACTACTGAACCGGATTGCGAACCTCCCGGACCTCAGGGTGCCCGCACGGACGTCCGCCTTCTCGTTCAAGGGCCGGGACATGGATGTGAGGGAGATTGGACGACGACTCGGCGTCGACTCCGTTCTGGAGGGCAGCGTCCGACGATTTCAGGGGCGCGTTCGGGTCACGGCACAGCTCGTCGATGCCGACGACGGCCTCCACATCTGGTCCGACACGTACGATCGGCCGTTGACTGACATTTTCTCGATCCAGGAAGACATCGCGCGATCCATTGCCGACGCACTGAAACTCCAATTGAACCCGGAACAGCTTGCCCGCCTGAAGAAGCCCCCGCCCACCCGCCTCGATGCCTACGATTACTACATGCTGGGAGAATTCCACTTCCGGCAACGAGAGAACCTCGGGACACCCGACGCCTGGCTCGAACGCGCCCGGGGGTACTATCGGAACGCCCTGGAGCTCGACCCGGATTTCGCCGCTGCGTACGTGGGCATCGCCAAGACTTGCCTGCCGCTGCTGTGGTCCGTGCGGGCCGATACGTTCGATGATTCCATGGCGCGGGCACAGCAGGCCATCGACACGGCACTGCGTCTCGACCCCGACTCGGCAGATGCGTATACGGTCCTGGCGTGGATACGCAATAACCGCTTTGACCACGGCGGTGTCGCGCAGGCCGCACGCAAGGCCCTGGAGATCAACCCGAATGACGTTGAAGCGATGTTCCGCCTGGCACAGGCCGAGGAAAACCAGGGCCACTTCGCTCCCGCGCTCGAACTCTACCGGCGTCAGCTGGAACTCGATCCGCTGAATCCCGATAGTGTGCAGTCGACCGCCGATCGCCTGGCGGCTCTTGGGCAGCGTGACGAGGCGGTATCGAACCTGCAGCGTTTGTTCGGCGACAACATCGACGATGCGTGGCCGGTGGTGCCCATTGCCATTCAGTACGGCCGATACGATGAGGCAGTGCGCATTGCCGGACAGCGGACCGACGAGTTATTCCGGGCCGCCCAACTGGCCCGGGCCTGGGCGATACTGGGTGATCGAGAGCTCGCGGAGGCTTGGTTTGAACGGGCGCGGGCGAGCCACTCCTTCGGATATACGGTCCCGATTCCGGACGTGTTCATCAGGCTCGGACGGGTTGACGAGCTGGTTGCCTTCACACGGCAGGCCATGGAGGCGCAGGCCATGCCGCGCGACAGGCCGCTGTCTCCAGCGCAGTTTCAGCTTCTCACCGTGGCGGCAGTGGCCCAGACGCTGACCGGGAACTTCGGCGAGGCTATCCGCTACTGGGAATGGCGGTTGGAGTACGAGCAGGTCCGGCTGCTTGGCAACCCGGACGAGTACATCTCGGCGCTGACATTCCTCGCGTACGCCTATCATGAAACCGGCGATCAGGAACGTAGCAGAAATTTACTGTCAGCTGCTTTGGAGGTGGCCGAAAGTGCGCGAGAGCAGGGCATCGCCGGCTATCCGCCACTGACCATCGCCGTCGCCCGGCTACACGCCCAGCTAGGCGAGAGTGATGCGGCGCTCGACGCGCTCGACCAGGCCATTGCAGAGGGATGGCGGGATTATTACGGCGAAACTGCCTTGCCCATGTGGCAGAGTCTCCAGCCGGACGCCGGATACCAGGATCGTCTGGCTCGCGTTCGAGCCGACCTCGAATCGATGAGAGAGCAGGCGCGGCGCAATGGCTGGGCGGTTTTCCCTGAGGCCGCTGTTCTAATCTGGCCGTCGTTACAGCGGCCGCCGCCAGGCGCTAGGCCGCCCGCGCGAATCGCGGCAGATCGAATCTGAAGACCGTACCGCGGCGTTCCTGGCTCATGACCACGATCTCGCTGCCGTGCAGTTCGAGTATCCGCTTGGCGATTGCGAGCCCCAGTCCCATGGACCCGTTGCCGTCCGGTGCCCCCGCGCCGGCCTTATAGAAGCGATCAAAGACCCGCGGCAGATCCTCGCTCGTGATTCCGGGACCGGTGTCGGCGACAGAGACGCCTACGCCCGCCCTGGATCGCTGCACGGCGATGGAGACCTCGCCACCCTCGGGGGTGTACTTGAGCGCATTGCCGACCAGGTTCTCCAGAACCCTCTGGATGAGACTGATGTCGGCATACACCGAGACCGCTTCCTGGGGCGGCTCGAGGCTAAGGGACACTCGGCCCTCTTGCGCCTGCAACTCAAATTCCTGGACAACGTCCTGGATCAGTTCGGTGAGGGAAAACTCCTCGAATTCCGGCGTAACCCGGCTGGCGTCCAGCATGGCGAGCTCGAACAGATTCTGTATCAGTCGGCCCAGATGGGAGGCGTGTTTGCGCGCGATGTCGAGGTACTGTCGGCGGGTCTGCGGATCCAGCGTGTCGTCCTTGATGAAAAGGGTCTCGATGTAGCCCTGCATGGTCGCCAGCGGCGTGCGGAGATCGTGGGAGATGTTGGTGACGAGTTCACGCCGGAGCCGGTCGTTCTCCTGCAGGCTGGCGAGCTGCCGCTGGATCGTGGTCGCCATCGCATGGCAGGCGTTCCGGACCTGATCGATCTCGTCCTTCGGCTTGCCGGCGGCCGCTACCGGATCATCGGACTCGAATTTGTCATCCGTGAAGCTGGTAACGTCCGCGGTCAGCCGGCGGAGCCTGCGGGTGAGCAGCGAAAAGACGAGCGTCCCGGCCACAAATGCGGCCAGCACGAGCAGCAGTATGGCGGCGGCGACCATTCGCTGCATGTCGCTGCCGGCCACCTGAACGGCGACGGCCTTGTAGTGCGAGCCGCCGAGGACGACATACAGATACCCGGCGTGTCTGTCGGGGTCTCCCTGATCAGGAACGGGGAACGCCGAGAATACCTTGCGGGTCGACGGGTCGCGTGGATCCACGCCCTTGATCGGCAGAGGACGCGATTCCGACAACAGGTCTCGTATCGGAGCAATGTCGATTTGATCGACCTGCACGTCCCCGGGCGGGAAAGCATCCGCGAGGATCCTGCCGTCCGGGTCCAACAGATAGATTTCCGCCGTCGGGTTGATGACCATCGCGCGGTTGGCGAGCTCCGTCAACGTGTCGTCGTTGACCCTGCCGTCACTGATCAGGGGTTTGGCGTTGACGACATACATGGCCAGGGAGGAGTTGAGCCGCTGACTCAACTCTTCGTAATACATCCGCACGCTGTACCGGTCGATCAGGTAGAAGGCGCTGCCCAGCAGCACCACGATCACCAGCATCGCGACCGAAAGTCTGTAGTGCAGATGTTTCACGAGCCGGGATGTCCCGCCGCCGGCGAGCGCATCTTGTACCCGACGCCCCACACCGTGACGATGCGCTCGGGGTGGGCAGGATCGTCCTCGATCTTGGCGCGCAGCCGGTTGATATGGGAATTTACCGTGTGCTCATAGCCGGCGTGACCATATCCCCAGACGCTGTCGAGCAATTCCGCACGGCGGAAAACACGGCCCGGATTTCTGGCAAAGTGAAACAGCAGGTCGAATTCTTTCGCCGTCAGTTCGACCGGCCTGTCTCGCACGGTCGCGTTGCGTGTGGCGGGATTGATAGTGAGCTCGCCCACACGGACCTTTCGTTGCAATCGGGCTGGTTCGTCCACGGTCAAACGGGCACGTCGCAGGATGGCTTTGACACGTGCCGTCAGCTCCAGGACGCTGAACGGCTTAGTCACATAGTCGTCAGCGCCAAGCTCCAGTCCGAGGATCCGGTCGAGTTCCGAGGACTTGGAGGTCAGCATCAGGACGGGCACGGTCTGCGAGTTCTGGCGGACGCGCCGGCAGATCTCCAGGCCATCAGTCCCAGGCAATCGCAGATCCAGGATGATGAGATCCCACGTTTTGTTGATCGCCTCGCGCAGCCCCGCATTGCCGTCCGATGCGATGGTGACTGCGTACTCGAGATCACGGAGGTGCAATCGAATCAGGTTCGCGATGTCACGCTCGTCCTCGATAACCAGAATCCTTTGCCTCACCGCCAGGTTTCCGTTGCCCGCCCCATTGCTCTTGTAGACCGGAGAAACCATCTGTTTATGACACGTTGGTCCAGTGGGGCGCCGTCGCCCTGGCGGCCCCTCCGAGTCTCGGCAAGGCGACGGCGCTCCGTTGTCGGGGTCTGGGATTCAGCGTGTCACAGAACACTGCGACCTGGGCCAGGCGGGGGATACAGGAGAAACGCGCCGCCGTCGTCCATGTAACCGTTGGGGTTGGCGTCGAGCCACCACCGACCGCCGGGGTAGCCCCAGTCGCCGGGGCCGTATTCGGTGGCAAGCCCCGAGGGGCCCACGCCAGGCTTCAGCTCCTGGAAACACCCATGAAACGGCAGGTCGGCGAGCACAATCGAGTCATAGGACAGACCCTGGGACCCGACATACACGACCGGTCCGGTTCCACGGCCAGTCTCCCGGTCCTTCGCCATGGCGTTCGCGGGCAGGGCCATGGCCGTAGCAGTCCATCCCGCCGCCAACAGGAAATTCTTCAGTTTCATCGCAGCTCATCAACGGGTTGTCAGGAAGCCACCACGCTACCCGGGTCGGATCACGCAGATATCGCCCGAAGATCACGAAAGTCTCACATCCCCGCTATTGCCGAACCCCGTTATTGGCAGGTTCAGGTCTGTCGGGGATACGTCTGTCCGGATGGGCCTCCGGGGCCGTCTGGCGGTCGGTCTGGTGTGTTCAGCCGGCTCCCTTCCCCCGGGGCGCAACCCGGTGTTTGCCGCTCGGCCCGTCATGGCCTAACCTGAATGGTTGTTGCGCAATAGCCGAGTCATCGTTATGACCCACTGGATTCGATTTCTGCACGAGCGTGACGAACGCTTCGGTGTCCTGGAAGGAGAAAATATCGAACTCTTCCAAGGAGATATGTTCGAGGATCCCCGATCCACCGGCCACACCGTCGGGCTCGAAGAAGTGAGCCTGCTGCCGCCGACCCGGCCGACCAAGATGGTCGGTCTGTGGAACAATTTTCACGCGGCGGCAGCGAAGAATGGGTGGGCCGTTCCCGAGGAGCCGCTCTACTTCATCAAGCCTCCCTCCTGTTTCCTCGCCAGCGGCGGGACGATCCGACGGCCCCCATCCTACGCCGGACGGGTTGTCTACGAGGGTGAGCTCGGCATCGTCATCGGCAGGACCTGCACCTCGGTCAGCGAGGAGCAGGCGGACGAGTACATCTTCGGCTATACATGTATTAACGACGTGACCGCATTGCAGCTCATCAGCCAGGATCCGGCTTTCCCCCAATGGACCCGAGCCAAGAGTTTCGACACGTTCGGCCCGTTCGGCCCGGTAGCGACTACCGGGCTCGACCCATCCGGGCTAACGGTAAAA
The DNA here is from genome assembly GCA_024640085.1 of Gammaproteobacteria bacterium. Taxonomy (GTDB): domain Bacteria; phylum Pseudomonadota; class Gammaproteobacteria; order Steroidobacterales; family XN24; genus JAHEFR01. Next base: position 37,337 of record JAHEFR010000072.1, read on the forward strand.
ACGCTGCTGAATGGCCGGGAGCGTCAGAATTACCCCGTGAGCGACATGATCTTTCCCCCGGCTGCTCTGGTGAGCAGGATCTCCCGCGACATGAGCCTGTGTCCGGGGGATGTCATCGCCTGCGGGACCTCCCTGGGGGTCCTGCCCATGAAGCCGGGATCCACGGTCGAGGTCGTCATCGAGGGCATCGGGACCCTGAAGAACACGTTGGAGTGAGGCCCCGGGGCAGGTCCCGGGGAAAGTCGTGTTACGGTTGAGAAAAGACTAATATAAACAGCTAGCGTGCCTGACCCCGGGGCCGGACCGATGGGCCTCACGGGGGGGAACGCAGACGAGAAGAAGGAGCGGACACGGACCCTAAGTCGATCGGAATGGTGATCGCCGGGTGGACCGGGCCAGCGTACCCGGTAGCCAATGCACGGAGGACGAATCCGGATTGGCCATGCGGCGGGGTTGCGTTGTCTGTTTTGCGGCTCACTATGCCCAAGGAAGAAACGAGATGAAAACTTTAAAAATCATGGGGTTATCCAGCATCATATTCATGCTGTTCGCGGCCGCCTCGCTTACCAGCGTGGCGTATGGCGAAGACTGGACACCCCGGAAACCGATCGAATTCGTGATCATGGCCGGACCCGGGGGCGGCGCCGACAAGATGGCCCGCCTGATGCAGACGATCGTGGAAAAGCACGATCTCTCGCCGCGGCCCTTGATCCCGGTCAACAAGGCCGGCGGCTCCGGCGCAGAGGCGCTCGTGTACCTGAAAGAGAAGACCGGTGACGACTACGTCATCATGGTCACGCTCAACAGCTTCTACACCACCCCGATCCGCCAGCCGGCGCTCGGCATCGACATCACTACGTTCACGCCTATCGCCCGGATGGCAGAGGACACATTCCTGCTGTGGGTGAACAAGGATTCGGGCGTGACCAAGGTGGACGAGTTCGTCACCAAGGCCAAAGAGATGGGCAATGACTGGCAGATGGCCGGCACCGGGCGCGCCCAGGAGGACGAACTCCTGACCCGCTTCCTCAACCAGACCTATGGCCTGACGATGACTTACGTGCCCTTCAAGGGGGGCGGCGACGTGGCCAAGCAGCTTGCCGGCAATCACGTCAATTCCACGGTGAACAATCCGTCCGAGGCGCTAGGGTTCTACGAGGCGGGGACGGTGGTTCCGCTTGCGTCATTCACGCCCGAGCGGCTGCCCTTGTTCCCCGACACGCCCACTTTCAAGGAACTCGGCGTGGACCACAGTTACTACATGCAGCGGAGCGTGGTCGGGACGCCGGGCATGAGCCCCGAGGCCGCCGCCTTCTACCGGGATGTATTCAAGAAAGTCTACGACTCGGCGGAATGGCAGGAGTACATGAAGACCAAGAGCCTGCAGGGCGCGTTCATCACCGGCGATGCGCTGATGGAATACTGGATCCGGCAGCGGGCCCAGCACGAGGAGTTGCTGTCCGATCTCGGCGATATGTGACGGCTGACACCCGGCAAGCCTGCTGTAACCGGTAGGGAGGGCGCCTCGACATGCGCAGGGCGGAACTCGTGATGGCCGTCGTGCTGGCGGCCTTCTCCGGCTACCTGATGTGGAAGAGCGCCGAGTTGCCCATCGGGTGGATCCCCAAGCGGGGTCCCGGCCCGGGGGCGTTCCCCTTCTGGCTCGGCGCCGGCATGCTGGCGTGCTGCGCATGGATCATCCTGCGCTGGCTGCGCGGCGGCGGGCCCCAGGCGTCGTCCGACGAACCCTACATGGATCGTCACGCCCTGAACCAGTTCCTGCTGGGCGCAGGTTCCCTGGGCGTCATGATCGGGCTCATCCATGTCATCGGCGTCTACGGGGCCGTGCCGCTCTTCCTGATCTTCTACATGCGCGTCCTCGGCGGGCACACCTGGCTGAAGACCGGGTTGATGGCCATCCTTACGCCGGTGGCCACCTTTCTGTTCTTCGAGATCGCTCTGCAGATCACCTTGCCCAAGGGCTATACCGAACCGATGTTCTACCCGATCTATGACCTCATTTACTGATCACCCGATGCGGCGACGGCTGCGTACCGGTCGCGGGACGGCCTCCGGGGTCCCGCGTCCGTGTCACGGTGAGCGGTGATGGAAGTCCTCGGGCATCTGATCGACGGTTTCGGCATCGCCATGCAGCCGCTCAACCTGGGGCTGATCATCTTCGGCTGTGCGCTGGGACTGTTTATCGGGGCGATGCCCGGGCTCGGTTCGGTCAACGGAGTAGCGATCCTGCTGCCGATGACTTTCCTTGTGCCGCCGGCCTCCGCCATCATCTTCCTGGCGGCGATCTATTACGGCGCCATGTACGGCGGTGCAATATCTTCCATCATGCTGGGTATTCCGGGGGCCTCCACGGCCGTGGCCACGACCTTCGACGGGCGGCCCCTGGCATTGCAGGGCCTGGCGGACCGGGCGCTGGTGGCGGCCGCAACAGCTTCTTTCGTCGGCGGCACGATCTCTGTCATCCTGTTTACGATTTTCGCCCCACCCCTGGCCAACGTCGCGCTAGCTTTCGGTGCCCCGGAGGAATTCGCGCTGATGATGCTGGCATTCGCCACTTTCGTCGGGCTGGGTGGCGATGACGTTCCCAAGACCTTCTTCTCCATCTTCATCGGCCTGGTCCTGAGCGCCGTGGGGCTGGACATCGTCAGTGGCGAACCCCGCCTGATCTTCGGCGGCATCTCCGGGTTCATGCATGGCATCAATTTCCTGGTGCTGGCCATCGGCATCTACGGTATCGGTGAGATGCTGTGGACCATCGAGAGCAGTCGCGGCAAGCTCGACGTCTCCCAGGCGAACGTGTCCGTGCGCCGCATCATCCGATGCCTGAAGGATCTGAAGGGCACCGTCAAGGCCATGACCATGGGATCCTTCCTGGGTTATTTCGTCGGCATCCTGCCGGCAGCCGGGGCCACTCCGGGATCCCTGATGGCTTACGGTGTGGCCAAGAGCATGTCGAAGGATCCAAGATCGTTCGGCAAGGGCAATGTCGAGGGCGTCGTCGCCCCGGAAGCGGCCAATAATGCCGCCAGCACCGGCTCGATGTTGCCCATGCTTACCCTCGGCATACCGGGCTCGCCCACCACCGCCATCCTCCTCGGCGGGATGGTGATATGGGGTCTCGAGCCAGGGCCGCGGCTATTCGTGAACAACCAGGAGTTCGTCTGGGCGCTGATCGCCAGCCTCTATGCAGCCAACCTTTTTTCAGTGCTGATCAACGTGGCGTTCATCCCGCTGTTCGTCTGGGTGCTGAGGCTGCCGTTCACCATCCTCGTGCCGATCATCTTCATCCTCTGCGTGGTCGGCGGATATGCGCCCACCCAGGATATGCACGACGTCTGGCTGATGTTCGGTTTCGGCGTCGTGGGCTACCTGATGCGAAAGCTCGACTACCCGATGGCGCCCGCGGTGCTGGCGATTGTCCTGGGGCCGCTCGCCGAGACGTCGATGCGTCAATCCCTGCTCATGTCCCATGGGGAGTTCGGGATCTTCTTCTCGCGCGCGATCTCCGGCCCGATCATGATCGTGGCCATCGTGCTCTTCCTGCTCCCCGTATTGAAGATGGTGAAGGACAAGATCAGAAAGCCCGCTCGGGGGACAGCCGCCTGAAGCGCAGCAATCATCGCTAACCTCCAGTCACGGGAGACACCGACACAATGACACAAGCGTCCAGACTCTCAGAACTTCTCGCCGCCGGGCGCGACGAGGCCTTCGCCATCGGGGCGCCGGGGCGGGAGGCCCTCACCTATGCGGGGCTGCGCCGGCATGTCGAGGACACGGTGGCCGTCCTCAACCAGCGTGGTCTCGGCCGTAACGACCGGGTTGCGATCGTGCTCCCGAACGGTCCCGAGATGGCGACCGCGTTTGTTTCGATCGCATGTGCGGCCACCACCGCACCGCTAAACCCGGCTTACCGCGAGGAGGAATTCGAGTTCTACCTGTCTGATCTCGGTGCGAGGGGGCTTGTAGTAGAGCAGGGGAGCACCTCGCCGGCGGTGAGCGCCGCTCGCAAGCTCGGCATACCGCTGCTCGAGATCGCACCCGGGGACGCCGCAGGGGTGTTCCATTTCACCGCGGACAAGAGAGACGCTAGCCCGGCGGCCCAAGGCGGGTTTGCGGAAGGGGACGACGTCGCTCTGGTGCTTCATACATCGGGCACGACCTCGCGCCCGAAAATCGTACCCCTGACCCACAGGAACCTCTGCGCCTCGGCCCGCAACATCCGCACGACCCTGGCTCTCACGCCCGGGGATCGCTGCCTGAACGTGATGCCGCTGTTCCACATCCACGGCCTGATGGCGGCGATCCTCGCCAGCCTCAGCGCCGGCGCCGGCGTCGTCTGCACGCCGGGCTTCAACGCGCTGAAGTTCTTTGCCTGGCTGGAGGAGGCCAAACCCACCTGGTACACGGCCGTGCCGACCATGCACCAGGCCATCCTGGCCCGCGCACCTCGCAGCAAGGACATCGTGGCGGCCGCGAATCTGCGCTTCGTACGCTCCTCGTCATCGTCCCTGCCGCCCCAGGTGATGAAGGCCCTGGAGGAGACCTTCGATGCGCCTGTGGTCGAGGCCTATGCCATGACCGAGGCCTCCCACCAGATGACTTCCAACCCCTTGCCGCCGCGCCCCCGCAAGCCGGGCACCGTGGGTGTCGCGGCGGGGCCGGAAGTGAGCATCATGGACGAAAAAGGGGGATTGCTCGCCCGGGGGTCGGTCGGCGAGATCGTGATCCGTGGCGACAACGTCACCCCCGGCTACGAGAACAATCCCAAGGCGAATGCAGAGAATTTCACAAACGGGTGGTTCCGCACCGGCGATCAGGGCGTCATGGACGAAGAGGGCTATCTCACCATCACGGGGCGACTGAAGGAGATCATCAATCGGGGCGGCGAGAAGATTTCGCCGCGGGAAGTGGACGAAGTGCTCATGGATCACCCGGCGGTACAGCAGGTAGTGACCTTCGCCATGCCACACCCGAAGCTAGGTGAAGAGGTCGCGGCGGCCGTGGTGTTGCGGGAAGGCGAGCAAGCCAGCGAGCATGACATCCGCGACTTTGCCGCCGGGCGCCTGGCGGACTTCAAGGTGCCGAGGAAGGTGCTGTTTCTGGACGAGATCCCGAAGGGGGCGACCGGCAAGCTGCAACGCATCGGCCTGGCGGAGAAACTGGGGCTCACAGGGTGAGAATCTGCATCTACGGTGCCGGCGCGATCGGCGGATTTCTGGGGGTGCAATTGTCCCTGGCCGGCAGGGATGTGACCCTGATCGCGCGCGGGCCTCACCTGGAAGCCATGCGGGAGAATGGTCTTCGGCTGCGTATCGACGACGAGGAGCGGGTAGCCCATCCCCGCTGCACCAGCGATCCCGAAGAGGCCGGAGAGCAGGACTTCGTCATCGTGACCCTGAAGGCCCACTCGGTGCCGGCTATCGTCGATGCCATGCAGCCGCTGCTGGGCCCGGATACCGCGGTCGTGTCCGCGGTCAACGGCGTGCCCTGGTGGTACTTCTACAAGCTGGAGGGTCCGTGGGAGAACCGCCGGGTCGAGAGCGTGGATCCGGGCGGCAAGCAGTGGCACCAGATCGGCCCGGAACGCGCCATCGGCTGCGTCGTATATCCTGCCTGCGATGTGCCGGAGCCTGGCGTCATCCAGCACATCAGTGGAGACCGTTTCACCCTCGGCGAACCGAGCGGCGAGAAGACCGAGCGGGTCACGCGGATCAGCAAGGCCATGATCGATGCCGGCTTCAAGGCGCCGGTACGCCGGATCCGGGACGAGATCTGGGTCAAACTGTGGGGCAATCTCTGCTTCAATCCCATCAGCGCCCTCACCCGGGCGACGCTGGATATCGTTGCCACGGAAGAGGGCAGCCGCGCGGTGGCCCGGGCCATGATGCTGGAGGCCCAGGCCATCGGCGAGAAGCTGGGCGTACGGTTCGGCGTAGACGTGGAGAAGCGCATCGACGGTGCGGCGGCGGTTGGCGCACACCGCACTTCCATGCTGCAGGATCTGGAAAAAGGGCGGCCCATGGAGATCGATGCGCTTGTTACCGCCGTCCAGGAAATGGGACGCATGGTGGACGTGCCCACGCCGACCATCGACGTGGTCCTGGCGCTGGTGCAGCAGCGGGCGCGGATCGCGGGTTGCTACTGAGCCGTGGACAAGCGCAAGTCGAGTCGTGGACCAGACGCCCGGGGGGAGGAGGATCGGCTATGCCGGTAAAGACCATTCTGCTGCCGTTGTCCGGCGCCGCCGCGCCGGAGCCGGTCTTTGAGACCGCCCTCAGCCTGGCGAAGCGTTTCGACGCTCATCTGGACGCCCTCTACGTGCGGGGCAACCCGCGCAATCTGCTGCCCTATGCGACCCTGGGATTGTCGAAGCACATGCGGGAGTCGGTAGTGGAGGCGGCTGAGCAGAACGCCGAGGCTCAGGCGGAGGCCAACCGGTCCATGTTTACGTCGGTGTGCGAGCGGATGAGCGTCCCGTTGCTGACGTCACGGACCGGCAGTGATTCCGTTTCTGCATCCTGGGAGGAGCGGACGGGCAAGGAGGCGGACGTCCTGTCCAGGCGCGGCAGGCTTTCCGACCTGATCGTGCTGCCCGGCCCCATCCCGGTGTCGCCTCCCCCGGAAGTTGCCGAGGCGGCGCTCAAATCCACCGGCCGGCCGGTCATGCTCATCCCACCGTGCGCCGACGCGGTGATCGCCAGCCACATCGGCATCGGCTGGAACGGCAGCGCCGAGTCGGCCCGGGCGGTGGCCGCCGCGATGGATTACCTTCATGCGGCGGACTCGGTGACTATCTTCTCCGGCGCGGCACAGTCGGAGAGGCGGCCCGGCGCAGAAGCGCTGGTGAGGTATCTGGGCTGGCACGGGGTCGACGCGACGGTAAAGGTTTTCGAGGCCCACGATCCCAGCGTGGGAGAGGCGCTGCTCTCCCAGGCGCGAGAGGCCGGCGTCAACTTGCTCGTGGTCGGCGGCTATAGCCGCAGCCGGTTGCGCGAGCTGATCCTTGGCGGCGTCACCGGGCACCTGCTGGCGGAGGCGGACATCCCGGTCTTCATGGTCCACTGAGGGACGGGCTCCGAACCCCTTCAGCGGCGATAAGGCCCGCTGTCTCGCAGGCATGCCAGGGATGCCTGGAGAGGTCAGGGGCCCGGGATGTGGATGTCAAGGTGAGAGAGCGCGCAGCCTTTCCGAGTATATTCGGGCCGCATCCTGGTCGCCCATGTCCCGGTAAAAGGCCGCCAGCGCGCTCAGGATGTCGCGATTGTAAGGGTGCCGTTCCAGGCCTTGCTCGAGGACTTCGAGGGCCTTTCCGGGATTGCCGGTCGAGTTCAGGGCCACCGCATAAACGTAGACATAGCGACCGTTGCCCGGATTCAGGCCGGCCGCGAGGCCGAGTTCCTCCAGGCCTTCGGCGGTGCGCTGCTGTCGCACCAGCGTAAGGCCGAGGGCGTGGCGGACGTCGGCATTCCCCGGTCGTAGCTTCACCGCCTGGCGAAGGACTTTCTCCGCTTCCGCCTCGTCTCCCTGGTTGCGATAGAGATCCGCCAGGTTGACGTAGGCGGGAACGTAGCCCGGGTCCAGTTCCATAGCCGTCCGGTAAGCCCGGACTCCACGATCGGGCTCGGCCATGTCGCCGTAAAGAATACCGAGATTCACCTGGGCCTCGGGGCGCTCGGCCATCGCCATCTGGGCATCGACGTATTCCTGGATCGCAGCGGATAGCATTGCGCGTTGGTTCTCGGGGAGATCGCCGGCCGGGAACGGGGCCAGCACCCGGGCCGCCTCGATGCGCACGGCGCGGATCGGGTCGTCCAACAGCGGGAAAAGGAGCTGGACGCGGATGTCCGGTGGCGCGTATTCCAGCGGCGAGACGGCGGCGGCGCGCACCTGCGGATCCGGATCGGACAGGCCCGCGACGACGACATCGAGGGTCTGGGCGCTCAGGTACGGCCCGATCTCAGCCAGCGCCGTGGCTCGGGCGATGGCAGGCGTCTCCCTGCCGTGAGCCGTTGCCGCGAGCTTGTCCCCGGCGCCCGGCAATGCCTCGCGGGCGGCATGAAACGCTCCCGCGTAGGTCTGGAATCCCGCCGGGGCGTTCCCGTACCAGGCATCCACTTTGGCCGCTGCCCAGCCGGCGTTCTTGTCCTGGTGGCAGCCATTGCAGGCATTGGGCGTCCCCAGTTCCACAGACAGGTCGGGCCGGGGAATGCGCATGCTGTGGTCATGCCGGGGATCGACCACCATGTAGGTGCGCGGCGGCATGTGGCACTCGGCGCAGCTTGCTCCGGGTGAGCCCGGTTCGTGGAAATGATGGCTCGCCTGATCGTACTTTTCCGACTGGTGGCATTGGGTGCACACCGCATTGCCGGGTGCTCTCAGGGCCAGGCTGTGGGGGTCGTGGCAGTCGCTGCAGGTCACGCCGGCGTGATGCATCTTGCTCTGTATGAACGAGCCGTAGACATAGACTTCGTCGTCGATCTGGCCGTCCGCGAAATACATGTGCTCGGTGAGAAGGCTGGGAAGATACTGGTCCAGCAGGGGCCGGCCGTGCACATAGGCATCGCTGATGGGGCTACGACGCGCGTGGCAGCGAGCGCAGGTCTCGATCTCGAGGTTGCTTTCCCGGGGCCGGCTGCGCGACGCATTGCCGGTGTCACCGTTCATCTCCCAGCGGACGCCGACACGCTCGTCGAAATCCACCTCGAGGCCCTTGCCAGCACCCAGGGCCTCCCAGCCGGGTTCGTGTTGTGCCCAGGCGACGTGGGCCGACCCCGGGCCGTGGCAAGCCTCGCAGGAAACGTCCATCTCGGAAAAGGTGGTCGAGAACGTCCGGGTGGCGGGATCGTAACCCTTCACCAGATCCGTCGAGTGGCACTCGGCACACATCGTATTCCAGTTCTGTCTGAGCCCGGTCCAGTGGAGTTCGTCGTCATACGCGATTTCCTCATCGGGATAGAGATGGAACCAGCGCTGGCCACCCTGCGCCTGCGGGCGCGTATCCCAGGCCAGGCTGAGTGCCTGCAGCCGGCCGCCGGGGAACTCGATCAGGTACTGCTGCAACGGTGTCACGCCGAAGGCGTACTTCACAGCGTAATCGTGCAATTTGCCGTCCGGCCCCTCGGTGCGGACCATGAACTTCTCGCCCTTCCTGTAAAACGTCGACGTTACGCCGAAGACCGAAACCTCGGCGTTGTCGAAGTCCCCGAGGACTGTTCGTTCATCCGCCGGTTGCATAGCCAGGTCGTGGTGCGACCCGGCCCATAGCGCTGCCTGGTCGCCGTGACAACCGGCGCACACCGCGCGTCCGACGTAATCCGCCTCGGATGACGGGACAGATGCGGCCGCCGCCGATACGGCCAGCCATTGGGCAGCGATCAAGAGACCGAAAAACACGGACATGGCGGTGGATCCTGGCAATTGAGTCAATGATACAGACCGAGGCCGGTTCCGGGTTGTTGCCACGATCCTGGTCTGGGCATCAACGGCGTCCAGAGCAAGATCGCCTGACTATCTTGCATTGCCCGGGACAGTAATTCGTCACGGGTTGAATCTGCGTCAACGGCGCCGCGGCCAGTACGGCGTTCGCCCCGAACCTACGTCGGCAGATCGGTGCTCTTGGCGCCTTCGGTCGCCTCCGATCGGAACCTGAAAGCGCCGAATCGTAGCAGCACCACGGCCAGGGAGAGGATCAGGACCGAGCCGGTGACCAGCAGTACGCGCATATCGGCCAGTCCCTCGACCTCCACCAGGCTCCGGGTGATGACCGTGATGGCGATATAGAGCAGGAACTCCACCGGCAATTCATCGGTCTTGAAATAGATGCCCACCATGGCACCCATCTCCAGGTAGACAAACAACAGCAGGATGTCGTGCAGGCTGGCGTGGCCGGCACGGATCATCTCGATATACGCGGTGGCGGCTGACCAGGCGATCGTGCCGCCGATGACGAACAGGGCGAGAAGATGGAAGGCCTTGACGAGGCGATGGCCGAGCCGCTCGGCAGCCTGCTCCGCCTGGATTTGCGCTTTTTCTACGTGCTTGCCGAACCCCATGACTTTCCCTCCCTTCGACGCCAGGGGACGAGACTAGCCCAATCGGGCCGTCCAATCACAGAGATGGGACCCACTCGCGGCCGGAAATTGGCTCAGCCCAGTCGCCCGGGGGGCACCGCGGGACGACCGCAGGGAGGAGAATCACGATAGACCTTGCGCTCCGGCCAATTGCCCAAGAGCGTGGGGCTGGCAAAGCCGGCAGCTTACAGATAGCGGGACCCAAGCGCTGCACTGCACAAGAGCCATCCTTGTCACGGGCCGGAGAGGTCAGTCGATCTTTCTCTTGGACTCGCAGCTGCCGCTAATGTAGCCTTTTCGGTGACTGCAAGCGCAGGCCACACACCGGAGACACAGAGATGAAGAAGTTCCTGATTGCGATCGCTGCCCTGGGCCTGACCGCCTGGCAGGGCTTTGCCTGGGCGGGAGACGCGGCGGAGATGTCCGAAGCCTGCATGGACTGCCACGAACTCGACGAGTTCAAGGGCAAGGACGCGACGGCGCTGGCCGAGGGTTTCAAGACAGCCAACGCAGAAAACAAGATGATGGCCAAGGCCACCGCCGACATGTCGGCGGAGGACATCCAGGCGGTCATTGATTACATCGCCTCAGAAGCAAACAAGTAAACTGTCGATAGTTGCGCCGGGGGGTGGTTCCACACCCCGGCGCCTTTCGCAATAGTCAGTCGTCGCGGTCAGCGAGGGCCGCCTGCTGCTACGCCAGGGGCGAGGACCGGACTCTCTTGCCCCGCTCCCAACCGCATTCTGCCGGCCGGTGGCCGGCGCCGACGCGAGTCCTTCACCTTTCCTTCCGTAACCCTGCCACCGAGGCGGGACATGCGAACTCTCCCGCCGCCCGGTTGGCGCCTCGCGTCCCCCTATGCTGCACCTGCGTCGCCGCCGGAGTTGATCTCGATCAACAAAACTCCGGTGGCAGCATGCTAAAAGCTTTGTTTGAAGGGGAGAATAAAAATCAAGACCTCTTGTGAATGAGGGAAGGCGAGGCGGCAGGGGAGTCGCGCCCGCCGCAAGAGGAAAGGGCGGAAACCTCGTCTCGATAGAGTTGAGTACCGCGCACGTGCAAACGATGCCGGCCGCCGGGACGTTTCCGGGCGGACAGTGACAGACAGAGCGGAGGGGGCATGAAGAACCATGCGTGGCGCCCGTTGTGGCTGGCGATCGGCCTGATCGCAGCGGTCCTCACCGCGAGGCACTTCCTCGTGCCCCAGGACTTTGGCGTGCACGGAGACTCGTTTACCTACAACTTCTATCGTTTAGGTGCGGTCCAGTTCTGGGAGGATTTCCCGGACAAGTACCAGGGCCGGGAGCGTTGTGCGAAGTGCCACGACGAAAACGCCGAGGCGAACGCGACTTCAAAGCACAGGAACATCCAGTGCGAGAACTGCCACGGCCCGGGCACCGGTCATCCCAAGCAGGTCAAGCAGCTACCGATAAACAGCTCGAGGGAGCTGTGCCTCAGGTGCCATGAATATCTGGCTTATCCCTCCAGCCTGAGGAGCCAGTTGCCCGGCATCGACGGCGACACCCACAAGGCGGGCAAGGAATGCAGGAAGTGCCATGACCCCCACCACCCGGACCTGGAGGGCTGACAATGAGTTGTTCCCGGCGTGACTTCCTCAAGCAGTCCGTGGCCGGCGCGGTAGCCGCCGCGGCGGTGCCGGCGGCCTGCACTGTGATATTCCTCGAACCCGGCGAGGCCGAGGCCGCCGTCGAAGGCAAGAAGCTGCGGTGGACGTTCCTGGTCGACACCACCAAGTGCGTGGGCTGCGGGTTCTGCGTCGATGCCTGCAAAACGGAGAACGAGATTCCCTATGACGCGCCGGTCAGCCGGACCTGGGTCGAGCGCTATGTGGTCACCAAGGACGGCCAGACCCACATCGATTCGCCAAACGCAGGGCGCGACGGCTACACCACGGGCGAAATCCGTGGCGAGACGATCGACCCGGCAGATATCGACAAGGCCTTTTTTGTGCCGAAACTGTGCAACCAGTGCGACAACCCTCCCTGCGTGCAGGTCTGTCCGGTGGGTGCGACCTTCCAGACCGAAGACGGCGTGGTGCTGGTAGACCGCGACTGGTGCATCGGATGCGGTTACTGCGTCATGGCCTGTCCCTACGGCGTCCGTTTCTTCCACCCCATCACCAAGACCGCCGAGAAGTGCACCTTCTGCTATCACCGGATCACGGAAGGCTTGCAGGCTGCCTGCGTCCAGGCCTGTCCCTTCGGTGCCCGCCAGATGGGCAACATGGAAGACCCGGACGACCCGGTCACGAAGATCATCATGACCGAGCGCGTCCAGGTGCTGAAGGACGAGTACGGCACCAAACCGAGCGTCTTCTATCTCGGTCTCGATGAAAGGGTGAGGTGAAGCCATGTCCCCGGATATCGTAGTTCATGGCGCGGAGTGGACCGTAAAGGAACTGTTCGTCTATCCGAACGAGTTCATCTACTGGAGCATCCAGATCGTCATGTATCCCTACATGACCGGCCTGGTTGCCGGCGCCTTTGTGCTCTCGTCTCTCTATCATGTGTTCGGACAGAAAGACCTCAAGGAGATCGCCCAGTTCTCGCTGGTCTTTTCCCTGGCGCTCCTGCCGGTGGCGGCCCTGCCCCTGCTGCTCCATCTGCAGCAACCGACCCGCGCCATTGAGCCCCTGTTGACGCCTCATTTCACGTCGGCCATCGCCGCCTTTGGCATCGTGTTCTCGACTTACGGACTGATCGTCGTCAGCGAGATCTGGTTCGTCTATCGTCAGTACTTCGTGCAGCAGGTGGAGTTCCTGAAGACCCAGCCCGGGCTCGGCAACGCCATGAAGCGGCAGGTGTATCGAGTGCTGACCATGGGCGCCTACGACGTCAGCCAGCCTGCGCTGGCCATCGATCACAGGATGGCGAAGATCCTGGCGGCTATCGGTATTCCCGTGGCCTGCTTCCTGCACGGTTACGCCGGTTTCATCTTCGGGTCGGTCAAGGCGAACGCCCTGTGGATGTCGCCGCTGATGCCGGTCATCTTCATTATGTCCGCCGTGGTCTCGGGTATCGCCCTTTGCATGCTGACCTATATTGTGATCATGGAAAGCCAGGCGTTTTTGAAGCGGCGACGGGGCGGGGCGCTGCAGGCCACCGAGATTCGCGGCGCCGAGAAGGAGATCATCAGCAAGGCTACCCGCTACCTGCTCGGGTTCCTGGTCGCCGCCATCAGCCTTGAGATGCTGGACCTGATCTTCCGCGGATACACCGCCATGAAATCCTGGGACATCCTGCGTTCGGTGATGTACGGCAAGGACTTCATCAACATATTCGTCCTTCAGTACACCCTGGGCAACCTGGTTCCGTTTTTACTGCTGCTGCTTCCCGGCCGGACCCTGAAGAGGACCGTGGTGGCCCTGATCCTGGTGCTGTTCGGCGTGTTCATGATGCGCTGGAACGTGGTCATCGGCGGGCAGGCATTCTCCCTGTCCTTCTCGGGCTACATGCACTATCACATCCCGATCATCCCCCACAGCATCGAGACCTTTAAGGAAGGCTTGTTCGGCGCCCTGACGGTGGCCGCAACACCATTTGTGCTGTTCTGGATCATCAACAAGTTCGTGCCGTCACTGCGACGGGACGTTAGCACCTGACAGGGCGGCGCGATGCCCACGACCGACTACAGGCCCCGGCTTGCCGGGGCCTGTCTGTGTCCGGGACATGCTTCGATCCAGCGTGCTCCCGGCCGGACCGGTCGTCGTTTCCCGGGGAGGGAGGCAAACAATGGGTGATCGACTCGACCAGATAGAAGCCCGTCTGGCTACCATCGAACGGCGTCTGAGAGCCCTGGAGAGCAATCGGCCGCCGCCTTCAGAGGTGCAGACCGCCACGGAGATGACCGTGGAGGCGCTGGGAGACGAATCGGTCTCCAACGCCGCCACGCACCTCGGCCGGGTCCTGCTCATCTTCGGCGGCGCCTACCTGTTGCGCGCCATCACGGACTTCGAGTTCCTGCCGACCCAGGCAGGTATCCCCATTGGCATCGCCTATGCCCTGATCTGGCTCTACCTGGCCTACCGGTTCGGCGCCACCGAAAACCGGCGAACCGGGGCCGCGATCTACGGATGCGTGTCCGTGCTGCTGGTGCTGCCGATCCTGGTCGAGGCGGTCACCCATTTCAAGCTGCTGACCGGTCCATCCAGCGCAGTCGCACTACTGGTGTTCTGCGCCATGGCTCTCGGCGTAGCGGTGTTACGGGATCTGCGTAGTGTGGGCTGGCTGACGGTCGTCGCTGGCCTCGGGACAGTGTTGGTGCTGGTCAGGGCATCCGGCGCCGCGACATCTCTGGCGCAGGTACTGCTGCTGCTCGGCTTTGCGTCTCTCTGGATCCGCTACCGCCGGGAGTGGAAAGGGCTGCAATGGCTGGGCGCGCTGGGCGTCGACTTCGGCGTCGTCCTGCTGGGGGTGCTGAGCATCCACGAGCAATGGGATGTAAGTCCCCTGGCCTGCTATTTCTTCGGCATCGCGCTGTGGGCGGTGTATCTGCTGAGCTTTGTCGTCCGGTCCCATCTCCAGGGACACGATCCGGGGGTATTCGAGGCAGTCCAGGCGGCTCTCGCCAGCGCCATCGCTTTCGGTGCAGCCATCTTTGTCGCCCGGATCAGTCCCGTCTACATGATCGTCATGGGGGTGGCGGCGCTCCTGTTCGCGGCCGTCGCCTACGGCCTGGCGTTTGCTCCCCAGACCCGGTCCGCCCGGGGCCGGAGCTTTTACTTCTATTCGACCCTGGGAATGGTCCTCGTGGTCGGTGGCAGTGCCGTCCTGTTGCCCCTTGGCGTTGCGGCTATCGCTTTGTCGATGCTCGCAGTGGCCACGGCCTGGCTAAGCGGCCGGCAGGAGCGGGTCGCCCTGAGTCTGCAATGCACACTGCTGCTGATCGCCGCCGGCGTTGCCTCGGGCGCCCTGGAGAACACCCTGCACGCCCTCGCGGGCGCCGTGGACGATTGGCCGTCGCTGGCGGTGTCCCAGCTCATCGTCGGCGCTGCTGCCGTCGTGTGCCTGTTCATACCCGTGGCTCAGCGGTCGGATCGGTGGGGCCGGATGGCGGGTCTGCCCCAGCTTGTCGCGCTGGCGCTCTCGGTCTGGGTCGTGGGCGGGCAGATGGTGACCGTCCTGGCACCATTCCTTGCAGGCGTGGCCGGTGACACCCCCGATCCTGGCAAGCTGGCGACGCTCAGGACCGCGGTGCTGGCTGCCGCTGCCGTCGTCCTGGCCATCTCCAGCCGATACAAACGCTGGCCGGAGGCGCGCTGGCTGGCTTACCCGGTGCTGGTCACTGTCGGCGTAAAGCTTGTGTTCGAGGATTTCCCCAATGGCCGGCCGGCCACACTGTTCATGGGGCTGGCCCTGGTCGGCGGCGCCCTGATACTGGTCGCCAAGTTCCTGCCCAAACGGAGCGCTCGCCGGGCGGAGACCTGATCCGGGACGCCCGATGCGAGGTCGTCGCGAACCAGGCGCTGCGGCTTCCGCGCACCGTGTGCCGCTATCCGCGGTGCGATTCCGCCTGTTTCCGGCCCGGGTTCCCGGCACCGGCCTCAACGGTTGCCAAAGGGCACCCCAGTCCTTATAACGCAACGTTCAACGTCCGGAATACATGACCGGCGCCAACACCCTGGGGGGGACCCTATGCGACCCATTCACGCCCTTTTGATCGGCCTGGCTTTGTCCACCTGGAGCGGCTTGTCGATGGCCGACGCCGGGCCAACCGTCCTGATCACCGGTGCCAACCGGGGTATCGGCCTGGAGTACGCCAAGCAGCTTTCCGCCGCGGGCTACACCGTCATCGGCACGGCGCGGAATCCGGCCGGGGCCGATGAACTGGATGTGGTCGCTGATCGGGTCGAACAGCTCGACGTGACCGATCCGGATAGCGTCGCCGCCCTGGCCAGAAAGCTGGAAGGGGTTCCCATCGACATCCTGATCAACAACGCCGGCATCTTCGAGCGCGGCGACGTGACCATCGATGCGGTGGATTACGACATGTTGGAGCGGACCCTGCAGGTCAACACCCTCGGGCCGTTGCGGGTCACCCAGGCGCTGCTGCCGAATCTGCGCCAGGGCAAGCTCAAAACGATCGTCAGCATGTCGTCACAGCTCGGCAGTATCGAGAATTCCAACGGACGCTGGTACGCCTACCGTGCCAGCAAGTCGGCTCTGAACCAGTTCAACAAGATCTGGAGCGTCGAACTCGGGCCGGAAGGCTTCATCTGCGTGGTGCTGCACCCGGGATGGGTGCGGACGGACATGGGCGGGCCAAACGCCACCTATACGCTGGAAGAGAGCGTCGCAGGACTCGTCGAGGTCATCGAAGGACTCGGCCCGAGGAACAACGGCAGGTTCTACGACTTCAAGGGCGAGCCGATTCCCTGGTGATTGAAGGGTGCCGGTCCTAGGGATCGGACAACAGCCGGTATCCCACGCCCTGGGCGGTGAGGATGTATTCCGGCGATCCGGGGTCGTCGCCGAGCTTGTGGCGGAGCGAACTCACGAGCACCCGCAGGTGATGGGTCTCCCGGGCGAATTCCGGCCCCCAGATTTGGGTGAGCAGTTCCTCGTGCTTCAGGACCCGGCCGGCGCCGGTGGCCAGCAGTCTCAGCAATTCGTATTCCTTCCGCGTCAGTTTCACCGGTTCGCCGTCGAGGCTGACCAGCCGCCGGGCGAGGTCGATGTATAGGGGGCCGCAGCGGACGATGCCGGCGCTGCGGTCTTCGGTGCCCTGGTCGCGCAGCAGCACCCTTATCCTCGCCAGCAGCTCGGCGATTCCGGCGGGCTTGGTGACATAGTCGTTGGCTCCGGCATCCAGCGCCCGGACGATCTCCTGCTCATCGGAGCGGACCGACATCACCAGGATCGGGGTCGTGGACCATTCCCGGAGGCGGCTGATGATGGCCTGGCCGTCGATGTCCGGCAGGCCGAGGTCGAGGATCACGAGCGCCGGCTGACCGGAGATCATTAATTCGAGGCCTTCTTCCCCACGGCGCGCCTCGAGGACCTCGTAGCCATGGGCTTCCAGGGCGATACGCAGGAACTTGCGGATATGGGCCTCATCCTCGACGATCAGTATCCGCCGGGCCGATCCCGCAGCCGAGTTCTCGAGCGCCCCTATCACGGGCTCGGCGCCCACGGCAGGCGCATACGGATGAGGCAGCCCCTGCCGCCGGGGGCCTCATGGGCCGAGACCTCGCCGCCATGGGCGCGGATCATGCCCCTGCAGATGGACAGGCCCAGGCCGGTGCCGGTCTTGCTGTCTCCCCTGCCGACCCGGTAGAACGCATCGAACACCCGTTCCCGGTCGGCCTCGGGGATCCCTGGACCCTGGTCGGCGACGTCTATCATTACCCAGTCGCCATCCCGATAACCGCGGACTTCGATGCGGCCTTCCCTCGGCGAAAACCGGATGGCGTTGTCCAGCGCGTTGACCACGGCCTGTTCGACCAGGTCACCGTGTACGCGGACGAGTTCCGCCTCCGGCGCCACTTCGACCCGTACCTTCTTGCCGTCGACCTGCGCTCGCAAGCGACGGACGGCCGACCCCACGATGTCCCTGAGGTCCACCCAGTCCGGCCGCAACTCCATCTCTCCCTGGCCGAGGCGGGCCATGTCGAGCATGTTCTGGATATGGCGGTCGAGCCGTTCCGCGTCCTGCAGCACCGATTTGAGCAGATCGGTCCGGTTCTCCGGGCTCAGTGACTGATCCAGCTCCACCAGGCTGCTTGCCGAGCCGACGATGGAGGCCAACGGCGTGCGCAGGTCGTGGGAGACCGAGGACAGGAGGGCCGCCCGCAACTGGTCGCGTTCGGAGGCCAGGCGCTGCCGGGCGAGGTCGCTGACCAACAGGGCCCGGTCCAGGGCGACGATAGCCTGGTCCGTCAATGCAACCGTGAGCTTTCTGTGCCCGGAATCCAGGGTATTCGCCTGGACGCCGATGAAGATCGGCCGGCCCCGATAGGTCTTCAACGGGATAATGGTCCAGCCATCGATGTGCATGGATTCGGCGGCTGCCTGCGTGATGGCTTTGAGCTTCGGGACCTGGCCCGGCCCGGACACCGCCTGCACCGAGGCGTCGCCGGGGTTGGCGCCGGGCAGGACCGCGAATGCGGTCACCCCGTTCACCTCCGAGATCCGCGCTGCCGTCATACGTAGCACGTCAGCCACCGATGCCGCGCCGGCGAGTTGCCGGGTAAAGCCCTCCAGCAGGGACATGCGTTCGAGGGCGGTCTTGCGGATGGCAATTTCGTCCCGCATCCGGGCGGCTAGATGTCCTGTCAGGGAAGCGATAACCAGGAAGAACACCAGGGTGGCTACATCGCCCTCCTCGGTGACGGCAAACGTCAGGAACGGCGGTGTAAAGAAGAAATTGAAGATCAGGAAGCTGAGGATGGCCGCATACAGTGCCAGACCCAGGCCGTAACGGGCCGCCACCAGCAGCACGGCGGTCATGAACAGGAGGGACAGGTTGGCGTGGGGGAGGCGCTGCAGAATGGGCGCGAGGGTCGCGGCCGCGAGGACGGCGAGAGTGGCGATGAAAACGCCTCTCCAGTTGATCTCTTGTAAGCGCATGCTCGTTCCCGGTCTGTCGCCGTCGCGCCGCCCGCCCCGGGGTGGAGCTGGCTCCCGTTAGCTGCTCTCCGGCCCTTACCCCACCAGTCTATTGCATGGCCGGGTATAAAAAAAACGTAAAGATTCTTCGATCATTTTAGGTGTCTCGGGCGCCGCTGCGCACGAAAATTCCTGCAGCCAGTCCACCCGGGGAGTCCGCGCGCCGTCCCGAGGCGCGGTTGAGCACATGCTGAACCTGCTTGCGAAAACCCTCAGCCTGGTCTTCGTGGTCTTCGGGGTTTCGATGATCCCGCCGCTCGGGATCTCGCTGGCCATGTCGGATGGCACTGAGATTACCTACATCGTTCTGCTCGTTGCCGCCCTGGGGCTCGGCCTGCCGGCTTTCATTTTCGAATTCCCCGGTTCGCGCCCGCCGCGTATCCGCGACGGTTTCATCATTGTCACCATGACATGGGTCGGTATCTGTGCAATCGGCGCGCTGCCGTTCATCATTATCAGCGGGCTCGATCCGGCCAGCGCACTGTTCGAATCCGCCTCGGGATTCACCACCACGGGGTCAACCACTATCGTGGATCTGGATCTTCTGCCCCTGTCGCTGTTGTTCTACCGGCAGCAGATCCAGTGGGTCGGCGGAATCGGCGTCATCGTGCTGGCCATCGCCCTGCTGCCGATGCTGGGCATCGGCGGCATGGATGTGCTGAAGGCCGAAACTACCGGGCCTGCCAAGAGCGACAAGCTCCGGCCCCGCCTGAAACACACCGCGCACGCCATGTGGGGCATCTATTTCTCCATCACCGTTATGTGTGCCCTCATGTACTGGCTGGCAGGCATGCCAATCTTCGACGCCATCGCCCACAGCCTATCGACGGTCTCCACGGGCGGGTTCTCGATTCACGACGAGAGCATGGCCTACTACGCCAGTCCCGCGATCGAGGCAGTAGCGATCACGTTCATGCTCCTCGGAGCGACCAGCTTTATCCTGCACTACCGGGCGTGGGCCCAGCGCAGCGTCAAGCCCTACGGCGGGAACACCGAGGCCAGGCTCTTCGTCGTGTCGATCCTGGTGTTCTCGGCCATCGTGGCGATCGCTCTCGCCTGGAAAGCCGGTGACACCTCGCTCCACAGCATGCGCCTGTCTGTGTTCGAGGTGGTCTCCGTGATCACAAGCACCGGATTCGGCGTGGCCGATTTTACGACGTGGCCGCTGATGCTGCCCTCTCTGCTCATCTTCGTAAGCTTTGTCGGCGGCTGTTCCGGGTCCACTGCGGGCGGGATGAAGGTGATCCGCTTCGCCCTGATGGGCAAGCAGGCGGGGATCGAGCTCGCGCGGCTTGTACACCCTCGTATCATCAGGCCCCTGAAACTGAACGGCGTGGTTGTGCCCGGGTCGGTCATCCAGTCCGTGTGGGCGTTCTTCACGGTCTATCTGGTGGTCTTCGCCATCCTCATGTTGATGCTGATGTGGTTCGGGCTGGATCAGGTCAGCGCCTTTGGCGCCATCGCTACCTGTCTCAACAACCTCGGTCCGGGTCTCGGCGAAGTGGCGAGCAACTTCGCTACCGTCAGCCCGTCGGTGAAGCTGGTGTGCGCCCTGGCCTGCATCATGGGCCGGCTCGAGATCTTCACGGTTTTCGTTTTGTGCACACCCACCTACTGGCGGGCATAGCCCGGGATTCAGGATCAGCCCGCCAGCGGCAAGGCGCCAGAGCTTCAGCCCCAGCCGATCTCGTCCAGGTGATCGTCGTCCATGCCGAAGTAGTGGGCCAGCTCATGGAGCACCGTGCGGCGGATCTCCTCGCGCAACTCATCCTCCGGCAGGTCCATCTCGAGGTGTGGCTGGCGGAAGACATAGACGGTGTCGGGCAGTTCGGCGCAGTAATCGGGTCCGCGCTCGTGCAGCGGAATCCCGTCGTACAGGCCCAACAGACCGCCCCCCTCCGGATCCTGGTCACGGGTGGGACGTTCCTCGACTATCACCCGAAGGTTATGGATGCGGTCGATGGCCCACTGGGGGAGTTCCTCGAGCACATCGTGCACCACCTGTTCGAAGCTGCGCCCGTCCATAACCGGCTGGCGGGGCCGTTCAGGCCTTCAGGTAGAAGTCGAAGAACTGCATGGTCCGCCGCCAGGCCAGGGTGGCGGCGTCGGCGTTGTAGCGGGCCTGGCTTGTGTCGTTATGGAAACCGTGACCGGTTCCCGGGTACATGTTCAGACTGTAGGCGATGTCATGCGCATCCAGGGCAGCGCGGAACTCCGGGATCATGGTGTTGATCCGTTCATCCTCGCCGGCGTAATGCATCATCAACGGGATGTGGACCCTGGTTACGTCCTCGTCGGACAGGGCCCGGCCATAGAAACTTACGGCCGCTGCGGTGGCCTCTTCACGAGCCGCGCACAGGAGGGCCACGCCACCGCCATAGCAGAATCCGACAGCACCGACCTTGCCGGAGCAGTCCTCCCGCTCGGCTAGGTAGGGGACGCCGGCCATGACGTCGGCGGTGATGCTAGCCACATCGGCAGCGCTGAAGCGGTCCCGCGCCGCTTCCTGGTCGGCGAGGCCGCCACCCACGTAGGTCAGTCCATCCGGGGCGAGCGCCACGTATCCGGACAGGGCGGTCCGCCTGGCCACGTCCTCGATGTGTGCATTGAGCCCCCGGTTTTCGTGGATTGCCAGGATGCCGGGGAGTGGTCCGTCGGCATCCGCAGGCTTGGCAAGGTAAGCCTTTACCTGGCCGGTGGATCCCGGATACTCGACGTATCCGACCTCCAGGCGCTCGTCGCCAGGATGAACCTGCTGTCCCCAGGCCCAGTCCGGTTCCACCAGTGCGATCAGGGTCGTGGCTGCCGCCGCGCTGCCGGCGATCTCGACGACACGCTTCAGGAATGCCCGCCGGGGCATGTCGCCGTGGATATAGTCGTTGTAAAGATCGACGACCCTGGGGTCCATGTCCCTGCTGCGGTCTCGCCCCATGTCTGTATTCCCGTATTGATGTTCAAGTGCAAACGATGGATTTGGCGCGTCCGCATCAGTGTCAGTGGTTGGCCGCGACAGACCCTCCGCTCCGTGCGGACATGCTAAGTCCGGCAGCGTAATTCCCTCAGTGTTCGACGATGACCTTCGGGTCCAGCGCTTCGCAGTCCGGCTTGAGATTGTTGCCGGATCCCATTGCAGCCACGGTGTACTTGTACTCGATCGGCGATTTGCCCGGGACCGGCGGTACATTGCTGTTGAGATTTCTTGTCAGGCACCCGTTCGCGGCGATGTACTGGGGCCCCATCAGCGGATCGAAAAATATGCCGAACCTGGTTGCGGCCGGCTCGCTGTACCAGCGTATCCTTGGCTTGCCATTAGGTACCCTGACGCAATGCTTGTCCGTCGGCACGCAGCGGCTTGCCATAGCCACCTCGACGTCGGCCGGACAGCCGTCAGCGTCGAACATCACCTTGATCTCGTGGTCCGCGGGACTATTGCAGTCGTTTGCGGTCATGGTCCGCGGTGACGAATTGGCGCAGCCCACGACGCACACGACCACTGTCATGCCGATCAGGGCCCCGACGGATCTCACCAGGCGTGTGATTGAATTCCTTGCTGCGTTCATCGCTCCCTCCCCAATGGTCGTCTTCTTGTCTCGCCCGTCTATTCATTGTGATCTTCATCGACGAGTGCAACAAACCGGCTTTCACCGGCAAGGCCCTTGAATCCCGGCTCGGCCTTCAGGAGGACCGGGAGATAGCCGAGTTCCAGCGCGCGCTGCAACGCCGCATAGGTGTCCTCCGTGCGGCCCTGCAACTCGTAGATCAGAGCACCATAGTAATAGACGTACATGTCATCCGGGTCCAGTTCCGCAGTCTTTTCAAACATCCTTCTGGCATGCTCGTCGTCGCCGAGATGTGCTGACACATACGCGTTAACGATCATCGCGTCGGCATCTTTCGGGTTAACCTTGAGGGCATCCGCAGTGAGCCCAAGCGCCGTTCGGTAGGCCTCCTGGGCTTCTGCGGCGGTCCCGGCTCCCCAATGCAAGGCATCGCCCAGATAACTCCACAGACGCGCGTCGTCCGGCGCAATCTCGAGCGCCTCGCGGTACATACTGGCCGCGGTTCCAAAATCGCCCGCATAAAAATACATGGTCCCGGTATTCGAATATGCACCTCGGGTTGGCGCCAGCCTCAAAGACTCCTGGTAGGCGTGGGCCGCGCGATCGAAATTCCCCGCCAGGTAGTACGCTGCGCCCAGGTTGTTGTACGCGTTGACGTTGTCCTCGGATCGAGAGATTGCGTCCTGGTAGTTCGCGGCAGCCTCCCGATACCGGCCTCTCTTGATCAGGAAGTTCCCGTAAAGCTGGTAACAGTCCCAGTATCCCGGATCTTCGCCGACGGCACGCCGGAACTCGGCCTCGGCTTCTTCGGTACGATCCAGAGAAGCATAGGTGCGGGCCAGACCCAGACGGGCGTCCACGAGTGACGGGTTCAGGGTGAGAACGTATTTGAACTCCTGCTCGGCCTGATCGTACTGGCCCGAAAACAAATGGAGGGTAGCGAGGGCGAGATAGGTTTCGGTCGCCTCGTTGTCGCGCGTCAGAGCCCTCAGGCAGGTCGATTCGGCCTCTTTGAAGAATGACGTCGTCGCTGACATTTCGTACTGTCCGAGTCGCGCCTCGCACAGTCCCGCGTAGGCTTCTGCGAAATCCGGGTCCATTTCGATGGACTGGTCGAACTTGTCAGTCGCGGCCCGCAATATCGTCTCACTCCTCGGTTTTCGGAGGAAATCACGACCCTGCAGGTAATCCACATAGGCGTCCATGTTGGTCGTGTAAGTCTTGTGCAATCGCTCCCTGGAACGGCTCGAGAGCACAACTTCGAGGGCGTCCGCGACGTTCCCGGCGATGTCACCCTGTATTGCGATGATGTCTTGCAGACTCCGATTGTACGTGTCGGTCCACAGGGCGGACTCCGTTTCTGCGTCGACGAGGCTGGCAGTGACCCGCACTCGATCCTCCTGCATGAGGACACTGCCTTCCAATACGAATGCCACGGACAGCTGCCTGGTCACCCCGGGGATGGTGTATTGCTTGCTCTTGAACCCGCGTGTCGAGGAACGGGGCGCAACCTTGAGTTCCGGTACATTGGACAACAGGCTGATGATCTCCTCCGTCAGTCCGTCGCTGAAGTATTCGTTCTCCGGATTCCCGCTCAGGTTTGCGAAGGGGATTACGGCGAGCGACGGGATATCGGCCTGGCCGGGCTTCTCCACCATGATCCGGGCGCCCAGTCCGAATCCGACCAGGACCACTATTACCGCCAGGCAACTCAGGACGAGGAAGTCGACGCTTTTCAGGGAGAGGTCCAGGTCCTCGCCAGGTTCCGCCGCCGGGGTGCGCTTTACACCTTCGGTGGTGACGTCATAACGCCACCCGAATACCAGGGCCACGGGAAAACAGATGGCGGCACCGACCCAGACGAAGCGTAGGGCTTCGCCGGGGAGTCCCCAGGACTGGAAGGCGAGATCGGCCACCTGGAGAACGACCCAGGCAGTGACGATGTACACGCCTGCGGATCTGAATACCCGCCGGCGTCGAGCTTCCCTGACGAACCCCCCGATACTGCTCACGGTGCACCGCCTGACAGCGCAACAGGGCCCAATGGTAGTCCAAGCGGCGCAAAGCGGCCATTTGGCAGCATTTCCGCCGATACGGGGCAAGCGGCTGCACGCGAATGGGTGTTACGAACCGGGAGCGGCGCCGTCGCGCCCAGACCCTGTCAGCCTGGTCGCGAGCATCCGGCGACTATTCGTCCCACAGACCCTGAATGGAATACGGGGATCCTGGCGGGCACCAGAATGAGCCGTCCACGTAGCGGTATCGCCGGTCCAGCGCATCGATGGCCGACATATCCTCGTTGTCCAGCCGCGCGGAGGCGGCGGCAAAATTATTGCGTAGCCGCTGCGGGTTAGAGGACTTGGGGATCACGCTGGTACCTCGATGCAGCGCCCAGGCAATGAGGACCTGGCCGGCCGAAAGCTTGTGCTTGCCGGCCACACGCAGGACCACCGGATCTTCCAGCAGTGCGGGCTCGTTCTCGCGCTTGATCCTGGCGGGGCGATCCCCGGAGCCGAGGGGCGAATAGGCCGTCAGTACCATGTTTTCCTCGCGGCAATAGTCGAGTAGCGCTCTCTGGGGAAAATAGGGATGGCACTCCACCTGGTTAACGACAGGTCTGATGGATGCGGCCTCGAGCAGGTCAGCGATCTTGCGGATGCTGAAGTTGGAAACGCCGACGTACCGGCACAACCCTTCGTCCACCGCCTGTTCCATGCCGGCCCAGGTCTCCGCCAGCGGGGCTTGATCGAGGGAAAGGAAGTCTTCCGGGCTGTCCGGGAACACGACGCCGGGCTTGTGGGCGACCGGCCAGTGCACCAGGAAGAGGTCCAGGTAGTCGAGCCGCAGATCCGCCAGGGTTTTCTTCAATCCGGGAATCACGTCGGCGCGAAGGTGGTTGAAGTTCCAGAGTTTGGAGGTGATCCACAAGTCCTTCCGGCTGACGTCTCCCGCGGCTGTGGCGGTGGCCAGAGCCCGTCCGATCTCGGCCTCGTTGCCGTAGATCGGGGCGCAGTCGAAATGGCGGTAGCCGATCCGGACGGCTTCCCGCACCGCGTCGCCAACGATGCCGGGATCCGATTTCCATGTGCCCAGACCGAGTGCCGGCATGCGGCCGCCGCCGGCCAGGTCGAAATGAATCATCGCGTGCTCCTCCCTGCGTGGATGCCGCGCCGGATCCGGCCGGCGGGACGTGACGGTCACGGTGCGGGCGGGGGTCGGTGGCAAGCGGCAAGTATAGAGGCAACGCCCGGGACGGGCATCCGCGCCCGGTCTCCGCCAGTCAGCACATGCCGGTCTCGTTCAGGCGCTCCTGCTGGACGTCTTCGGTGAGCTTGGGACAGTGCTTCGAGATGCGGTACAGGAGGTTCAGGAGCCACGGCGCATGCAGCCCGAGGGCCAGTTTCCCGGTCGTCAGCAGGGCCACCGAGATATCCCGCTCCGGGTCCGCCCAGAGGAAGTTGTTGGTGAAGCCGAGATGACCGTAGGCCCGGGAGGAGTCCGGCCCGTAAAGGCCGAAGGGCGTATTGCCGAGCATCATCCCCGCGGAGTAGCGCAAGGGGATGAGCAGGGACCGATCCAGCTCCGGCTTGCCCACCTCCGCCACGGCCCGGCGGATGGTGAGAGGCTGGAAGACGCGGACGCCGTCGATCTCCCCACCATTTAGCAGGCACTGGAAGAAGCGGCAGCACTCATCGGCCGTCGCCACGCCGTTCCCGGCGGGGATGACCGCCCGGTAGAAGCGGGGGTCGTTGGAGACGTTGACCGCCTGATCCAGGGTGGTGCCGATCGCCCGCTTGAGATAGATGTCCAGCGGCGCCGCCAGCCTGAAGCCGGTGACGTAATTCGTCGCGACCCGTTGCAACGTACGGCCCCGGGCGCCGAAGTCCAGGACCCGGAGTCCCATCGGCACAGTGATGTTCTCCTTGAAGAACCTCCGGAAACTCTGGCCGGTAACCTTCTCCACCAGGTCGGCCACCACGAAGCCAGCCGTCAGAGCATGGTAGGCGTGATGGTGTCCCGGTTTTTCCGGCGCCGAGGCGTACAGCAGCCGCAGGATTTCCTTCTGGTCCAGAAGGAGTTCGGCGGCGTCCATGCCATCCACGTCGATGGTGGGGATGCCGGCCTTGTGGCACAGCAGCTGGTAGATGGTGATGTCCTTCTTGCCGTTCTGGCCGAAGTCCGGCACGTAATGGCTGACCGGATCGAGCAGGCTGAGCTGCTTGCGTTCCGACAGCAGGTGGATGGCCATGGCCGCCAGGGCCTTGCTGGCGGAGAACAGGCACACAGGTGTGTCCGGGGTCATCGGCGTTGGGGTTGCTTCCCGCTCGCCAGGCCCCCTGCCTCGGGCATGGCCGATGGCCCGTTTCAGGACCACCTTGCCCTGGCGGCGCAGCGTGAGCGAAACGCCTGGATGCATGCCGGTGGCATACATGCTCTCGACTGCGCGCCAGATCGCCGAGACCCCTTCCGGCGTCATCCCGGCGGCATCCGGCGCCGACTCCTCCGCCGTGGCCGCGGAAGTGACCGAGGCCAGATCGCGGGGCACGTCCGCCGCCTGGACGATGAGGTTGCGGACGGGGCCGAGGGCAGTGCGCATCAGTGGGAACATTCAGGGCCTCCGGGATTTGACAGCGCTGACGTCGCTCGCCGGTCGCAAGCTTATCGTAAGAAGTCAATTTGCAGCACGGACTGACGTCACAAAGGCGCGATAGCCGATCGGCGTCCGGCTTCAGGTCGGACGCGCCGTGCAGCGCCGCCGGGCTCAATCTCTGGGCCGGTACTCCGCGGCGGTGATGAACTGGCCAAACGATTCGCACCAGACCACCACGGTGTTGTAGCGGGAGACGACCACGGTCGGAGGGACCGCCACGATGAAATCATTGAACGTCCGCACCGCGCCGACCTGGGCGGCCCGGTCCTTGATGGCCAGAAAGTCATCCTCGGTCTGGACAAACTCGGGCGCCAGGTACAGCCGATAATCCGGCCCGGGAGCGAGGCTGCCCGCGAGGGCTACCGAGTCCGGGCCGATCAGCACCTGCCCTTCGCCCCAGTGCAGTGCGTCGCTGCCTTCCAGGTCGCGGTGAAAATAGCCGACGAACTGCGCCGACTCGACCGCCAGCTTCATCTCGGCCGGGGTCGGGCCGGCCGGCGCGGTGAGGATCGGCAGCATGTAGATTCCGAGGGCGAACCCAAATGCGATGCCGAGCAGGTGGGTGACGGCCAGCAGGACAAATCTCTTCATGATCAGACCTCCGCAGGTAGTGGATGGCCCGGGACAGGGAGGACCTCGCCGGAGTCCCGCGGACAGCCTAACTCACTGCAACCGACAATCCTCCTGTGAACTCGGAAATCCCGGGGAAGGATACCGGGTTCGGTAGTACCTACCGAAAGTCGGCCGAAGTTTCCGGTGCACTTCCCGGCGCTTCGAAAGCGGGCATCCGACCGGCGCGCATTTCCGGTTTGTCCCTGACCGCGATAAGGAGGAAAATGGCGGCCTCGCCTCGTGGGGATGGAGCCCCCCGCTTGTATCGCCTCAAACTGAACCCGATCGGCAGCGCCAACCTCCGCGGCGATCTCTTCGGCGGCCTCACGGCCGCGGTGGTTGCCTTACCCCTGGCCATTGCTTTCGGCGTGGCGTCGGGGGCGGGGCCCATCGCCGGCCTGTACGGTGCCGTTTGCGTGGGCCTGTTTGCCTCGTTGTTCGGCGGGACGCCCAGCCAGGTCTCCGGGCCTACGGGGCCTATGACCATCATCTCCGCCTCCGTGTTTACCCAGTACGCGGGGGAGCCGGCGCTGGCCTTTACCGTGGTCATGATGGCCGGGCTATTCCAGATCGGCTTCGGCGTCATGCGCCTGGGGCGTTTCGTCAATCTGATGCCCTATCCGGTGATCTCCGGGTTCATGACCGGTATCGGCTGCATCCTGCTGGTCATGCAGATCGAGCCTTTGCTCGGTTATCCCAGCCCGGCCAGCGTGATCAACGCCATTACCGTGCTGCCGGCGGAACTGGCACAGCCCAATCCGGACGCGGTCGCCATCGGCCTGGTGGCATTCGTCATCTGCATGTTCACGCCCAAGCGGATCGGCAGACTGGTGCCATCACCCCTGATCGCACTGGTGGTGGGATCGGCGATGGCCCTGATTCTGATCGACGCCCCGGTGCTCGGCGAGATCCCTTCTGGACTGCCGGACTGGCAGATCCCTGCCCTGGACTTCGCCCGGATCAACGGCATGCTGGTATCGGCGGCGGTGCTGGCCGCCCTGGGATCCATCGACAGCCTGTTGACCTCCCTGGTGGCTGACAACGACACCCGCACCTTCCACGACTCTGACAAGGAACTGGTGGGGCAGGGGATCGGCAACCTGGTGGCGGGCTTCGCCGGCGCCATCCCGGGGGCCGGGGCCACCATCCGCACCCTCACCAATATCAAGGCGGGCGGCCGCACGGCCCTGTCAGGGGCGGTGCATGCACTGGTGCTTTTGGCCGTAGTGTTGGGACTGGGACCGGCGGTCGCCTACATTCCCCATGCGGCCCTGGCCGGCATTCTGATGAAGGTGGGCGTGGACGTGGTGGACTGGCGCTACCTGAGACGCAGCCTGCGCGCGCCCCGGGTCGACGTGGTATTGATGCTGACGGTATTGGTGTTGACGGTGCTGGTGGACGTGATCACGGCGGTGGCGGCTGGTGTGGTGATCGCCAGCCTGTCTTTCGTCAAGGAAGCCGCGGAGCTCCAGGTGGAGTCCA
The DNA here is from genome assembly GCA_024640085.1 of Gammaproteobacteria bacterium. Classification (GTDB taxonomy): domain Bacteria; phylum Pseudomonadota; class Gammaproteobacteria; order Steroidobacterales; family XN24; genus JAHEFR01. The sequence continues at coordinate 66,360 of JAHEFR010000072.1, forward strand.
TCAAGGCCATCGCCGACCCGGAGCACGCCCGCTTCTTCTCGGCAGAGGAATCCACTCTGTTTCGCCGCTGTGACGGGCGGGCGTTGATCCTGCACCTGGCGGGGCTGATCAGTTTCGGGGCCGCCAGCGAGATGGTGCGCCGCTTTTCAACGGTCGGTAGCTACGACGTGCTGATTGTCGATCTCCTGGATGTGCCCAAGGTCGACGGCAGCGCCGCCCTGGCGCTGGAGGAGATCATCCAGTACGCCACCGAGTCTGGCCACCATGTCCTGCTTATCGGGCTGAACTTCCACGTCGCGCGCCTGCTGAGTCGCATGGGCATCCTCGATAAGGTCAAGGAGACGGCGCGGTTCCCGACCCGCCTGGAGGCCCTGGAAGCGGCGGTCGCACTGACATCCGGATCCGTCACCGGCACGAACTGATCAGCAGGCATCGACCCCGAATCCGGGCGGTGACGGGCAGGTTCGGCGCCGCGCGGCCCTCTGAACACGGGGGCCCGATGGAGGAACACGGAACATGAGCAGGGACGATAGGAACACCCCGACCGGCAATACCTGGGAACGGGAAGTCGACGACGACGGCGAGTTCGTCCGCAAGCCAACAACCTTCCGCTCTCGGATCCGCGCCGATGGCAGCAGTGAGTTCCGGCCCGGAGCGGGCCGCTATCACCTGTACGTGTCCTACGCTTGTCCCTGGGCCCATCGCACCCTGATCTTCCGGACGCTGAAAGGACTGGGGGACGTCATCACCTTCGACGTGGTCGACCCCTTCCTGCCTTCCGCCGGCTGGACTTTCGAGAAGACGGTATCCGGCGCCACCGGCGACTCGGTCCACGGATTCAACCTTCTGCGCGACGTCTATGCGCACACCTGTCCGGATTTCGAGGGTGTGATCACGGTACCGGTGCTGTACGACAGAAAGAAGGAGGCCATCGTCAACAACGAGTCCGCCGATATTATCCGGATGTTCAACTCCGAATTCGACGCCGTCGCCGGCCGTCCCGGCCTCGACCTTTACCCGACGGATCTGCGCGATCGGATCGACGGACTCAACGACTGGATCTATCCGGAGATCAATAACGGCGTCTACCGTTCGGGGTTTGCCCGCAAGCAGCGTGCGTACGGCAAGGCGGTCAGGACCCTGTTCGCCGCCCTCGATCGGGCGGAAGATGTCCTGGCCCGGACCCGCTTTTTGTGCGGAGACCGACTGACCGAGGCCGACATCCGGCTGTTCACGACCCTGGTCCGCTTCGATGCTGTCTATTACACCCATTTCAAGTGCAATATCCGTCGGATCGTCGACTACCCGAATCTCTGGGGCTTCACGCGGGACATCTACCAATTGCCGGGTGTCGCAGAAACAGTGAACATGGAGCACATCAAGCGCCACTACTTCGAATCCCATCGGCACATCAATCCCTTCGGAATCGTGCCAGAAGGGCCGATGCTGGATCTCGAGGCGCCCCACGGTCGCGGTGACTGACGATCCCCGCCGACCCCACGGGCGATAGTCTTACGGGGAGGAAGCGGAATCATGAGCTGGCAAGAGTGTCTGTCGCCGAGCTGCGAGGTTGCCGCCGGCGCCGCCCGGCTGGTGATCACGTCGACGGAGAAGGATCTCGGCGGATTCACGGTCAGGAGGGTGCTGCCCGCCCCCGAGCGTCAGATGGTGGGGCCGTTCATCTTCTTCGATCACGTGGGCCCGGCTAGCTTTCCGCCAGGGCAGGGCGTCGACGTCAGGCCCCATCCCCATATCGGCATCTCCACCGTCACCTATCTGTTCGAGGGCGAGTTGTTCCACCGTGACAGTCTCGGCAGCGCCCGGGCGATCCGGCCGGGTGCGGTCAACTGGATGACCGCCGGGCGAGGCATCGTGCATTCGGAACGGACACCTCCCGAGGCCAGGAGACAGGGGGCTCGGCTCCACGGTATCCAGTCCTGGCTGGCGCTGCCCGACGGCAACGAGGAAGTTGAACCGGACTTTCAGCACTTCCCAACGGAGGTGTTGCCACAGATCGAAAAGGACGGCCTGCGGATCCGGATAATCGCCGGCGCCGCCTGGGGCGAGGCGTCGCCGGTCAGCGGCCGGCGGGACCTGTTGTATGCGGAGGCGGTGGCCGGCACCCCCGCTGAGCTTGTCCTGCCGGAGCACTGCAGGGAATGCGCTGTCTACGTGGTGGAGGGAGCCGTGGAGGCGGATGACCGCACGTTCGATGCCGGCATTATGGTCGTTCTTCGCCCGGGCGCCGCCATCCGCGTCCGCAAGGACACGCGATTCATGATCCTTGGCGGTGATCCGCCGAGACGTCCCCGTTACATCTGGTGGAACCTCGTTTCCAGCTCCCCGGACCGGATCGAGCAGGCCAAAGGTGACTGGAAGTCAGGCAGATTCGACCCCGTTCCCGGAGAGACTGAGTTCATCCCTCTGCCCGAGGACTAGGCACGCTACCGTGTGCTGACGGCCTCGGGGCCAGCCGGGCGGAGGGTAACGATTACGGGGCGATCGGGGGCCGCGCAACCCTCAGGCGATGGCAAACGGTGCCATTTGGTCGATGCCGCTGTCGCCACTGCCTCGCCCGAGGAACACGTGCTGGCGGTGGTAGGCGAGATATGGCTGGTGCTCTTCTTTGATGTGCTCTAGCCAGGCTGTGCGGCGAAGCCCGAGCAGGTCCCACTGGAACGCCTGGACGGAACTGGAGATGATCAGTCGACCGCTGAAGTCGAAAGAGATCAGCCCACCGGAGAAGGCGGTGTCATAGAGCGGCGACAGCAGCAGGCCGTTGTAAGGGTCGAGCCGCTCCTCGTTGTTCGAGTCCCGCCAGGGCTTGATGTGACGGGCACGCAGCAATTCCGGCACGGAGCTTCTCGTGATGGCGCATTTGCCTTCCCAGATGCTGAAGACGCCCTTGCGGAAGTCACCCATGCCCAGGCGGCTGGCGGCCAGGGCGCGACGGGTTGTCATGTCAGCACCAGAGGTCAGCACCACGGCGGAGATGGCTTCGTCGCCTGTCTGGCCGACCGGGCTGCCCAGGTAGTCGAGGAGTAGCCGCCCGGCCCTGCCGCCCAGGCCGAATAGGTACCCCGGGTATTCGGATCCGTCGGGATAGAACGGTGATTGCCGGCGCGGCAGATGGGGGGTCAGGAGTTCCTGTACGGGGGCCAGGGCCGGCGCGGGCGTGATGTCACGGTAGTTGACGTCGATCTTGCGGCCTTCGTCGGTCCCTTCCGGGAAATCCAGCCCGCTGGGACGCCGGGCCTCGTAGGGCTCGGAGCGGGCGACGGAGACGGCGGGGAACGTGCCGTCCACGTAAGAGTAGATCACGTCCCCGGGCAGCACCTCTTCCATGTTTCGCCAATGAAAGTAACTCTGGCCGGCCTCGTTCTGGAGCGGCGCCCACAGGTAATGTCCCAGGCGCTGGTCCTTGTAGAGCTTCTGTTGCGATACCCACCAATACGCCATCAAAAAGTCCTTTTGAATCCTCGCGAAGCGCCGGGTTCGCAGGCATATGGGACTGGCCCCGGCGACGGGCGCCGACCGCGACCACTGGCGCGGGCGACGCCGGAAACAGGGTCAGTCTAACCGGCCAGGGGAGGCGACGGCTTTGACACGATTCACAGTCCGGGACCCATGGCTCCGGGTTCCATATAGTGGGCGTGCAACCAAACCGACCCCATTTTCGTCATAGAATAGGACCTCCCCTTATTGCGATCCGGATCCATTCCGATGAAGAAAGCGCCCTGGTTGATCGCGGTCCTGGTGGTCGTCGTCGCCGCTGTCCTGGTGTTCAGATCCCGGCAGAAGCCGCCGCCCCCGCCCGTCGCCGTGGAGGCACCTCCCGCCGAGGCGCCCGATGTCCCTGAGATGCCCGCTGCGCCGGATCTTCCTCCTCCCATACCTGCCGTCGAGCCCGCCGAGGAAATTCAACCGTTGCCGCCGCTGGACGAGAGTGACGGTGAAATTCGCGATGAGGCAGTCGCCGTGGTCGGACCGGAAGCCGTGGCGACCTATCTCGCACCGGTCGATATCGTCCGCAAGCTGGTGGTCACGGTGGATAACCTGCCGCGGGACAAGGTGGCCATGAGACTCCGGGCCGTCCCCGACCTGCCCGGCCGGTTCGTGGCCTCCGGCCCGGAGGACGCCGTGGTCCTGGACGAGGCCAACTTCGTCCGGTATCGGCCGTTCGTCGACGTTGTAAGCACCGTCGATTCGGTCCAGGTGGCTTCTCTCTACCGGCATTTCTATCCGTTGTTGCAGCAGGCTTACGAGGATCTCGGCTATCCCGGCCAGCCCTTCCACTACCGTATCTTGGAGACCATCGACGACCTCCTCGACGCGCCGGAGGTGGGCGCCGGCACCAGGCTGGTTCGTCCCAAGGTGTTGTACGAATTCGCCGACCCGGGCCTGGAGGCCCGGTCAGCGGGACAGAAAATGCTGATGCGAATGGGGCCCGACAACGCCGCCATCGTAAAGGCCAAGCTCAGGGAAATCCGGGCCGCGATTCTCGCGCCGGACGTCGCCGGCTGAGCGGCCCCGGCGCGGTAGTCCCTGGACTTCCCCGTTGGACCGGGACGCCCCCGTCCGCCCCCCAAGATCCGCTCCGCCATGGTACCGGCGCTGGCGTTCTCCCGCACGGTCGCGCCTTTGGCAATGGGTGGCGCGCCCCCGTCGGGCGACTCTTCTCTCGCCCCGTGCGGGGCCGCCAGTAGTAGACTTTGGGGTTTGAATCCTCCATGGACCAGGAATTCTCCGGATGCGATTACTGAAGATCTTCACCGTTATCGTGATCCTGGCGATCGTGATCATCGGCGCTCTGGTGTTTTACGCCCAGAGATTGGACTGGAACACGGTCAAGCCGGAGGTTGAGGAGAGAATCTCCAAGGCGGTGGGGCGCAAGTTTGAGATCACGGGGGACCTCCACTTCACCCTGTTTCCGCTGCCGCGGGTGAGCGCAGACGGGCTGCGCCTGGCCAACGCGGAGTGGGGTTCGGCGCCTCTGATGCTGGAAGCGAAGGCAGTCAGCTTCACCATCGCACCCCTGTCCATTCTGCTGGGCGATCCGCGAGCCACGGCGATTACCCTGGACGGCGTAGAACTCCTCCTGGAAGAGAACGCGGACGGTCGGGACAACTGGGACCTCGACGATGTCGCCGCGGGTGACTCCTCAGGCGATAGCAGCGGCCAGACCGTGGTCTTTGCAAAACTCAGATCAGTGAAGGCTAACGACGTAGACGTCGTCTACAGGCAGCCAGGCGCCGACCCTATCCGTTTCCACGTCGATTCCGCGAGGATAGGGGCCAAAGCCATCGGCAGCGGTCAGGATGTCATTGTCACTGGCACCCTGAACGACAGTGCCTTTTCCGTGAAAGGGGCCCTCAGTCCCATGTCGGATTTCCTGCTGGGCAGGGGGCTGAAGGGCCAGGTCAGCGTCCAGGCGTCCGGCTTCGAGTTGTCCATGAACGGGGATTTCGGGCGGCCTCCGAGTCTCGTCGGTACGGATTTCGAGGTCCGCGGCAAGGGTGGCAGCGTCCCGAAGATCGGGGCCCTTGACGGGTTGCCGGAAGACCTGCGCGGCGAGTGGCAGGCCGATCTGAGATTTGCCGGCGTAAAAGACGGCTACCGGATCAGCGACGCCGATGTCCGTGTCGGGGAGTTTAGACTCCGTGGCGACCTGACCCGCGACCATACCAGCGGCTACCGCGGCGAGCTGGATATTGAGGGGCCGGATTACAAGCTGAACCTCGACGGCCAGTTCGGGTCCCTGGACGGCACCCAAGGCCTGGATGCCACGGTCAAGGGGAGCGGCACCCGGCTGCCCGCGGTCGGGACGCTGGCTTCTTTCCAGGAGCAGATTCGGGCCGCCTGGGATGCCAGTTTCCATGTCAACGGCACATCCAGCCGGCTGGATCTCAAGGACGTCAGCCTGAAGCTGGGTCGGTCCGATCTCTCCGGCACATTGAGCCTGGATCGGGCCGGACCGCGGCCCCGGATTGAAGGCAAACTGACGTCGGAGCTTCTCGATATCGCCCTGTTTTGGGGAGTTGGCGATGATTCTCCGGAGGCGCAGAAATCCGGAAAAGCGCGTGGCGGCAAGGTTTTTGGCGACGAGTCCGTCTCGCTGGCCTGGATGAAGCTGGCTGATGCCTCCCTCGTCGTGGCAGCGAAACGTCTTGAGGGCAACATCTTCAAATACACTGACACGCTGCTCCGGATCACGCTGGAGCAGGGGCGGATGAAGTTGGTGTCGGAGCAGGGGACGATCTACGGCGCTACGGCCTCGGGCGAGCTACTGATCGATGCGTCGGTCGAGCCACCGAAACTCCTGATGGAGGCGAAAGCCCGGGGTGCGGACGTGGGCAAAATCATGAGGGACTGGTCGGAACCCCCGTTCATGACCGGCCAAGGTGACTTCGAGATCAAGCTCTCGTTCACCGGTAACTCTCTGGCGACCCTGATGAGCACCCTGTCCGGTGAGACGAAGATTGTGGTCGGCGAGGGCCAGGCGGAGGTCGGCGTCCTCGAGCGCATGGTCAGGACCGTTGGGCTGAAGACCATCGGCAATCTGCTCGGCCAGGAGAAGGTCGACACCGTGCCGATGAATTGCTTCGCCGCCAACCTGAGCGCAGAGGCCGGCGTGGTGAAGGCCGACGTGCTGGTGATGGATACGGACCGCGCCAGCATCTTCGGTTCCGGGACCGTGGACCTTGGCAAGGAGAAGTATGACCTGCTGTTCAAGCCGAAGCCCAAATCGGTCACGCTCAATACCGCCGTTCCCATCCGGCTGGGAGGGACGTTCCGCGATCCCACCGTCTCGGCGGAGAAGGTCGGCGCCTTGCGCAAGCTGGCCGGGATCGCCAGCCTGTTCGTGTTCCCGCCGGCCGCCATCGCCGGCCTGGTCGACTTCGGCGCCGAAAACAACCAATGTGTCAAGTTGGCGGCCGAGAGCAAGTAGCAGGGCCTCCCTGTGGCTTGACCCGAGGCTCGCTGCCATGCGGCGAAAATCGTTGAGCGCCCGGGATGTCCGCAGTAGGCTTGTCCAGGGGCGCACTGATCAGGGAATTGCCGGCCGGTGGGTCGTCCCGCGGGTTTGGCAAATCCCCGGGGAGTGTTTGCGCTCCCCAGACAAAGAGGGTGGTCGAACGAGACCGCCCAGCAATCCGGAGGAGGAGGAAGGGTATGACTGCTAGTAAGGCGATGAAAATCACAAAAGGGATGGCGATGGCCGCCGCTCTGATGGCGCTCGGGCTCCCCGTCGCCCAGGCCGAGGGCATGATGGCCTCCGCCGAGATCAAGGGCTGCACCGACCCCGCCATCCACGGGACGGCCACCCTGACCGAGCAGGTCACGCCGGAAGGCATCAAGGAAGTGACCGTGGAAATGACGATCAAGGGATTGTCCGACGGCAAGCATGCCGTGCACATCCACGAGGTCGGAGCCTGCGAGCCCTGCGGCGCTGCCAAGGGTCACCACGATCCGGGCCCCTTCGGACAATCACGCCCGGACAGCGCCGGCGACGAGGTGCCCGCCAAGGACATCAATCACCCCTATCACATGGGCGACCTGATCAACATCGAGAGCAAGGATGGCATCGGCGCGATGAAGACCACGACCAACCGGGTCACCCTGTCTCCGGGCACCCTGACCATCCTCGATGCAGACGGTAGTGCGTTCATCATCCACACGAACCCGGACACCTACTGCGACGAGGAATCGGATCTGAAGAAGGGTTGCGCCGGCGGCTCCCGGGATGCCTGCGGGATTATCCAAGCCGCCGCTCACTGATCCGTTGAGGCGAGTATCGAGCGGCGCGCAGCGCTGCCGGTTAAGGGGTGGGGAGGCCCATCCGGAGAGACAGGTATCGGTGCGCCCGTAGCTCAATTGGATAGAGTATCGGGCTTCGAACCCGAGGGTTGCAGGTTCGAGTCCTGCCGGGCGCGCCATTTAACGGACTGTCAGAAAGACGCCGGATGCATGCCGCCCTCCGCACGTCGCAAGACTCGAACCCGGTCGCCCGTCAGGGCGACAGGTTCGAACCGAGGCCAGCAGAGCTGGCCGACAGACAGCGGCGCGGAGCGACGCTGCCCGGAGGGTGAGCTGCCGCAGGCAGCGAGTCAATCCTGCCGGGCGCGCCATCTCCCCGAGCCCCCGACCGCCCCGGTCGGGGTGGCCAGCCGTCTATAATAGAGGTGTCCGGTTTGGACTTCAGTGACAAGAGGGTACTGGTCACCGGCGGCACACGTGGCATCGGCCGGGCCGTCGTCGAGGCATTCGTCGCATCCGGCGCCAGCGTGGCCATCAACGGCCGGACTGCACAATCGGCGGCGTCGACGATCGACGCCCTCGGGGGTGGTGTGCGACTGGTGGCGGCGCCAGGCAACGTCGGGACTGTCGCCGGCTGCACGGCGGTCGTTAAGGCCGCAATCGCCGCGCTGGGCGGGCTGGACGTGCTGGTCAACAGCGCCGGCGTGGCGAGGGATGCGCCCGTCGAGGATGTGGATGAAGCCCAATGGGACGAAACCCTGGACGTCAACCTCAAAGGTGTCTTCTTCTGCTCCCGGGAAGCCCTGGGTGCGCTGCGGGAGTCGGGCGGCAATATCGTCAATGTTGCCTCCGATGCCGGTCTCATGGGCACCCCGGGGCTTGTCGTCTATTGCGCATCCAAGGGCGGCGTCGTCAATATGACCAGGGCCATGGCGCTGGAGCTGGCGCCGACGGTTCGGGTCAACTGTGTTTGTCCCGGATACGTGGACACTGACATGATCAGGCGGGACTTTATCGACCGCAGTGACGATCCGGCTGCGGCGGAGCAGGCCCTGACCGACTATGCTCCGCTGAAGCGGATCGCCAGTCCTGGCGAGATCGCCACCGCAATCCTGTATCTGGCCTCAGACGATGCCCGATTCGTCACCGGGGCAGCACTACAGATCGACGGGGGCACGACGGCGGGGCGCTGAATCGGGCTCGTGACAGAGGACGAACCCGCGAGCGGGCTTCCCACCCGGACACCGCGGACCCACACTATGGGCGGCAAGCGCCGCCGGATCCCGATTGAGATCATGCGAATCAGATTCAAGTCCCTCCTTCCCGTTCTGGTGTTGGCTGTCGCGGCGGCCGTATCGTGGGCGCTCATCGTCAACAAACCCGTGGCCGACCGGCAGCCGCCGGCGGAAGTCGCACTCTCGGTGGACGCCACCCGGGTCAGCCCCGCTCCCTTCGAGGTGGTGGTGACCGCCGAGGGCACCGTCACCCCCAGGACCCAAAGCGCCTTGATCCCTGAGGTCCCGGGACGGGTGATCGAGATTTCCCCGGAGTTCAGGGAAGGGGGCTTCTTCGAGGAGGGGGACGTGCTCCTTCGGATCGAACCGCGTGACTACGAACTG
>JAHEFR010000057.1 GCA_024640085.1 Gammaproteobacteria bacterium
ATCCAGGGCGAATTTCCGGTTGCCGTGAACGAGTACATACCGGCCGGTGATCAGCCACAACTCAACCGGATGCGCGGCTATGCGGCAACAGACGCGCAGCCCCCGGCGGTCGCCATCGACATCAACCCGGCCGAGGCCATCGCCTTGATCAATCGGGATCGCGAGCGACTGCTCCGGCTGGCCCGCGGAGAGGTGGCAGTCGCAACCGCCACGTGGTACGCACTCGCCAGGCTTGACGAGGCGTTTACCGAGCTGGAAAAGGATCTCGCCGAGCAGCTCGGGATCGAGCTGCCACCGCGGGAGCCCTGACGATCGGTACACGCTCGACGCCACCTGGCCGGCCACCTCGTTGCGTCCGTCTCCGTGGGGGCCGAGCCGATAGCGGTAATTGCCCTCTCGCTCCGGTTTCCTGCCAGCGTTACAGCAGATCCATCAGCAACGGCATCACAATCTGCTTGATGATGGTCAGAAACACGATGCCACCCATGATGAACGCGAGGGTGGGCCAGTCCCAGGCGTTGAGTACCAGGCCCAGGGCCAGGGCGGCGGCTGGCGGGTGCTCGGTTTTGGTGACGACCATCAGGAACATGGCGAGTCCGGTCGCCAGCGCCCCGAACACCACCATCTCCTGGTGCGTGGCGGCGGCCGATCCGAAGTGCATCGCCTGTTCCGCAAGTCCCATGAGCCCACCGGCGACGATGCCGATGAGATAGCCGCCGATCATGTGGCGCGGATCCGCGTGCACCGACCGGGGAAGGGCAAAGGCGATGAAAGTACTGGCCCCGAGGGCGGCGATCAGCACCGTCTGGGTCAGCGTGTCGAGGATCAGCAGGATGAACAGCACCACCACGGTGGCCAGGCCGCACTGCAGGAGATAACGGACGAGATTCTCGGTCCGCAGGCGGTATTCGAGCCCCAGCAGGGCAATCAGTTTCTGCATGGTAGCGATCCTTTTCGGTGGCGCCGCCGATAGTTGTTCGACCTATTCTGGCACCAGTTTGCAGACAGGTTAACAACGCGACTGCGGCTGCAAAAATCGGGGTCAGAAACCGCCGGCACTGCACTCGCGACGTCGGCGCCTGCGGAAATGGAACAGCCACAACACTGCCCCAACAGCCACCACCCCGCCCAGCAGTGCATATTCATAACGCTTGAGATCGCCGAGCACGGTCTCCAGGGCCTGCCCGAAGAAGTAGCCTGCGCAACCGATACAGGTTGCCCATGCGGCCACGCCCGCCACGTTGAGCAGCAGGAATCGCCAGTAAGGGATGTCGCTCATGCCGATGGCGATGGGTGTCACGACCCGGAATCCATAGACGAACGGAAATGCCAGGATGACAAGACTGTGGCGCCGCTCGAGTTTGCGCAGCACCAGGTCAACCCTCCCCTGCAAGGCCGGATAACGGGTCAGCAGGGGATGACCGTAGCGCCGGCCGAGAAAGAACCAGAGCTGGTTTCCCAGCAGGCTCCCGCAGAACCCGCCCAGGATAACCCAGCCCAGGTACAGGTAACCGAGGTGCGCGCTCAGCCCGCCGAGGATCAGGATTGTCTCCCCCTCGAAGAAAGTGCCGATGACGATGACCGGGTAGCCGTAGTTGGTGACGAGCGTTTCGAGCATGGATCCAGATCTCTTCCGCGAGAGCGCCGTGGACTACTTTACCGCTTGTTGCCGCCAGAACACCCAAAGTGAATCAGGGGCAGGAAATAGGGGTCAGAGAGCTGTCTTCTGTTGTCTAGCGGAAACAGCTCTCTGACCCCGATTTATCTTTGCGCGACTACAACAGCGGCAGCGCCAGGCTGGCAAGGCTCAACACCAGGAAGAAGCCGCACATGTCCGTGACCGTGGTCAGCACCGGGCCAGAAGCAACGGCGGGATCCACTCCCAGCCGGCGCAGCGCCAGCGGGACGGTGCCACCGATGGACACCGCGATGACTGTATTGAGCGCCAGCGCCGCGCCCACCACGACTCCCAGCATGGGGCTGCCCTTCCACGCCCAGGCCGCGACGGCCAGGAGGACGCCGAGGGTCAGGCCGTTGATCACACCGACCGAGACCTCCTTGCCCCACACGCGCAGAAGGTCCCGAGGCACAGTGGCGCCCAGGGTCAGTTCGCGCATGCTGACCGCGACGGCCTGGTTGCCGGAACAGCCGCTCATGTCAGAGACGATGGGCAGGAACACAGCCAGGGCGATGACGGCGCTCAGGGTGTCCTGGTAGAGCGCGATCACGCTGGCGGCGATGATGTTCAGTACGATGTTGATGCTCAGCCAGCCCAGGCGGCGACGCGAACGCAGAATCACCGGCATGCTGCGCAGTTCCTCGCCGCCGACGATACCGGCCGACTTCAGGCTGTCGCTCTCGGCCTTGTCCGCCAGGGACTCCAGGACCGCGCGACGCCTGACGATACCGAGCAGGAAGCCGCGTTCGTCGACGACCGGGACGGCGGCAATGTCGTTCTCGTCGAAGAATTCGTCGAGTTCGACAAGTGTGGCCTCCGGACGCACCGAGGCCGCCGGCCTGGCGATGTCGCCGATACGGGCATCCGGATCGGCGAACACCATGTCGCGCAGCCTGAGGACGCCCTTCAGCCGGTGCTTCCGGATGACCACATAGACGTAGTGGACGGTCAGGAACGAGTAATCGGCCTCGCGAGTCGTGACGTCCTCGACCACTTCCCGGATGGTCGCGGACATGGGGTAGACGGCGAACTCGGTCATCATCAGGCCGCCGGCCGTGTCAGGCGGGTAACTGATCAGGCGGCGGGCTTCCTCGGCGTCTTCCTCGTCCAGGTGTTCGAGAATCGCCTCGGCCTCCCGCTGCTCCATTTCAGCGAGCAGGTCTGCGCGTTCGTCACTGGCCATCTCCTCGACGATGGCGGCGGCCTCCCTCGCCGGCATGTCGTCGATCAGGTCGGCGGCGTGGGTATCGGGCAATTCCTCGATCAGTTCCGCCGCCTTCTCAGGCGACACCGCGATCAGCAGGAAGCGCTGCTCATCGGGGTTCAGACGGTAAACGGCCCTGACCAGCTCTGCGGGATCGAGGGCCTCCAGATACTCCTCGATCTCTTCTGCGGTGGCGTCTTTCGACAGAAGGCTGCGTATCTGGTCCCAGGTCTGGGGAGTTTCGGACGACATGTTCGACTACCTCGGCAACGTCGGCGAGCAGGCAGGGGAAACATTATGGACCGGATTTCTGACGGGGGACCCGGCCCGGACCCATCCGCTCCAGAAAAATCGGGCGAGAGAGCGATTCTAGTGGGAAGAATTATTCTCCGACGCCACTTGCCTCGACAGTATTTTCCGTAATTGGCCAGCGACAGGCATCCCGCTATCATCAGGTTCGGCCGTCGTCAGGGACCAGGGGATGAAACCTAAGACAGTCAAATACCTGGCGGTTGTCGTACTGCTCGCCCCGGTTGTCGTCCTCGCCTCCTGGATTGCCACCGAAACCATGGTGCAGGAAACCGCCGGCGAGGAATTCTGCGGGAGCTGCCACACCATGGCACCGATGGTGGCCTCCTATAACGCCGACATTCATGGCGGGAGTCATCCCCAGGGCGTTCGTGCCAAGTGCACCCAGTGCCATATCCCCGACGACAATGTGGTGACCTATATCCTCGCCAAGGCCCGCTTCGGTATCCACGATGCCTGGGCACAGATGACTTACGACCTGGACGCCATCGACTGGCAGGCCAAACGCGCCCACCGGGAGTTGTACGTCTTCGACAGCGCCTGCCTTGGATGCCACAAGGACCTGGAGCAGGCGACGATGGCGCAGCCGGCCGCCTTTGTCGCCCACCGGCCGTATTTTCTCGGCGAGACGCAGATGAAGTGCGTCTCCTGCCATCCCAACGTCGGGCACGAGTATCTGTCCCGATACCTGCCGGACCCGAAGATCGGAGATCAGCCATGAACGTCCGTATCCTGTTCCTTGTCATCGCAACAGCCTTGCTGGCACCCGCAATCGTTCTGGCCCAGCAACCCGCCGGCACCGAACAGGTGGGTGACCTGAGTGGCGTCAAGGCCATCACCATCGAGCGGGGACTGACCCCGGAAGCCAAGAACTGCATTACCTGCCACCGCGCCGTGCAACCGGGGATCGTCAGTGACTGGGTGGACAGCCGCCACGGCCATGTCGGCGTGTCCTGCCTGGACTGTCACGCGGTCGCCGAGGACTCGCCGACCGCAATCCTCCACGAGGAAGTCCTGGACATGGAGGGCTACGACCAGAACCTGCTGGACCGGGGCGTGTACGTCTCCGTCCTGGTGCCGCCCAGTACCTGCGCGCGATGCCATCCGGTGGAAGTCGAACAATTCGACAGCAGCGGGCACTTCCGCTCCTTTCATCAGATCATCCCCAAGGACAGCCTCCACGCCCTTGTGCTGACCCACGAGGGAAGGGACCTGCCTGACCTGAAGACGGCGCCCGACGAGACCGGCTGCATGCAGTGCCATGGCACCGAGATCAAGCTGGATGACGACGGGCGGCCGACACAGCGCACCTGGCCCAATGGCGGCATGGGCAACATCTATCCCGATGGCAGCACCGGCAACTGTTCCGCCTGCCACACGCGCCACAAGTTCAGCATCGCCGAGGCCCGCAAACCCTGGGCCTGCGCGTCCTGCCACCTCGGCCCCGATCACCCGGATATCGAGATCTTCGAGAACAGCAAACACGGTCACGTCTACAACGCCGAAGGCGACTCCTGGGAGTGGGACACCGCGCCCGGCGCCTGGGAGCCAGGCGACTACCGGGGGCCGACCTGCGCCACCTGCCACATGAGCGGTATCGGCGAACTCCGGACCACTCACAACGTCTCCGAGCGGCTCTACTGGAACGGCTGGGCGAAGCGATCCGAGGTCCGCAACTCCAACGATCCGATGAGTCCGCTGCTGGGCAATGGACCCGAAGGACGCAAGAAGATGAAGCAGGCCTGCGCGTCCTGCCACAGCGAGATACACACCGATAACTTCTTCGACCAGGCCGACAAGGCCGTGCGCCTCTACAACGAAGGCTATTACGACCCGGCCAAGAAGATGCTCGATGAGTTACAGGCCAAGGGGCTCTTGAAGGAAAATCCGTGGAATGACGAGTTCCAGATCACCTTCTACCATCTGTGGCATCACGAGGGCCGCCGGGCTCGCCAGGGCGCTCTGATGGGTGCGCCGGATTATGCCCACTGGCATGGGTTCTTCGAACTGCAGCAGGACCTCTACAAGCTCCAGGACATCTACGAGAAACGGCTGGAATCCAACAGCATCGAGTAGCCGATCTGTGGGATCAGGTCAGGGGGCCATCCTTCCCATACGAGGGGAGGATGCTCTCTGACCGCTATCTCAGGACGGCCCACAGCCCCTGGACGGCCATGACCATCACCATCACGGCGCCGAATATGAACGCCCTGGCCCGGTAGGGAACGTAATTGCTGCCGAGGTGGATGTACGCATGGACGATCCGGCTGAGGACGAACAGCCAAGCCACCAGCTGGGCGAACACACCCGCGGCGCCAAGGTTCCAGAGAACCATGACGAGGACGTAGAACAGGACCGGCAGCTGGAACTGGTTGCGGATGTTGTTATTGATCCTGATGACGCTCTCCGGCCACGCGTCCTCGTAAATCGCCCGCCGCTCCTGGTCGACCTCACCCGTCGCCAGGGCCCTGCCCTTCGCACTTTTCAGGGCGACGAATACAGCCAGGGTAAGCAGGATCTGTACTACAACCGGCAGAAATATCATGGAGTCCGCAGTATTCATCTTGGGCTTACTCCAGTGGTGCGCACATGCCGCTGATGATCTGCCATTCCGTGCCATCCCACAGCCAGGTATGGGTGAACTTGTAAAGCTGATCCTGGCCGGTCACCCGGCCATCCGGGTATTCGTAGGTCATCGGCGTGCTGTAGTGGACAGCGACCACATGGCCGAAATCCTGGGCGGCTTCAGGCTCGATCCGGTACGTCAGTTTCAGTTTCTGGTCGCGGATGCGTTCTACCCACGAGCTGATCTGATCCTTGCCGACCGGGTGCAGCGCCTCGAAGGCGCAGGGCCAGCCGATGAAGTCCTCGTGCCAGAGGGACAGGTAGCGATCGACGTCGCCGGCCTGAACGTAGCTCCAGTAGTCATCCTCCATCTGCCAGACCGAATCCACCGCCGGCGAGGGCTGGTCGTCATGGGCGCGCCCCATTGCGGCGTCCTCGTCGCGAGCGAATGCGGCCCCGGCAATCAGGACCGCCGGCAGGATCGCCAGCGTCATGGCGCGCGATGAGGCCTTGTCCCGGCTTTCGATAGTCGTTGTCTGCATCACGGTCCCTCCCTCCGATAATCGGGGTCAGAGAGTGATTCATGTTCTTTCAAATCGTTGTCATCTGACCGGTAAAGGCGAGCATGGAGGGCCACTTATTCCTCGCAGGAATGGCGCGCAGACCCCCAATGCCCACACCGACCCCCATTTCATGAACGGTAGATCCCCGCCGCATCCCGTATCTGGTCAGCTACCTGTCGCCGAAGGGCCGCGGGCCGTAAGACCTCCACGTCCGCTCCGTACTTCAGGATGTCCATGGTGAGTTCCCGGGGATCGCTGAACGGCACCTCCAGGATCCAGCAACCGTCCGCCTCGAGCCTGCCCCGCTGTTGCGGGTGCCAGGTCTCCCTCGACACCCACCGGGATCGGGTGGGTCCGAATTTCAGCACCGCGGTCTTTGTCCTGTTGCCTGCGAAAATGCCATAGCCGGCCGCCAGCTCCCGATCGAGGATGGCGTCGCTGACTGTCCGGGCATCTTCCTCCAGCACGACAGCCTCCGCCACGGCGTCCACCGAGAACACACGCAGGGCGTTTCGCAGGTGACACCACGCGTCCAGATACCAGTTATCCCGGTAGTGGACCAGCCGCTGGGGCG